>NZ_CAIJCS010000001.1 GCF_903819165.1 Aedoeadaptatus nemausensis
GCGTTGTCGCCGGGCATAACCATTTCTACGCCGTCTTGTAGGGTGATGTCGCCGGTTACGTCGGTGGTTCTGAAGTAGAATTGGGGACGGTAGCCGTTGAAGAACGGGGTGTGACGTCCACCTTCTTCTTTGCTCAGTACGTATACTTCGGCTTCGAATTTGGTGTGGGGATGGATGCTGCCGGGGGCTGCCAATACTTGGCCGCGCTCGATGTCATCTCTTTGTACACCACGAAGGAGTAGGCCGACGTTGTCGCCTGCTTCGGCTTGGTCGAGTTGTTTTCTGAACATTTCAACTCCGGTAACGACGACGGTGCGTTTTTCGTCGGTAAGACCTACGATTTCGACGTTGTCGTTTACTTTGATGACGCCGCGTTCTACACGTCCTGTAGCTACGGTACCACGACCGGTAATGGTGAAGATGTCTTCTACAGGCATGAGGAAGGGGTGGTCGATGTCACGAACGGGGTCTTCGATCCATTCGTCGACGGTGTCCATAAGGGCTACGATTTTGTCGCCCCATTCGCTGTCCGGATCTTCTAGGGCTTTAAGTGCACTTCCTACGGTAATGGGGGTGTTGTCGCCGTCGAAGTCGTATTCGCTTAAGAGGTCGCGTACTTCCATTTCAACGAGTTCGATTAGTTCGTCGTCGTCTACTTGGTCTTGTTTGTTAAGGAAGACTGCGATTTTGGGTACGCCTACTTGACGTGCGAGCAGGATGTGCTCACGGGTTTGGGGCATGGGGCCGTCTGCTGCGGATACGACGAGGATGGCGCCGTCCATTTGTGCAGCACCGGTGATCATGTTTTTAACGTAGTCCGCGTGACCCGGGCAGTCAACGTGTGCGTAGTGACGTTTTTCGGTTTCGTATTCTACGTGAGAGGTGGAGATGGTAATACCACGTTCTCTTTCTTCGGGTGCTTTGTCGATGTTTGCGTAGTCTACGAATTCACCGCTGCCGAATCTCTTGTTTAATACAAGGGTGATTGCTGCGGTAAGGGTGGTTTTGCCGTGGTCAACGTGGCCGATGGTGCCGACGTTAACGTGCGGTTTGGTTCTTTCAAATTTTCCTTTTGCCATAATA
>NZ_CAIJCS010000002.1 GCF_903819165.1 Aedoeadaptatus nemausensis
AACATGGACATTCCATTAATAACTTCTTTAGTTGGTGATGCGAGTCTTGTTAGTCCAGACCTTAAAGCGGTCCCTGCTTGTGAGCCTTTTATTCCTGCGTTAGCCATTAAACCTATAGCTACTGCTGTATCTTCAACTGAATAGCCAAGTGTCCCAGCAATAGGTGCAGCATATTTGAAGGTTTCACCCATTAATGAAACATTGGTATTGGCATTAGATGATGCAGCAGCAAGAACATCAGCAAAGTGAGAAGAGTCTTCAGCTTTTAAACCAAAGGCTGTAAGGGCATCTGTAACGATATCTGAAGTAGTAGCTAGATCCTCACCACTAGCTGCAGCAAGGTTCATGACTCCTTCAATACCACTAATCATATCTTTACTTTTCCAACCAGCCATAGCCATGTAGTTCATAGCCTCTGCCGCTTCAGATGCTGAGAACTTGGTCTTGGCCCCCATTTCACGAGCCTTTTCCCTTAGGGCATCAAAGTCGGAGCCTGTTGCACCAGATACTGCTTTTACCTTTGACATACC
>NZ_CAIJCS010000003.1 GCF_903819165.1 Aedoeadaptatus nemausensis
CCTTGGTGTTTGATGTAGGTGATGTCGGTGAGGAAGAGTTTTCTTGCTTTGCCGGGCTTGAAGGCGCGCTTGACGCGGTTGGGTGCGATTTTGCTTTCTTGGCCGTCGTTTTTCCGTTTGTCGTAGGGCCGTGCTTTTTTCACAGGGCATTTGAGTTGATATTTCCGCATGATGCGTTGGATTTTTTTGCGGTTGTAGATGATGTCGTAGTCGTTTTTCAGGACCATGTGAAGGGAGCGGCTGCCTTTGTGGTAATATTTGCCGCTATGGTCATAGGCTTTTTGTATGAAGTACAGGGCTTCTCGATCTGCTTCTTCTCTTCGTTGCCGGTTTTCTTTGCTGGCTTTGTAGTAGTAGTAAGTGCTTCGTGGCAACTGAAGATTTTTGCAAAGGGCTTTAATATTGATGGTTGTTCCGTAGGTTTGGACGGTTTCTTCTACGATCTTACAAAGATCAGTCGTTCCATAGGCCTTCTTGTCGCATCGCCTCCCTCCTAGCCAGCCAGCTTTTTTTAATGCTTCGATCTCCGCGGCTTGTTGTTGAATGATTTTTTCTTGCTTTGCCAGTTTGTCTTTTGCTTTTCTCATGTCGTCGATGTCGTCAATGGCTTTGAGGGCTTCATTTACGGCATTTTCGTCAACAGAAGCGCGTAGTACTTCTCGAATATGGCCTTTTTTCCACCGGTCGGTAGCACGTTCGATCCGTTTGTCGCCTAGAATTTCAGGATCAAATCCGGCCTCAATAAAGATTTGTTTCGGTCGCTTGCCCATGGTAAGGGCATCAATGAAATGCCTTTTAAAAGCTGTGGTGTAAAGGATTCGGTAATCGTCCACCGATTCGACATTAGGATTGGCGCGTAGGATGGCTTGCTCTTCAGTTGTTAGTTTTCCTCGTCCCATGGTTTACCTCCTTATTTGAATTATACACGATTAAGGTAGGGGAAATGTCCAAATCTTGGGGACCGGGTTAC
>NZ_CAIJCS010000004.1:0-1677 GCF_903819165.1 Aedoeadaptatus nemausensis
ACTTGAACCAAGTTAATTAAATGGTATAAGAGAATAAACCATAACAAATCTATAAGCTTAAAGCGGAACACAGTCAGTGTTTGAGCTAAGCAAACTCAAAGTTTTTATTGAGAGTTTGATCCTGGCTCAGGACGAACGCTGGCGGCGCGCCTAACACATGCAAGTCGAGCGATGAACATTCATTGATCCCTTCGGGGTGATTTGAGTCGGATTAGCGGCGAACGGGTGAGTAACGCGTGAGGAACCTGCCTCTCACAACGGGATAGCCTCGGGAAACCGGGATTAATACCGTATGACACCATTTTCTGGCATCTTAAAATGGTTAAAGTGCTAGCGGTGAGAGATGGCCTCGCGTCTGATTAGTTAGTTGGTGGGGTAACGGCCTACCAAGACGACGATCAGTAACCGGCCTGAGAGGGTGAACGGTCACATTGGAACTGAGACACGGTCCAAACTCCTACGGGAGGCAGCAGTGGGGAATCTTGCACAATGGGGGAAACCCTGATGCAGCGACGCCGCGTGAGCGATGAAGGTTTTCGAATCGTAAAGCTCTGTCCTATGGGAAGATAATGACGGTACCATAGGAGGAAGCCCCGGCTAACTACGTGCCAGCAGCCGCGGTAATACGTAGGGGGCGAGCGTTGTCCGGAATTACTGGGCGTAAAGGGTTCGCAGGCGGCATGGCAAGTCCGATGTAAAAGGCGAAAGCTCAACTTTCGTAAGCATCGGAAACTGTCAAGCTTGAGTGAAGGAGAGGCAAGTGGAATTCCTAGTGTAGCGGTGGAATGCGTAGATATTAGGAGGAATACCGGTGGCGAAGGCGACTTGCTGGACTTCAACTGACGCTGAGGAACGAAAGCGTGGGTAGCAAACAGGATTAGATACCCTGGTAGTCCACGCCGTAAACGATGAGTGCTAGGTGTCGGGGGTCATACCTCGGTGCCGTCGTTAACACACTAAGCACTCCGCCTGGGGAGTACGTGCGCAAGCATGAAACTCAAAGGAATTGACGGGGACCCGCACAAGCAGCGGAGCATGTGGTTTAATTCGAAGCAACGCGAAGAACCTTACCAGGACTTGAAATACTAGCGCCCACTTTAGAGATAAAGTTTTTTCTTCGGAAACGCTAATACAGGTGGTGCATGGTTGTCGTCAGCTCGTGTCGTGAGATGTTGGGTTAAGTCCCGCAACGAGCGCAACCCTTACTTCTAGTTGCCAGCACGTAATGGTGGGAACTCTAGAGGGACTGCCGATGATAAATCGGAGGAAGGTGGGGATGACGTCAAATCATCATGCCCTTTATGTCCTGGGCTACACACGTGCTACAATGGTCGGTACAGAGGGCAGCGACAGAGCGATCTCAAGCGAATCTCAAAAAACCGATCCCAGTTCGGATTGCAGGCTGCAACTCGCCTGCATGAAGTCGGAGTTGCTAGTAATCGCAGATCAGAATGCTGCGGTGAATGCGTTCCCGGGTCTTGTACACACCGCCCGTCACACCATGGGAGTTGGCAATACCCGAAGCCGGCGAGCTAACCGCAAGGAGGCAGCCGTCGAAGGTAGGGTCAATGACTGGGGTGAAGTCGTAACAAGGTAGCCGTATCGGAAGGTGCGGCTGGATCACCTCCTTTCTAAGGAAGAAGGCTCTTGCCTGCGGGCAGGAGCCACAAAGATGGA
>NZ_CAIJCS010000004.1:1775-2886 GCF_903819165.1 Aedoeadaptatus nemausensis
ACAAACTACTCTAAACGAGTACCACAGGGCACGTGAAACCCGGTGGGAACATAGGGGGACCACCCCCTAAGGCTAAATACTCCTTGGTGACCGATAGTGCATAGTACCGTGAGGGAAAGGTGAAAAGAACCCCGGGAGGGGAGTGAAATAGAATCTGAAACCGGATGTTTACAAGCAGCGAAAGTGGTTTCGTACCACGATCGTGTACTTTTTGTAGAACGGGCCAGCGAGTTATGATTTTTAGCGAGGTTAAGGCGTCGAGCGCCGGAGCCGCAGCGAAAGCGAGTCTGAACAGGGCGAAGAGTTAGAGGTCATAGACCCGAAACCGCGTGATCTATCCATGGGCAGAGTGAAGTTGCCGTAAAAGGCAATGGAGGCTCGAACCGGGTAACGTTTAAAAGTTATCGGATGACCTGTGGATAGGGGTGAAAAGCCAAACGAACGCGGAGATAGCTGGTTCTCCTCGAAATAGCTTTAGGGCTAGCCTGGACGGAAATGTCTCGGGGGTAGAGCACTGAATGGTCAAGGGGCTTAACCAAGTTACCGCGACCTATCAAACTCCGAATACCGACGACATGATCCTCCGGAGTCAGACTATGTGGGATGAGCTTCATAGTCGAAAGGGAAACAGCCCAGACCACCAGCTAAGGTCCCAAAATTCGTGTTAAGTGGAAAAGGATGTGGAGTTACTGAGACAACTAGGATGTTGGCTTAGAAGCAGCCATACATTGAAAGAGTGCGTAATAGCTCACTAGTCAAGTGACTCTGCGCCGAAGATAACCGGGGCTAAACACGATACCGAAGCTGTGGAATCCATTATGGATTGGTAGAGGAGCATTGTGTACGCATCGAAGCAAAAGCTGTAAGGCATTGTGGAGTGTACAGAAGAGAGAATGCTGGCATGAGTAGCGAGAGGTGAGTGAGAATCTCACCCGTCGAAAACCCAAGGTTTCCTGAGGAAGGCTCGTCCACTCAGGGTAAGTCGGGACCTAAGGCGAGGCCGAAAGGCGTAGTCGATGGACAACAGGTGGAAATTCCTGTACCGGCAAACGCAATGAAGATGTGGGGACGCAGGAGGATAAGCGTAGCGCCCGGTTGGTGAGGCGTGTAA
>NZ_CAIJCS010000004.1:2982-4471 GCF_903819165.1 Aedoeadaptatus nemausensis
AGTGTGATGCGTATCGAAAACAAGTAGAGAAGGAGCTGACTCCATACTGCCAAGAAAAGCCACTATTCGCGTTTTGTCGCCCGTACCGTAAACCGACACAGGTAGGTGAGGAGAGAATCCTAAGACGAGCGGAAAAACCTTTGTTAAGGAACTCGGCAAAATGACCCCGTAACTTCGGGAGAAGGGGAGCCCCCTAAGGGGGGCCGCAGTGAAAAGGCCCAAGCGACTGTTTACCAAAAACACAAGTCTCTGCGAAGTCGAAAGACGAAGTATAGGGGCTGACACCTGCCCGGTGCTGGAAGGTTAATGGAACGAGTTAGCGCAAGCGAAGCTCAGAACTGAAGCCCCAGTAAACGGCGGCCGTAACTATAACGGTCCTAAGGTAGCGAAATTCCTTGTCGGGTAAGTTCCGACCCGCACGAAAGGTGTAACGATTTGGGCACTGTCTCAACAAAGGATCCGGTGAAATTGTAGTAGCGGTAAAGATGCCGCTTACCCACGACAGGACGGAAAGACCCCATGGAGCTTTACTGTAGGCTGATATTGGATTTTGGAATGGACTGTACAGGATAGGTGGGAGACTTGGAACGGAGCACGCCAGTGTTTCGGGAGTCGCCCTTGGGATACCACTCTATTCATTCTGAAATTCTAACCTACTTCCGTGAATCCGGAAGAGGGACACTGTCAGTCGGGCAGTTTGACTGGGGCGGTCGCCTCCCAAACAGTAACGGAGGCGTTCAAAGGTTTCCTCAGCACGGTCGGAAATCGTGCGTAGAGTGCAAAGGCAAAAGGAAGCTTAACTGCGAGAGCGACAACTCGAGCAGATGCGAAAGCAGGACTTAGTGATCCGGTGGTACCGAGTGGAAGGGCCATCGCTCAACGGATAAAAGCTACCCTGGGGATAACAGGCTTATCTCCCCCAAGAGTCCACATCGACGGGGAGGTTTGGCACCTCGATGTCGGCTCGTCTCATCCTGGGGCTGAAGCATGTCCCAAGGGTTGGGCTGTTCGCCCATTAAAGAGGCACGCGAGCTGGGTTCAGAACGTCGTGAGACAGTTCGGTCCCTATCCGTCGTGGGCGTAGGAAATTTGAGAGGGTCTGTCCTTAGTACGAGAGGACCGGGATGGACAAACCGCTGGTGTATCAGTTGTCATGCCAATGGCACGGCTGAGTAGCTAAGTTTGGACGGGATAAGCGCTGAAAGCATCTAAGCACGAAGCCCCCCTCGAGATGAGATTTCCCTCATATGATAAGACCCCTTGTAGCCCACAAGGTTGATAGGTCTCAGGTGGAAGTGCAGCAATGTATGTAGCTAAGAGATACTAATCGGTCGAAGACTTGACCAAGATAGATTGTATATGCAGAATGGTTCGTCCGGTGACGATAGCAAGAGGGACACACCTGTACCCATGCCGAACACAGAAGTTAAGCCTCTTAACGCCGATGGTACTTGGTTGGTAACGACCTGGGAGAGTAGGAAATTGCCGG
>NZ_CAIJCS010000005.1 GCF_903819165.1 Aedoeadaptatus nemausensis
ATTCTTCGACAATTTTCTTCTTCAATTCATAACTATATTTTGCCATTAAAAGACCCCCGAAGGTTGGATTTCTTGGTCCAACTTTTGGGGGTCAGTGCATGCCACCGAGCGTTTTTTATTGCTTGCTATTCTAATATCTCTCGTCGTTGACGCTCCCCCATGCGACGCCAACAATAATAAGCGTAGAGATCGTTGGCTAAAAAGGCCACGAAACATACCGCCACCGATGCGTAGCGCACATCCTCCAGTGCAGCGAAGGTCCACAGCACGATGAGAATCACATCGTTTGCCACATAGGCCATGGAGAAGTAATGGCTCCTCTTATAGGTGAGGTAAACGGCGATAAAACTCGTGGTGACCGAAAGGGTACTGGGGTAAAGATTGGCCGTGCCGAAATAGCGGAGGATAAAGTAAAAGATAAAGGTAACCGCCACGGCTAACACCGCCATGATCTTATATTCTCCTCTCGTCATCGTCGCCACTTCCACTTCACTTTTATCCCCTTTGTAGGGATGGCGCATCCAGGCAATAAAGGCCAGAACTGCCATGGGCATGGTCATGCCCAAATACGTGATCATCTCGCCGTAATAGGCGTAACTGTAAGAAATAACGCCGTAAATCAAACTGAAGATCACCATTAAAATCTGGCCGAAGGGATTGCCCTTGGCGTCAAATAAAATCGAAGTAATCCCCATGAGGGAGGCGATAAGCGTAACCATGTCGCCGCCGCCCCAAGCAAATGAGAATATAATGGCCAGTGCCGATAGTATCCAAAGTAATTTTTCTTCTTTTGTAAAATAATTTATCATTGTTAACTCCGAAAAAGCATTCGACCCTTAAGCCGAATGCTTTTTTTATTTTATGCTCTGTCGTAGCGACTGTTGCCCAAGAAATCTTCCGTCTTTTGAAGCTTGCCCTCGTCTACGAGGTCGTCCAGGGCCGAAAGCAGACTTTCTCTCGTGTAGCTGAAGCCTTTTTTATCCAGCTCCGTGAGCACGGTAAGCACATTGGCCGAGGCGGACACCGGGAGAAATTCGCCGATAGCGGTGAGGAGATTTTCCAGATCTTTCCCCCGGCTCTTTAAGAGCTCGTCGAAGGGATTTTCCGTGTGAGGGGAGGTGGTGCGCGCCATGCGGATTCTCGCAAAAGTGGTGCGTCCCAAATGGGACGATGAAATAAACACATCCCCCGTTTGAAGATAAGGGAGCCGCGCCGATTCTTCTTTGCTGATATCCGTCTCGTCCCGAATGGTGTCGATATCCTGCGCCCTTACGGTTCTATAAATCATCTTGCAGTTGAGCTGGGCGGTAACCGTATCGTCTAAAAGAGTGGGCCTTTGGGTGGCGAGGATTAAAAACACGCCGTACTTCCGCCCTTCCTGTGCGATTTCCCGAATCACGGATTTGGACGGGGAGGGAATCCCCTTGGGCGCAAAGGTGTGGGACTCATCGGTAATGACGAAAAAGGGCGGGAAGTATTCGCCGCTACCCGGGCGCAGAAGCTGATCGTCTTTATACTCTCTGCGCTTTTTGTAGAGATTGCGAATGAGATAGGTGGCGTACATTTGAATGGTCTTGACGGAGCCTTGAATGACGGCGATTTTTCCCTGAAAGATAGTTTCTTCCACAGGCGTGGAATCTCCTTGGAAGAGGCCGTCTCGCTCCAGGCTGTTGACCCGCCACAAAATTCCCTTGAGGGAAGAAATATTCGTAGAGCGGCCGAAGCGTTCGAAAACATTTTGAATCCGTTGCCATGCCTTTTGATCGGGTCCGGCCTCCATGGTCATTTCCCGGATCTTTTCGATGCCGCCGATTTCGTGGCCGGCGATTAAATCCTCGATGCGGCCCTGAAATCCCTCGAAATTATTGCCTGTTTGGAATAATAAATCCACCGTGCCCTTCATGGCCTCGGAAAGATCGGATTTCGCGTCTAAAATGTTTTTCAGATCGCCACTTGACATATCTTCAAAGCGAATCCCCACATCACTTCCGATTTGAAAGCGTCGATGACTCTTTTCGTAGCTTTTGCCACCTTGGGCAGGCTCTGTAAAATCCATTTCGTAGTGGGGATCCAGAATAACCCCGGGGATTTTCTGCTCCATAAGCTCTTCTAAAATCACCCGCATGCCGAAAGATTTCCCGCTGCCGCTGCCGCCGAAAATACCGATGTGGGGATATTGGTGCATGGCGCGCAGATCCAGCACATAGGGCACGTCTTGTTGGGGGTGAGAGGCCCCCTCTTCGTACAGATCGTAGAGATTTTTCAGATGGTCTTCCATTTCGTCGTAAAGATATTCGGTGTTGCGAATGCTCCCGAGGACGAGGCCGTCTTTCGGCTCCGTGGGCACGAGAATATGGCGAATTTCGGAAAATCTCGGCGCCCTGCCGTCGCTTCCCGTAAGGGGCGGCTCGTTGGTTTCCCTTAAGAAACGAACCTTGGCGATATAAATGGTTTCGTTGTGAATGTCGTAGCCCAATTGTTTTAAGGAGGCGAGGACGTCGTCGTCGACAAAATCGCCGCCGATATCCATGGGGATAAAGCGATTATATGTTTGGGACTCCACCACTTCCCCTAGAATTGTCCCCTGCACCGGATCGTCGATCATAATAAATTCCGCCACGCGGAAATTATGATCCCGACTCCCCACGGTAACCTCCCGGGGATTGGTTAAGCCTAATACTTTTATTTGCATCTGCACTCTCCGATCTATTTTCGATTAACGGAGAACCTTCTCTCCGTTTTTTAAAATTTGCGCCATTTCCGCCCGCTTCATGGGACTCTTCGGATTGAGGCGGCCGCTGGTATCGCCGTTAATAATGCCCTTTTCTACCGCCCACGCCATGGGTTGAACGGCATAGGCCGAAAGATCGCCTCGATCCTTAAAGCGGTCCAGATTGACCTTCGCTCCGAGGGCTTCATTATTTTTCGCCACGTAGCGATACATTATAGCTACGGCGTCTTGCCGGGTAATGGGGTCGTTCGGCTTAAAGCTGCCGTCGCCATATCCCGCCACGATATTATTTTCCTTGGCCCAGCTCACCGCCTTATAGCTCCAGTGGCTTGCGGGAACATCCTTAAAGGAAGAGGGGTTCTTCGCCGATTGTCCGCCTTCCATATTGTAAATAATCTGCGCCATTTGCGCCCGGGTAATGGACGTTTCCGGGCTGAAAATATCGGCACCGAGGCCCGCCATAAGCCCTTTTTCGTAGACATAGCGAACCGCCGGATAATACCAGCTCCTTTCCGCCACGTCCCTAAAGGGAAGGCCCGTAGGTTTCGCTCCGGCGAAGTAACCGCCGGTAAAGTTGCCTACTTCCTTCGATTCTTCTCTTTTCTTTCCGTCGCCATAGCGCAGCTTAGCATTATCTAAGCGTCCTTCGCCCTTTAAGCCGTCGGCGGTTTGGGAAAGGGAGATGGTACCTGCTGCCGTTCCCTCGACGGCATAATAGTTTTCTTCCCTTCCCTTTTTACTGTTTCGTACAAATTCCGCTTCCACACGTCCCTTTGCACTGTCTAAGGTCAGGCTCCCGTCGGGTTTAAAGTTGAAAGCCTTCGCTCCTTCCGCCTTGGCTTCTATAAGTTGATCTTTGTAGGAAACCATGGCGTCCACGGCCTTCGTACCTTCGGTGGAAATTAAGCGATACCCCGCCCCTTTTTCCGGAAGCGCAATAGTGTAATAGCTATCGCCTTCACCGGCGGCAATGGCGCTCCAGGAAAGGTTTGTATTGTCCATGTTCCGCGTATCGACAGTCCACCGCTTCTTACTTTCGAAGGACTCTAATTGAAAGACCGTTCCCGGCTTAATAAAGAGGACGCTGTCTTCATCGGCCACTTCTTTTAATTTAAAGGGATCCAATGAGTCGATGCGGGGAGCAATATCGGTGATTTTTCCCACATTTAGTGAGGCCGTCGAGGAAATAAATTGTCCGCTCTTGGAGTTGACATAGAGCTTCGTGCTTCCTAAAGCGCCGGGATCATTGGAGTCATAATAGTCGATGACGTAATCATAACCCGTTTTATCGCTCGGTGTCATATGGTACATAACGAGAGCGTGGCCCCAATACTTTCCGTCCGCCCCCTTATAGTCATAAGAAAAAAGTACAGGCGGCGCGCCGTTCTTTTCCACATCGTGCATATATTGAACCAGCTTTTGGACGCCCGTTTTATTCTTTCTTATGCGGAAGGCCTTATCCCGAGGCGCAGACCAAAATTGGGAGGATTGGTAGAGGTGGATAATATCCTTCGCACTGTCTTTTGTCGCTTTAGCGATGGTGTCGCTGTTTTTTAAGGGACGATTCTCGTAATCCCTCAGTGCTAATCGTTCCTTATCCAGCTTGTTTTCATTGGCCAAAATCGATGTAAAGGCCATGCCGTAGCAATTACCACCTCTCTCCATCCCCTTGTCTATAAGCTTGCGCTCTTTCGGCGGCAAGCTGTCGTAAAGAGATTGAACATAGCTATTGGAAAAAACATGGTCTTTTAGAGATACGAAGTTCGGGAAACTCCAGTAATTTTCCCGCAAGACCATGGGGCGAATATCCAATTGTTTTACACTGCGCTCGGGTAGATAATCGTCGTTTGTGTAAGTGAGGGTAATCTTATCCCCGGGTTTCGGCGTCTTGCCACGGAAGCGGATCTTCCACTGAAGATCTGTGTATTTTCCGTTTATATTGTCGAGCTTTACCTCGCTTGCCGTACTGTATCCGGCTTCTCTACTATCTCTTACGATTTCATATCCGGCGGGAAGGCTCAGCTTGAAGCGAAGATTTCTTAGATATGCCGCTTCGGGCTTTTTCTCCACGGTGACGGATACATCGTAGGTACGGTCATTGTCGCCGCCAGAAATAATCCGCTCGGTGATCGTGTAGGGGCCCGGCACCCGGGTCCGCTTATTCTCGATGATCTTCTTTTCAAATCGACGCAAGACGCTCTCAAATTCACCCACATCCGATTCTTTCATCTGATAATAGCCTTGATTTTGTAAGCTATGGAGTATTAACGTCCCCATCCGTTTTTGTAAATCTCTCGTTTTTAAAGTATATTGCGCATATTCCTTCGGTCCGCCGTCGCCATTATAGCCGGGAAAGCGAATAGAATAGACTTCCTGATTTTTGCAGAAAGGCTCCGCCACTTTCATCGTATCCATAAAGCCTCGGGTTACGAGATTTTCATAGCGCCCATAGTCCGAATCACTTTTTACGAAATCAAAAGCGCGGTCGGCTTTCCTGGAAATATCACAATCATTGTCGATAATAAGAAGCACCTTGCGATAGTTCGGGGCGTCCTTTTTTTGAAGCTCCTTCACCTTTGCGATACTGTCTTTAAAGGTGTGTTCGCCGTTTCCGAAAATGAGATTCACACGATGAGTAAATCCGCCGTAATTTCCGAAGAAATAGCCGTAGCGATCTTCCGATAATGTATCGTTTTTCACCACGACGGATACGCGGTTTTTCGGGTTCTGTCTCTTAATTCCCTCGGCAAAATCAGTAATGGAGCCGGCGAAACGAGTTTCCTCGGGAAACATGGATCCGGCGTCCATTAAAATATAGACGTGCACCGGCTCATTCCCCTGCGCCCATGTGGGGGCAGATGAAAACAAAATGACTATGGCAAGTAGTATGAGTAAAAACGTTCTTCTAAAACCCTTCATGTCATGCTCCTTTCATGATACAAATTTTTAAACTCTCCGGTCCCTTTCCGATACAAAGAATCGCTCCATCATATCTCTGTCCATGCTCTCTTCCATTAAGAGCTGAAGATCCGCCGGCGACACTTTCACTCTCTTATCCACCACATCGATCCAGAAGGGCACGCCCCGCCCTTTTCTCGGCGTCAGCGTATAGAGCAGCCTGGCGAGAGTCATAAGATGATCTTTCTGCTCCTCGAGGACATCGAGGCCCACCACTTCCCAGTGGTCCGTCGGGCGATAAAATCCGCTGGTGAGGCCGGCCGCCTCTTTGCTCATTTCTCCCGCCTCTTCCTTGGAACGTTCGGCGAGGAGCAAAAGTTCCCCTCTATCCAGCTTGCCGGCTAAAATTTCCCTGTCGTAAAAGGCCCGGGCCTTTCCCATGCGCTCGGCAATGTCCTGGGTCTTAATGTCTTTGATGGCGCCGACGAGAAGCACCTTTTCCGAGATGCAGCGGCTCCTCAGCTCCTCCCATTTTTCCCGGGAATTGATTTTATAGCGGAGGAGTCCTCCGTCCATGATGATCACGTCCACCCGGCTCTCTTCAAGAATGCCCATGGCCGCCTCCAGCTCCACCTCCGCCAAGTAGCGATCGTGAATTTTCTCGGCGCTCATGGCGTCGTCTTCTGTAAGCACCGGGGTGTAAACCCGCCGCACGCGCTTTTCCTCCCCCTTCAGGCTCAGCGCCAGGCCCTGAAAGAGTTCGATGTAATGGGGGTGAGCGCCGCCGCTTCTTGTGACGGAGCCGTCGACCCCGGCCACCGTGCCCATGTTTTTCAGCTCCTCCTCGCTTAGAGGATCCAGGTGAAATAAGCTGCCGATTTCTTCTGTCAGGCTCCCCTTAAAATCCTTCTTCGACATGGAAAAAAGGGGATCATATTTTTCTTTCAGGGCGCGGTTTAAGGCGCGCATCTGAGTTTGAAATTCGTAAAGATCCTCTCGATTCAAAGCTTTAAACTCTCCTTATACACTAGATTCTTCGGCAGATTCAACGCCTTCGCCACGCTCTTCACCGCCTTGGAAGGGCTCTCACCCTCATCTATTCGCTCTCTGAGAGCCGCGGCGATGTCGATTTCCTCTTCTTCCTCCTCGCCGGGCATAAGCACGACGGCAAATTCTCCTTTAATGGTAAAATCCTCCATATTTTGCAGAAAATCCGCCGCCGTTGTCTCCACCCGCTCCTCGTACATTTTGGAGATCTCCCGCACGAAAATTAAAGGACGATTCCCAAGGGCGGCCAGAACATCTTCGGCAAAGCGCTGAATTCTGTGAGGTGCCTCGTAGAAAATGACGGGTACGGGAATATCTTCAAGCTCTTCCAAAACTTTCACTCGGGCGCCGTGTTTCTGAGGCAAAAATCCCCAGAAGAGATAGCGCCCTTCGTCGAGGCCCGCGATCACCGAGGCGCATACATGGGCGGAGGGACCGGGTAAAACATCAAAAGGTCTTCCCTCTTTTAAAAGGGCCGAAAGGAGCACCGCCCCCGGGTCCGATACGCCGGGCATACCTGCATCGCTTATAAGGGCGATGTCCTTCCCCTCGTCCAGCCTTTTTAGAATGCCATCGATTTTTTCCTCTTCGTTGAATTTATGATAACTCTCCAAAGGGGTGTGGATATCGTAGTGTTTTAAAAGGGGCATGGAATGGCGAGTGTCTTCTGCTAAAATCAAATCCGCTTCCTTCATCACCCTGAGCGCCCTGAGGGTAATATCTTCTAAATTGCCGATGGGCGTCGGGCAAAAATAAACCTTACCTGCCATAATAGCCTGCTACCTCCTCGGTGTAATCTTCGTCCTCGTATATGTAGAGAGGGGGCGCCATATGTAAAAAGCTTCCCCCTCCCTTGACCGCCGTAAATAAAATCCGCCGCGCCTCTTCCCCTTCTCGCCAATAGACCGGGCGGAGGTGGGTTAGAGTCATATCCCCATCTCTTAAATCTGCCACAATGTCTTGAAAGCGGGCCACATCCACGACGGCATAAAGGGCGCCCTTGGGCTTTAAAAGCTTCGACGCTTCGTAAAACCAACGCATATCGTCGTCCAGATGCTTCGCCCGCGCCACTTTAGAATTTTTATTTTGAAGGGAAGATTTATAGAAAGGGGGATTGGTCCAGATCGTGTCGTATGTTCCAAGATCCAATCTCCTGAAATCGCCGCAGCGAATCTCCATGGACATGCCGTTTTCCCCTGCGCTTTTTTCCAAGAGCTCCACGGCTCTCGGCTCGATATCTACCGCCGTCACGGACTTCGCCTCGTCGTAGGCCGCCATAGCCAAAAACCCGCTGCCACATCCCAAATCCAGCATATCCCCTTTCGCCTTTCCGTAGGCGGCTAGGAGTACGGAATCCATGCTGAAGGCGAAAAGGCCCTTTTCCTGATAAATGGTTTTCTTGCTCTTCGGCATATAATCTCGTCCCATAGCCTCACCTCTCTAAAGTTTTTTAATATCGTCGTAAATTTCCGGATCCACGCCGTGAAGTTGCTCCACATGCTTGACGATACTCCCCACAAAGGGAATATCTTCCCCGAAATACTTGGCGCCGATGCGCTCGATCTCCTCGGCGATCTCTTGCTCCTCCTCTTCCGTGGAGCAGTTCTTCACCTTGCGGTAAGCTTCCAGCAGATAGCGGGAATCTCGCTTTTTGCGGCGCTTTCCGTTTTGAATGAGAATATATAAAACGGCGATGCCGAGGATTAACGCGAATAAAATAATCCATACAGGTTGTAAAAATCCCGGATCCAGAGCGCCGCAAAGTTTGCTCACGCCGAAGAATAAAAAGAGCGCCGCGGCGAGGTAGCTGATGACCACTTTCGGAATCTTCTTCCCTACATATTTGCCGATCACTATCCCGATAGAGGACACGACGATCATAGAAGATACGGTGGCGAAAAAGATCAGAAGCGGATTGGGACTGCTCATGGCCAGGGTCATGGCCATAAGCTGAGTCTTGTCGCCGAGCTCGCCGATAAAGAAGGCAAAGACGATGGTAGCCACCGGCCCGAATCTCGATTCCTTTACCTCTTCTTCCTCTTCTTCATAATCGATGGAAAGGGCGGAAAGGCCGAAGAAGAGAAATAAAATCCCCGCCACAATTTGCAGAAAGCCCACATCCTTAAAGATGCCGGCGATCAACATAGCCGCCAAAATAGCCAGCCCGTGATTCAGGGCGATACCCAAACTAACCCCGGAAAGCACGGTCCTCATAGGGTATTGAGTGGCGAAAGCCAGGGCCAAAAACTGAGATTTGTCCCCCATTTCGCCGATAAACACCATGACAAAAGCTTCTAAAAATTCCCGCAAACCAAAATTCCTTCCCAAAATCCTTCCTTATTTCTTCTCGAGCATTATCAACATGCCCACGCCGTCACCGGATTCTATAGCTCCTTCGTTTAAAATGAAGGCGGTCTTATAGAAAGATACCTTGCAGCGGTAGAGGCTGTTTTCCCCGGTAATTATTAAATCCTCCGGAACGACGTTTTCTTTTTCTCTCTTTAAAATCTGAATCTTTTCCCTAAGATCCTGTAAGTCGACGGAAAGATCGGCCTCTTCGCTTCCCGGATAGAGAATCTCTACAACGCCCTTATGGCGACGGATGCGAAGCCCTTCTCTTTCGGTCTCCCCGTCGCTGTAGCTCTCCACCATGTACATTCGGTCGTAGCCCTCAATATCAAAGCCGCGATCCTCTTCAAAGTTTAAGCTTAAATCTTCCCCGTCTACGGCCTCGCCCAATGCGTTATCGATAACGTCGTCGCTCGCCCCTTGAAAATAGGGAATGCCGGAGACATCGTGATTCAGTCTTAAATAATCCACGATATTTTGAATCTCCATGCGGTCCTCTTTTGAAATCTGCTTCGGCTCTACGATCTTTCCTCCCTTGAGCATATGGTTTTCAATGAGAAGAAGATCGAGCCTTCCCTTTTGAGAGCGGAAGGAAATATTTTCCGCTCCCACAGGCCCACCGAAGACGGCGACGAGAAAAATAAGGGTGAGCGTCATGGGGAGTACCATATGCATCTCCCGCTTCTCCATCAAAAAATGGACCATGGCGAAAGTGAGCCAAAGGCCCATGGCGAACACCATGTAGCGGCTTTCCGTCATGCCGTATTGACTCACCCGCAAAAACCATGCGTAATACATAAGCGCCAAAAGAGGCAGTGATGCCGGCGGCATGTATTTTCTGAAGTAATAAATCGCCGTGTGTTCCCTGTCGTGATCGACGACAAAAAGCACGAGCACGCCGAGAGCCAAGGGCCAAAGAATTAAATTCACCACACTGGTCGTCGGGAGTTCCCGAAGAACGACGATCTTCACAATGTAAAGATATAGAAGAATAACATAGGCCGAGAGCACCGGCACGAGGATATTCCCAAACACATTGTCTATGAGGGAAAGGACGCCCTTGTGTTTTTCCCCGGTTCCGTCACCGACACGCGCCAAGAAGAAAAGAGCCATGAGGGGTAGAAAGCACGCACTTGCTATATAGAACAGTACATCTGAAAAGACGACGAGGCCGAAGAGGAGGTCGGCGCCTGCGAGTAAAAGGCTGATCCCCAAAAATACCACGAAGGCATAAAGATAGCTGATTAAAATATTTACCGCCATGGCGATGACATGGACTCTGAAATTCCGCTCCCGATGGACGACCCCCGCGAAAAAGACCGTGAGCCCCACCGCCGCCAGAAGAAGCAGGAATTGCCAGGAAAAATAAATGGAAGAGCCTATCTTTTGAAGCTCCGCCAGTCGAATATAGCACGCCAAAAGGACGACTGCGGTAAATAAACCGGCGAAGAGTTTCCACTTTCTATTGTCCGGTTCTCTTTGTGAATCTGCAAAAAGCGTCGCAGACAGACTGATAAAAAAACCTAAAATAGACAGTGCACTTAAAAGTAGGGGTTGCTGACCAAAAATAGTCTTCACCGTGCCGGTCTTGAGCCAATAACACTGAAAAATACAGGCTAAGAGGGCAAAAATAAAGCTGACCGGATAGTGACGAAGGGCATTTTTTGCCCGCATCCTAATTTCGTCAAATCGTCTGTTCATCATATCCTCCTACATCATGGGCGCCAAGACGCGCAAGACGCGACCTGCGGCTCGCTCCCAAATCGTAAAATCATTGCACATTTCCCGTGTAAAGAGCATGGAAACTTCCAATGTATCCTGGAAATCTTCTTCCACTTTTCTCGCCATATCTCGGTCGTAAAAATAGGCGCCGCATTCGAAATGTAAAAAGAGGGAGCGGTAATCGCAGTTGATCGTTCCCACTACGGACTTCGTATCGTCGGAAACCACATTTTTCGCGTGAATAAAGCCCGGGGTATACTCGTAAATTTTAACGCCGTTGTCGATTAAATCTTTATAATAACTCCGGGTCACGAGGAAGACCAATTTCTTATCGGGAATATGGGGGGTGATGATCTTTACATCCACGCCCGTGTGGGCCAAGTGAATAATGTCGCCCTTGGTTTCATCATCTAAAATCAAATAGGGGGTGGTAATATGCAGATATTTCGTCCCCTGATTGACGATGTCGTTATAAACTTCTTTCCCTACTCGATTGACGCCGTAGGGATCGTCACCGAAGGGTACTACATAGCCCGTGTGGCGTCCCCGATATTCTTCATCTGCGGGAATCAAATAGGGTTCGAAGTTTTCAGGGGATTCTTCCGATACGCCCCACATGGAGAGAAACATATTGGTAAAGGAACGCACGGCGGAGCCGTAAATAGCCACCCCCGTATCTTTCCAGTGGCCGAAAAGCTCCCGTTCGTTAATGTATTCGTCTGCCAAGTTCACGCCACCCGTATAGGCGACCTGATTGTCGATGACGAGGATTTTTCGGTGGTCTCTGTGGTTTTGATAGAGACTTAAAAGGGGAAGGATGGGCTTAAAGACCTTGGTCTTAATCCCCAGCTTTTCCATTTCCTTATGATACGTAAAGGGAACTTTCGTAATGGCCGTGGTGCCGTCGTACATTAACCGCACCTCTACCCCTTCATCTACTTTCTGCTTTAAAATTTCCAGGATCTCGTCCCACATTTTTCCCTGCTCGATAATAAAGTATTCCATGAAAATAAAGCGTTTGGCTTTTTTCAGCTCCTCGAGCATATGACGCCAGTAATCTTCGCCCAGGGGAAAGTAGTCGCATTCCCCGTTCCGATACACCGGATAATCTTCCTCATTCCACAAAAACCGTGCCGTGTTGTAGAAGAGGGGATCTTTCATGCGCGTCTCTTCCATGACCTCGGGATCTTGCCTGAAAAAGCTGACATTTGTCTTTTTCGTCGTTTCAAATTTATCGGAAAACCAACGACGAAGTACATCCCATTTGCTCGCCATATAGAGAAAAGCGCCGAATAGCGGAAGGACGATGATTGTAAAGAGGAAGGCGACTTTATACACCGAGTCGTTTCGTTTATCGTTTACAATATGTAGCCCGACGAGAACGTCCAGTGTAAAGACACCGATCTGGAGGGCGTCCTGATGTTCGCTGAAAAAGCGACCTACCAGTAAAATCAAGGCAATTTGCGCCAAGAACAATACGCCGTAGACGATCATTCTTCCCAGTATGCTGACGAAAGAATTTTTTATATGAAGTCGTGTATGTGTCATCTTACTACCTCACTACTGAAATTTAATCTCCTAAGGAGATTTCCGACGGTTTCTAACCACTTCTATAGACCCTTATTGTATCACAGACAGGGTTTGGGATAGAGCGAAATGGAAGTCCGGGCATAAAAAAAGAACACGTATAAACGTGTTCTCTTTTAGCGACGTCTTCCGTGTCGCAAACGGGCGAGGGCGCGGAAAAGAGCCAATTGCGTTTCCTTGATTCTTTCCCTGCTTTCCGCCGCTTTTAATTCTTCCTCCGCTCGCTTCTTCGCCGCTTCGGCGCGCTCCCGATCGATGTCGTCGGTCCACTCGAAGGCGGTGGTGGCGATGGTGCAGACGTCGTCTTTCATGGAGACGTAGCCGCCGTGGACGACGGCTTTTTTCTCTTCTCCGTTTTCGAAAACGCGAACGGCGTCGTACGCCAGAGGAGTGACGATGGGGGCGGTGCCTTTCATAAGCATCATATCCCCCATAATGCCGCGGACGATAATTTTATCGACTCTTCGCTCGAAACCGTCCGCATAGGGTGTTACGAGGCGCAAATCGATCATGCCTTATCTCCTTCTTCACTTTCCATCTTCTTCGATTTTTCTATAACTTCTTCGATGGATCCTGCAAATAAGAAGGCGGACTCGGGAAGTTCGTCGTGCGCTCCGTCTAAAATTTCCTTAAAGCCCTTTACCGTGTCCTCAATGGGCACGTATTTGCCGTCGATGCCTGTAAATTGGCTGGCGACGCTGAAGGGTTGGGAAAGGAAGCGTTGGATCTTACGGGCACGGGCGACGGTGGTACGCTGTTCTTCGGAAAGTTCTTCAAGGCCCAATACGGCGATAATATCTTGAAGATCTTTGTATTCCTGGAGCACTTCCTGTACGCGGCGCGCCGTTTCATAATGCTCTTTCCCGACCACGTTCGGGTCCAAGATTCTACTGGTGGAATCCAAGGGGTCTACCGCCGGGTAAATACCCATACTGGCAATGTCACGGGACAAGACGGTGGTAGCGTCCAAGTGGTTAAAAGTCGTGGCCGGCGCCGGGTCGGTTAAGTCGTCGGCGGGCACGTATACCGCTTGTACCGATGTGATGGATCCCTTTTTCGTCGAGGTGATGCGCTCTTGGAGGGCGCCCATTTCCGTAGCCAGGGTAGGCTGGTAACCTACCGCCGAAGGCATGCGGCCGAGGAGGGCCGACACCTCACTGCCCGCTTGGGTGAAGCGGTAGATATTATCGATAAAGAGGAGCACGTCCTGCCCCGCTTCGTCTCTGAAATATTCCGCCATGGTAAGGCCCGTCAAGGCGACGCGCATCCGGCTTCCCGGCGGTTCGTTCATTTGACCGAACACGAGGGCGGTCTTGTCGATAACGCCGGATTCGATCATTTCGTAATAAAGGTCGTTCCCTTCGCGGGTACGCTCCCCGACTCCCGTAAAGACGGAGATGCCGCCGTGTTCCTGGGCGATGTTGTGGATCAGCTCTTGAATCAAGACGGTCTTACCGACGCCGGCGCCGCCGAAGAGTCCGATCTTACCGCCCTTGGCGTAGGGGCATAAGAGGTCGATGACCTTGATCCCCGTTTCGTAAACTTCATTGCCCGTATCCTGCTCGTCGAATGTGGGAGCTTTTCTGTGAATGGGCATGTGTTCCGCATCGGAGGGAACGGGTTTGCTGTCGATGGGCTCGCCTAAAACATTAAACATTCTCCCGAGGGTGGCTTTCCCTACGGGTACGGTAATGGCGTCTCCGGTATCCAGAGCTTCCATACCTCTTCGTAAACCGTCGGTGGCGCCGAGGGCGATGCAGCGCACCACATCGTCGCCGATATGCTGAGCCACTTCCACCGTAAGTTGTTCGTCGCCATTTTGAATGGTAATGGCGCTTAAAAGACTCGGTAAGCGTTCCGGGTCAAACTCTATATCCACCACCGGTCCGATGACCTGGCAGATTTTTCCTAAATTCTCTTGCATACAGACCTTCTTCCTATTGTACTGCGTCCGCAGCTGAGACGATTTCGGTGATTTCGCTGGTAATCGCTGCTTGTCTTGCGCGGTTATAGTTCGTTTCAAGATCGTCGATCATATCGTAGGCATTATCCGATGCGTTTTCCATGGACATGCGGCGGGAACCTTGTTCCGATGCCGCCGCCTCGATAAGGGCGCCGAAAATGGCCGTTTCCACATACATGGGAATGAGATAATCCAATACGGATTCGGAAGACGGCTCAAATTCGATTCTGTCTTTTACAGCTTTTCCCTCTTTGGCTTTTAAATCTTCCGAGGGGAGAAGTTGTAAGACTTTCGGCTTATAGCTGATGGTAGATTCAAACTCCGTGTAGATCATGCGGATGGAATCTACTTCGCCGCTTCTGTAAAGATCCACGGCTTTTAAAGCCAAGCTCTGTGCATCGCTAAAGGTGGGCTCGTCGCTCAGACCTATATAGGCGCCTGCAATATCGTAATCTCTGCGTTCAAAATAATCTCGCGCCTTCGTACCGACGACCATCAACTTGGATTCCGAGGGGGCTCCCGCCATGGTTTTTTCAGCCAAGCGCTGAATATTGGCATTGTATCCTCCCGCCAAACCTTTGTCCGATGTGATGACGATGTAAAGCGCCGTCTTCTCGTCCCGTTTTTTTAAGAGGGGATGGCCTTCGCCTACGATGGCGAGAATGTTTTGGATATCGTCTACCACGGTTTGAAAATAGGGTCTGGTCCTTTCGAGGCGAACCCGCGCGCGGCGGAGTTTCGCCGTCGACACCATTTCCATGGCTTTCGTTATCTGTAAAATATTATTGATCCCGCGTATACGCCGCTTGATCTCTCTCGTAGATGCCATTGGAAAACCTCCTATTTCGTCTTCTTAAATTCGACGAGACTTTCCTTGATGGCCTCTTCAATCTCCGGCGTTAAGTCTTTTTCTTTTTCCAACTGCTCCACGATGTGGGGATAGTTGTTTTCCACAAAGAGGATGTATTCTTCTTCAAATTCGGAAACTTTTTCCACGTCCACATCGAGCATATAGCCCTTGGTTACCGCATAGAGCACGAGCACTTGATGTTCGAGCTTCATGGGTTGGTACTGGGGCTGACGCAGAACGTGCATCATCCGTTCCCCTTGGGCCAATGTGCGGCGGGTTTCTTTATCCAGCTCCGAGCCGAATTGGGCGAAAGATGCCAGGTCGCGGTACTGGGCCAAATCCAATTTCATAGAACTTGAAATTTTCTTAATGGCTTTTGTTTGCGCCGCGCCGCCGACACGGGATACGGAAAGACCGGTATTGATCGCCGGACGTTGCCCTGCAAAGAACATATCCGTTTCCAAGAAGATTTGCCCGTCGGTAATGGAGATGACATTGGTAGGAATATAGGCGGAAATGTCTCCTGCCTGTGTTTCGATAATGGGCAGAGCCGTAATGGATCCGCCGCCGTATTCTTTGCTCATACGGGCCGCACGCTCGAGAAGTCTCGAGTGCAAATAGAATACGTCGCCGGGAAAAGCTTCACGTCCCGGCGGACGACGTAAAAGAAGACTCATGGTTCTGTAAGCTACGGCGTGCTTGGATAAGTCGTCGTAGACGATGAGCACGTCTTTACCCTGTGCCATAAATTCTTCCGCCATGGTAACGCCGGCGTAGGGGGCGATGTATTGAATAGGCGAAAGTTCCGCCGCCGTCGCCGCTACGACGATGGTGTGATCCATGGCGTCGTGTTGTTCTAAGGTGTCGACGATTTGCGCCACCGTCGAGGTCTTTTGGCCGATGGCCACGTAAATACAAATGACGTCCGTATCTTTTTGATTGATAATGGCGTCGATGGCGATGGCGGTTTTACCGGT
This sequence comes from Aedoeadaptatus nemausensis, assembly GCF_903819165.1. Taxonomy (GTDB): domain Bacteria; phylum Bacillota; class Clostridia; order Tissierellales; family Peptoniphilaceae; genus Aedoeadaptatus; species Aedoeadaptatus nemausensis. Next base: position 16,125 of record NZ_CAIJCS010000005.1, read on the forward strand.
TTGGCGGTCGCCGATAATCAACTCCCGTTGACCCCGACCGATGGGGAAGAGGGCGTCGATGGCCTTGGTTCCCGTTTGAAGGGGCACATTAACCGATTCTCTCGTAATAACGCCGGGGGCGATTTTTTCGATGGGCATGGTCTTTTCATAAGGGTAATCCCCTTTGCCGTCGATAGGCGCGCCCAGTGCATTGACGACCCGTCCCAGAAGGCCTTCGCCGACGGGAACTTGCACTACTTTACCCGTTGCCTTAACTTCGTCCCCTTCTTTAATATCGGCATCACCTAATAAGACGACGCCCACATTACCTACTTCAAGGTTTTGTACCATGCCGTAGATTTCTCCGGGGAATTCGATCAGTTCGCCGGCCTTTGCATTTTCCAGTCCGAAAATACGGGCGATGCCGTCTCCGACTTCGATGACGGTGCCCACATCTTCCATGACCAAATCTACATTATAATTTTTGATCTGCTCCCGAATAACGGAGCTGATCTCTTTTGATCTCAGATTCATATCTCACCTCTCTATGCATTGTGTTTAAGGGCTCGCTTAAGATCGTTAAGCTGTCTATGAATAGAGCGGTCGATGACGCCGTGATCGGTGACGAGTTTAACCCCGCCGATCAGGCTCTTATCGATTCTCTGACGCACTTCCACATCTCCGCCCCGGGCGCCCTTATAGGCATCCCCTATGGCGCGGAGTCTGTCCTCTGAAAGTTCAAAGGGCGTTAACACGAGGATACGCTCGATATTTCTCTCCTCGTAGCACAGATCTTCATAGGCATTTAAAATATCGGCGACGAGATGGCTCCTCTTATTGTCCGAAAGGACGAAAAGAAAGTTTAAAAGGGTCGCCGGAATATCTTTAGCGAAAATACCTTCGATGATTTCGCGCTTTTTTTCATTGCCGATGCGCGGATGCATAAGAGCCAACTTTAAATCGTTGTTTTCATATGCTGCGCGAATCGTATCCAAATCGTCGAGCATAAAATCATCTTGTTCCAATGCCACTTCATAGAGGGCGACACTGTATTTGGTAATCGCTTCATCAAACATGGCGCTTCTCCATATCTTGGATCAGGCCATTGATCAGTTCGTCGTGGTGCTTTTCATCGATGGTGTCGTTTAAAAGTTTTTCGGCGATCATGACGGCGAGATCCGATGTTTCATTTTGTACATCTTGGCGCGCCTTCGCCTTTTCCCGTTCGATATCGGCCTTGGCCTTTTCGATCATGGCTTCCGCACGGGCCTGCGCTTCTTCCGAGGCGGACTTTTCCAGTTCGCGGCCACGTTCCCGGGATTTTTCGATGATCTCGGCACCTTCTTCTTTGGCGTCTCTCAATTTTTGTTCATAATCGGACTTTAAGCGTTCCGCTTCCACGCGTTCTGCTTGTGCTTCCTCGATTTCAGAGGCGATGGACGCTTGCCGCTTCGCCAAAAAGTCGTTCATCGGTTGATAGACGAAATGGCGAATGACGAGAAACAGGATGAGGGTGGCGCCCCATTGTGCCAAGACATTCCATAGATCCGGCACGACAAAAATTTCCATAGGGACAACTCCTTTCGTGTGGTTCTGTTTCCCGATCTTATCCTAATAAGGGTTTTACGAATAATAAGATAATGGCGATAACGAGACCGTAAATACCGGTGGTTTCGGCGACGGCTTGACCGAGCAACATGGTTTGAACGATGTCGCCCTTCGCTTCCGGTTGACGACCTACAGCTGATGCCGCTTGACCTGCCGCATAACCTTGACCGATACCGGAGCCGATACCCGCAATAACTGCTAAGCCCGCACCGATGGCGGAACAACCTAGAATAAACGCTTCACTTGTGATTTGCATACTATTTCCTCCCTATACTGTTTTATCTATATTTTACGACCGCTTCGCCGCATTGCGTGCGGCAATCTCTTCAGGATCTGCCATGTTGGAGTTGATATAAGTCATCGACAACATGATGAAAATGAAGGTTTGCAATAATCCGCTGAATACGTCGAAATAACCATGTAGGGGCCATGCGACGACGGGGATTAAAAATTGGGATACCAGGCCCAGGCCTTGGTAGACCAAGCTCATAATCAACACGCCACTTAGAATATTACCGAATAAACGGAAACTCAGAGAGATCGGATTGGCCAGCTCTCCTAAAATATTGATCGGCGTTAAAATGGCGATGGGCTCGGCGTACTGTTTGAAATAGCCTCCGATTCCCTTTGTCTTCACCGAGAAAAAATGGATCATGACAAAAGTTATGAGCGCAAGGGCCAAAGTTACATTGTAATCGCTCGTCGGCGGCACAAAGCCTAAAAGGCCAGATAAATTTGCGCAAAACAAAAAGGCGGCCAAGGTGAGCATATAAGGCGCAAAGCCTAAATTATGCTTGCCCATGGTCTGTGTCGTCAAGCCGTTAATGGCATCGACGGCGATTTCCACAATGTGTAAGATACCCGTAGGTTTATCGTGGATATCGGCCTTTTTTATTTTCGAGTGAATATACAGACTCAGAATCGTAAGCAATACGACGATGACAAAGGTCGTAAACAGCGATTCATGAAGCCAGATTTCCTGTCCCCCCGCATGGAAGACAATGCCACGTTTCAAAAGCGCCCTCCTTTCTTACTGCGAAGATAGTCGAACATGTTCCTAATTAAGATCACGTATTTCATGGTCAACAAACCGAAGAAGGTCGTCGCCAAGCTTAAATACTCCGCCTTCGCCGAAACGGCGAGGACGACGGCGTAAAGAGTCAGACGTAAAAGATAGTGCGCGCTGACAAATATCGATGCACCTCTTTCCGTCTTCTCCACCGCTCGAGAGAACGTGAAAAACATTAGTTTGAACATCGCCATGGCGATGAGACAGCCGAAGACCCAGCCCCCTACGTAGGGCTTCCAGTTCTTCACAAGCAAAATCATCATCCCCGAGACGAAGAGCATCACACCGAAGGCGATGGCAATGTATTCGTTAGTAAATCGATCCCTCATAGTTTTTTTCCGAGTCGAAGAATATTGCCGATGCCGGCGGCGATGCCGATTAAAGTAAAGATAAGGAGGAGAATGCCCTTCGTGTCGAGCTTCTTCTCGAGCCAAAGGCCGAATAACATACAGCCCAAAATAGGGATCAAGACATTGAGTCCTACTTGCGTAATCAAGGCCAGGCCCGTGTAAGGCGACTTTTTCATGAGCATCCTCCTTTCATCCCACTATTCTTCTATTTTAGCGGAGTATCACGATCAATTCAATATATTTCATTTATTTTTTGTTAAAGAAATATCTTTCTTCCTAACGTTGCCGAGCATTGGGCAAGGTGACGATGTCGGTTGTGAGGTGGGGCATCTTCGTATCTTCCAGTAATCCGAGAAAGGTGACGGCGCCGTCGCCGTAGCGCGCCTTGATTCCGTGAAGTGCTTTATCCAGTGATTCTTCTTTTGTCAGCTTTTCGTAATCCGAAAACATGTCCCTTTGAACGGCCTGCTTTTCCGGCACGAGGCGAATGGCGCGAAGGGTTATGGCGCGGACGGGAAGGCGGCCGTCGTATCGGGAGCGATAGAGATCGAAGGCGCCGTCTCGAAGCAGAAAAGAAGTCTGCCCGCCGTGGGGAAGAGTCGTTTGAAAGCTATGGCCCACGAAATGGGAATCTTTTAAATGGAGGTCGATTCCCTCCGCCTCCAGCCCGTATTCCCGAAGTCGGCGAGATACTTTTAATGAAAGGATCTGCAATATTCGCCGCACTTCCACGTCGTTTAAGAGATCTTCCCGCAAGGTAATGCCGTTTCCCACGGTTTTGATCTCCGGCCTGTGATCGTAATCGGCTACGAGATCTTCGTCCAGGCCTCGCACCTTTTGCCAAAGCTTCACCCCGACGATACCCAGTCGCTTCCCGAGGAGCGTGGGCTCCGTTCGGGCCAAATCTCCCAAAGTGATAATGCCGATGCGATTGAGCTTTTCCTTCGTCTTCCGTCCGATGCCGATCATACTTTCCACGGGCAAGGGATAGACGATGCTGCGGTAGCGCTCTTTCGGGATCACCGTTACGGCATCGGGCTTTTTCATATCGCTTCCCAGTTTCGCAAAAGTCTTCGTAAAGCTGACGCCGACGGAGACCGTAATCCCCAGCTCCCTTTTAATCCTTTCTTTAATGGTATGGGCGATGGTTTCTCCGCTTCCGAAGAGATGGGTAGAGCCGGTAACATCGAGCCAACATTCGTCGAGGCCGAAAGGTTCCACCTGATTCGTGTAGTCGTAGTAAATTTTCCGCGCCCGTCTGGAGAAATCCAAATAGTCGTCGTAATGAGGGGGCACGACGATAAGATTCGGGCACTTCCTGTGGGCCTCCCAAAGAGATTCTCCCGTTTGAATACCGTAAACCTTCGCCTCCTGACTTTTTGCGAGGACAATGCCGTGGCGATCTTCTTCATTTCCCCCGACCACTACGGGCTTGCCCCGAAGAGCCGGATTTTTTTGAATCTCGATGGAGGCGTAGCAGCTGTTCATGTCGGAATGTAATATTACCCGTTCCATAGGCCAACCTTTCTTGACAAAAGGCGCAATTCAAATTATGATTTACGCAATTAGATTTCTTATTTAACTTTATTTTACGCAATTAGATTGCGTATATCAAGATGTGTTTTTTGTTTTTGCGTAATTCAGTTGCGTGTTTGAGGTGACCATGACATTCGGAGAAAAAATAAAATCCTTGCGTAAGGAAAAAAAGATGACGCAGCAGGAATTGGCGGACGCCCTGAACGTTTCGTTGAGGACCATATCCAATTACGAAACCGGCGGTCTTCGCCCCCGTTACGAAGAAATTTACGACAAGCTCTCCGAGCTTTTCCACGTGCCTAAGGCCTATTTACTGACCGACGAAGACGCCTTCGTGCTCCACGCCCGGGAGCGCTACGGCAATAAAGGCGCCAAGGATGCGGAGGAATTGGTAGAAGGGGTGATCGGCCTTTTCGCCGGCGGTCGTTTGGATGAAGAAGACAAGCAGGCGGTGTTTGAGGCGATCCAAGAAGCCTATTTCCGGGCCAAACTCGAAAATAAAAAATACGCCCCTAAGGGCGGTAAGAGCGATGAATAAAATGTCCCGCTACGAACGTCTGTATCGGGAGGCTCTGCGCATTCGAAGACGCTACGGCCCCGATCCGAAAAAGGCTCTCGAGGGAGAGGGTGTCACCTTAATTCCCATGAATACGAGCACCCGCCTTTTGGGCATGTACAAGGTGATTTTAAGAAACCCCTTCGTCTTTTATAACGACTCCGTAGACGAGGCCGTTCAGCGCATGGTATTCGCCCACGAATTGGGCCACCATCTGTTCCATCGTGATTTCGCAAAAGACGAGGAGCTCGTGGAGTACACTCTCTTTCACTTAACCGACGAGCGGGAATTGGAGGCCAATATTTTTTGCGCCCATTATCTTTTGGAGGAGGAGCAGGTCTATCAAATGGCGCGGGCGGGCTACTCCTATCCCGAAATGGCAAAGGCCTTTTCCGTAGACGTGAACCTGATGATCTTTAAGCTCAACGAAATGCAGCGCATGGGCTACGATTTAGGCTTTAAAGAAGCCCCGGACAATACCTTTTTTTCGAAGATCGACGGACGCCGAACCTTATAATAATTTATTTTCTGCAATAAAAAACGAGCCTTCGCGGCTCGCTTTTTTTATTCCAAATATCCTTCAGGTTTCGCTTCCACGACCATATCTTCCGGTTTGGCGGAATCCCCATAAGTGGGGGCCAATGTCTCTTCGTACGCCT
>NZ_CAIJCS010000006.1 GCF_903819165.1 Aedoeadaptatus nemausensis
TTTTTATTGTGCGCTTTAGCATGAATAAACCACCAGCTATGCTGGTGGTAGGCATAAAAAGCTTTAGCTTTAAGTAAAAAAACCTCCTATGATAAAATTATTGTGTTATCGGCAATAAAATATCAAGGAGGTATCCATATGGACAAGAACAGCTTAGCACATACAAGTTGGAATTGTAAGTATCATGTTGTATTTGCGCCAAAATATAGGCGACAGGTCATATATGGAAAATTAAAACAAGACATAGGAAAAACGTTAAGAGACCTATGCGAAAGAAAAGGAATCAATATAATCGAAGCAGAATGTTGTCCCGATCATATCCATATGCTATTGGAGATTCCGCCAAAATATAGCGTCTCTCAAATCATGGGCTATTTAAAAGGAAAAAGCAGCTTGATTATATTTGATAGGCATGCAAATCTAAAGTATAAATATGGAAATAGGCATTTCTGGTGTAGAGGTTATTACGTAGACACTGCAGGAAAAAATGCGAAAAAGATCCAAGAATATATCAAGAATCAATTGGAAGAGGATTATTTGGCGGATCAGATAAGCATGAAAGAATTCATAGATCCGTTTACGGGTCAGCAGGTCAAATAAAGTATAAGAACAGGCGCTTTAGCGCCAACTGGGGATTTGTTGCAAGAGGAAGAAACTCAGAGCACGAGAGTGCTGCCGGTAACAGCCCCTTATAGGGGCATAACAAACCACCGGCTAAGCCGGTGGTTCTGATT
>NZ_CAIJCS010000007.1:0-10810 GCF_903819165.1 Aedoeadaptatus nemausensis
CTTCAGTTGTTAGTTTTCCTCGTCCCATGGTTTACCTCCTTATTTGAATTATACACGATTAAGGTAGGGGAAATGTCCAAATCTTGGGGACCGGGTTACTTCGCCTCTGAGCCCTTTCCCCTTCCCCGCGACAAGGTTTGAAGGGTTATCTAAACCAATTGATAATCAAAAGGTTCTGATGAAACCCAATGTAGGGCATGCCATGATCTTCACCTAAATGAAACGCACCCTTTCCTCGAAAACTATGTGCCGGGTATTTTCTATATGGTAACCACTGTTACGGAATAGATGCTCTTTTTCTCGTAAGATCTTATCAGGAGGTTATCATGAGTTTATTTTTAGCACCGATTCACCAATTAATGTACGATAAAATCCATTCTACCGATGGTCTCGCAAAGGATATTGCAACGGAAGACGACGCCATTCGTCGCACTCTGGAGGAAAAGTTTCCATCTATTGAAGACGCTCCCCTTGAAGAGGTCATCGACACCTCGAATATTCACGGCTGGCTCGCCGAAAGGGTGGCTCTCGCCGAGGAGCGATTGGCTTTCGCCGCAACGGCCATGGCGAAAAAGGACGAGGAGAAGCTTCTTTCAATCGTAAAACAATCCGCCGAAAAATTACACTTTCAAGGTACGGCCGAAGAGGCTTTTCAAACCTACGACAGCTTCTTCTTAAACGGCATGCCCTGCGATCGCGTGCACATGCCCGTCAACTGCGACGAGGGCTTTGCCTGGCAGGTAACCCTAAATGTCCACGCTCCCTATTACGAGGACCCGGCACTTTACGACCGTTTAATCGATTCATGGTGGGAAGGCTTTCTGGCAAACACAGATTTACGCTACGAAATTGAGGGCGATCGTCGCTATATTTATTAATAAAGAGTTAGAAGGCAACATCCGTTGCCTTTTTTCATTGAAAAATGTAATGTTAGAATGAAAATAAAGGTTTTTTCTATACTATGTGAAAGAACGTCTCTTCCATTGACCGCCTCTCTTCCTCTTCGATAAAATGATGAGTGTATATATCATTTTACGATGGAGGTTTTTATGTCAGACAATCAGACACAATGCTGCGGATACTCCCCCACCACGAGAGGGTGGACCGGCGAGTTTATCGGCACATTCCTCATGTGTTTTTTCGGCATCGGCGCCGTGGCCACGGCCACTCTTTACAGCGCCCACACAGGTCCTTTCCAAGTAGGTATTATTTGGGGCATCGCCATTGCCATTGCCATTTACGCCACGCGGAATTTGTCCTGCGCCCACTTTAATCCGGCGGTTACCCTGGCCATGTGCATCAGCAAAAGGAGTTCCTGGAGAATTTTCCCCGTATACCTTACCGCCCAACTTTTAGGCGCTATTGTCGCGAGCATCGTCCTTTGGATCTTTTTTAAAGACAGCTCCCTGGCCGCCATGGCCGCGGAAAATATAGACTTTTCCGTAGCCAGCGCCCCTTCCTCTATTTGGTGCGAAGTGTTCCCCAACACGACAAAGGGCGTTATTTCCACACCCGTCGCCGCCTTTGCCGAAGGATTCGGCGTGTTTATTCTCGTCATCATTATCTTCTCCATGACCGAGGGTTGTAATCTTGGCCGCCCAAGCGACGATATTTTTCCGCTTTTTATCGGCCTTACGATCTCATGCCTCATTGCCACCATCGGCCCCATGACCAATGCCGGACTCAATCCGGCCCGCGACATCGGCCCGAGAATCGTCGGCTTTTTTGCCGGCTGGAAAGACGTCGCCTTTTCATCGGATGCCATGATCGTCTACGTTCTCGCCCCCTTTATAGGCGGAGCACTGGCGGCTCTGATCTTTACAAAAATTATCGAACCCATTCAATCGTCAACTTCTAATACAAACTGTTGTTAAAAGGAGATTACCATGCATAATCACGAAAATATTAAAGAATATTACAGCCATATCACGAAAGAACAAGAAGGCAAAATGGAGACTGGCATCTGCTCTTGTGCATTGGACGGCACCCCCGATCATATTCAGGCCATTCGCGCAAGCGTAGATGAGGAAATCGTCAAACGCTTTTACGGCTGCGGCTCCCCCATTCCCGATGCCCTGGAAGGTCTTACGGTTTTAGACTTGGGCTGCGGCACGGGCTACGATGTCTACACCATTTCGAAACTCGTCGGCGAAGAAGGCCACGTGATCGGCGTGGACATGAACGACGACCAGCTGGCCATTGCGGAAAAACACCGGGACAGTATGGCGGAAACATTCGGCTACAAAAAATCCAATGTTACCTTTAAAAAAGGCTATATCGAAGACCTGAAATCTTTAGGCATCGAAGACGAAAGCATCGACATCGTCATTTCCAACTGCGTCATTAATCTTTCCCCGGATAAGGAAAGTGTATTTAAAGAAATCTTCCGCGTATTGAAGCGGGGCGGCGAACTTTACTTCTCCGACATTTTCGCCGACCGTCGTTTGCCGGAATCTTTAGAAAGCGATCCGGTACTCCTCGGCGAATGTATCGGCGGCGCTATGTATATCGAAGATTTCAGACGGCTTATGCGCAAAGTGGGCTGGGAAGATTTCCGCTATATGTCCACCACCAAAGCCGCCATCGACAATCCCGAGATCGAAAAGCGTATCGGCAATATCGGGTTTACCTCCCGCACCGTCCGCGCCATGAAGATCCCCGATATGATGGAAGATATTTGCGAACAATACGGCCAGTTCGTCACCTATAAAGGCGGCATCTTAGGTAGCGAAGATGCATTCGATCTCGACGATCACCACCGTTTCTATGAAGGCCTTCCCGCTTCCGTTTGCGGCAATACCTGCGCCATGATTCAAGAAACCCGCTTCGCCAAATACTTCGACATCCACGGCGATCGCAGCCGCCACTTCGGCCCCTTCGAAGGCTGCTCCACAGGCGGAGACGATGAAGAAGACGCTCCCTCCGGCGGAAGTTGCTGCTAATTAAAAAAGCTCCCCTCACGAAGGGAGCTCTTTTACTGTCGCCCTACAGACCGTATCCTTCTGCTTGAAAATACATGCTTTCGGGTATAGTTTTTAATGAGAAAGGATGTTGTCATGAAAAAAATAATACTTTTAGCCGGGCTCACACTCGCCCTGGCAGGTTGCCAACCGTCGACAGGGAATGTAAACCAAAACACCCCGGCGCCCGAACCAAGCAAGAACGAGGTACAGGCGGAAAATCATGAAGCTGACGTGCAGACCGAAAACCGGGAAACTTCCGATTCTAAGATGATCAGTCTAGAAGACGCCCTCAAAGTCTTTACGGATAAATATCCCGACGCGAAGTTCGAAGAGCTGAGCCTGGATCGCGAAAATGGCGAATTTTACTACGAAATCGAAGGTTTCGACGAGAGTAAAGAGTATGAAATGGAAATCAAGGCTTCTGACGGCTCCATTGCGAAGGATAAAGTCGAAACAGATGATACCTCCGGGAAAAAGGCACTGGACGTAGCTCATTTAGGCCGCGTAGAGGATCTCATCGCCGAATCTCTCAAGGATGCGGGAGGCGACTATAAGCTCCATTCCTTCAGCATTGAATACGAGGAAGGCCCTGCCTATACCGAATTGGAAATTGAACTGGAAAACGCCAAAGGGCAGGACCTGGACTATAAATACAATCTGGACACCGGAGAATTAATTAAAAAAGATTAAATCCGAAAAACTCCCCTCTACCCAATAGGGCGAAGGGAGTTTTTTAATTGGCGGATTCTTCTATGTCGATCAAGCGATCGATGGCGATCATGGCCGCCACGGCCACGTCGCTATAAGCCTCGTCGAAAATATCCAGGGTAAAAGTATCGCCCCAGGTTAAAAATTTCCTGGTAACCGACGCTACTTCCCTCTCGCCCTCTTGAATGGCAAAATCCCAATCCCAGACATCTCCCGTAATGGAAAGATTTTTACCGCTGTAATCCACATCGATCTTCTTCTTTAAGAAACTGATACGGGATTTAATCGTCATGTGTTCGCCGTTTTCAAAATCCACGTGGAAAGTAGGCAGGAAATTTAACAGTTCCTGGGTAATGACGAACACCGGCGTGCCGTCGGCCCGGGAGACGTGAACCTCGTAGCCGAAAAATTTAAAATTCTGATCCACTTGGTAGACCGCTTCCCCGTTTTCATCCATAATCGGGTAGTGGTCTTCTATTTTAAAAACTTTTTGTTTGGCATAAAGGGTCTTCATTCATTGCTCCTTTCGTGGGACCAGGGCGATCAGCGCCCGGTACACGGTTTTATCGGATAGTAAAATATGATAGGGCAGTTTATAACGGCCGCCCCAGGAAGAAAAGCGGACCATGAGCACCCCCTCTTCTTCCAAAAGCTCCGTAATCGTCACCCAATGGTAGCGGAAGGCCTTGTGGGGGTGATTGGTGTTTAAAAGGGCTACGGGCCGATCGTGGGCGAGATGCTCTTCGATAAAAGGCAGGGCCTCCTTCCCCGAGACCTTTCCCGAAAGCACATCGGGAGAAAAGGGAAGGGCCATGGCCTCGAGAGCCCCCATTAAAATCCCCGGCCGGGCGATGCCCCAGGGTCTGGGCGGCGCGTAGTAAATAATGCGGTCCATCAGATCCAGCGATTCCCCCCGGCTCATGGCGAATTGCGCCCTGCCATAGGATATTAAATTGGCGAGAGCCGCAATGCCGCAGGAGCGATCCACATTATAGCGGCTCCAGCGACCCGCCAAAGCATTTTGATCGAAGCCGTAGCGCCCCTCGATGTTCACAAATCGCGATTGTGTCAGTTTCAAGCCATTTCCCATGTGTATCCCTCCCCTCCTTCGGGTATCATTAATACGATTATAAACTTTTCAGAATAAATTAGAAATAGGATGGTGAAATGAAAGACTACATTAAACCTTACATTCCACTGATCATCCCCGAGATTCTGCTCATCGCCATGAGCATCCTCGCGGATCTTTTTTTGCCCCGTCTTATGAGTCACATCATCGACTACGGGGTTTTAAAAGGCAATGTGGATATTATTTTATCTTACGGCCTGCGTATGATCGGCCTCGCCTTCGTCTCCGTCCTGCTCATGACGGCGGCGGGCTATTTGGCGGCGAAAATCGCCATGGGCTTTTCGAGAGATCTGCGACAAGGCCTGTTTTCCCACGTAATGCATCTGGGGTTCGAGCAATTCGAACAGTTCGGTGCCCCTTCCATTTTAACACGGGCCACCGACGATATTAACCAGCTGGAGCGAATGGCCGTGGTGATCTTGCGTCCCCTGGTGCGGGCGCCCCTTATGTTTATCGGCGCCGCCTATATGGCCCTGACCACCGACATAAAACTATCCGCCATTATTTTAATTTCCGCCCCTATGCTCCTCGGCGTGGTGATTATGATCGCTAAAAAATCCCTCCCCGGCTTTATGCGGTCGAGGGAGCTTATGGATAAAATCAGCATGCGCTTCAGAGAACGGCTTACGGGCATTCGCGTCATCCGTGCCTTCCAGAAAGAAAGCTTCGAAGACGCCCACTTCAGCCGCGTCAATCAAGATATGCGGAGAGTCAACGAACGGGTCAACAACTATCTCATTGTCATGCTCCCGGCCTTTAATCTTATCTTCAACATGACCATGGTGGCCATCTTATACTTCGGCGCCGGTAGAATCTCCGCAGGTTCCATCGAGGTCGGCGATCTCATGGCCTTCATTCAATACATTTCCCAGATCATGTTCGCCCTGAGCATGTTCGCCATGCTCTTCGCCCTTTACCCCGGCGCCAAAGCCTCTCGCGATCGCATCGTCGAGGTATTGAACACGCCGGTGAAAAAAGAAGAAAACACCGTGGCCTTGCCGGCAGGGGAAACCTCCCTGGTCTTCGACGACGTGAGCTTCGCCTATCCCGGCGCCGAGCGGCCCGTACTCTCCCATCTTTCCTTTGAGGTAAAAGCGGGAGAAAAAATCGCCATTATCGGCGGTACGGGAAGCGGAAAAAGCACCATATTAAAACTCATCCATCGCTTTTACGATGTAACCGACGGAGAAATCCGCTTAAACGGCGTCAACATTCAAAAACTTTCCCAAAAAGAACTGCGCCAAGCCCTGGGATACGCTCCACAGCAGGCCAAACTCTTAAAGCGCAGCGTGCGGGATAATATCGGCCTTTCCCACGACGAACGTCTCGCCGACGAAGTGGCGAAAAACTATCTTTCCGTGGCTCAGGCCTGGGACTTCGTGAGTGTTATGGAAGAGAGTATGGACAGTGAAGTGGCCCAAACCGGGAAGAACCTTTCCGGCGGACAGAAACAGCGCCTTTCCATTGCGCGAGCCCTGGCCAAGGAGCCGAAAGTATTACTCTTCGACGACGCCTTCTCCGCCCTGGACTTTAAAACCGACAGGATACTTCGCCGGGCCCTGGAACCTATGACCACAGGTACGGCCACCATTATCGTCGCCCAACGGGTGATGACGGTGCTGGACTGCGATCAGATCCTCGTCTTGGAAGACGGAGAGATCATCTCCCGAGGCACACACGATGAACTTATGAAAACATCCGAAGTGTATCGGGAAATCGCCGCGTCCCAACTTGGAGAGGAGGTCGTCAATGGCTAAAATACGCCCCGTGGCGGAAGGAGACCGCCGCTCCCTCAGAAGCAAAGACAGCCGGCGCATTATCAAGCGTCTCTTCGGCTATTTAAACCAAGACAAACTCCCCATGTTCCTCGTCGTCTTCTTTACGACGGCGGCCACTACCTTCGATATTTTTACGCCCTGGATATTGGGATTGGGCATCACAAGCCTTTACGATTCCATTAAAGCGGGCCTCGCCGTAGATTACGACTACCTCGGGAAAATCATCCTGATCCTCGTCGCACTCTACTGCCTATCTTCCGCCTTTTATTTCGTAAGGGGACGGATGCTCGTGAAGGTGACCCAGAAAATGGTGTACACCCTTCGGAAAGAACTATCCGAAAAAATCGAAAGACTGCCCGTATCCTACCTCGATCAGTTTACCGTCGGCGACTTACTCTCCCGCATGGTCAATGATATGGAATCCATCGTAAGTAATATGCGACAAAACATCGCCCAGACCATCAGCGCCGTGGTAACCATCATAGGCACCCTCGCCATGATGCTCTATATCGAACCCGGGCTCACGGTCATCTCCCTTATCGTCCTGCCCACGAGCGCCTTCGTAACGGCAAAAATCGCCGGCATCAGCCAGCGCTACTTCCGCCAAAAAAGCCACGAAATGGGCCGCATCGACGGCTATATGGAAGAGATCATCAGCTCCGAAGAAGTAGTCAAGAGCTTTACCTTCGAAGAAAAAGCATTGGAAGAATTCGACGCCATCAACGAAAAACTCTACGAAAACTCCTACAAAGCCCAGTTTATATCCAGCGAGATCATGCCCCTTATGGGCTTTATTTCGAATCTGGGCTACGTAGCCATCGCCGTCTTCGGCGGCTATATGGTTTACGCCGGGCGCATAACCGTCGGAGCCATACAGGCTTTCTTCCAATACTCCAGAAAGCTTAACCAGCCCATCAACGGCATGGCGGAAGTAGTGGGTGCCCTTCAATCGGCCATCTCCGCCGCCGATCGCGTCTTCCGCGTCCTCGATGCGGAAGAAGAAATCGAAGCGGAAAATCCGGTGGCCATGGAAAAAGTAGAGGGCGCCGTCATCTTCGATCACGTCCACTTCGGCTACACTCCGGAACAGGAAATCATCAAAGACTTTAACTTGAAGGTTAATCCCGGAGAGACCGTGGCCATCGTCGGGCCCACCGGCGCCGGCAAGACCACCCTCATTAACCTCCTTCTCCGCTTCTACGAAGTGGACAGAGGCGCCATTACAGTGGACGGCGAAGACATTCGAAACTTCACCCGAAGCGACCTCAGGAGCCATTTCGGCATGGTCCTCCAGGATACCTGGCTCTTTACGGGATCGGTCTACGACAACATCGCCTACGGCAAAGACGACGCCACGGAAGAAGAAATCGTGGCGGCAGCCAAGGCCACCTATGTGGATAATTTCATCCGCACACTTCCCGAAGGCTACCGAACCAAGATCACAGAATCGGGTTCGGAAATTTCACAAGGCCAACGGCAACTCCTCACCATTGCAAGAGCCCTTATCTCCGATCCGGACATCTTGATTTTGGACGAGGCCACGAGCTCCGTGGATACGCGGACGGAAAAACTTATACAAAAAGCCATGGATCGCCTTATGCACGGACGCACCAACTTCGTCATCGCCCATCGCCTTTCCACCATCGTCGGTGCGGACACTATCCTCGTCCTGGACAAAGGGAATATTGTGGAACAGGGCAGCCACGACGAACTCATGGCCAAAAAGGGAGAGTATTACAATCTGTACCGCTCTCAATTCGAGGGAAAAGAAATTTAAGTTTCCGCGGAAAAATTTACAGTAAAGTGAATAACGATGTTCTCTACGGGTATCTCTATAATGTCATCATAAACATATAAATACTCGTGAAAGGAGAATAAAATGTTTTTTTGGTTAGTTTTCGGCGCATTAGCAGGCTGGATCGCAAGTAAAATCGTAGGTAAAGACGCCTCCATGGGCGCCGTCGCCAATATCGTAACCGGTATCGTCGGTTCCTTTATCGGCGGTTTCATCGCAAGCAACCTCTTCGGCCTGGGCAAAGTCAGCGGCTTTAACTTATACAGCCTCCTGATCGCTGTGGCAGGCAGTGTGATCTTGCTATTAATTGTAAACAAAATTCAAGAACGCAAATAAACACGGAACGCCCTGTAAAAGGGGCGTTTTTTAAGGCGGAAAATTTTTTCTGTATAACCATTTCCTGCGCAACCGTAGGGGCGGGCCTGCAGAATGTGTGCGAAGAATTCTGCTCTTTGCTCCATCCATCTTCTTCCAAAAGTTAAACATTCATTCATAATCTTTATTTTAGGAGGAGGGAATAGGGCGTTGCGATTCGCCCTCTTTCCCTCCTCCTAAAACCACCTTCCTTTCCACCCTAACGCTTTTTAGATGTGCAAATGGCTAACGCCATTTGATTCCTGTTGGGCTGTGTCGCATAAGGGTGTTTTATGAGTTGGATTTTTATTTTCGCTTTTGTCTAACGGGCGAGCAGGCTCGCCCCTACGAAACGACGCAATAGGTATGTTTTTTGGAAAATATTTCTACATACAATTAGCCCGATATAAAATCGCCCGTCCCTGATGAAGCCCAATGTAGGGGCGGGTCCTACCCGCCCGCAAAATGTGTGCGATGATTTTGCCCGAGATTGGTGTTGGGCTGTGTCGCAAAAGGATGTTCTGTGAGTCGAGCCAACAACGTCGCCCGTCAAACGAGAGCGAAAATAAAAAACCAATTCATAAACCATATACTTGTTTGCGCACAAAAAAAGAACCGAGCCTAAGCTCAGTTCTTTTTTTAATTCTAGCGGTTTTCTAAAGCTTGCTTCCAAGTTTGAAGAAGTTTAACCCACGTTTCATCTACTTTACCTTGTTCGGTGCGGTAGAATTGGTGCGTATTGGATGCTTCAATGATTTGGAAATAAGCCCAGTGGTTAGCCGTTACGTCTACAAACGGTACGATGTCTGCGCGAACAGCGGCGAGGCCGTTTTCGTTCACACTGCGATCGAAGAGTTTGTTTAAAACAGTAACCGCTTCAGCACGCGTAATGTTGTTGTTCGGACGGAAGGTGCTGTCCGGGTAACCTGCAATGCGTCCGTTGCCGTATGCTTGTGCAATGGCAGCTTCAGCCCAGTGGCCCTTCACGTCGGCGAAAGGTACTGCGGCGCCGTTTGCCTTATCGATGGCCATGATCATTTGTGCAAATTCCGCACGAGTGATCTTACCATTGGGAGCAAAGGTTCCGTCGGGATAACCCTTCATATAACCTGCGTTAACCACAGCATTAATACTGCTGTTGTACCAAGCGCTCTTAACATCGCTAAAGTTCGGTTTAGCGTTGTTGGACATATCGAGGCCCTTGAGGCGTGCAATCATAGCAGCCGCTTCGGCACGGGTCATATTGCCTTCGGGACGGAAGGTATTGTCCTTGTAGCCGTAGATATACAGCTTGTGGATAGCGGTTTCGTGTTTATCCTTGTTACCCTTATTGTCGTCAACCTTGTTGTTGTCGGAGGGATTAACAGGTTTCAACCAGATATAACCGTCGTCCTTACCGGAGTTGCTTCCATTGTCGTCTCTACCCTTTTCGTGGCCGTTGACTTCGATTTCAATCTCTGTCTTACCGCCGGGTAGATCGGAATCTTCCACTACTACAGTAATCGGACCGTCTACATCCTTACCGGGCGTTACTTCAATTTCGCCGGTATCGGGATTGATTTCGACAGGTACATCTTTACCGTCTTCATCTTTTGCTGTAACTTTTATTGTGTCATCCGGATTTTTAACGATTACGCCTGTACCTTGTTTTTCATCATTCGGTTTAACGGGCTGCTTACCGGTTTCATCAACTGTGGTCTTCTTGTCGCCAGGGGTTTCAGAGCCGTTGTCGTCTTGGCCTTTCTTGTGGCCTTCTACTTCAACTTCGACTTCTGTCTTGCCGCCGGGTAGGTCAGAATCTTCCACTACTACAGTAATCGGACCGTCAACATTCTTACCGGGTGTTACGATGACTTTGCCGTTTTCGTCGATTTCAACGGGAACGTTGTTGCCGTCTTCATCTTTTGCGGAGATTTTCGTGCCGTCGTCTTTGTTTTCGACTTTAACGCCGGTGTCTTGTTTGTCGTCAGTCGGTTTAACGGGTTGCTTACCGGTTTCATCAACTGTGGTCTTCTTGTCGCCAGGGGTTTCAGAGCCGTTGTCGTCTTGGCCTTTCTTGTGGCCTTCTACTTCAACTTCGACT
>NZ_CAIJCS010000007.1:10910-21248 GCF_903819165.1 Aedoeadaptatus nemausensis
GTCGATTTCAACGGGAACGTTGTTGCCGTCTTCATCTTTTGCGGAGATTTTCGTGCCGTCGTCTTTGTTTTCGACTTTAACGCCGGTGTCTTGTTTGTCATCAGTCGGTTTAACGGGTTGCTTACCGGTTTCATCAACTGTGGTCTTCTTATCGCCAGGGGTTTCAGAGCCGTTGTCGTCAACGCCTTTTTCGTGACCTTTTACCGGTACTTCAAAGGTTCTTTCACCTTCTGGGTTTTCCGGAGTAATGAAGTCGTCGTCTTTTACTGTTACTGTAATCGGTCCGTCTACATTTTCACCGGGTTTTACAGAAATTTTTCCTGTAGCTGGATCTACCGTTACGGTCACATCTGTTTCGTCTTCATCTTTGGCTGTTACAGTTGTAGGCGTATCTTCATCTTGGTTTTTGATTGTTAAACCGGTGTCTTGAGCAGTACCGTTTGGCTCTACTTCTTTAGGAGTTCCTTCAACTGTTGTTTTGTCAGTTGTACTGTCGTCCTTAACAGTAACTGGAACTACTACTCTATCTTTAGAACCGTCCGGATATTTAACATTTACAGCTCCTACTACTTCGCCGGCTTCATCTACTTTTGGTTCTACATCCCATTCGTAGGTTGTTCCTTCCGGAAGCTTGTCTTTATCTTTTATACCATCTTCTGCCTTTGGAACAGTTCCCTTTTCGGTTTCTAATGGATTTGCCTTCGGGTCATAGAAGTCTGCGTCTGATGGAACTACGATTGTTGCCGTTGTGTTATCAACTGATCCATCTGCGTAGGTTACTTTTACTGGAACAACTATATCTGTTGCCTTGTCAGCATCGACTGCGGTGTATTTGATTTCACCGGTTTGCTCATTGATCGTAACGCCATCTTTAACGCCCTTGCCTAGTTCGTACTTAGTGACGGCAGGTTTTTTCGCTACAACATTTCCGTCATTATCTAGGAATTCCGGAGATGCTACTGTTACTTCGTGACCAACCTGAGCAATTACTGACTTGTAGTTTGGTTCGTAGTTTGCTCTATCAGCATTTACAACCTTAATTGGTGCTTCAACCTCATCGGTGGAGCCGTCTTTGTAAGTTGCTACGACAGGGATTCTAACAGTTGTACCGGCTTCGTCTGCCTTTGGAGTGTATTTTACTTCCCCGGTTGTCTTATCAACTGTTGCACCTTCCGGAGCATCTTTACCTAGGGTAAATTCAACGCCGTCCGGTTTTTGGGTATCTTGTCCGTCTCCATCCTTGAAGTTAGGAGCAGTTACTGTGGTTTGTTGACCTACTGTACCGTCTGCTTCAGTGTATTCCGGTTGGTAAGCTTTATTTTGTGCATCGCCAACATTAATCTTGGCAGTTGCTTCGTCGGTTGTGCCGTCGGAATAAGTTACCTTTACGGGAATTTCTACAGGCTTACCCGCGTCGTTGCTGCTCGGGGTGTAAGTTACCTTGCCTGTTGTTTCATCAACACTTGCACCTTTTGGAGCACCATCGCCTAGAGTAAAGTTCACATCTGTCGGCTGTGTCTCTGCTTCCGGCTTCGGATCCGCTTCACTTTTTTGGTCTAGGAACTTAGGTGCTTCTGTAGTTACTTCAGTACCTGGTGTTGCATCCTTATCTTCATAAACCGGCACATATTTTGGTGCTTGAGAATCGGAAGTAGTAATTTCCAAAGGTACGAGATCCTTATGGCCTTTTTTAACTAAAACTTCTTCTCCCTTGGAGTTTAGCTTGTAGATATCATAAGTTACTTCTACATTTGGTCCCATTGCTTCATCATCTGTTGTTTGAGTAGCCGGAACTTCTTTTGTAGGTGTACCTGTGATTTTGTTGTTTTCAATGGTTAAGCCTTCGATTTCCTTGCCTTCCATGAATTTAGAAGTCACATTCTTAAATACATAGCCATCGATTGCTTGTGGCTTAACTTCTTGATTGTATTCAACGCCAACTTCTCCATGTTCAAGAGGTGAGTCTGTGATTAGGGCCCTATAGTCTCTTGACCCCTTGATGTCTGCACCTTCGTCTTGGATAGTTGTACTGATTTTTACATTATAAAATCCTGCCTTAGTCGGTCTTCCGGAAACAGTTCCATTTTCCGGGTTAATAGTAAGGCCATCAGGAAGACCTTCTGCTTCGTAAATACCATTTTCTTGAGGATTTGGATTAGCTATTTCAAAGTCATCATACCTTGATGCAACGATATTTGAAATTTGAACTACAAAGGAGTCAACGGCGATTAATTCTTGGTCTTTTCCGTTTTTATCAACTCTATATAGTTTGGCTGTAAATTCAGTTGTTTTAGTTATACCTGTTGTATCAAATGGTTCTGAAGGAATTTGGCCTTTTGCATCCGGTCGAACAGCTTTTCCTTCTTTTACAACTTTTCCATCTTTGTCATACCAAACGATTCTGAATCTTTCAGAAGTCTTTTTGTAAGGAAGACCGGTTGTCTTGGTCTCGGCAACATCTCCCGGAAGAGCCGTGTTGGCACCTGAGTCGTAGTTAGTTATATCAAAGTTAACATTATTGATACCAAATACGAAGTCAGTCTTCATTGTACTTGTTACTGCATTAGATACACCTACCCCAAAACCTACACCTGACCAACCGGAGTGAATACCCCAGTCGGAGTTCATGGCTGTGTAATAGTTGTTGTTGTAAGGAGTCATTACACGTAGGTCTTCTGAATCATCAGTGGATACAAACATCCAGTCGTAGTTAATGTGCTTCCTATTCCAATAATTAACCAGACCCCTGTTAAAGGTACCTTCATTAGGATCGTTGGCTACAGTTCCAAGTCTGTTTACTTCTTCTTCAGTCCACTTATGAAGTGAACCGTCGTACTTTCCGCCTACTTCTCTCTCATCAGTAGCTACTTCAGCATTTCTGGTAGTTCCCCAAGTACCGTTGAATTGAAGGATGTATTTACCTTCTGCATTGGTTTTGGCGGTTACGGTCTCGGCGATCCACTTTGCAGGGTCCTTAGCTACTTGTTCTTTAACCCACTTTTGTAGGTCTGCTTCTTGGGCCGATGTCCATCCTCTTCCCCTGATTTTAGATGCATCGGAAACACCCATGAGTCTGGCGGTTTCAGCGCTATAAATTTGCTTCATAGCGTAGTCAGACAGATAGGACGCTCTTACAGTTACACCGGGAGCCGGGGTGGTGTGGTCGGCTACGAACTTCCATTGTACTCCGCCTACACCGGACGTGTAGTCCCAAGACACAGTACCGGTCATATAGCCACCGGTGTCAGATTGAACCGGAGTTTCTTTGGCATCTTCTCTATGCATGGAAGCTTTTGGCTTTTGCATTAAAAGGATTTTCCAGTTTTCATGGGTGTTTTTAGGTGTGTCAGAACCTGATCCACCTTGAGTGATTGGCACACCGCTATCCGGGAAGATTACCTGCTCACCTGTGATATATTGAAGTTGATATTCTTCTGGAATTGTATCTGGATCTACCCAGAACCTATATCTTTCGTTACCTGCTGAAACTGTAGGGTCCGCGTCAAATTGGATTAGCTTACCGTCTGCTGCAATATATGGTTTTGCACCAATGTTAAGTCTACCGTTAGCATCGGATACTGCTGTATAAACCGGAGACACATAGCCACCGTCTTCAAGTCATTGGAAGTAGCCTCTTACTCCTTCAATTGGTTTGAATTCTTGACCTGTTGCACCTGATAATTCCAGGTTCAGGTCTCCGCCGGTTTGTACACCGACAAAGGCGTGAACGGCATCTCTTGCATCGTTGCCAACTTCTGATTCTTCCGGTTCTGCCGCATCGCGAGTAGCGATGGCCAGACCCTTTTGGGCGTTTTGGGCGTTTTGCACCATTGCCTTTTGTGCCGTTTGCTTATCGGCATAGGCATAAATGCCCGACGGCACCATACCGAAAACCAAGGATAATGATAGTGCGCCCGCTGTGGCACGGATGGCTAAATTTTTCCTTTTATTCTGCATATCTCTCTCCTTACTTAATTATTCTGTTGCTTGCACGCAGGCGATTGCAAAATCGCCTGCCACTATGTTTTTGTGTGTTCTTACTCTTTAGCTTCTTTGAATCCCTCCTCAAATCGATGGCTTTTCATCGACTTTTTGCTTGTGTGATCCATTTACCTATACCCATATAATATCAATAACATTCTCTAAAGTCCATTTAATCCATGATTTTTTATCTTTTTCTTTTGATAAAGATATATATTTTGTTGTCTTTTTATTTATTGCACACATAAAAAACGCCCTCTCTCTGAGGGCGTTTTCCTTTAGGAATTGTTAAATGGCTTTCAGGTTTTCTTCCCGCAGGTTCCCCTCTTCGAAGTGGAGGATGCGGTCGCTTACTCTTTCGGCGAAGGCTCTGTCGTGGGTTACCACGATCATGCCCATGCCTTTTGCTTTCAATGTTTCCATAATCTGTGCGAGTTTGTCGATGGTGTCGGCGTCCAGTGCCGATGTGGGCTCGTCGAAGCAGAGGATGTCCGGCTCGAGCATACAGGCCCGCACAATGGCCACCCGTTGTTGTTGGCCTCCGGAAAGGTTGCGAGGGTATTTGTCTTTTTCATCTTCGATGTCCAGGTCTTTTAAAAGTTGGAGGGCGCGCTTTTCAGCCACGCTTTTTTCTACGCCGTGGTAAAGGGGCGCGAGGAGGATGTTTTCCCAAACGGTGAGTTTCGGGAAGAGGTGGTATCCCTGGAACACCATGCCGATTTTTTCCGCATCGGTTTTACCCACGGGCATGAGCTCGTCGTCGAAGGTGATGGTGCCTTCGTCGTAGGTTTCTAAGCCGTTTAGGCAACGGAGGAAGGTGGTTTTACCTTGGCCGCTTTTCCCCGCAATGGAAATGATGGAATCGGAGGTGAAATCGTAATCGATTCCCTTCCAGATTTCCCGATCGCCAAAGCTTTTCGCTAAGTTTCTTACGCTGATTTTCATGACGCTTGAATTTTCCTTTCCATTTTGTTGAGTATAACGGTTAAGATGCCCACGATAATAAGGTACACGACGCCTACGTAGACGTAGGGCAGGATGGAGGACATGGTATTGGATACGGATTTCGCCGCTTTCAATATGTCCATAACGCCCAAGATGTAAACGAGGGAGGTATCTTTTACTAGTGTAATGACTTCGTTGGAGTAGGCGGGGAAGCTTCTTTGGATGACCACGGGAAGGATCACTTTAAAGAAGGTATAGGGCCGGGAGAGGCCCAGTACTTTTCCCGCTTCCCATTGCCCGGGATCGACGGATTGGATGCCTCCTCTTAAAATTTCGGCGAAGTAAGCCGTGTAGTTTAAGATGAAGGCGATGAAGATGGAGGTAAACCGCCCGAGCTTTAGGGGGATGGGTAAGAGGGGTAAGCCGAAGAAGACGAACATTAATTGCAATAGGAGGGGCGTGGCGCGCATAATATAAATGTAGACTGCCGCGATCTTCGATATAATAAGATGACGGGATAATCTTGCCCACGCCACGGGCACACACAAAATGGCCGATACGATGAGTGTCATTGCAAATACAGATGCTGTCGTCTTCATCCCCTCGCTTAAAAGGGGAATTAAGCGTTGTAGGATTTCCACGCTTACCTCCTCAGGTTAATAGGATCAGTCGGCGAAATATTTTTGGTAAATTTCGTCGTAGGTTCCGTCTTCTCTCAGTTCTTTCATGGCTTGGTTGAGGGCGTCCATAAGGGCGGTGTCGTCTTTACGCATGCCCACGGCAAATTGTTCTTCGCCGAAGTTATCTTCCAAGACTTTGTAGTTTTCTTCGCCGTTTTGCTTCATGTAGTAGCGGGCCAGGACTTCGTCTACGACGATGGCGTCGCAGCGTTTGGCTTCGATGTCTTTAAAGCATTCGGTATTGGTTGCGTATTCTACCGGCGGTTCGGCCAGTGCGCTTACGAAGGCCTCGTCTTTCATAACGGCTTCCAGCGCGGAGGATTCGCCCTGTACGGTAACCCGTTTATCGGCGAGATCGGCTTTGGAATTTACCGGGGAATCTTTCATGGTAATAATGATTTGGCGATTATCCATATAGGGTTCGGAGAGGAGAACTTTCTTTTCCCGTTCCGGCGTAATGGAGTAGCCGTTCCAGATCATGTCGATATTGCCGCTTTCCAGCTCGCTTTCTTTCATGGTCCAGTCGATAGCTTGACATTCCACTTGGATGCCGATTTTTTCGGCTACTTTTTGTGCCAGATCCACGTCGAATCCGACGAGATCGCCTTTTTCATCCCGGAATCCCATGGGAGCGAAGGTGTCGTCCATGCCGACAATATAGGTTTTGGACTTGTCGATTTCGCCGGCGTCGGCTGCCGCCCCATTGTTTCCGCCATTGGCATTGGCATCACCATTGGCGTCGTTTGCTTTGTTTGCGCCTCCGGAGCATGCGGTCAACAACATGAGCATCAGTAGGGCGAGGCTAAGTATTTTCTTTTTCATTGTCTTGTCCTTTCGTTCTTTATCGCTTTATCTAACTAAATCATCTGTTTAGTATAATACCCTCTTTTTATTTTTTTGTAAAGGCTTATTTTAAATTAATATTGTATTCATTTTTATGTTTTTCGGAAAGGAGTTTTCATGGATATCCATCAATCAAGTTCCTATCGATCGGGCCGCTTTCGCATTCATCTGGTTTTTGGCGGCGCCTTCGTGGGATTGGCATCGGGTTTGATTTCCGTGCTTTATCGCTACACCCTCGGGAAGCTGGATACGGTGCGCAATCTTATGTACAGCCAGGTGAGCCTCGGGAAGGGCGCTCTCATGCTGGCGGGCTTTTTGCTCCTGGCCTTTTTAATGCACCTTCTCCTCAATTGGGCACCTCTTAGTGGCGGCAGCGGCATTCCTCAAATTCGCGGCGAACTTTTGGGTCGGGCGGATATGGAGACGACGCCGACGCTTATTTCCAAGTTCTTCGGCGGGGCCATGGGCGCCTTTACGGGCCTCACCCTGGGCCGGGAAGGTCCTTCTATTCAATTAGGAGGCGCTCTCGCCAAAATGATGTCCGACCGCATAAAGGCCACGGAAATGGAGCGGCGCTATTTAATTACCGCCGGCGCATCGGCAGGGCTCGCCGCGGCTTTTAACGCGCCCCTCGCCGGCGCCCTCTTCGCCCTGGAAGAACTTCACAAGAGCTTTTCTCATTTTTTCGTCGTGCCCTGTATTGTGGCGTCGGTTCTCGCGAATTTCGTCAGCTTTTCGATTTTAGGCATGGAGCCCGCCTTTTCCTTCCCCATGCACGAAATGCTCCCGGTGTCTTATTTCTGGGTGCCCGTTTCTATCGGCGTCTTAGGCGGCGTCCTCGGTTCTCTCTTTAATAAAGGGCTGCTCCTTTTCAGCCAAAACATGAAGAAGCTACCGGTCCCCCGCTATCTGATTATTTTCATCGCCATGGTGCTGGTCTTCGTCGTGGGCCTTTACTCCCCCCTTCTTTTAGGCGGCGGCCACAGCCTCATCGAACGGCTCGCCACAAAACCTGCGGCGCCTACGGCTCTCGTAGTGTACTTCGCCATTCGCCTCCTCCTCGTGTGGACGGGCTACGGCAGCGGCGCCCAGGGCGGAATCTTCCTTCCCGTGCTTACCTTAGGCGCCCTCCTCGGCGCTTTTTGCCACAGCATTATGATGGGCGGCGACGCTTTTTACGCCAACTTCTTATACCTGGGCATGGCGGCGATTTTGTCTTCCGTCGTGCAGGCGCCCCTCCTTTCCATTTTGCTCGTATCGGAAATGAGCGGCACCATGATGCAGATGATTTCCGTCACCACTACCGCCGTAGTGGCGTATCTGGTGGCGCAGGCATTGCGGAATGCTCCTATTTACGAATCCCTTTACGACAATATGTTTACGAAAGACGATCCCATAATCGATTCCGGCTTCACCATGCAGTACTTTTTCGTGCCCGGCGATGCGGATTACGTGGACATTCCCCTGGAACGCCTCACCATTCCCCACCATCCCCTGATCGCGTCGGTGAAGCGGGAGGATATTAGCTTTACGCCTAATAAAGATACGATCCTTAAAGAAGGGGACGAGCTCCTCCTCTTGACGAAAGAGCAGTA
The DNA here is from genome assembly GCF_903819165.1 of Aedoeadaptatus nemausensis. GTDB lineage: Bacteria > Bacillota > Clostridia > Tissierellales > Peptoniphilaceae > Aedoeadaptatus > Aedoeadaptatus nemausensis. The sequence goes on from NZ_CAIJCS010000007.1 coordinate 18,955, forward strand.
TCTGGAAGATTTAAGTCATTTTTTCGGAGATGTGGAATGAAACGACTGATCCCTCTTTTCCTCGCCCTTCTGCTCCTGACCGGCTGTCATATAATCCCTGAAAAGCCCCGCTCGGAGCCTTTGGTCTTCGGCATCTTCGAGCCCACCACGGGCCTTTACGGCGAAACCGGGAGGGAAACCCTGCGGGGCGCGGAACTCGCCCGGGAGATTCGCCCCATGGCCCTCGGAAAAAAAATCGACCTTAAGCTCTACAATACGAAGAGCCAAAGTTTTGAGGCGGCCAACGGCGTGAGTTATTTAAGCGGCCGAGGCGCCGTGGGCCTGATCGGCACCTTCGGAAGCGACAGTATGCAAATGGCGGGCCCGGTGATCGATGCGGCGAAGATCCCCACGGTAACGGGCTCTACCTCGCCGAAGCTTAAAGATAATTATTGGATCACCCAGATCAGCGTCAGCGACGACGAGCAGGCACGGGCCATGGCCCGCTTCGCCGACGAAACCCTCCACTTAAAGGATATCGCCGTTATGATCGACGCCGAAACCCTTTACGGCAGCGAGCTCGCCTACAGTTTTGAGCGAAATCTGCCGGATTACGTGAATGTCTACAAGGTGTTTTACCACACCGGGGAGAGCCGCTTTCACAACGAAATTCAGCGGCTGCAAAAGCTCCCCGTGGATTCCGTCTACTGCCCGGGAAACAGCGCGGCGAGTGCCTATCTTATTCGGGCGATTCGCGCCCAATACCCGGATATTCCCATTATGGGCGGCGACCGCTGGGAAAATCCTTCCTTTAAATCCATCGGCGAGGACGCCGTGGAGGGGGTGTACTTCACCGCCCACTACGCCCGTTACGAAACCTTTAATATTGCATCGGATACTTTCCTTTCTCTATACCGGGAAAAGTACGGCGAGGAGCCTACGAGCTACGCCGCCATCGGCTACGACGCCTACAATCTCCTCTACGATTCCGTGGTGAAGAGCGGAAAGGACGACCCGGCCGCCATGGCGCAGTACCTGCGGAAACAGGAATCTTTCGACGGCGCCCTCGGGATTAAAAAGCGCTTTTCTACGAGGAGCGTGCCCATCTTACAACAACAGGGGCGCCGGGGAAATTACGTAACCACTGTGGAGGTGAGCCGATGAAAGATAATCGGGATATTTTGCTTTCGGGATTCAACCTCGCCCTTTGGGCGGGGCTTTACGCTACAGGCATCGCCCGCCACGATCAGCTCCTGGGGCTGGGCCTCGTCCTCGTGGCCTATTTGCTGGCGGAGTGGCCGAAGCGAAGCAAGCCCTGGGTGAAATATCTTTTTGTCTTCGTGGCCCACGGGCTGATGGCTTACAGTTTTATCGCCTTTCGTTCGGGAGGCGGGACTTTGCGGCAAAACTTGATCGACGGCGGTTTCGCTGCCTGCTACTTCCTCCAGTGGAACAGTTTTCGGAGGGGCGTCTTCGATTTATTTAAGAGGAGAGGCGAGCGGATCGCCGCCGGCATCCTTTGTGCCCTCGTCTTCGGGATGTTCTTCGCCCTCTTCTATCCGGATTTTTCGGGGATCGACCGGCAATGGATCGCCGCCCTGCCCGCGATCGTCGCTGCAAATTACCAAAACGGCCTCGTCGCCGCCGGAGTGTACGGCGTAGGGATGTTCTTTGTGCCGGCGGTGAAGGTGGGGAAATAGGGTTTTGACGGTTTTTATTAATAACGGTATGCGAAGTTAATTGCCCGACACAAATATCGTGTTACGGATGAAGCCCAATGTAGGGGCGGGCCTGCCCGCCCGTCAATGGTGTGCGAATAAAATTTCTTTTTTGCAAAAGACTATCTAACAAAAATAAATCATTCATACATAAAAAATATTTTAGGGGAAAGGAATAGGCCGTTGCGATTCGGCCTCTTTCCTTTCCCCTAAAACCCCAATCCTTTCCACCCTAACGCTTTTTAGCGGTGCGAAGCCCTAACGGGCTTCGATTCCTGTTGGGCTGTGTTGCGAGAAGACGCGTTATGTGTCGGGTGTTTACCATAGCTCTTGTCTAACGGGCGAGCAGGCTCGCCCCTACGAGAGCGTAGGGAATGATTATAGCGGTGATGGTTTTATAACGACAGGTAAAGATATCAGCCCGACACAAAATAAAAAGATTTTGCTGAATCCCAGTGTAGGGGCAGGCCCGCAAGGGGTGCGCGAAGATCTACCCCCAACTGAAACACATATCTTCCGTATGAATGCCATATGATGCGGAAAATGCCGCAGGTATTTTCTTCTCATCAAAAAGCCGGCCAGAATGGGGATGGGGTT
>NZ_CAIJCS010000008.1 GCF_903819165.1 Aedoeadaptatus nemausensis
TTGAGTTTGCTTAGCTCAAACACTGACTGTGTTCCGCTTTAAGCTTATAGATTTGTTATGGTTTATTCTCTTATACCATTTAATTAACTTGGTTCAAGTCGCTGCTCTTTCGAAACAGCTTATTTAGTATATCTCGCGTCGACTGAAATGTCAAGCACTTTTTAAAACTTTGTAAAAGTTTCGTTTGGCTCTCACGAGACAACTTGTATAGCCTACCTCGAATCGCGTTCGCTGTCAAGAACTTTTTTGAAATTCTTTTTTTTGCGATCCCGCTCTTTCGAAGCGACTTGATCAGTTTACTATGTGAACCGATCTTTGTCAACCTTATATTAAGCTCGATATATCGACCTGTCTTTAAGGTTCTTTTATAGTATACGCAGATCTTTTTACAATGTCAAGAATACTTTTACGTATTTCTTATAGGTTTTTTACTCTTCATTTGTGAGCTTTCGTGTCTGCTCGATAAGCTCCCATAATTGACTGTCAGACGCTAAATGGTAGGCCGCTTCGAAATCACAAAGTGCTTCTGAGAAGGCCTCGCTTCTATAATAAAGGATCCCTCGATTCATGTAGGCAGTTCTGTCTTCTTCGTTATTTTCTATAGTTTCCGTTAATACGCCTATAGCATCTTCTTCGCGTCCGAGGGCTGCCAGGGCGATGGCATAATCATTTAATACGTCGCCGGCTTTTGTGTGGCGAGAAGCTTCTTCCAGATAGTCGACTGCTCTTTCATAATCTCCCAGTCCATAATAGGCCATCCCTTTAATATAGGTACATTTTCCGGGATCGGTATATTGGGAGCTTACTTCATCTAAAGACTTAAGGGCGTCTTCGTAGCGCCCGTAATGTAGATAGGTCTTTGCCCCGTCAATGGCGGCAGGTTCCGTCACGGTTTCGATAGCTCGACGTAATTCCTCTTTAATTCCGTCGTCATCGGATGATTGTAGAGCTTTCTCGTAGTAGAATTTCGCCTTGATCCAATGTTCTCTTGCTTCGTGGACTCGCCCCAGTGCCATTAAAGCGTGGGTGTTGTCTGGGTCTTCTTCGAGTATTGCTTCGTAGCGATCCATTATCTCTTTTAACAGATCTTCACTACTCTTTCCTTCGTCCTCATACCATCTAAGATTATAAATCCCCTCCATAGCATAGGTTGTGTCGAGGCGATCCTCTATGCTGCCCCGCAAGATTTCTTTGGCGTGGGCGAAGAGGTAAACTCGCTCCGCGTCATCACTTTTAGATGCTGAAAGAATCTTTCCCTCCAGGGCTCGGAGAGTATCTTCCAGATTTTCTTTTAGAAAAGCGATGTAATCACTTGCATAGGGAAAGTGCTCGTCTAATCCGACAACCACACACATAGCCGTAAAGATATGGTCCACATCGAGGGTTCCTTCTTTCCCGGGATTTTTAATTTCGTCGACGATATCTGTTTGAAGCATAGGAATGGGCACGCCGTTTAATATGGCGCCTCCATTTTGTTGTTCCAGAAAACCGATGGCGTCGTACCAATCGGCCAGATATTTTTTACTGTCCATTCTTGTTCCTTTCATCGCAATGCACTTGATACTTTCCGTTTTTATAATTGATGTAGCGACAGATATCGCCGAGTTTGATGCCTCTTACATTTTTCGACGCTTTCAGTGGGTCCTTCGTCTCGATAAAGTCGGAATTCTTTTTTATAAATGCCACCACTTCTTCTCTCCCGAGTTCCGGATCGTCGAAACCTAATGCTTGGCCGATATAGCGATTTTCCCGACGGTAGAAGTCCCACTTAAATGCATGGTAAAGATCCTCGTCCATATAGTTCTTCTCTCGCAACTCTTCGTAAAAGAAGCGATACTTGCCGTTTTGTCCCTTCATGGGATTTTCTTCAATGCGTTCCATAACTTTTCCCGCCATTTCATAAAACAACCGGGCCAAGGATATTCCCCGCATCCTTATTGCTTCGAGTGTCGAAGCGAAAGCCTCTTCGTCGTAATATGTTTCCACGATTTCGGCAAAGTATTTTAATTGCAAGACTTCTCGGGAATTCAATGCGTTCGTTTTTATAACTTCGTAGGGTGGGGCGTCATCGTAGACGATGCCGAATTCTTTTGCCCGCGCCCTCAGTTCCGTTCCGGGAAGTAATTTTAGGAAGCCGATTTGAATGCGCTTCCCTCCGAGAGGGACGACTTTATCGAATCCGCCGAGAAAGCTATCCAAATTCTCTTCCGGCAGCCCGACGATAAGATCCAGATGCACGTGAATTTTATCGCCGTCGATTTTCTTCATGACGGTATGGATTTTTTCAAGTTCGGTCCGCCTGTGAATCAATTCGTTGACCTCGGGGTTCGTCGACTGGATTCCTGCCTCGATTTGAAAGCGACCTTTCGGCGCACTGTTCATCAAATTTATAAGCTCATCGGACATATGCTCCAGGTTCATTTCAAAATGTATGCACATATCCTCCGGGGACTCATCTATAAAAAAGTTCAGTATGGATTTCGTTCGCTCCCTATGTATATGAAAGGAACGATCTACGAATTTTATAAGTTTTGTACCCGTTTGAAAGATGTGCTCCATATCCGCTTTTATATCTTCAACCGATCGATAGCGCACGAGATCATCTTGAGAAGACAGGCAATAGCTGCAATGGTAAGGGCAGCCGCGCATGGATTCATAATAGATGATCCGGTGTTCCATATTCGTCGAGTATTGAACAGAGGGCAAATAATCCAGGTTTTCGAAGGGAACGGCTATGGGATTTTCCGATATATCATCTTCTGTTCTATAGCATAGCCCGGGAACGGATGACGCCGAAGTTTTACCGTTTACATAGTCGAGGAAAACATTAAAGCTCAACTCCCCTTCGCCGCAGAGTATCCCTTCGATCCATAAATGGGCATTTAATCGCTCCGGTGCGTCGAAGCTGACCTCCGGACCGCCTAAAAATTGCCGTATCTCAGGTTTCGCCTTGTGAATATAACTGCCGATAGATTGTATCCTCTCCCAATTCCATATATAGGTAGAGTACATAATAAAATCCGGCGATTTTTTTGCGATTTTTGCCAGGCATTGCTCTAGGGGCTCGTTAATCGTCATCTCTAAAATTTCAATTTCTCTCTCCGCCACTGCCTGTAAAAGTCTGACGGCGAGATTGGTATGCACATAGCTTGCATTAAAAGCGACGAGTAATCCTTTCATATCTTCCCTCCTTTCGCTTTTTATAGTTTAACACATCCTATTAGTATGCCAATCAAAAACGGACACTCCCGTTCGAGAGGTCCGCTTTGAGTTTACATTTTGCCCGGCGCTTCGATACCCAGCAAATTTAAACCGATCTTAATCATGTTTTTCACGCCGTAGACCAGAAGAAGGCGAGCATTTTTCACTTCTTCGTCTTCGACGAGAATGGGTGTGTTCGTATAATACTTGTTAAAAGTCTTGGCGCATTCCGTAATATAACGGGTCACGAGATAGGGCTCGTATTTTTCGTGACTGTCCACGATGACTTGATTGAAGCCGTAAAGCTGTTGAAGTAATTCTTTTTCGTCGTCTAAGGTCAGCGCCTTTACATCCACCTCTTTCGAAGGATCAAAGTTTCCTTTTTCGAGTAGGGAATGCATACGGGCGTGAGTGTATTGAACATAGGGCCCTGTCTCGCCATCGAAACTTAGGGTGCGATCCCAGTCGAATACGTAATCTTTAATGCGCTGATTGAAGAGCTCTTGGAATTTCACTGCGCCGATGCCCACTTGGCGGGCAAGTTCTTCGCGATTTTCCATGGTATAGCCGTTTTTCTCTTCCCTTTCGCGGAGGATGTCGTCTACTTTTTCCGTGGCGCGATTCAACACATCTTCCAGGTAGACCACTTTTCCCCTACGGGTGGAAAGGGTGCCTTCCGGCAAGGATACCATGCCGAAGGGAACGTGAACGCAATCGTCCGCCCAGTCATATCCCATTTCCTTTAAGATAGCCTTTAATTGTTGGAAGTGAAGGTTTTGCTGACTTCCTACGACGTAAATATTTTTGTAGAAGTCGTAGGTATCTTTTCTGAAAATCGCCGTGGCGATGTCCCGCGTCAGATAGATGGTAGATCCGTCGCTTTTAATAATGATGGCGGGAGGCAAGTTATATTTGTCCAGGTTAATAATTTGCGCACCCTGATCTTCGATAAGGAGGCCCTTCTCCTTAATTTCATCGACGGCTTTAAGCATTAAATCGGAATAATAGGATTCGCCGCGATAGGAGTCGAAGTCCACATCGAGCATGTCGTATACGCGCTTAAATTCATCGAGACTCAGATCTCTAAACCATTGCCAAAGGGCAACCGCTTCTTCATCGCCGCTTTCCAATTTGCGGAACCACTCTCTGGAATTATCCAAGAGTTCCTTGTTTGTTTCAGCCTCTTGATTGATACGAACGTAAAGCTTTACGAGCTCGGGGATGGGATTTTTCTCGATAATGTCATCGTCGCCCCAAAGTTTGTAGGCCTCGATCATCATGCCGAATTGAGTTCCGTAATCTCCCAGGTGATTAATGGCTTCTACATTGTAGCCTAAGTGCTTGTAAATTCGCTTAATAGAATCGCCGATAATCGTCGTGCGAATATGACCGATGTGGAAAGGCTTAGCGATATTCGGCGAAGAATATTCGACGATGGCGGTCTTGCCCTTCCCCAAATCGGAAGATCCGAAGCGATCTCCCTCTTCCAACACGGCTTTCAGCACATTTTCGGCGAGAGCGGTTGTGTCGATGAAAAAGTTAAGATAGGGACCGGCCACGGCGATTTCGCGAATGCCTTCCACGTCGCTTAATTTATCTTTAAGTTCCTGAGCGATAACCGCCGGATTTTTCCGCATGGTCTTCGCCAGTGTAAAGGTCGGGAAGGCATAATCGCCCATTTTTCGATCCGGCGGCGTCTCAATTTTATAAAGTAAGTCTTTGGCGTCCAAGCCCGTTTCCCGAGCGAGGCCCTCTGCGATCTGTTCTTTAAAATTTATCATCGTAACTCCTATCTTAAATATGCAATGGTCACGCCGCTGCCACCGTCACCGGGCTCGGCGTCTTCGTATTTTTTTATCGAGGCGTGGGTACGCAAATATTCCTTCACTTTTTTCCGAAGCATGCCCGTTCCCTTGCCGTGAATAATGCGTATATGGTCGAGAGAAGCCAGATAAGCGTCGTCGAGCGCCTTTTCTAAAATAGGCTCCGCCTCTTCAAAGGTCTTTCCTCGAATATCAAATTCTACTTTAGCATTTTTTGATTTTTTCTGCGACACTTTTCCCGTATTGGCCTTTTGACGATGATTATCCTGCACCTGCCGCTTTACCAAAGTATTCGCGGGGAGGGTCATTTTCATAAGGCCCGCCTGAACGAGTACATTGTTCTTTCCGTCGGGTTTTTCCAGGACAGTCGCCTCCACTCCCAAACTTTCGGCATACACCGTGTCGCCGGGCTTCAGCTTTTTAGCGGGATTCTTCGCTTTTTTAACCACGAGACCTCTATCGCCGTCGCGGAATTTCTTATTGCCTTCTCGCAAAACATCTTGCGCTTCCTGAAGGGTCTTTGCTTCATCGCTTTCCAGATGTTGCTTCAATTCCTTGATTTCCGACACGGCGAGATCCGCATCTTCTTTCGCCGATTTCAATACGCGGCGCGCTTCGTCGCGAGCTTTTTCTAATATACGATCCCGCTCTTTTTCTATTACTTCCGCCTTGCGCTTGGCCTGTTGCATTTCCCTTTGATATTCGCCCTTTAGTTGAACGAGCTCCGCTTCCCGCTTTTCAAGACGGCTTCTCTCCGCCTCGAGGGTTTTCAATACATCTTCAAAGGCGATGTCTTTTCGTTCCAAAAAGCCTTCGGCCCCGTTTAAAATTTCGGGAGACAGCCCGAGGCGGGAAGAAATTTCAAATGCATTACTTTTTCCCGGCACGCCCACATGTAGTTTGTAAGTTGGCGTCAAGGTTTCGATGTCGAATTCCATAGAAGCATTTTGCACGCCGTCTCGTGTCAAAGCGTAGAGCTTAAGTTGAGTGTAGTGAGTCGTCGCCATAAAGGTAATGCCCGTGGCGATGCAGTGTTCGATAATGCTCAGGGCAAGAGCGGCCCCTTCCGTGGGATCGGTACCGGCGCCGAGCTCGTCGAAGATTACCAGGCTGTTTTCCCCGGCACGATCCAAGATGTCGATAATGTTCATCATATGGCCGCTGAAAGTAGAAAGGGATTGCTCGATGCTCTGCTCGTCGCCGATATCGGCGTAGACGCCGTCGTAAATCCCGATGACCGTTCCCTTGTCTGCCGGAATATGAAGACCATGTTGGGTCATCAATACCATGAGCCCCAAAGTTTTCAAGCTTACGGTTTTACCGCCGGTATTGGGTCCGGTTATAATGAGGCCTCCCGCTTCCCCGCCCAATTCTAAACTCAAGGGCACGACTTTGTCCGCCGGAATTAAAGGGTGCCGGGCATTGAGAAGCTTCGTGGTTTTATTTTTCGAGAGTTTCGGTGATATTGCGTTCTGATCCGAGGCCAATTTCGCCTTGGCGAAAATAAAGTCCAGATCGGCAAAGAGGATCTCATTGCTCGCAAAGGCCTCCGCATCTTCCCCGATAATGGCGGAAAGTTCTTCTAAAATTCGCTGGATCTCTTCCCTTTCTTTAAGCTCCAATTCGCGAATATCGTTGTTGATTTCCACGACCGCCATTGGTTCGATATAGACGGTCTGTCCGGAAGCACTCATGTCGTGAACGAGACCTTTTACTTTACTTCTCGCATCGTGGCGTACGGGCACGACGTAGCGGCCCTGACGCATGGTGACCAGAGAATCCTGAAGAGATTCCTGTAGATCCGCCGAATTTAAAATACCCTGAAGTTTCTCCCGCACCTGATCTTTCTTCCGCGCGAGGGAGCGACGAATCCGTAAAAGCTCCGGCGTAGCGTCGTCGTAAATACTCTCTTCACTTTCGATGGTGGACTCGATCCTTTCTCTGAGATCGCCTCGGGTCCAAAGACCGAAGACCATTGCGCGAATGAGGGGATAAGGATCTTCCGCCATTTCATCGGTTTCCGCTATATAGCGCTGCATCCTGGAGACGCCGCGAAGGGAATCGCCGATTTCGAGAACTTCCGCAATGCTCAGCGTTCCGCCTCGAGAAGCGTAATGGGCGCTTTTCGCCACGGGACGGGCGCCGCTTAATGGCGGAGCGGATCGCGTAACGAGGAGTTGGAAAGCCTCTTCTGTCTCTTGCTGCATCCGTAGAATTTCTTCTCTATTCGAGGTAAATGCCATAGCATCTACCCGTTCTTTTCCGATGCTCGAAACGGTAAGTTCTTTTAATCGGTCGATAATGTCGTAAAATTCAAGAATCGCTTCAATTTTATGCGCCATATCTCCTCCTCTTTATCCTAAAATGCCGCGCATCCAATGGCCTCGCGTAAATTCCTTAAGAACCGGCTCGTTTATTTTTTCGCCGTCGATAAGGCGTCGAGCCTCTTTAATAATATCGGTTATGTCTTCCCCTATTCGGCTTCGAATTTTAAGAGCCGCGGGCTTGAGTGCCATAAGCTGATCTCCTTTGTCGCCGAGGTAAATAGGAAGGCTATTGTAAATCTCCGTCATATCCCCGACGCGTCTAAAGGGAAAGGCCACATTCTTTTCATCCCGCAAGTAAAAGCCTCGTCTTAGATTGCAAGTCGGGCAGTTTCTATCTTTTCCGCAGCCCTTGATTAAGCTCATAGGGCAGTGACGCATGGTCAAGGAACGAGGATAGCCGTAGTAAAGGACTTCGCCGCAGGTTCCGAAGCGCCGCGTCATTCCCTGCAATTGTTCCCGTTTACATTCGAAAGAAGGCATGACACTTCCCTTCTCAGCAAAATGGCGAAAACTGTAACTGTTAAAAATGTTCATGCCCTCGCCGAAGACGATATCTCCCTCGGCACCAGCGATTTGACCGAGGTTTTGTACGACGACACCGTCGAAGTAATCTTTTACCTCGGCGTAACCCTCGGGGGTTTCGTAAGGAAGGCTCAAATAGACCGGCACGGATAGAGTGCTTAAAAAGTCCATGGCCTCTCGCGACGGAAGGAAGTAAAGTTCTAATCGATCGATTAAATCGTAGGGCAGATCTTGTAACATTTCCTCGTCGGCTATTTCCACGGTGAGCAGAGTCTTGTTTGTCTTGAGCTTTTCAAAACGCTCGTAAAACTCGATGGGCTCGAGACTCCTCTCTTCCCCGGCCTCATACTTGGAAAGAGCTTCACGCCTGAGAGCATTCACGAGGGAGATGGGAAGAAATACATCTTCGTCTACATCAAGCTCGATGTCTTCCAGGCGGTAGGCGGAAGTATCGAATTTTGAAAGATTCGTTCGGATGCGCTCTTCGTTCAATTTCGCCGATCGGGCTTTTTCCAAAACATCTTCGCCTACAACCTCCGATTTACGGGAGCCTTCCAAACGAAAGATGGGACGCTCCCCTACGCGGGCAATAAAAGTGCCTCGCAGGCCTTCCGTTCCCATTACATCTTCGGGGTTTACTTTCAGCCTCGATTCTAAAAGGGCGGATGTTAGGCGAACAATGTCTGTCCCTTTATCGGGCGTGAGGGAAATGTTTCCGTCGTAAGTTTCTCTCTCCGTCTCTCCCTTTACGGTCCATTCCAATAAATCTCCGGAATCGGGCGCGGTATTCCATCGGATCTTCCCTTTTTCGTCGACTCGTCCGATAACGAGCCCCCTGTGATTGGGACGCTTCGTGCTGACGAATTCGTGGCCGAACTCGCCGAAGCCCAAGCCCTTCGTGTAAGAGCGGTTAAACATCTGGGCCATTTCGTCCTGATCGTATTTTTTCCCGCCGAGAGCCAAATCGTAATTCCGCGTAACGGCGGCGACATATTCGGGAGACTTCATGCGCCCCTCGAGCTTAAAGGAATAGACCCCGGCATCTGCCAATTCCTCGACGGAATCTATCGTTCGAAGATCCCTGGGGCTCAGTAAATAGCCCCTCTCGAGCAGATTATTTCCCTTTTCACCTTCGATAGCGTAGCGTTTTCTGCAAGGCTGAGCACAGCTTCCCCTATTGCCACTTCTGCCGCCGATAAAGGAGCTCATTTCGCATTGGCCGCTTATGGAGACGCAGAGAGCGCCGTGACAAAAGGCCTCAATTTCCATGGTTGTATTTTCGTAAATCCTTCGAATTTCATCGACGGTAATTTCTCGTCCCACGACGACACGGCTGAAGCCCATGTCCTCGATATAGCGGGCGCCTTCCAAGTCCATAATACTCATTTGCGTCGATCCGTGGCGTTCAAAATCCGGTAAATAATGCGCCAATAAATCGGCAACGCCTATGTCTTGAAGGATCACCCCGTCGATGCCCGTTCGGTAGAGATCGGCGGCATATTCCACCGCACGCTTACATTCTTCGTCCGACAGTAATATGTTTAAAGTGACATACACTTTTTTACCCCTAACATGGGCATAGGAGACGGCACGGGCCATCTCCTCCAAAGTAAAATTCTGTGCACTTGCCCTGGCGGAAAATTCTTTCCCGCCTAAATAGACCGCGTCGGCCCCGTTTTCGATGGCGGCGTAAAAAGACGCCATATTGCCTGCCGGCGCTAAAAGTTCTATATTATTTCTCTTCATGATCACCGCGGAGCACATAGATCTCCTTGTTCAAATCGATTAAACGCATTTGAGATTCGTAATTTTTATCTTCCAGTTCTTGAATCGTTTCGTCCTTCGATTTGATCTCCTCGTCGAATTCTTCTCTCTTACGCTTAAGTTCATCGATTTCTTTTTGAAGAGATTTTTCACTCTCATCTTTTTCTTTCAAATCCGATTTTAAGCTTTCATAGCGCTTGTTAAAGCCTTCGATCCGTTCATCTTTTTCGGCAATTTGCTTTTTAAGGGTTTCGATCTCCAAAAGCTTTTCTTTCATAGCTTCCGTATCGCCTGCAAGAGCACTGGCCTCTTTATCGGAGCGCTCCATTTTGTGCATGTCGTCTAAAGCATTTAACAAGCTCAAAAGGTACAATTGTACGTCATTTAGGCGATAATTATTCTTTTCAACGTCTCCGATGCGGCGATTAGCCTCATCAGCTAAACTTCTCACATAATCGGCATCGTCTTCACCTACGACGTGGAATGTCATGCCGGCAATTTCAACTTGTACACGCTTAGATCCCATTTTGCACCTCTTATTTCGATCGCAATTGTCCTTGGAATTTTGTCTCGATGCCTTCGATCAGATCGTCGACGGTAGGGACAATTTCCTTTTCCTTTAACGTGCGCTCTTTGTGGCGGAAGGCCAGCTTAAGAGCGATACTCTTCTTGCCCTCTTCAATTCCCTTGCCGAAGTAGACGTCGAAGACTTCTACACTTTCCAGGAATTCTCCGCCGTTTTCTTCTACATAATCCAGTAAGTCTTGAGCCGGAAGTTTCTTGTCCACGACGAAAGCCAAGTCCCGCTCCATGGAGGGGAATCGTGCGATAGGCTTGTAGGTTACATTGTCCTTCGCGTAGTCTACGATTTTAGAAAAATCGAGCTCGGCGAGGTAAACTTCTTGCTTTAAGCCCAAATCATCTTGTGCCTTCGGGTGAACGCAACCGAAGATGCCGATGAGGTCGTCGTGAATATAAACTTCCGCCTGGCGACCCTTGTGGAATAAGGGGAAATCTTGAACTTGTACGAAGCGAAGGCCGTCGATGCCCAGTCTGGACAGCACAGTTTCCACAGTCTTTTTCAGGTAATAGAAATCTTCTTCGCCGTAAAAACCGATGGCGAGCTTCATAAATTCCTTGGGAAGGCCTTCGTCGTCCGTGTCCACGGCAAAGACATTGCCGAATTCAAATCCGTAAGCCGAAGGATTTTTGTAACTCATATTCTTTACGAAAATATCCAACATATTGGGTAGAAGCGTCGTACGCATAATGGAATATTCCTCGCCGAGAGGATTGGAAATCTTGACGGCTCGGCGCAAGGGATCTCCTTCGGGGAGTCGAATGCGGTCGAATGCCGAGGGGCCCATAAAGGAATAGGTCATAAATTCATTAAAGCCCGCGGCCAATAATACGTCCTGTGCTTTCTTTTCGATTTGGCGATACAAGCTCTTGCCGCCGCGAGTGAGGGTTCCTTTTAAAGGAAGGGGCGTAATATTGCCGAAGCCGTAAATACGGCCCACTTCTTCCGCTAAATCTTCCCAAATATGGAGATCGCCGCGGGCAGTGGGAATGGTGGCGTGAAGAGTATCCCCTTCGAGGGTTGTTTCGATGAGAAGGGACTCTAAAATGCGCACCATTTCTTCGCCGGTGATGGAGGTTCCGAGAAGGCCGTTAATGCGATCTACGCTCGCATCCACCGTCCAAGGTTTTAATTCTTCCGGATAGTGATCGAAAGATCCCTTGGCTACTTTTGCCGCGCCGATTTCAACGGCCAATTCGCAAACGCGATCCACTGCCATCTTCGCAGTATTGGGATCGAGGCCCTTTTCAAAACGAGTAGACGCTTCGGAGCGCAGGCCTAAGCGCTTGGATGTCTTGCGGATATGGCCGGCTTCAAAATTGGCTCCTTCCAAAATGACCGTGTGGGTGCCTTCGGAAACGCCGGAAATCGCACCGCCCATAACGCCTGCAAGGCCGATAATGCCACTTTCATCGCAAATGACAATATCATCCGCCGTCAAACTACGTTCCACTTCGTCTAATGTGGTCATGGTTTCCCCGTCTTTTGCCAGGCGCACATGAATTTCAGGTCCTTTAAGGGAGTCCATGTCGTATGCGTGAAGGGGTTGGCCGTATTCCAACATGACGTAGTTCGTCAAGTCGACGATATTATTAATGGGACGCACGCCCGAAGCCATTAAGTCATTTTGAAGCCATTGGGGAGAGGGCGCCACTTTTACATCGGTTAACATGCGAAGGTAGAAGCGGGGAGCAAATTCCGTTTCCACATGAAGGCCGTTAAACTTGTCTTCCATGGAAACGTCACTCGTCTCTTTCACAACGGGGTCTTTCATAGAAAGTTCGCTGCCCGTAGATGCCGCCGTTTCCACGGCCATGCCGCGAATGCTCAAACAGTCCGGACGATTGGGCGTGATCTCGAGCTCGATCACTTCTTTGTCCAGCTCTAAAAGCTTTAAGTAGTCGGTGCCCGGCTCTACATCCGATTCTAAAATGTGGATGCCGTCTTTTGCGGATTTCGGAATGACCGAACCGTCCATGCCTACTTCTTCCAAAGAGCACATCATGCCGAGGCTGGGAAGGCCGCGCATTTCCGTATCGTGAATTTCCATACCGTCGGCAAGCTTCGCCCCGTCTAATGCCACGGGAACGAGGGCGCCTTCAAATACATTCTTTGCGGCGGTTAAAATTTGCTTCACTTCTCCGCCGATATCGACTTGGCAGACCACGAGCTTATCGGCATTGGGATGAGGTTTGATTTCTAAAATTTTTCCCACGACGATGCCGCTTAAATCTTTGCTGCGCAATAGGATGGATTCTACGTGATTGCCCGTCGCCGTAATTTCGTCGGCTATGGCGCGCCTATCACCATTAAGTGTTACATATTTTTCTAGCCATGATTTAGGTAATAACATAATTCCTCCTAGAATTGAGATAAGAAGCGGTCGTCGTTTTCAAACATAAGGCGAATATTGTCGATGCCGTATTTTACCATGGCGATGCGATCGATCCCCATGCCGAAGGCAAAGCCGCTGTAAACATCGGGGTCGATTCCGCAGTTTCTTAAAACATTGGGATGCACCACGCCGGCGCCTAAAAGTTCCATACTCCAGCCCGTCTCGTGACATGCCGGACAACCTTCACCGTGACAGACCAGGCAGGTTACATCGACTTCCGTGGAAGGTTCCGTAAAGGGGAAATTGTGAGGACGGTAGCGAATTTGCATATCGTCTCCGAACATTTCTTTTACGAATACATTCAGCGTGTCGATTAAATTGGCGAGGCTTACACCTTTATCCACTACGAGACCTTCAAATTGATGGAACATAGGCGAGTGGGTATCGTCTACATCGTCGAAACGGAACACACGGCCGGAACTTACGATGCGAAGTGGCGCGCCGTATTCTTTCATGGCGCGGATTTGCATAGGAGACGTGTGGGTTCTTAACAGCGTGTTGTCGTCGATATAGAAAGTGTCGCTCTTGTCGCGGGACGGATGGTTTTTTGGCGAATTGAGAGCGTCGAAGTTATTGGCCACGCTTTCGATCTCCGGTCCGTCGACGACGGTAAAGCCCATTTCCACGAAGAGATCTTCCAATTCTTCCTTCGTCTTTAAAAGCGGATGGCGGTGACCTACGCGAAGTTTCGCGGGATTTAGAGTAACATCTAAGTACTCTTCTTCCATGCGCACGTCATAGGCCGCTTCTTTTATATCGGTTTTTTTCTTATCTAATTCTATTTGAACTTCTTCACGTACTTCATTGGCATAAGAACCCATTACCGGGCGCTCCTCTTTCGGCAAACCGCCCAGGCCCTTTAGGATTTGGGTAAGTTCACCTTTTTTGCCGAAGTATTGAAGACGAATTTTTTCCAATTCTTCAATTGTCTTTGCGTTTTCGATAGCAGCGAGTGCATTCGATTCAAGTTGTTGAAGCTGCTCTTTCATAAGTACCCCCTTCGGATAGTGCTATTATCTAATGGTTCATTATATCACAGATTTTTTTGCGATCCTATTGCTCGCCGTAATAATCAGTATAAGTTTGCACAAAGTCTAGGCTTGCTTAAATAAAAAGCCTATGTTATACTTAACAAGTAATGAGTTGCGGCGACATAGCCAAGTGGTAAGGCGCGGGTCTGCAACACCCTTATCCCCGGTTCAAGTCCGGGTGTCGCCTCCAAAACCGTCGAGAAACCTCGGCGGTTTTTTTTATTGCAAATGAAAGGCTCTTAACTGTCCGTTGGAGATGTGTTCCCAGCAGGATAGTTTTGAGCCTTTTTTGTTAAACAGATAAATGCTTTTACTTAAACTTCTTCCATTCGTTTAAAGTCGATGCGAAAGTCCGGTTATTTTAAAAAACTAAAAAAGAGTATAAAAAAAGCCCGGTAAAAACCGAGCTATGGAGCGGAAGACGAGATTCGAACTCGCGACCCTCGCCTTGGCAAGGCGATGCTCTACCACTGAGCCACTTCCGCACTGGTGCCCGGAGCCGGAATCGAACCAGCGACACGCAGATTTTCAGTCTGCTGCTCTACCGACTGAGCTATCCGGGCAAGGTTGTTTAACAACCTTTGTCTATATTACAGAAATTTCATGAAGCTGTCAAGCCCCAATTAAAAATCTGCAAAGCTTATTCTTTATCCGCCGATAACATACTTTCCAGTTCCTCTTCGCTAAATTCGTAGCGACGATTACAGAAATGGCAAACGGCTTCGGCTCCGTGATCCTCTTCCATCATTTCCCGAATGTCGCTGTCGGGTAATGCGGCGATGGAATCGGCCACTTTATCTTTCGAACACTCGCAGACGAAGGCTACGGGTGCTTCGCTTAAAATCTTCAGGTCTAAATTAGGCAAGATAGCATTCATTAAACCTTTTGCATCGAGACCTTCTTCCAAGAGCTCCGTAACGGACTTCACTTCTTTAAGCATGGCCTCCAATTCCGAGATTTCTTCGTTTGTTGCGCCGGGCATAATTTCCACAATAAAGCCGCCGGCTTTTTTTACACTTAAATCTGTATCCACGGAAACGCCGAGACCTACTGCCGAAGGGATTTGTTCCGATTGAAATAAATAAGCCGCCACATCGTCACCGATTTCTCCCGTAGCCAGAGATACTTTCCCCGTATAGGGCTGACGCATACCCAGATCCATCGTCACGGTCAAAGTTCCCGGAAGGCCGACGATGCCGCTGACGTCGAGCTTGCCGTCAGTTCCCCTCGTAGGAAGGTCCACCATGGGGTGATCTACATAACCTTTGACATGCCCGTCGTTTTTACCCGTCACCACGATGCGTCCGAGAGGTCCTCCCCCGTCGATGATCATCGTAAGAGAATCATTGTCGTTCTTTAATTTATTGCGTAGCAAAATGCCGGCGATTAAACTGCGACCTAAAGCCGCCGTGGCCGTCGCCGATGTCTGGTGGGTAATGTGCGCCGTCTCCACGAGGGCCGTGGCCGTTACGACACTTACCTTAATGGTGCCTGTTTCATTAATCGCACGAATACAAATATCTTTCACATATACTCCTTTTAATTTTTCTCTACCACATAACAAATCCGTTCCGTTTTGTCGTGGGCTTTTCTATCCGTATAGCCGTCGTATGCTTCTATGAGCTTCAGACCCGCCTCCCTTAAGAGGGATTCCACTTGTTGTCGGTCAAAAGCCCGCTCCTCGTGGATCTCTCGATAGCGGTCGTATTTTCCATCTTTATCTCGAACAAACATGGTAATGCAATACTCGTTCACGGGAGGATCGTAGTCATTTTCCCAGATCAGGGTAAAATTATCTTCCTCTCGCATTTCCGTAAAGTTTCCGTAATCTGAAAAGCGCACATGAGTGTTCATATCGAATACGAAAAGTCCGCCTTTTTTTAAGTGCTTTTCCACTCTCAAAAAACTTTGGAGAAGTTCTTCATCACTCTTTAAATAATTCATACCGTCACAGAGACAAAGTATGCAATCGTAGGTTTTATTTATGTCGAAGGTCCTTAAATCCAATTGAAGAAGGGGAACGCCTCTCCCCCTTAAGCGCTCCTCGGCCAATGCAAGCATATCGGCTGAATAGTCGAATCCCGTCACCTTTCCGATGTCGGCAAGTTTTTCCGTTAACCTTCCGGTACCCATAGCCATTTCGAGGATCTCTAATTCCCTTTTTTCCGGCATAAGGGATTTCAACCATTGAAAAACTCGGTCATAGTCGTAATTGTCCATCACCGAGTCATAAATCTGACTGAATGTCGTGTAGCTATTCATTTAAGCGCTTCTCCAGCTCCACGAGTACGTCCGCCGCACTTCCCTTGAAGATGACATCCGCTTGGTGATCGTAGGGAGTGGAGCCTTGATTGACGATAATTAAATGTTCGGCAAGGCGGGGCAAATACGCAACGGGCATGACCTGGAGGGAACTTCCCACGACGAGCATAAGATCCGCCTTTTCAGCAGCCTTTACCGCCGCATCAAATGCCGGCGGCATGGCGTCGCCGAACAAAACCACATTGGTGCGCATATCGTGTCCGCATTCCGGGCATTTCGGCGGAATATTTCCCGCCTTCACCTGCTTGTCGAATTCGGCAAAATTCGTATGATAATGGCAATACTCACAACGGGCAGTGGACGCGTCGCCGTGCACCTGAAGCACATTTTTCGCGCCACCTCGCTGATGGAGATCGTCGATGTTTTGCGTAACAATTTCGTGTAAAAAGCCTTTCTCCTGCATGGCCGCCAGTGCCTTGTGACCGGGATTCGGTTCTTTTCCCTCGAGGTCTTTTAAAATCGTGTAGCCTTCGCTGTAAAAACGCTTGGGATCCGATTCCATAACCCCGACAGAAAGGGCGTCTTCCGGGATGAAATTGGTGTAATAACCTCGATTGCTTCGAAAATCCGGAATACCCGACTCCGTGGAAATGCCTGCGCCTGTCAGGCAAATGGCATATTTAGCTTCTTTGAATAGTTTAACCGCTTGATCAAAACCGTCCATTACTACCTCCTATGCGAAAGTTTTAATTACGTAGACGAGCACGAGGGCCGCCACGGGGATCCATTCCTTCCCGCGAACAACGGCGCCTCCCTTAGGTAAGGGGCGCTTAGAAGATTTTCGTAGAATAATAAAAATTCCCAGGGCGCTCCCCGCGAGGAGCACGAGGGTCATAAAATTTTTCACGCCGCCCATTCCCCTCACCAGGGCGAGATCGCCTAATGTTTTCATCCAGGATTCGCTGAAAGAGCGAACGAACAAAATGGAGCAGAAATTATATAGAAAATGTGAAAAAACCGATGCTTTCAATCCGCCGTAAAGGTAAATATATCCGAGGGCCAGGCCGAATAAAAAAGGCGCCATACTGTTTTGCCACTGAAAGTGGAATAGAGCGAAGAGAATCGCCGAAAACAATACGCTCCCCATGGGGCTTCGCCTTGCAAATTGCTCGCAAATGACGGATCGGAAGAAGAGCTCTTCGAAAAACGCGGGGATAATTGCCAAAGTAATGAGCTGCTTTATCAGTGATCCATTGGACTTTATAATGTCCAAATTTTGATTTTCCAGGGGCAATAATTGATTGAGTCCTTCGAGAAAAAGTCCGTTGATCACGAGGATGACCGGGAAAAGAGCCACGGTTAAAATAGCCGCCTCTTTTAAGCTCATAGCCTTTCGCTCTTTTGTGCGAAACCGCTTCCGACAATAAATCGCCGGCAACCCGATGGCGATGAATTCCGTCAACACCACGCCCCAGAGAGGATCCCTTCGTGAAAGTAGGGGCCCCAAGGCTAAAAATAAAACAGCCGCTCCTAAGACGCCGTAAAGTAATACTAAAAAATTAGTCTTCTTCGTAGGTGTAGATATAGGGTTTGTTTCTGTAATAGGGACCATAATTCAATCCATATCCTACGATAAATACATCGTCGATTGTAAAGCCCGTAAAGTCTGCGGCATAATCCACTTCCCGTCTCGATGGCTTATCGAGCATAACCGCCGTCTTTACAGAAGCAGGTTCCATGGCGCTAATGGATTTTACCACCGTCTCCAAAGTGTGGCCCGTGTCGATAATATCGTCGACGATCAGCACATCTCTTCCCTTTACATCGGCGCGCAAATCGCTGAAAAGCTTTACTTCGCCGGATGAAGAAAATTCATCTTCATAACTGGAAGTGGTCATAAAATCCACTTCCATCTTACTTTCCATGGCGCGAACCAGGTCCGAGCAAAAGACGAAACATCCACGGAGCAGGCCGATGACGAGAATTTCCTTTCCGTCATAATACTCGTCGATTGTCTTCGCCATTTCGGCGACGCGGCTTTTGATCACTTCTTCCGAATATAAAACGCGTTCTTTTCCTTTCATATTGTCCTCCTTATAGCTATTAACTCATTATAACAGAATCACGCGCTTGATTCTCCGATCAATGGTATAATTCTTGTAGGTGATAATATGAAGAGTGTACCCATCCATACATTGGCATCGGATAAACTGTATATCTTGGCATCCATTAAACAGGGTGGCGGCAAAATGACACGACGCGCCCTCCAAGACGCTATCCTTTCCGAGGGTCGGATGAATTATTTTTTTCTGTGCCAGTATATTCTGGAGCTTATCGAGGCCGATTTCCTCGTAGAACGAGACGAAACATTAATTCTTACTCAAGAAGGCGAAGAAGCTTTCGCTATGTTTTCCGATCAATTAAATGACGACGATGTTAAGGTATTGCATGTAGAAAATGTGGATTACCGCATAACCCACGAAGAAGACCACACGACGTACGAAAAAAGAATCGATGGGGAGATGGTATTTTCTCTATCGATCCTAAATTCTATGGCGACGGTTACAGATGAAGAGCATAAAGAGGCCATCATCGAAAACTTAATTCAATGCATCAAAAAAGCGAGCATCTAGTGCTCGCTTTTTTGATGATTACCATTGGCTATCGTAATTTCCCTTGTTTACATTGCCGGCTGCATTACTGCCTAATTGATTGGCTCTGTTCTTTTGTTTCTTTTCTTCGAAATCTTTACGAGTTAAAACATCGACAACTTCGACGTTTAATTCTACAAGATTTAAGCCGGTCATAAGTTTTAATTGTTGGGAAGCGTATTGTTTCAATTCGTCAAAAATGCGGGGAGCGGATTGGCCGAACTCGAGAAGCATTTTTACATCCAATACGACATCTTTGTCGTTAATAGTGGCGTCTACGCCCTTGGTGGAATCGGAACCGCCGAAACTTTCGGTAATGCCGGAGATTAAGCCGCCCTTAAGATCGAGAACGCCTTTGATTTCTCTCGCTGCGAGGGAAACGATCTTTTCTACGACGGAATCGTTGAATACTAAGGAATCGCGGTGATCTTCTTCTACTGCTTCTTCGCCCGGTACTTCCGGTACATCTTTTAATTCTTCTTTAATGTCTTTTTTGTTGTCATAATTGTTAGCCATTATAAACTTCCTTTCTTAGCCCAGGTTCTTTAAAAACTTCATAACGATTGGATTACGGTCAAAGAAACCGCCCACGACAAAACCGACGCCGATTAATATGGCGAGTAATAAGGTTTTGAAAAATCCAATGGTAATAAACAATATACCCACAATCAGCCCGATCACCATACCGATGGTGGTCTTTTTATAGCGATTGAAGAAGCGTTTCGTACTTCCCGCCATCGCATTCCCCGACATGGGGCTACCGCTACGGCCGTCGATCAATTGTCCCGACGGTGCGATATCGTAATCGCCGATATAGTTGAATTGATTTTCAGAATTTTGCGTAAATAGTCTCATCTCATCACCCCGCGACCTTTTCTGTTTCAGGTTCATCAGGATCCGTAAATGTTACTTCCACATCGCCTACGGGAAATCCGACATAGGTTTCCAGGTCTTGGCGCACGCGCGATTGAATGTTTTGCGCGAGAGTTTGGAGATCTTCCTCTTCTCTCACCCTACAGGCAACCTTAGAGCGCACCGTCGGATTTTTTCCGCCGTGAATGCTTACTTCCACTTCAGGTCTGGAGACTTGGTGGAAACTGCGCACCGAATAATCCACAACCGATTCCACGGAAGATTCCGTGAGGTAGACTTCACCGTCGGCATTTTTCATTCGAATGCTGCGTTCCCTTGTCTTCGTAATTAGAGCACGAAGAAAGAGGAACAGGCCGTAGGCCGCAGTAATCGACGCTAAAACGGCCAAGGTGTAAAAGCCCCACTCTTGATTCAAAGCCGAGAGCAGACTCTGTTGCGCCGAATCCATGCCGATTAAATTGCCATAGATCGAAAAGAAACAAATACAGGCAAAGACGAGAAGAATGATGGCTACTATAATGTCAAGCGCCTTTTTTCCTTTTCTCATGTTAGCCTCCCAAATATACAATACTGCTTTTCGTTTACATTGTAAGTTTACCCATTGCTTGATGAAATATGCAAAAAAGATGAGAGTTTTTGTAAAAAGGCGCTTTTATCTTATTTATCGATCTGTGATTGTACGAACGCCATGCGCTCTTGTAAGTTCGAAAGATTATTTTTATGGTTTTGAAGTTTTTCTCTTTCTTTATCTACAACCTCCGGTTTCGCTTTGTTGACGAAATTTTCGTTGGCAAGTTTTTTATCCGCCCGTTCAATTTCAGATTTCGTCTTCTCGATATCCCGTGCCAAGCGTTCCGCTTCTTTTGCATAATCTACAAGATCTTTCATGGGTAGGAAAAGTTCCGCCTTTTCCGTCACGACGGAAATAACATCGTCCGATACGTCTTGGCGATTGTCGATTAGTTCGATTTCGGTAATATTGGCAAGGTTTACGAAATGACCTTCCATTTCTTTATAAAGAGCCTTTCGATCCTCGTCGCCCGTTAAAACGTAGAGCTTGCTCTTGCGATGGGGCTCGATGTCCATTTCAGCCTTGGCGTTGCGGATGCCGCGAATGGCTTCCCGAACCACCGCAATACTTTGAACATCTTGGTCAAAGGCATAGACGCCGGATTCGGGCCACTGGGCGCTGATTAATTCCCCTTCGGTGCCGGGAAGGAAGGAATAAATCTCTTCCGTAATGAAGGGCATAAAGGGATGAAGCATAATAAGGATCTTTTCGAGCACATCGAGGAGAACCCCATAGACCACTTCCCTGTCATCGATATCGTCGCCGTAAAGGCGGGGTTTTACCATCTCAATATACCAGTCGCAGTATTCGTCCCAAATAAAATCGTGGACCGCTTCGGCGGCGAGGCCGATGTCGTATTTTTCGATCTTCGCCTCCACATCGGCTACAGTTTCATCGAGACGGGTTAAGATCCAACGATCTTCGCCTCGAAGTTTATCTTTTTGTACCTTGGAATATTTGAAGTCTTCGGGGAGATTCATGAGCACAAAGCGGGATGCATTCCATAGCTTATTGCAGAAATTACGGTTGTTTTCCACACGTTTATAGCTGAAGCGCATATCATTGCCCGGCGTGGTGCCCGTCACGAGGGTAAAGCGCAAAGCGTCGGCGCCGTACTCGGCGATAACATCCAAGGGGTCGATACCGTTGCCTAAGCTCTTGCTCATTTTGCGGCCCTGTTCATCGCGAACGAGGCCCGTCAAATAAACATCCGTGAAGGGAAGTTCGTCCGTAAGTTCGAGGGCGGAGAAGACCATGCGGATGACCCAGAAGAAAATAATATCGTAGCCCGTGACGAGAACGTCAGTGGGATAGTAGTATTTTAAATCTTCCGTGTTTTCGGGCCAGCCCATAGTGGAGAAAGCCCAAAGAGCGGAACTGAACCAGGTGTCCAGGGTATCCTCGTCTTGGCGTATATTATGGCTGTGGCAAGAGGTACACTCTTCTACATTCTCTCTCGATACTATGACCTCGCCGCAATCGTCGCAGTAATAGACGGGCAGGCGATGGCCCCACCAAAGTTGTCTGGAAATGCACCAGTCGCGGATATTTTCGAGCCAGTGGGTGTAGATCTTGCCGAAGCGATCGGGCACAAAGTGGAGATCGCCCTTTTTATAGGCTTCCAGGGCGGGTTTCGCCAGTTTTTCCATGGCGACAAACCACTGATTGCTGAGCATAGGCTCGATAACGGTCTTACAGCGCTCGCAGTGGCCGACGGCGTGGTGATGATCTTCGATTTTTACGAGATAACCCTCGGCATCCATATCGGCGACGATGGCTTTTCGAGCTTCCGAGCGTTCCATTCCCGCGTATTTCCCTGCGTTTTCATTAAGGTGCGCCGTTTCGTCCATAATGAGGAACTGACCTAAATCGTGACGCTCCCCGACGCCGAAGTCGTTAGGGTCGTGGGACGGGGTAATTTTAACCGCGCCCGTACCGAATTCGGAATCGACATAATCGTCGGCGACGATGGGGATCGTACGATCGAACAAAGGCAGGTGGACGTGCTTGCCGACCAAATCTTTATAGCGATCGTCTTCCGGATTGACGGCCACCGCCAAGTCCCCGGGAATGGTCTCCGGACGGGTAGTGGAAATTAAAATCTCTCCCTCTTCCCCTTCGATGGGATAGCGGAAAGTCCACATTTTGCCGTCTTCATCCTCGTGTTCCACTTCCGCGTCGGATAGGGCAGTCTTGTCGTGGGGACACCAGTTGATAATGCGATTGCCTCTGTAAATTAAATCTTTTTCATAGAGGCGGAAGAAAAATTCTTCGACGGCTTTCGAAAGACCTTCATCTAATGTGAAGCGATCTCTGGACCAGTCGCAGGACACGCCCAGCTTTTTCAACTGATTCTTAATATTGCCGCCGTATTCTTCCGTCCATGCCCACGCTTCTTCCAGAAACTTTTCACGTCCCAGACTTTCCTTTGTCTTTCCCTGTTCGCGAAGACGTTCCACAACTTTTACTTCCGTGGAGATCGACGCGTGGTCGGTGCCGGGAATCCAAAGGGCACTGTAACCTTTCAGGCGCTTAAAGCGAATTAAAATATCCTGCAACGTATTGTTCATGGCGTGGCCCATGTGGAGATTACCCGTTACATTTGGCGGCGGCATGACGATGGTAAAGGTTTTTTTGCCTTCTGCCTGATCTTTTTCTCTGTCCGGTGTAAAGGCGCCGTGATCCATCCACGCCTTATAAATTCTCTCTTCAAAATCTTTCGGATCATATGTTTTTTGCATATCGTTCATAAATCCTCCTCTCAATAGAAAAAACCCCATCCTTAAAAGGACGGGGTTTCCGCGGTACCACCTTTGTTCCGCAAAATGCGGCGCTCAAACTCTATAACGGCGAGTACCGTTGCCTTCGCAAATGTCGTAAGGGCGACCTTCAGTCGTTTTCGCAATTGCTCACACCACACGCAATCTCTCTTGAGCGAAAATGGGACCTACTCCTCCCCTACCAAATAGTTACATTCATTATAGAAACTTTCCCGACGTGCGTCAAGGAATGTTTAAAACTGCGCAAACCCTACCTTGCGATAGACTTTTCGAAGGGTCCGTTGTGCCAAGCGAGAAGCTTTTTCAGCGCCGGTTCTGCAAATCGATTCGAGCATTTCCTTATCTTCGCGAATTTCTTTATAACGTGCCTGAACCGGAGCGAGCCCTTCCACTACGGCTTCCGCCACGGCTTCTTTTAATTCGCCGTAATTCGCTTGGGCAAACTCTTTTTCCGCCTCTTCGGGGGTAATGTGTTTAAAGGAGCAGTAAATGTCCAGGAGATTTTTTACCCCCGGCTGCTCGTCGGTGTAGTGAACTTCGCCGACAGAGTCCGTAACGGCCCGTTTAATCTTGCGGCGAATGACATCGGGTTCGTCCAAAATTAAAATATAGGCATTTTCGTCCACATCGGATTTGCTCATTTTAGACGTAGGATCTTGAAGACTCATGATCCGTGCCCCAACCTTCGGCGCTAAAATGTCCGGCACGGTGAACGTCGGCGAATAGCGCGTGTTGAACCGCTCGGCAATATCGCGAGTGAGCTCGATATGTTGACGTTGGTCTTCCCCCACGGGCACGAAAGAGGTTTGGTATAGCAAAATATCCGCTACCATGAGCACCGGGTAGTTTAAGAGACCGGCATAGATCTCTTTCTGTTTTTGGGATTTATCCTTAAATTGGGTCATGCGATTTAATTGGCCCACGGAGGTAATAGTGTTCAGAACCCAGGCGAGCTCCGCATGCTCCGGAACTTGGGATTGAATGTAGAGAATGCTTTCTTCGGGATCGATGCCGCAGGCTACGTAAAGGGCGATCAGATCCAATGTGCGGCGTCGTAAATCCGCCGGCTTTTGAGGCACGGTAATGGCGTGCATATCGGCGACGCAGTAGAGACAGTTATAATCCTTTTGCAGATCGGCAAAATTGCTGAGAGCTCCCAAATAATTGCCGATGGTTAAGCTCCCGGAAGGTTGAATGGCCGAAAATACTATTTTTTTATCCATAAAGATCTCCTTTTAGTTAGGCTCTTTCATTTTCTTTTTGGGCTTTACGCTCGAGGAGCGCTTGGAACTTTTCTTCAACTTGGCGGCGAATCTCATCGAGATCCACGCGGGTAAACTGTCTGTCCCGCATAACGAACTCCCCGTCGATCATAACGTGCTTCACATCTTCCGATTGAGCGGAATAGCAAAGGGCGCTGATTAAATTGTTAATGGGCGTAAAGCTCGGCGAATTTAAATCGAAGCAGGCGATGTCCGCCTTCTTTCCCTCTTCGATGGAGCCGATTTCATCTTCACGTCCGAGGGCGTAGGCGCCGTTAATGGTGGCCATGCGAATGACATCCGCCGCAGAAACTGCCTCTGGATCCATGGTGACCGCCTTATTGACGATGCTCGCAATGTGCATTTCTTCGAGCATGTTCTGATTATTATTGGAGCTGTCGCCGTCGGTGCCCAAGGCCACGCGGAAGCCCTTCTCGAGGAATGTTTGCACCGGCGTAAAACCGCTGGCCAATTTTAAATTACTGGAGGGATTGTACACCGGGAAGAATTTCGATTTATCTACAAGATCCATTTCCTCTTCCGTCATGTGGACACAGTGAGCGGCGATCGTATGCACCTCGCCGAGGCCGAGGCCCATCATATAATCTACGGGCGTCTTGCCGTAATTTGCCACACTGTCTTCTACTTCTTTTTTCGTTTCCGAAGCGTGAAGATGTAAAAGTCCGTCCATTTCTTTGGCGAGTGAAATAATATCCTGAATGTACTCGCCGCTACAGGTATAAATGGCGTGAGGTGCAGGCGCCACGCGAACTAGATCGTTCCCCTTGCCGTGGCAGGAAGCGTACAGCATGCGAGTCTCTTCCAGTTTCTCCTCGCCGCTGCCGTCGATATCCGTCAGACCGCGGGTTAAAAGACCTCGCATGCCGATCTCCACAGCGGCATCGGCGACGCGATCCAGTTCATAATACATATCGCAGAAAGTCGTGGCGCCGGAACGAATGCCCTCGGCCATGGAGAGGAGGCTCGCCCAGTAAATATCGTCCGGCGTTAAATGAGCCTCCAAAGGCCAGATCGCCGTCGTAAGCCAAGTATTTAAATCCATATCGTCGGCATAGTTTCTGAAATAACTCATACCGAGATGGGTGTGGGCGTTGACGAAGCCGGGCACGAGGAGAAGATGGGATCCGTCGATTTCCTCTCCGACTTTTAAGCTTCCGCCCTCGGCAATGGTCATAATCTTGCCGTCTTTTATTTCGATGTCTTTGTTCTCTCTCACGACGCCCTCGATGACGTCGATAAAACGCGTGTTTTTAAAAATAGTATGCATGTTCCACCTCTTTTTTCTCTTATGGGTAGTATAACATAAGGAAAAGTCCTCATGTTAAGGGAATAAGCCCTTTACATACGGAAATCTATCTTATATAATAATTGAGGTTCTAAATTATCGCGGCAAATAATAATTTAGGAGTGAAAGATAATGGCAAAAATGATGGGACCTAGATTTAAACAATCCAGAAGATTAGGTCTTAACGTATGTGGACACCCGAAAGCAATGAACAGAGCAGGTAGAGGTACCGCTCGTTCCGATAAGAAGTTAACCGAATACGGTAAACAATTATTGGAAAAACAAAGACTTAGAGCATACTACGGCGTCATGGAAAAACAATTTTTCCGCTATGTTACAGAAGCTCAAAAAGCCGAAGAAGAAACCGGTCCCGCACTGGTTAAGCGCTTAGAAGTCCGCTTAGATAATTTAACGTATCGTATGGGATTTGCATCCTCCATTCGTCAAGCTAGACAAATGGTAACCCACGGTCACATTCACGTTAACGGACAAAAAGTCAACATCCCCTCCTACCGTGTAGAAGTCGGCGATGTTATTTCCTTAAGTGAACGTGGACGTAAAGTTGACATGTTCAAAGAAAACTTTGAAAACAACTTCGTCAACAGCTATCCCTATATCACGAAGGAAAAGAACAATAAGGCAACCTTAAGTTCCGAACCCGCTCGTGAAGATATTCCCATTGAAATCGAAGATCAACTGATCGTCGAGTTCTATTCCGGAAAATAATGAAATTGCGGATTTTTCCGCAATTTTTTTATTACATTCTTTAAACACAAACTAAGGAAGCGAGGAAAATATGTTTCAGTTTGAATTTGGTACGGACCACTACCACCACATTCACTTTATCGGCATCGGTGGCATCAGTATGTCCGGCTTGGCGGCATTAATGCTTTCAAAAGGTTATAGCATTTCCGGCAGCGATCAGAAAACCTCCTCCATTACCGATCATCTTAAAGAGCTCGGCATTACCGTCTATGAAGGCCACGATCCTTCTCAAATCGAAGGCGCCGATCTCATCGTCTATACAGACGCCATCCACATGGACAATCCCGAATATCGTGCGGCGGTTCAGCAAAAGATCGACATCGTGGACCGTGCCACTTTTTTAGGCTCCGTAATGCGAAACTTTCATGTTTCTGTCGCCGTATCGGGTACTCACGGCAAGACGACCACCACGTCCATGATCGCCACCGCCATTAAAGACGCCCCCTTTTCCCCTACCATTATGGTGGGCGGAAACCTCGGCGAAATCAGCGGCAATGTGCGTATCGGCACCGGCGATTTCTTCCTCACGGAGGCCTGCGAATATCGTGCCAATGTATTGAAGTATTTCCCCTCCACGGCGATTATCTTAAATATCGACGAGGACCACCTGGATTTCTTCGATAATATCGATCATATCTTAGATACTTTCAGGCAATACGCCGGCAATTTAGGCAAGGGCGATACATTAATCTTAAATAAGGACGACGAAAGAGCCTACAGCATGCGAAATGCCACCGAGGCCGACATCGTCACCATCAGTATTAAGAGCGATGCGGATTACATGGCGAAAAACCTCGACGTCGATCCCATAACCGGCCATATACGCTACGAACTTTACATTCGCGGGAAGAACTGCGGAGAAGTGGCCATGAACACCATGGGGCTGCACAATGTTACCAATTCCCTGGCGGCCATTGCGGCCTGCGTCGAAAACGGAATCGCCATCGAAGAGGCCGTGGCAGGTGTGCAGAAATACCACGGCGTCGGGAGACGCTTAGAGTTTAAAGGCGTCGTCGACGATGTTCGCGTCATCGACGATTACGCACATCACCCGACGGAAATCGCCTCAACTCTCCACGCCTTAAAACCCACGGTCACCAATCGTCTGATCTGTATTTTCCAACCCCACACCTATACGCGCACGAAGCTGCTCTTGGACAGCTTCAGCCATAGCTTTAAGGAATCGGATATTACGATCATTGCCGATATTTACGCGGCGAGAGAAAAAGATTACGGCGATATTCACTCGAAAACATTAGTGGATGCGGTAAAAGCCAATCACGACCAGGCCCTCTATATCGGCGAGCAAGACGATATTTTGGATTATATTATGGAAAAATCCAGACCGGGAGACGTGATCCTTACCATGGGCGCCGGCGATATTTATCGCGTAGGCGAACGCTTCTTGGAAAATTGCAAAACTCAAAAGTAAAAACTCCCATTTTAGAGCTCGGTATCGCCGGGCTCTTTTTTTGCGAAACTTCGACTGAAATCTCTCCAATAAAAAAGGTTCTCTGTCGACTATAATCGTCGATTGAGAACCTTTTATTCATTATCTGAATAGAGAAGCGATCCAGTCGATAAAACGACCGATGGCGCTTTTAATGGACATGAGCATGCTTTGTCCTTCTTCGCTACCGAGATATTCTTTCGCCTGGCCGGCGGCACCTTTCGCCTTTTCGGCGATGCCGTTCCAGTCGATGTCGGTTTTTCTTAAGCGATCGAAGAAGTCCGTCAAATCTTCCTTTTGTTGTTCGGAAAGATTAATGTTAAATTCGTTGGAAATGTTCACGATAATGGACTGTACTTCTTCCCGGGATTTCGGCGCATTGGCGGCTACCTGTTCCTTTACTTCCTTTATGAAGCCGGCGGCCTTTTCCGCACCGACATCATTAGCGAGGTCCGATGTGACGACCATCTCTTCATTGGCGGCCTTCTTCACATCGTCGCTGATCTTCTTGCCGCTGGTAACCTCATAAGCTTTCATGATTCCCGTAAGAGCCGCCGTTCCCGAAACATTCACCGGCGCATCCACGGTAATATTGGCGTCCTTAACCCCTGCAGTTTCCAAAGCTTGGCGGTACATATCGTCGGTAATGAATTTGATGCGCTCGGAAGTTTCCACGTGAATGCCGCTTCCGGGCTTCGTATACTCGATTTTGGCACTGGAGATAGCCTTGGAACCGATCTTCGCCTCGGGTACAAACTCGCCGAGATACTTATGCTCTTCTTCATTGGTAACCTCGATGATTTGGTCCCCTTCTTTGGCGCCGAATCGTTCTTTAAGTTCCTCCCTCTGAGCGTCCGTTAAATTTTGTCCGAGAGATAAAATAACATCTCCCTCCACCGCATCGGCAAATACCGGCACGGCGGCAATGGCCACCATGGCCACCGCAAGGGCGGTCGTCGCCCAACGTTTTATTTTATTCATAATTTCCTCCCAATTAATTTACACTTTTTTACGGACCTTATTATACCATAGGCCCGTCTGTCCTTAAGGCCCGGGGATCAGATTTAAAAGAGGCTTAGAAAAGAATTGGCAATTGGATTGTTATAGCGAGAAAAAATTTTGTAATTTGGAGATAAACATAATAATGAGCCCCGCGACAATAATTCCACGTCCCGTATTTTCATAAAAAGTCCTCTCACTCAAAGAAGATTTAAAGCGGTACACCTCTGAACCGAGTAAGCCGCATAGGAATATAAGATCCAATTGCGTACTCTCAATCTTTTTATAAATTGCAACAAGCTTCAAAATTATATAGCCGGCGCCAATACATCCGACGGCCACATCGGAGGAACTGATTCTCTTTCCATTTTTAATCATCTTTATTCGCTCCTCACTGTAACTGATCTTTAAGATTCAGCATCATAAGTGTCGCTTCCTCTCGACTCGCCGTTCCCTTGGGATCGAAGATTCCGCCGCTGCGTCCGTGTAAAATTTTTCGAGCCGTTAAACCCGCCACGGCTTTACGGTGCACGGGATGAATCTTGTCTCGATCTTTAAAGGGAAGTCGAGCCCCGGAATCGTCGTATTTCATGGCGACGTAGACGATGCGGGCCATTTCTTCTCGTGTAATGAGCTGATCCGGTCGGAAGCTGCCGTCGCCGTATCCGTCGATAAGGCCCGCCCTTTTCGCCGCAACTATGGCGTTTTTGTAATAGACCTCATCCGAAATATCGTCAAATCCCGTATCTCCGTCGACCAAGGGAAGCTTCATAGCGAGGGCCATCAAGAGAGTAAACTCTCCTCGGCTCATAGCCTCTCTCCCCTGGAAACTGGTAAGGTTTCTGTAAGCCGCCGTATTCATTCCCTCACGGTCCGCTAGGGCAGGCACCTTATTCGCCCAATTAGAGGTGGAATAAAAGCTCATAGCATAATTTAAAATCGCCATGGTGTCGTGGTAGCGTCGATCCTTCCCCGTGGATCCCATGACAACGGAAATCAATCGGCGTCCCTTTTTCGTGTAGGTCGCCGTCAGGCATTGCCCTGCATAAGATGCCGTGCCCGTTTTAAATCCGTTGATCCCTTTGAAATATCGAAAATCTCTATAAAACTTATTAGTGGAGCGATACACCTGCTCTTTATAGAGCGTCTCGTGCTTGGAGGTCGTATTCAAAATGTCCGGATAATCGTGAATTATGGCGCGAGTTAAAAGAGCCTGGGCCCGAGGCGTGACGCGATTGGGCTTGAGCCCGTTGGCCTCTGTATAGCGGGCGTCAATGCCGAGATCTCTCGCTTTTTCATTCATCCTTTCTGCAAAAACCGCTTCAGAACCGCCTCCCAAGTATTCCGCCATAGCGATTCCCATCTGATTATTGCTTCTAATAAGATAAGGCTCGAACAAGTCGCCCAGTCGTTCCTCGTCGGAAAAATTTGTTTTATCCCAGGGAGATTTGTTGCGAGCATTTTCGGAAATGGGAATTAGGGTATCCCAGCTTATTTCGCCGGACTTGATACTGTCTAAAATTAAATAGGCGGTCATGACCTTGGTCATGGACGCTGCCGAAAAAACTTTATCTGCATTTTTTTCGTAAAGTACTTGCCCCGTATCGTAATCCATAACGATAGCACCGCGGGCGCTGATCTGCGGCTCTTTCTCTGCAAAGGCCGTCGCCGGCGTCAGCAAGATGATAAAGGCGAGGAAAAAAGCCACAAACTGATTTGATCGTTTCATTCATTCTCCTTTCTGATATACCTTATCTATTTTAACAAAATCTCATGAAAAATCCCCGCAGTTTTCCGCGGGGATCCTCTTATTATTCCTGTTCAAAAACACTCATAAGCTTAAAGGGGCTAAAGCCTTCCAGCACTACATCGTCCACTTCGATCATGGGGACGGAGTGATAGCCTTTCGATTGAAATTCTTCCAAGGCCTTTTCATCGGTTTCTACGTTTTTTTCTACATAAGATGTTTTCAGAGTGTCAGTTAAAAATACCTTCGCCATATTGCAGTAACGGCAATCGTCGCGGGTATAGATAACGACCTTACGCTCCTTGCGTGCAGGGGGCGTATAATCGTTGGCCGCTTTTGTAATTCTCGCCATTTCGCTTCTGCGAATGGGGCGATCTCCTTCAAATTTTCCGTCGCTTCCCTCCGGCGCGAGAACATTAATCTTAACGAGAGCCGCCACATATTCCGCCACGGGAACCGGCTGATCGAACTGATCGCCAATAGTACCCAGTGAATCCAGGTCGGCCAGCTTCAAGATGCTGAGATCTCCATTGCGGGGCACGCGAAGGGCCCGAGCATAATAGGATGCGATTTCCCGTCTCGTCGGGTAACTCTTTCTCGGACGCTCGAAGGCTCCTGCCTTGCCCGCATCCATTATTTGCTTCTCCGTAATGACACGTTGTTCCAAAGCATAGGCTGCCGCTTCATAAGCCCAATCCTCGACACCGGCGCGGCGTGCCATATTTCCGTAGGAAAGGACGGCTTGACGCAACTCCGCTTTCGTCGGATTCTTGATTCCCTTGATTAGGGAGAAAGTTTCGGACAGGGATACCGGATCATTCGGTTTAAAAGTCCCGTCGGGGAATCCCTTTAATACGCCGGCGGAGCTCAACTCTTCAATATAGGGACGGGCCCAGTGAGTGTCCGAAACATCAGTGAAAGACGATGCATAGGCGATTTGTGTTAGACCGGTTGCGAGAGCTAAAGCACAAAGTGCAATGCCTGACAATTTATTTTTCTTCATGTTCATTCCCTTCCTTTTTCATTTGAATGACTAAATTCGGATCTACACGCTTTCCGTGTTCCTCTTCCGCCGCTTCTAAACGGCCGCGAACAGATTCCATTCGCTCTACGGGTATCTCTCCCGTAAGAGCTTCTCGCACGGGGATAACTTCAAAGTGAAGACCGCCTGCACTGTATTTATCTACATAGGTCGCTAAAGGTTCGAAGCTTTCCACGCGCGTTCCCTTTTCGTCCTTTACAATGGATGCGCGTACCATTTGTCCCGTCTCCACATCGCGGCGGTTCATGTATTCCCGCCTTTGATTGGAAACGAAATTTCCCATGGAATAGGCGACAAAGGTCTTACCCTCATCAGTCAACAGATTGTCTACTCCCTGAGGAACGTGGGGGTGAGATCCCAGTATAAGGGACACGCCGCGATCGGCTAAAAAACGAGCCTGAGCTTTTTGCTGATCCGTAGGCTCCTTGCGATACTCTTCACCCCAGTGTATAAAACAAATTATAGCATCTACGCCGTTTTCTTTTAAGTAGCGAATATCATTTTCCGCCTTCTCTTCGGAAAAAATATTCACGGCGAAAGGCTTGTCGCTGTTTCTTAAAATATCATCGAATCCGTTGAGCCCGTAAGTATAACAGATAAAACCCAACTTCATTCCGTTGACCTCTTTTATTAAAGGCGGCGCATCTTCTACCTGAGTGCCCATTACATCGAGACCGGCTTCTTTTAAATAGTTGTATGTGCTTTCCACCCCGGGGCCTAGTTTATCGTAACTGTGATTATTGGCGGTGGAGATAATATGGAATCCGACTTCTTTAAAATCGCGGGCCACTTCTTTTGGAGAAGAAAATACAGGATAGGTTGTATAGCCCTTTGAACCGTCCGTAAGTGTGGTTTCCAGATTGATCATGGCGATATCCGCTTCCTGAATATAAGGTGTTAGATAGCGAAATATGGGCTTAAAATCGTATCCCTCGCCGGATTGCGCCGCGCGGAGCTGAGGTCTGTGTAGCATGAAATCGCCGAATGCCACAATCTCCACACGTTTCGGCGGTTCCGGTTCCGGCTTTTGCGGTGGTGTTTGATCTAAAGTTGCGCAACCCGTTAATACGGAGATCAGCCCCAAGGTAATGAGTATTTTTTTCATCTTACGCTCCTTTGAAGTATGTACAAAAAAAGCGGAGAAACCTCCGCTCTTGTCGACTACGTCTATAAGCCGTGTTTTGTATTCGTTAACTATCTGTCTGGTCCTTCCGTCACCGGAAGGCTCTAGCGACCTACCTAACCGGAGGCGACGAGTAATCGCCTTTAATCCACTTCGGTCTTGCTTCGAATGGGGTTTACATAGCCGTATAGTCGCCTATACGCTGGTGAGCTCTTACCTCACCTTTCCACCCTTACCTTTGCAGGCGGTATATCTCTGTTGCACTAGCCTTGGGGTCGCCCCCACCGGACGTTATCCGGCATCCTTACTCTGTGAAGCACGGACTTTCCTCGCATACGCGCAGTTAACCGACGTACTCGACTTCTTATTTTACCATAGGATTCTTTAAATATCAAAGACAAAGGGACTGTTCATTACTACATGAGCGGCTGCATCGGAAACCTCTTCCACCCAATAGGCCATGGTTTCAAGAATCGCCTTTTCACTGTGGAAGTGGCCTATGTCCAAGACCATAAGGCCGATTTCGTAGGCCCGTTGACCGTCGTGGTGCTTTACATCGCCTGTAATTAAAACATCCGCTCCTTTAAGTGCAGCTTCGTCGATATAATCGGCGCCGCTTCCCCCGACAAAGGCGACGGTCTCCACCTGTTCTTTTCTCCGCCCGTAACAACGCACGCCGGTAATGGCTTCTCTTTCGAAGATATTTTTAAAATCCGCAAGATCTAATGAAGCCGTCCCCATAATGCCCAGCTCGTCTTCATCGCTTAAAGTCCTTACACTTTGAAGCCCGAGTTTTTCAATCCACTGATCATTGACGCCGCCCTTGGCTTTATCCATGGACGTGTGAGATGAATAGACGGAGATATTATGACGAATAAGATCGCACACCATTTTCCCTCTAAGGCTTACATCGTCCACATATTCGAGAGGAGAGAAAATAAAGGGGTGATGAGTGAGGATCAGCTCCGCACCCTTTTCAATGGCAAGATCTACTACATCTCGGGTAACATCCATGGCCACCACTACATTCTTCACTTCCCGCTCTTCCAGTCGCAATTGCCAGCCCGTTTTATCCCAGGGCTCTTGTAGTTCTTCCGGTGCCCAGGCCCGTAGCTTATCGACAAGTTCTACTGTATTCAAGATAATCCTCCCATCGCTTGACATCCGATTCCGCTTTTTCGATTATATCCGCTCTCCCGCTTTTTTCCACGGCGCGGCGCACATCTCGAAGTCTCTCCAGTTCTTTTTCCGCCATGGGAATAAAATCTCCGTAATGGGCAAAACTTTTCCAGTCTATGAACGTGTTCTCGCCTTTTTTAACGAGGAGAATGGGATAAAATTTTTCTCTCTCCTCCACGAGATCCGATTGTACTAAGGCGAATCCGGATCTGTTT
This sequence comes from Aedoeadaptatus nemausensis, assembly GCF_903819165.1. Lineage (GTDB taxonomy): Bacteria > Bacillota > Clostridia > Tissierellales > Peptoniphilaceae > Aedoeadaptatus > Aedoeadaptatus nemausensis. The sequence goes on from NZ_CAIJCS010000008.1 coordinate 33,869, forward strand.
AAATAATCGAAGAGATCTTCCGCACCCTGCATAGGCTGCAGGATCATATAATCTAAAGCCTCTACTTTTTCCCTGTCATTTTGTAAAATATCGGCGATCAATCGTCCGCCCATACCCATAATAATGGCGGCGTTTAATTCGCCCGACTCCATGGGTTTAAAACCGTCTCCCACTCTTATGTCATAATATTCCTCGGGAAATGTCGAGGACAAAAGACCCCGTGCTTTTTCCAGACTGGGCGCCGAAATATCGCTTGCGATTACTTTTTTTACACGATTCTCCTCTAAAAGAGCATAGGAGATATAGCCGTGATCACAACCTATATCTCCTATGCACTCCACGGGTTCTACCAGTTCAAGCACCCGTTTAAGGCGTTTTGATTCCGGCATCATTCGAGGAAATCCTTTAATTTTTTACTGCGGCTCGGGTGGCGCAATTTTCGAAGAGCCTTTGCTTCGATTTGGCGAATCCGCTCCCGAGTAACGTCAAACTCCTTGCCTACTTCCTCCAGAGTACGTGCACGGCCGTCCTCTAAGCCGAAGCGAAGAGTCAAGACCTGCTTTTCTCTCTCTGTAAGGGTCGTAAGCACATCCCCTAACTGCTCTTTTAAAAGAGTAAAGGTCGCCGCCTCTTGCGGAGATAAAATATCGTCGTCGGGAATGAAATCGCCTAAATGGGAATCTTCCTCTTCTCCGATGGGCGTTTCCAAACTGACAGGCTCTTGAGCGATTTTTTGGATTTCACGCACTTTTTCAACGGTAATGCCCATTTCCTCGGCGATTTCCTCGGGCTGAGGATCTCGACCTAAATCCTGCACTAATTGACGTTGAACTCGCACAAGTTTATTGATGGTCTCCACCATATGCACGGGAATACGAATGGTTCGCGCTTGATCGGCGATAGCGCGGGTAATGGCCTGACGAATCCACCAGGTAGCGTACGTGGAGAACTTAAAACCTTTTTTATAGTCGAATTTGTCGACGGCCTTCATGAGACCGAGGTTACCCTCTTGAATTAAATCTAAAAAGCTCATGCCGCGGCCTACATAGCGCTTGGCGATACTGACTACAAGACGCAAATTCGCTTCGGCCAGTTCCTGCTTGGCAAATTCATCTCCCGCTTCCATACGCTTTGCGATGGCCACTTCTTCGTCCGCTTCCAGTAGGGGAATCTTTCCGATCTCTTTTAAATACATACGCACCGGATCGTCTACATTGCCGCTGCGCACGGGATTTTCTTTTTTCTTTTTATCCGAGGCCTTCACCTTTTTTTCTTCGTGATCCTCGTCCTTTAAAATATCTACGTCTAAATCTTCGAACTCGGCGTAAATATCGTCCATTTCGTCGCTGGTAAGATCCACATCTTCCAGGGCGTCGACGACCTCTTTCGCCGTCAAACTTCCCTTTTGAACACCTTTTTTAAACAGTTTTTCTATGGCCGGATCTTTCTCCATTATATGTTCATCAAATTCGTGAATTTGACTATTGCTCTTTGTCATCTAAGCAAAATCCCCCTTCTCCATATCGTGTAATCGCGTATTTATTTCATTTAATTCATGTAATCTTTGATTTAAAGTTTCGGGATCCAGTCCGTCTCCTTCGCCACTTTTTTCAATGGCTTCGATATTTTTTAAAAGCTGATCGCGACGCGTCTTGAGCCCTTCTTCATAAATACGATCAATAAGCTCGTTGACAATCGCTTCTCCCTGTATTAGATCCATACCCTTTGTCAGCTCGGAAAAACCTTCAATTAATTCAGGATACATATCGAAAAAACGCTGCTTCCGCTTCTCTGCCCCGAGATCCTCTCCATAGAGATCTCCCAAGCGCCGGAATAGCTCCCCTTCTTTTTCGCTCAAAACATATTTCCACTGCTCTCTCTTAAGCAAAATGGCGTAAAAATCCTCTTCCTCTAAAGCATACTGCAGTAAGCGAATCCACAGTCCTCCATGAGAACTGTCTTGACTATTCATTTCTTTCTCCCTTTTTTTAGGGCTTACATGCTGCGCTTTTATTTGTGCCTGAAAAGATTCGGGGCGTATTCCGTAGGTCTCCGCATATTTCGTCGCGAAGACATCCCGCTCCACCGGGCTCTTTATTTTTTCTAAAACGGTGCTCACCCGATTTAAAAACTCCGAAAGTGACGATGCATCGTGTAGGTCATATTCCTTTTCGAGCATACCCACTTCATAATCGGTGGCGGAGAGCCCTTGGGTCAATTTACTTTCAAAGGCTATCTTCCCGTAGGTTCTAATGTAGTCGTCCGGGTCATGGCCACCGTCCAAAACGACGATGCGGGGACGCATGTCTTCCTCCATTAAAATATCGATGGCGCGCATAGTTGCCCGTTGACCTGCGCTGTCACCGTCGTAGCAGATATAGACCTGTTTGCCGTAGCGTTTCATCGTACGGGCCTGTTCCCGGGTAAGGGCTGTGCCCAGACTGGCTACTGCATAGCCTATACCTTGGGCGTGGAGAGAAATGACATCCATATAGCCTTCCACTAACAAAATCCGCTCCCGATTACTTACTTTCATCAGGCGATTCAAACCGTATAATTCTCTGCTTTTTTTATAAAGAGGCGTATCCGACGAATTTAAATATTTGGGCATGGAATCGTCCAGTACTCTTCCACCAAAACCTACGACGCGGGATTTCGTGTCGATAATGGGAAAGATAATGCGATTGCGAAAGCGATCGTAGTACTGCTTACGCTTTTCGTTAAAAGATACGAGATTAGCCTCGTACATTTCCTCTTCTTTATATCCTCGCTCTAAAAGATGCTTTAAAATCTGATCGCCGCCTGCCGGAGCAAATCCCAGGCCGAAAGCGATGATCATTTCTTTTCCGATGCCTCTATTCTCCAAATAGCGGAGGGCATAGGGATTTCGACTGAGGATGCCCATGTAATAAAGGGCCGCCTCTCTGTTCATGGCGGCGATGCGCTCACGCTTTTGAGTCATTTTGTCGTTTCGATAGGCAGGCTTTAAATCAATATTCAATTCTTCGGCCAGCTTCTCGACCGCTTGAATAAAACCCAATCCTTCTTTTTCCATGAGGAATTTAATGACGTCGCCGCCGACGCCACAGCCGAAGCAGTGGTAATAACCTTTTTCCCCTTGCACAGAAAAAGAGGGCGTCTTTTCTCCATGGAAAGGGCAGAGCCCCATATAGCTCCGTCCCTTTTTTTGAAGTTTTGTATAACGCCCTATGACCTCGACGATATCCGTTTCGCTTTTTACTCGTTCGATGATCTCGTCGTCGATGATCGATGCCATTTCCTCACCTCGCTTTTAAAGCGTATGCCAATCTTTTGGTACGAACAGTTCTTTCCAGAGATTTATGGCGAAGCGATCGGTCATACCGGCGATGTAGTCGGTAACCGTATCGTCGTCGCTTACGCCGTGTTTTTCCGCGAATATAAGATGCTCTTTCGGGATCGCTTCCCGATGCTCCATAAAGTAAGAATAGAGATCTTTTATGAGTCTTTCTACTTTGCCGTCTTCACTCTTTACCTTTTCATTGAAATATACATTTTGGAACATAAACTTCCGCAAAGAAATCATGGCTCCGTAAATGTCCGCCCCCATTCCGATAGCATCCTCCTCGATTCCGTAGTCGATGACGCTTTTTACGAGGGCGGTAATCCTCTCGGAATGGCTCGTCCCTAGAATCTCCACTACTTCTTTCGGAATTTCATCCAATGTAAGAACACCGGCTCGAATGGAGTCGTCGATGTCGTGGTTTAAATAAGCGATGCGGTCGGCGAATTTTATAATTTGACCTTCCAAGGTATGGGCCGGATTGGCGCTCTGCTCCTTGGAGTGATGTAAAATTCCGTCTCGCACTTCCCAGGTCAGATTAAGTCCCTCTCGATCGGGCTTGGATTCCAGCAGGTCTACGACGCGCAAACTGTGCCTTGCGTGATCGAAACCTTTCGGATTCAGATCGTTCAACACCGCTTCTCCGGAGTGACCGAAGGGCGTGTGCCCCAAGTCGTGACCGAGGGCGATGGCCTCGACGAGATCCTCATTTAAGCGAAGACCTCGCGCAATGGTCCGCCCGATTTGCGCCACCTCGAGAGTATGGGTCAAACGCGTGCGGTAGTGATCTCCTTCCGGAGCGATAAAAACGTGGGTCTTGTGCTTTAAGCGGCGAAAAGCTTTGGAGTGGATAATGCGATCTCGATCCCTCTGATAGCAAGTTCTCAATTCACAGGGCTCCTCCTTTTGAAGACGCCCCTTGGAATCCGCGGCATGGGCCGCCTTTTCAGAAAGGATAGCCTCCTCGATCTGTTCCCAGCGTTCCCTTAAGAGCATAAGATCACCTAAAATCTTTCTCGCATATAGTCGTTAATTATTTCCGCCGTCTCTTCTATAGCCTTGTTGGATACGTCGATAATAGTGCATCCGATGTCGCGCATAATGCGAACGGAATAATCCACTTCCTCCTCGATGCGATCTACATTGGCATATTTCGCAGAGGAATTGAGCCCGAGAGCGCGGAGACGCTCTTCGCGAATGGTGTAGAGCTTTTCGGAATTTGCCACAAGCCCGAACAGGCGACGGTTGTCTTTTTTATAAACTTCTTTCGGTACAGGCACTTCCGGCACTAAGGGCACATTGGCAACCTTATACAGCTTGTTGGCCAAGTACATGGAAAGAGGCGTCTTCGATGTGCGGCTGACGCCCACGAGGACGATATCCGCCTTTACAATGCCCCTCGGATCTTTTCCGTCGTCATATTGTACGGCAAACTCAATGGCTTCTACTTTTTTAAAGTAGTTATCGTCTAAACGGCGAATAAGCCCGGGCTGACGCATAGGTTCGTAACCTAAGATCGACTCCAACTGATCCATAGGCGGGCCCATAACATCTACCGTATGAAGATGGAGTTCTTTCTCTTTGCGCTTAATATACGCTCTGGTATCGGCGTCCACATTGGTATAGACAACGAGACACTTTTTATATTGTGCCGCCTCTTCCAACAGCGGCTTTATTTGGTCCACCGTGTTGGTATAGGGGAATCGCTTGATCATAAAATCCGAGGTATCAAATTGCTTCACCGACGCCTTGGCAATAAGTTCTCCGGTTTCGCCGATGCTGTCGCTAATAACATAAACCATTAATATATTGTCTTGATCCGGCTGATTACTGTTCATCGTCTCCCCCTAAATCTACCATTAAACGGTTAATATTAGTCTTTGTGATGCGTCCCACTACTTTTAAATCTTTCTCGCTCGAAATTACGGGCAATGCATCGATTTCACCTTGCTCGATTTTAATGCAGGCCTCGTAAATAGAATCTTCGGGCCCTACACTGATAATATTGGGCATACGCGTCATGATCATGGAAATCGGCGTCTTTTCCAGGTCCACCGTACCTATAGCGGAGCGAAGTAAGTCTTTTCGCGAAACACAGCCCACTAATTCCCCGTCGCGGGTAATAAAGACCGTGCCGATATTCTCCAAAAAGATCGTGCAGATCACGTCGTAGACGCTTGCCTTTTCGTCTTGAACTACGGGTACACTCATAATTTCTTCCACTTTTATGGATTCCAGAACATCTCGTATACGCACGAGTTCCGGTTTACCTTTATAGTAGTAACCGACTTTCGGCCGAGCGTCTAAATAACCGAGCATGGTCAAGACACTGAGATCGTTTCGTATGGTACCTCTGGCAAGATCCAAACTTCCGGCAATATCATCGCCGATAATCGGTCCTCGCTCTTTTACGATGGCGATAATTTCCTCTTGCCGCTCCGTCAGTTTCATTTAGCACCTAACTTTCGACAATTTGTTTTCCGTTAAATTCCCTTTGTACTAAAGAATTGATTTTTTGCACGAGTTTCAAGCGGTTAATCTTGAGCTCTTCCTCTTCCGCCATGACCATAACATCGTCAAAGTACTTATGAATAAGTTCGGTTAAGGTAGCTAAAAGCTCCAAATATTCTAAATCTTTTCGCTTGCCATAGAGTTCGCTCAAGTCGTCTTCGATACTTAAAACGCCACGATAAAGGGCGAATTCCGTCTCCGTCATTAGAGATTCGTCGATGGCGCCTTCTAATGTTTCTGCTTTCGACGCCAGATTTTCTACACGGGTAACGGCCTCGAGGAAGGATTTGCGATCTCCTTCGCTGAAGAAAGTTTGCAGAGCAGTTGCCTTTTCAAAAATGCGAAGGCTGTCTTCTCCGGGGATGTCGTTAAGGGCTTCGACGATGTCGTAGCGAATACCCTCTTCGTCGAGCATGGTGGTAATACGGCCGCGGAAAAATTCCAAGATTTGGCGGCTCACTTCTTCCACATCGAAGACAAGGCCCATTGAATCTACAAAACCGAATAAAGATGCGTCGATACATTCGCTCAGGGGAAGTTCCCAACGCTTTTCGTTGATCATGCGTAAGATACCGATGGCCTTACGACGAAGAGCAAAGGGGTCCTGGCTTCCCGTCGGGATTTGACCGATAGCGAAGAGACCGCAGATCGTGTCGAATTTTTCCGCTAAAGATACGATCGTACCCGTCGTCGTTTCGGGAAGTTCGGCGCCGCTCGCAACGGGCATGTACTGCTCTTTAATGGCGGAGCAGACAATATCTTCTTCCCCGTCGAGCTTGGCATAAATGCTTCCGATAATGCCCTCAAGCTCTGTAAATTCCTGAACCATATTGGTGGTCAGGTCGGCCTTGGAAAGATAGCAGGCTCTTTGTGCCGATTCGACGGTCTTTTCATTGACTGCTAAAATTTCGCCGATGCGCACGACGAGATTGGACATGCGCTTAGATTTGTCCGCCATGGTTCCCAGTTTTTCTTGGAAGACGATACCGTTAAGGGCGGGCACATACTCTTCCAGTGGACGAGAGCGGTCGTTTTCGAAGAAGAAACGAGCATCTTCCAAACGAGCTTCCAATACTTTTTCGTTGCCTTTGGCTACGATATCTTTATGTTCCTCGTTGCCGTTACGAATGGTAATAAAGTATGGAAGAAGGTCGCCTTCCGGACTGTACACCGGCGTAAAACGCAAATGTTCACGCATAGGTGTGGTGATGACAACTGCAGGTAGTGCCAAGTATTTTTCCTGAACATTGCCGAGAACCGCCGTGGGATATTCCACGATAAAAGTAAGTTCTTCTAAAAGATCGTCGTCTGTATGAATTTCTCCACCATTGGATTTGGCCATGTGGCGAATCTGATAGAGTATATTTTCTTTGCGCTTCTCGTGATCTAAAATGACGTAATTCTTTTCAAGAAGCTCTTCGTAATGGGCCACGTGATCGATTTCAATGGCGCTACTTCCTAAAAAGCGATGGCCTCTCGTAATATTTCCCAAATCGATTCCCTCTAAATCGAAGGGTACAACTTTTTCATCGAGCATGGAGACGAGCCAGCGAATGGGACGTGCGAAACGAATATTCTTACCGCCCCAGCGCATATTCTTCGGGAAGGGAATATGGTGAATGGCATCGGGGATAATTTCAGCCAAAATAGCTTCGGCCGACTGACCTTTTTTATGAATATGTGCGTAGACATAATCATTGCCCTTCAGTTCTCGCACTTCAAGATCATCTTCCGTAACGCCCTGGCTCTTCATAAAGCCCATGAGCGGTTTGTTGATCGATCCGTCTTCTAAATAGGCAATTTTTTTAGCCGGACCCTTGACCCAGTCTTCAATATCTTCTTGGGATTCCGCTATGCCGTGAATCATAAGGCTTAGACGGCGAGGTGTAGCGTAAGCTTCGATGTGATCAAAAGCTAATTTGTTTTCATCTAACCGCTTTTCTACATCGGCGCGAAAAGCATTTAATGCGTTGCGCACGTAGGAAGATGGCAACTCTTCCACGCCGACTTCGATTAAATAAATGGTTTCCGGATTACTCATGATCATCCTCCGCTTTCTCTATAAGAGGGAAGCCCATAGCTTCTCTCTGTTCAATGTATTTTTGTGCAACGAGTCTTGCAAGATTACGAACTCTTGAAATGTAGGAGGCCCGTTGAGATACGGAAATAGCGCCTCTCGCATCGAGTACGTTAAAGGTGTGGGAACATTTTAAAACATAATCGTATCCCGGTAACACGAGATCTAATTCCAGTACGCGACTCGCTTCTTTTTCGTAGATATCAAATAGGTTTCTGAGCATATCCATATCCGCTACTTCGAAACTATACTTGGAGTGCTCGTACTCCGCCTTTTTAAAGATATCGCCGTATTTAATGTGGCCGTTCCAATCGATATCGTAAACAGTCTCTACATTTTGAAGATACATGGCGATACGCTCGAGCCCGTAGGTAAGCTCCGCACTTTCAAGATCGCAGTTAATACCGCCTACTTGTTGGAAATAAGTAAATTGTGTAATCTCCATACCGTCGAGCCAAACTTCCCAACCGAGGCCCCAGGCGCCGAGAGTCGGGGACTCCCAGTTATCCTCTACAAAGCGAATGTCGTGCTTCAAAGGATCGATGCCCAATGCCTCTAGGCTCTTCAGGTAAAGCTCCTGAACATTTTCAGGGGACGGTTTCAAGATAACTTGTAACTGGTGATGTTGGTAAAGACGGTTCGGATTGTCCCCGTAACGTCCGTCCGCCGGACGTCTCGACGGTTCAACATAAACCGTACGCCAGGGCTCGGGACCGAGGGTTCTTAAAAAGGTGTGGGGACTCATGGTACCGGCACCTTTTTCCGTATCGTAGGCTTCTAAAACCGTACATCCCTGTTCATTCCAATAGTTTTGTAATTTCTGCATCATGGCTTGAAAATGCATTGTTTCCTCCCCCCTACATCCTTAATTGTAGAGATTGAATCTTATCCAGGTCTAAATTAACTTTCAAATAACGGATTAACAGGCCGTAGCAGTTTTCTAAGGTCCGTTCTTCCATCATATCTAAATTTATCTTATCTAATGAAGTATATAGCAAATGACGAAATGTGTAAATATCCGCAGGATCGACGGCAACACCGCCGGGAATATACTCCCCTTCGACAATGCCTCTATCCGGCAAAAAATAGGCTTCCTCTCCGTCCGCGATTGGAATCAAAGGGCGATAACCCATAAAGGAAACATATTTAATCACGAAGCCTAAAAATAAAGGTAAAGGCTCTTTTTCAGTGCTGAGTTCGTGAAGCGTTTTTCGCAAAAGAGAAAAAATACGGGGCGTCCCCTCCCCCTCCATACTGCTTCTGTCGACAATTTCCACGATGGCCGAAGCGTATATGAGGCGGTCATATGACGATCTGAGACCCAAATTGGTCTGCAAGATTTTGCCGCTGTTGAGATAGTAAAAGGAACGTCCACGACTCAAGCGATATAGACCGAAGGTGAAGACCTCGCTCAGGGGCAGGAAACGGGAACGTCTCGATTTTGCACCCTTTACAATGACCGATACTTTTCCCTTCCGCTCCGTATAGAGCCTGAGAATACGGTCGCTTTCGCCGTAAACCGTCTCGCTCAAAACGACGCCCTGACACTCAATCCGTTCGGTAGCCAAAAGCTTTCACCTTTTCGGCTTTTTCTCGCCAGTTCTTGCTGACTTTTACCCAAAGCTGAAGATTGACCGGGCTATCGAGAAATACCTCGATTTCTTTACGAGCTTCCATACCGATGCGCTTCAACATCTGGCCGCCCTTCCCGATAATAATACCCTTGTGAGAATCTCGCTCCACGTAAATTGTGGCCTGAAGATCCATCATATCCTTGTCCTCATAGGGGCGCATGCGGTCGATGGATACGGCGACTCCGTGAGGAACCTCCTCGTGTAAATAGAATAGGGCTTTTTCACGAATAATTTCCGAGACGATAAATTTTTCCGGCTGATCGGTGATCATGTCCTCGGGATAATATTGCGGCCCCTCGCTTAAATAAGAGAAGATCGTGTCGATCAGGTGTTCGATATTTTCATCTTTTAAGGCGGAAACGGGAACGATATCGTCGAAAATATCCATTTCCGAGAAACGGGCGATGATGGGAAGTACTTCATCCCTCGGCGCCGTATCCACTTTATTAATGACGAGAATAGCGGGTACGTCCTTGGCCAATTTTTCGATGGATTCCAAAATCATTTTGTCCTTGGAACCGAGGTAATCGCTCATGTCCACGACCATGATCACTACGTCCACTCCCTCTAGGGAAGACTCACTGGCTTTAAGCATGTAGTCTCCCAGCTTATTGCGCGGCGATTGAATCCCCGGCGTATCTGAAAAGACGATCTGTCCGCGGTCGTCGGAGTAAATCATGGTGATCTTGTTCCGAGTCGTCTGGGCCTTATTCGATGTTATGGATATTTTTTCTTTTAATATACGGTTCAGCAGAGTGCTCTTCCCTACATTAGGTCGACCTACCACGCTGACAAAACCTGATTTATACATATTATTCTCCTTTAAGACTTTCCGGCCCGAAACTATGGGGCAATAAATCGTCGAGGCGATAAGTAGCGTATTCTTCCGTATTGCGTGCGATTATAATCTCTGCATCTTTTCCGAATTCGCGAATCACCTGACGGCACACGCCACAGGGATAGCCCATATCTTCTCCCGCCACGACGGCGATTCTTTTGATACTTTTCGCCCCTTCACTTACGGCTTTAAAAATAGCCACTCGTTCGGCACATACCGTGGGAGAAAAGGCAGCGTTTTCAATATTACAGCCTTCATAAATATTCCCGTCGTCGGCAATTAGCGCGGCACCTACTGAATAATTGGAATAGGGCACATAGGCTCTTTTTTGAGCCGCCATGGCGCGCTCGATCAGTTCTTTTGTCTCTATTTCTCTATTCATATCAACCCATCCAAACAAAAATTATAACGGCGATGGCGATACCTAATATGGCTCCCGCTACCGTCTCCATCGGCTTGTGTATTTCCCCTTCGATTCGGCTTTCAGCCACTAGAAAAGCCAGGCCGAATGCCAAGGCGGCGATAAATCCGTTCATGGAAATGAAAGCGATGGAAGCCGCCATACAAAAGGCCAGTGCGGAGTGACCGCTGACGGCCCCTCCTTGAAAATAGCTTCCCCCGTTTTTCCGATGATACAGAAGTTTAAAGCCTACGGTTAAAATCAATACGATCACGATAGCCACAAAGGTTAAGTGGGGTCCGGAGTTCTTAATTCTTACGAGGACCACATCGGAAAAACTCATAATGCGATCAAAAAATAAAAGATAGCCCGTTACGGCGGCATTTATTCCCGCTAGAAGTACGGCGCCGGCACTGATATCTTTTACGAGCTTGGCGATAGGGTGGTATTCCTGTGTCACCATGTCCACCAATCGCTCGATGGCCGTATTAAAAAGTTCCGACACAATAACGAAAGTGACGGCGAAAAGCAGTGAAATAAATTCAATACGGGACAAATTAAAGAGCAGACTAAAGGCGATGACGCCGAGGGCTGCCAAATAATGAAACTTCATATTTCGTTCCGTATGGATGGAACTGATAATGCCTTGAACGGCAAAATTAAATGATTTTATAAAATTACCGCGCTTCATCTTCTTCCCTTTCAAAAGCGGCGAGGAGCTCCTCTTCTCTTTCACGCATGATCCGCTTTTCTTCCTCTTCCATATGATCGTAACCTACCAGATGGAGCAAACTGTGGACGGTAAGATAGGTGAGTTCTCTTCGGTAAGAGTGGCCGAATTCCTCCGCCTGCTCCTTTACTTTTTCCGTATTGATGATCACATCACCGAGATTGCGATAATCGTCGAAAGCCATGTCCATAGGAAAGCTCAAGACATCGGTGACTCGATCGACTCCTCTATAATCTCGATTGAGTTCTCGAATTTCCTCGCCGTCTACAAAGCTTACGGAAACTTCTACTGTGTCTTCATCGCAGATTTTATCCGCTACGAAGGCGATCAACCGCCGAATCAGATCCCGATCTTCCTCTGCCAGAGAAAGGGACTTTTGGCGATCGTCGATTAAAAGATCAAGATGGCGCATTTTCCTCACCTTTATTCCGATCTTTCTTCTCTTTCGCCTGTTTTTCCATCTCTTTATCGTGACGTTCGTAAGCCTCGATAATTCTTTGAACCAGAGGATGGCGCACGATGTCCGTCCGTCCCAGGCGAATAATGTCCACGCCCTTTACCCCGTCTAAAATACGGAGAACCGTCTTCAGGCCCGACTGCTTTCCTCGAGGAAGGTCGATTTGGGTAATGTCTCCCGTAATAATGGCTTTGGATCCGTAGCCTAAACGGGTTAAGAACATTTTCATCTGCTCGTTCGTCGTATTTTGCGCTTCGTCTAAAATAACATAGGCATTGTCCAGTGTACGGCCACGCATATAGGCTAAGGGCGCCACCTCGATGAGTCCTTTTTCCAAATATTTTCCGAAGGCGTCTTGCCCCAAAATCTCAAACAAGGCGTCGTAAAGAGGACGCAAATAAGGGTCTACCTTCATTTGTAAATCTCCTGGCAGGAAGCCCAGATTTTCACCGGCTTCCACTGCAGGACGGGTAAGAATAATGCGATTCACTTCTTTTTCTTTAAAGGCCTTCACCGCATTGGCCATGGCGATATAAGTCTTTCCCGTACCCGCCGGGCCGATGCCGAAGACCACATCATTGCTTCGAATAGCGTCGAGATAGCGCTTTTGCCCCAATGTTTTTGGACGAAGAGGCCGACCCATTTCCGTATAGACGATGACATCGTCTAATAGGGTGTTGATACTCTCTTCGACGCCGTCATTGACGAGATCGATGCTGTAACGCACATCTCGTTTGTCGATCTTCTTTTGCCTTTGAATGGCTTCCAGTAGATTATGAAGCACGATTTGGGCCTTGCGGCACCCTTCTTCCTCGCCTTGTACCTTGAGCCCGCTACTGTCTTGCGCGACGGTAACCTCAAAGGCTTTTTCGATCATTTTAATGTTTTCATCTAAATAGCCGAACAGCTCTTTTAACATGCGAGGTTCGTTAATTCCTATTTCAAAAGTCTCTTGCAAGAACTTCTCCTTTACTTCCGTTTACACTTAGGTTGACTTAAAATTTCCTGATACATTACCGGGCGCACCGCCGGGTCGTAGCTTTCCACAAAATCAAGAGGATGGCTTTCTTTTTCCGGAACTGATTTTATCTCCCGTTCCTCGTCCTGAACAATATCGAGGATCTTCCTATCCACCTCTTTTTTACGTTCTGTCAACTCTTCTTTATTATTTTTTTCTTTATTCTTATTATCGCCGAAGGCTGTCGATTCAAGTGATGATTTCGGCGGGGTCTTGCCTCGGGCAATGGCCCGCTGCACTTCAATAGGGACGCCTTGGAAATCTTTTTTCAGGATGTCTTTCTCCCTCATCTTACCGTTCTGCTCGTCGGCAACTTTTTTCACGTTCCGATAAATGGCAAAGCCCAGTATGAGCAGCCCTAAGAGAGAACTCATACTCGATCGCCGCCGGAGGCGTTTTTATCTCCACTCTTGGCGATGGCTTCGCGCATGGAGGTGTCGCTCTTCATGTTTTCAAGCTCGTAATAATCGTTGACGCTCATAGAGCCGTTTTTGAGGGCCTCCGCCAATGCCTTGGGTACTTCCGATTGAGCTTCTACGACGCGGGCATGCATGGCTTCCACTTCCGCACGCATTTCCTGTTCACGAGCGATCGCCATGGAACGGCGTTCGCTGGCCTTCGCCTCGGCGATACGCTTATCCGCTTCCGCCTGATCGGTTTGCAGTCTCGCGCCGATATTGCGGGCCACATCCACATCGGCGATGTCGATGGAGAGAATTTCATAGGCCGTGCCGGAGTCCAAACCCTTTTCCAGTACCACCCTGGAAATATTGTCCGGATTTTCCAATACCCCTTTATAGGTTTTCGAGGAACCGACGGTGGTGACGATCCCTTCCCCGACTCTGGCGATAATGGTTTCTTCGCCGGCACCGCCGACGAGGCGATCGATATTGGCACGTACAGTTACTTTCGCAATGACGATCACCTCGATGCCGTCTTGTGCCACGGCGGAAATTTTCGGTGTTTCAATAACCTTCGGGTTGACGCTGACTTGTACCGCTTCGAGAACGTCGCGGCCCGCCAAGTCGATGGCCGCCGCTTCTTCAAAGTTCAGCTCGATATCCGCCCGTTGAGCGGCTATCAAGGCATCGACGACGGCGTCCACATTCCCACCTGCCAGGGAGTGGCCTTCTAAAGCGCCGATATTGAGTTCCATGCCCGCCTTGGTCGCCTTAATCATAGGATTTACGATCCGGCGAGGTTTTACGCGACGCAAACGCATACCGATAAGATCGCTCAGGCGTACTTTCACGCCCGAGAAAAACGCCGTAACCCATAGCCCTACGGGGACCATAGTAAGAATGACAAAGACGGCGACAATAATCAAAAAGATCAACAGTCCCCCTAAAATTTTTCCGATTACCATATTAGGAAACCTCCTTTACATAAACAGATTTTCCGCGAATAGCTACGATAACTACATCGCTGCCCTTTTCAATAAAAGAGCCTTCCGATTGTACCGTAAGTTTTTTTCCGTTAAACTCGCCGATGCCCGTGGGCCTAAGGGTCGTTACGGCGACGCCTTTTTCTCCGAGACTTCGGTCGAGCATTTTTTGAGGATGAGCCACTTCATTCGATATAAAGGGCTTAAGTAAAGTGATCTCATCGCCCCTTTGGACAAAGTTTTTTATCATCAGAGCGACTATAATGGCGGCCACGATAAACGTGACTGCGGCCTGAGCGCCGCCGCCCATGGAAAGGGCGATCGATATAAGAAACAGAAGTATGCCGCTGATCCCCGCCACGCCGAAGCCCGGGAGGATGAGCTCGAGAAAAAAGAGAGCTCCGCTGATTAAAAAAAGTAAAAAGGTAAGAGACGATGTAATCCCCACTCCGATGCCCAAAACAAAATAAAGACACATGGCGCCCAGGCCGAAGATCCAGCTCTTGGAGCCGCTCCTGGAAAAGAGAGCATTTACGAGGGCCACCAGGGCGAGGATCACCAATACCGAACGTAGAAAATGAACTCCCGTGAGCATATGGCTCGGGATTTTTTCGCTTAGGGCGGTCGATAAAAAGCGGTCCATTATTTTAAAAGGCACATTCATATCCATTCCTCCTAATGGATTTATACCCGTCAATTTACCCTATAATCGAAAGTAACCCGGAGAACAATTCCCCGGGTTATCTTAATTTAGAATGCGATTTACAATTGCATTAACTGCCTTACCGTCGGCACGTCCTTGAACCTTCGGCATGATATTTTTCATCAGAAGACCCATCTGTTTCTTCTCGGTAATGTTGTTTTCTTCCATTACCTTACGAATCATCGCTTCGAGTTCTTCCTCCGATAATTGTTCAGGCATATAATTTAAAAGAACATCAATTTCCGCCTTGGTGGAATCGATAAGGTCATCCCGTCCAGCTTTTTGAAATTCTTCGATGCTTCCGCGTCGTTCTTTAATTTCCTTAGCTATGATTTGAATGACATCGTCGTCATTTAGTTCGACGTGATCGTCCACTTCTTTTTGTTTGATGGCGGCCCGTACCATGGTAATGGTATCTTTCGTTCTTTTATCCTTATTTTTCATTGCAGTTTTAAGATCCTGCATTAAGGTTTCTTTTAAAGACAAAACAACACCTTCTCAACGATTAGTATTTACGTTTTTTTCTACGTGCTTCTTCCGATTTTTTCTTACGCTTTACACTGGGTTTTTCATAATGTTCGCGCTTGCGAACTTCCTTTAAAACACCACTGGAAGCACATTGTCTCTTGAATCGTTTTAAAGCAGATTCTAAAGACTCGTTTTCTCCAACGCGGATTTCCGACATGATTTTCCCTCCCCTCTTTAGAAAAGAGTGATTAGTCTTTTCGACTAAATTCTTAACTATTATACACGTTTAGGGAGTTGAATTCAACAAAAGCTGTCGTCTAAATAATTTAACCCGGAGGCCATTGTAAACTTCTGCCACCTAATACGTGGAAATGTATGTGTTTTACCGACTGACCGCCGTCCTCGCCGATATTATTTACGACGCGGTAACCTGCGGACAGATTTTCCTTTTTCGCCAAATCGCGAATTTTCGTAAAGATATAACCGATCAATTCGCTATCCTCATCTTCAAGGGCATCGAGGGAATCGATATGTTTTTTGGGAATCACCAAAAAATGAGTGGGCGCTTGAGGTTCGATATCGCGAAAGACGAAGATCTTATCGTCTTCGTAGAGACAATCCGATGGGATCTCGCCGGCAATAATTTTACAAAACAGACAATCCATGCTCATTCTCCTTTCCGATGCGGCCCCTTAATTGGCCTCCATCTTCTCCCTCAATTGTAACATATTCCAGGAGATTCTGAAGATTTTTATCACTTTTCACGGCGACACGCAAATAATTTGGAGTATAACCGAAATAGAGATCGTCTTTTTCTTCTTCAAAGAGCACGGGATAGCTTTCACCTGCAAGTTTTTCAATAAACTCCCGGTGCATTTCTCTTCCCAGCTCGATCATTTCCCGGGCACGCTCTTTTTTCACATCCCCGTGAATCTGATCTTTTCGCTTGGCCGCCGGCGTATTTTTTCTACGACTGTAGGGGAATACATGGAGATCGCTGAAGGCCATTTCCCTTACAAACTCATAACTCTCTTTGAAATCTTCGTCACTTTCTCCCGGAAAACCTACGATCACATCGGTGGTAATCCCCGCATCGGGATAATACTTTCGGATGCGCTTTACCGCCTCCCGGTATTCGTCGGGGGTGTAATTGCGGTTCATGTCCTTTAAAGTTTGGGCGGCGCCGCTTTGAAGAGAAAGGTGGAAGTGTGGCATAAAACTCTTTAAATCCTTCACCCGTTTTAAAAACTCGTCGGTTATGGTCATGGGCTCTACAGAAGAGAGGCGAATTCTCTCGATTCCCTCCACCTCGTCGATGGCTTCGATTAAATCCACGAGGGAAAGTTCTTCTTCCAAATCTTTTCCGTAACTTCCGATGTGGATCCCCGTGAGCACCACTTCCCGGAAGCCGTTTTTCCCGAGGCGTTCAGCCTCTTTGACGGTGTCTTCTATGTCTCTTGAGCGGATAAAGCCGCGGGCGTAGGGAATAATGCAATAAGAGCAATATTGATTGCAGCCGTCCTGCACTTTCATATAGGCTCTCGTACGGCCTTCTACTTCTTTGATGGCGAGGTTTTCAAAAGGATCTCCCTGAGCGTGTTTTTCCACATCGACGATCTGATCCGCACCCTTAAACAATTCTTCTAAATGGCGAGGAAGTTCTCCGCGATTTTTCGTGCCGAGAACTAAATCCACGCCTTCGATTTTCGCCACTTCCTCTTGGGAAACCTGGGCGTAACACCCGAAGACCACCACTTTACAATGGGGGTTTTTCCGCTTGTGGCGGCGAATGATTTGCCGACTCTTCCGATCGCTTTCGTTGGTTACGGTGCAGGTGTTAATGAGCACCACATCGGCGTCCTCTTCTGTATCGAGGACATAGCCTTCTGCTTCGAGCATTTCCTCCACGGCTTCGGTTTCGTATTGATTCACTTTGCATCCCAATGTGTAAATTTTAAAGCGTCTCAATCTCTTCCCCTTTCCATTAAACGGCGTAAAACATAGGAGGCGACGATGCCCGCCGTCTCCGTTCGTAAAATCGAATCTCCCATGGTGACGAAAATTGCCCTGTCCTCGAGAAGATCCACTTCCCTGGGGGATAAGCCACCTTCCGCACCGATCAGAAGATAGACGGTACCCGTTCCGTCGAAGGAAAGGTCCAGTATGTCCCTTTCCTCTTCCCCTTCGTAACAGACGACGAGGACGTCCTCTTCTCCCAGATTTTCTACGAGATCATCTATCGTCCAGAGGTCGCCTATATCGGGAATAAGGCTTCTATTGGATTGTTTGGCTGCTTCTTCTGCGATTTTTTCAAATCGCTTTCGCTTGACCTCGTATTTCTTCGAAAGATTGGAGACGGAACGATCGGTTTGAACGGGAATGAAGCCGTCGATGCCGCATTCCGTGGCGTGCTTTAATACAAGCTCCGTCTTCTGGTTCTTCCCCACACCTTGGCAAAGGACGAGGCGGCCCCGATTCTCTTCTTCTCGAATCTGCTCCTCCACCATCACAAAGGCTTCGTCTTCTATAATGTGAAGCTTACCGAGATACTGAACTCCCTCGTGGGCGAGGAGAATCTCCGCCCCGTCTTCTTTTCGGAGCACGCGAAGAAGATGGAAACTGTCTTCTCCATCTAATCGCGCATAATGTCCGACAACAGGTTTTTCCTGTACAAAAAATTGTCTCAATCTAATCGCCTCGCTGCCACCGCCGACCAATCGCCGTCGGTCTTATCGTCGAGAAGTTCGAAGCCTTCTCTTTCAAGAGCGTCCTTCACATCTTGCAGCTTTTCTTTTAAAATCCCCGATGCGATGTAAATCCCGTCGAGCTTGACGTGGCCCTTCACATCGTGGAGCATGCCGATGATCACCTCGGCGAAAATATTGCTCACCACCACATCGGCGGATTCCTTCACTACGCTGAAAAGATCCCCTTCACGAATGTCGATAGAATCGAGCATGTTATTTTTTATGGCATTTTCTTCCGTGGCGATCATACATTGGGGATCTAAATCCACGGCGATCACTTTCTCCGCGCCGCTTTTCACGGCGACGAGGGATAGAATGCCGCTTCCGCAACCGATATCGATGACGGTGTCCCCGGGCTTAATATATTCTCTTAAATAACGGGAGCAAAGATAACTCGTGGCGTGATTGCCGCTACCGAAGGCCATGCCCGGATCCAAAATAATAATCTCTTCTCCTTCTTTAGGCTCGTGATCTTCCCAAGAAGGCACGATCGTAAGGCCCTCGTCGATGGAGATGGGATGGAAATAGGATTTCCAGTCGTTGGCCCAATCCTGATCGGGCACATCTCCCTCTTCTACCTCAAAGCCCATTTCCTCTGCTCGTCTTTTAATGGCGAGCCTTTCCTCCTCTTGAGAGGAATCGAAATAAGCTTTTAACTCGAAGCGATTGACGTCGACCTCCAGCACATCTTCGTCGATGGCGTCCCAAATAAAGCCGCCCTCTTTTAAATTGTCGATGGCATCTCCCGAGATTACCTCGTAACTGAGGACGCCCTGTTCCTGAAGAAAAAGTTCCCCTTCTTCTTGGCGACGATGATCGCCCTTAATGATGAGCATTTTATATTGCATTAGTCAAAAAAGTCCTTTATTTTTTGTATAAATCCCTTTTCCTGCTCGGTCTTAGTCTCGCCCTTTTTGTTGCGAAGTTCTTCAAGCAGCTCCCGCTCTTCGGCAGAAACTTTCGTCGGCACGAGAATTTTTACGGTAAAGAGCAAATCTCCTGCCCCTTCCCGTCGCAGGAAGGGAACCCCTTCACCTTTTATTTTAAAAGTCTCGCCGCTTTGGGTGCCGGCGGGAATATCGTAATCGATGATTTCTTTTAAAGTAGGCACTTGAATGGTGCCGCCTAAGACGGCGTCCTCATAGCGAATGGGAATGTCCACATGGAGATCATTGCCTTCACGACTGAACACGGCATCCTCTTCAATATGAAGATAAATGTACACCGTGCCCGCCTGTCCTCCGTTTTCTCCGGCGTGGCCTTCTCCCGACATGGTGATCACACTGCGGCTGTCTACCCCGGCGGGAATACGAATATGGAGCTTTCTGTTAACCGTCTCCCGTCCGCTGCCGTGACAATGCTTACAGGGCTTTTCAATGACGGTCCCTGTTCCGCCGCAATCGTCGCAAGGCACGACGCGCATAAAGCGTCCGAAAGCCGAGGAGGTAGCTTGGCGCACCTGTCCGCTTCCGCCGCAGGTTTCACAGGTGTGGATGCTCTCATCGTCTTCCGCGCCGCTGCCATGACAGCGGGAACATTCTTCGGTTCGGCGAATTTGAATGTCTTTTTCCGTGCCGAAAACCGCCTCTTTAAACGTAAGGTTCAAGTCATAGCGAATATGGGCACCGTCGCGGGGCGCTTTCGCCGTGTTGCCGCCGGAAAAATTGGCGCCGAAACCGCCGCCGAACATATCGAAGATGTCGCCGAAAATATCGCCAAAGCCGCCGAAGTCTCCGCCGCCGGATGCTCCGAAATCATTCTTCAGTCCTTCTTCTCCGTACACATCGTAAGTTCTCTTTTTCGTTTCGTCGGAAAGCACTTCGTAGGCGAAATTTACCTCTTTAAATTTCGTCTCCGCCTCCTCGTCTCCCGGATGAAGGTCCGGGTGATACTGTTTGGCTTTTTTACGATATGCTTTTTTTATTTCAGAAGATGTGGCCGTGCGCTCGATCTCCAAAATCTCGTATAAGTCTCTCATAAACACCATCACTTTCTAATCGCTCAAATAGTGTTATCATACCCTAAAAACGGCTGCTAGGGAAGATATAAACTAAAAAAGGGCACTTTCGTGCCCCTTATTAGTTTGTTTTATTTGTCGTCTTCGTCTTCGTCGACTACTTCGTAATCGGCATCGACGACGTCGTCATCTTGAGCGGCTCCTGCGTCAGCTCCGCCGGCTTCCGCTTGAGCTTGTTTATATAATTCTTCCGAAACCGATTGGAAAGCGGTTTGAAGTGCTTCGGTCTTGACTTTGATGGCGTCGAGATCATCGGTATCTTTTACGCTCTTCAAGTCTTCGATGGCATCTTCAACTTTCTTCTTGTCATCTTCGGAGATTTTGCCGTCTACATCTTTCAACGCATTTTCAGATGCATAGATTACGGAATCTGCGTTGTTTTTGATTTCGATGGCTTCCTTTTTCTTCTTGTCTTCTTCTGCGTGGGCTTCCGCTTCGCGAACCTTTTGATCGATTTCGTCTTCGGTCAAGTTGGAAGAAGAAGTAATGGTAATGTGTTGTTCCTTACCAGTACCCATGTCCTTAGCCGATACATTGACGATGCCGTTGGCGTCGATGTCGAAGGTTACTTCGATTTGAGGTACGCCGCGGCGAGCCGGTGCAATGCCGTCTAATTGGAAACGACCGAGGGTGACGTTGTCGCTTGCCATTTGACGTTCACCTTGTAAGACGTGAATGTCGACGCTGGTTTGATTGTCGGCTGCCGTCGTAAAGGTTTGGCTCTTCTTCGTGGGGATCGTCGTATTACGTTCGATTAGGCGAGTGGTTACTCCGCCCATGGTTTCGATACCTAAGGAAAGGGGTGTAACGTCTAAGAGTAATAAGTCCTTGACATCGCCGCTTAAAACACCTGCTTGAATAGCCGCACCTAAAGCGACACATTCGTCCGGGTTAATGTCTTTTTGAGGTTCTTTTCCGACGATGGATTTAACTAAGTCTTGAACTGCCGGTACACGGGTGGAACCGCCGACGAGGAGAACTTTGTCGATATCCGACGGAGAAAGATCGGCGTCTTTTAACGCTGCTCTTACCGGTTCTTCCGTCTTCTTAACGAGGTCGCCGGTCAATTCGTCGAATTTCGCGCGGGTAAGATCCATGTTCAAGTGTAAGGGACCGCTGGCATTGGCCGTAATAAAGGGAAGGTTGATATTCGTGCTCATAGTAGAGGAAAGTTCCTTCTTCGCCTTTTCAGCCGCTTCTTTTAAGCGTTGCAAGCTCATGCGGTCGGCCTTTAAGTCGACGCCGTTTTCTTTTTGGAAGTTTTCAGCGATCCAATCGATTACGCGTTCGTCGAAGTCGTCGCCGCCTAATTTATTATTACCACGAGTGGATTGTACTTCAAATACGCCGTCGGAAAGTTCCAAGATGGAAACGTCGAAAGTACCGCCACCTAAGTCGTAAATCATAATGGTGCTGGATTCTTTATCTTCATCTTCACCATAAGCGAGGGCCGCAGCCGTCGGTTCGTTGACGATACGTTTTACATCTAAGCCTGCAATACGTCCTGCGTCTTTTGTCGCTTGACGTTGAGCGTCGGTAAAGTAAGCGGGAACGGTGATGACCGCTTCGGTGATGGTTTCTCCTAAATAGCTTTCCGCATCGGATTTCAGTTTTTGAAGAATCATTGCGGAGATCTCTTGGGGAGAGTAATCTTTGCCGTCGATGGTTACTTTGTGATCGCTTCCCATGTGACGTTTAATGGATGCGATGGTTCTTTCCGGGTTGGTGATGGCTTGACGTTTTGCCGTTTCACCTACGAGTCTTTCGCCGTCTTTTGTGAAAGCGACGATGGACGGTGTCGTTCTGTTACCTTCGATATTCGGAATAATAGTGGATTGTCCACCTTCCATAACGGCTACTGCCGAGTTTGTTGTACCTAAGTCAATACCAATAATTTTAGCCATATTAAATCCTCCTGATTTAAACTTTATTTTTTACTTTTAATCTATATTAATTATTTTGAGACCTTGACCATGCTGGGTCGAATGACGCGGTCGCCGAGTCGATAGCCTTTTTGCAACACGTCGATGACGGTGTTTTCCTCAACCCCTTCTTTTTCTTCCATAACCACCGCATGGTGTAAATTGGGATCGAAGGCTTGGTTTAAGGCGTCGATTTCCACGATGTCGTTTTTAGCAAGTTCGCTGCGGAACTGATCGGCGATCATTTCCATGCCCTTGTAAAAATTTTCATCCTGTACGTCGTCTACCATAAGGGCTCGCTCGAAATTATCGAGAACGGGAAGAATGTCCATGGCCAGTTTTTCCATACCCATGGCGTGCATTCTCGCCTTTTCCTCCGTGCTCCGTCTGCGGAAATTACTGTAATCCGCCTGGAGGCGAAGGTATCGGTCTTCCAATTCCTTGTACTTGTTTTCGTCTTCGTTTTCCACGACCTCTTCTTCTTCGACTGTCGTCTCCGTGGTCGCCTCTTCATCTAATGTCGTATGTTCTTGTTCGTCGATCGTTTCCTGATCTTTATTTTCTACTACCACTTCTCACCTCAACGTTCCTTCCCAAGGCGCCGGCTCAAGGCATCCGTAAACGCCACCAGCGCATTTGCCGATTTCCTATAATCCATGCGAACCGGTGCGATCAAGGCCACTTTTCCGAATTTAGAAGAGCTTAAAGGATACACCCTTCCCAACAAACTGTTGCCCTGCATCACATCGGCGTCGTTTTCACTACCGATTTTAAACTCCACATCGGAGGATGTGGAAAGTTCGTTAAACAGCCGTAGGAGATTATCCTTTTCCTCCACATAGCGCAAAAGCGACTGCACTCTGGATACATCTTTAAATTCTTCGTACCTGAAAAGATTTCCCACGCTACTAATCGCCACTTCCATATCGTCCACATTGCCTGCAATTTGAGAAAGCAAGCTCGTAATGTGAAGGACGAAAGATTCGTAGCGAACCAATTTGCCGGATAAAACAAATTTTACGCCGTCGATGGCATCGAAGGATGTTCCCACAAATGCCCTTGAAAGAACCTGAGAAATATATTCCAGATCCCCTTCGTCGACGGAAAATTCCATGGGAATCATTCGTTTTACCACGACGCCGCGGTCGCCGACGACCAGCAACATGACGAAGTAATCCGAAACCGGAATTAAATCGAGGTACTTGATCTTTCGATCGCCTCCTTTGGGCATCATCATCAGCGCCAAACTGTCGGTTTCATGGGCCAGCGCCTCTACAGCTCGACGATAAAATTCGTCGGTGCCGAGCAAATGCTCGGGCATGGCTTCCACAAAACGTTCGACGAGGGAATCTTCACGATTGATCTCGGGAATTAATTCGTCTACATAAAATCTATAAGCATCTTCCGAGGGGATCCTCCCGGCGGAAGTGTGGGGCTTCATTAAAAGGCCCAACGCCTCCAAATCGCTCATTTCGTTTCGAATGGTAGCCGATGAAACGGCGAGACCCGATTCCTTTGAAAGTGTGCGACTGCCGATGGGAACAGGCGATGCGATATAAGACTCGATAATTCGATTAAGAATATCTAATTTTCTCTCATCTAACATCTTATCGCTCCTCCCTTCTCTGTTAGCACTCTTTTTAGTTGAGTGCCAATTGCTTATGGTCTTAGTATACACGGGCTTTTAGCACTTGTCAAGCTTGAATGCTAAAAATAAAAAATCGCCCGGCTTTTCCGAGCGATCTGAAAATGATGCAATTATTTTATTCCTCTTCTAATTGAAAGAGATCCACTTCCACCTGATTGGAAAGATCCCTTCCCCGTTCCGTCAGTACGATATGATGTTTGCAGATTTTTAAAAGTCCGCTCTCCACATTGCGTTCGATACCAATTCCGTAGCGATCTTTAAAGGGGATACCGGAAGGGAGCTTTTCGTTTAAATTAATTCCCTCGTTCAGTCGAATTCCGAGCATCATGAACTCATTGTCACGATCGAGGGGTGACAGCTCCTCAGAGTAAGCGACGGGTTTTTTACCTTCCTCAATGGAAGAAATGTATTCTCCTAAACTCGCCATATTGGTGTGGCGAGTATGGCGAAGAAAACCGCTGGCAGTCGGACCCAAACCGATATAGCGGCCCAATTCCCAGTAGTGGAGATTGTGTCGACACTTATAGCCCGGCTTGGAGAAGTTGGAGAGCTCGTACTGTTCATAACCCATGGCGCCGAGCATTTTTTCGTAGCGGTGAACGTGGCGCCGATCTTCCGTATCGTTTTCAGGCATATGGCCGTAGCGCGTAAAGAAGGGAGTGCCCTCTTCCAAGATCAAGCTGTACACGCTGACGTGCTCCGGGTTCAACTGATTTATAAGAGAAATACTCTTTTCAATATCTTCGTCTGATTCTGTAGGGACAGACGAAATAAAATCCAGATTAATGTTTTTCGCGCCGCCTTCTCTTAAATGGCGAAAGGCTTTTATTCCCTCATCGACATTGTGAATTCGACCCATTATGGTTAGGAGGCGATCGCTTCCGCTTTGAATCCCCATGCTGAAGCGATTGACTCCCGCCGCCATTAGCTTTTCAATGTTCAACGCCACCACGCTTTCGGGATTACACTCCAGGGTAATCTCGCCGCTTTTTTCCACATAGGGTGCGACTCGGGTTAAAATTCTGAGTAATCTTTCCGTTCCGAGCATGGAAGGGGTTCCGCCGCCGAGGAACAGGGAGCTTATTTCCTGCCCCCGAAGTTC
Organism: Aedoeadaptatus nemausensis; assembly: GCF_903819165.1. GTDB lineage: Bacteria > Bacillota > Clostridia > Tissierellales > Peptoniphilaceae > Aedoeadaptatus > Aedoeadaptatus nemausensis. Next base: position 58,847 of record NZ_CAIJCS010000008.1, read on the forward strand.
ACCCTCGTAAAGCTCCCATTCCCGCAATAAATTATCCACATAGTCGTCCATGACCTCCTCGCTTTTGGGCAAAAAGGAATAAAAATCGCAATAGCCGCACTTTTTCTCGCAAAAAGGCACGTGAATATAAATAGCAAGAGATCGGTTCATTTTTTCCTCCAAAAAAACGGACCCTCCCGGATCCGCTCTCTTAATCTTCGTCGTATTTCAATACGGCGAGGAAGGCCTCTTGAGGCACTTCTACGCTGCCGATATTGCGCATACGCTTTTTACCTTCTTTTTGTTTTTCAAGGAGCTTCCGCTTTCTCGAAATATCGCCGCCGTAACACTTCGCAAGTACGTCTTTGCGAAGGGCGCGAATTGTTTCCCGGGCGATAATCTTCGAGCCGATGGCCGCTTGAATGGGCACGGCAAATTGATGGCGCGGGATAACGTCGGTAAGACGTTCGCAAATTTTTCTTCCCCGCTCGTAAGCTTTTTCGCGGTGTACGATAAGGGAGAAGGCATCGACCAGTTCGCTATTGATGAGCACGTCCATTTTCACGAGATCGCCCTCTTCGTAACCGATAAGCTCGTAATCGTAGGATGCGTATCCCCTCGTCTTGGATTTCAGCGCGTCGAAGAAATCGTAAATAACTTCGTTTAATGGAAGTTCGTAAACAATATTGACACGCGTCTCTTCCAGATAATCCATATTAATGAAACGGCCTCTCCGCTCTTGGCAAAGTTCCATAACCGTTCCTACATAATCCGTAGGCGACATGATCTCCGCTTTTACGAAAGGTTCTTCCATATAATCGATGGTGGTGGGATCGGGAAGATTGGTCGGGTTTTGAATCTCCAACATCTCCCCTTCTAAAGTGTGTACGCGGTAAATAACAGATGGTGCCGTCGTAATAATATCCAGATCAAATTCCCGCTCCAAACGTTCCTGAATAATTTCCATATGGAGCAGGCCTAAGAAGCCGCAACGGAAACCGAAGCCCAGGGCCACGGAAGTTTCCGCATCAAATACGAGGGCCGCATCGTTAACCTGCAGCTTCTCAAGAGCGTCCCGCACATCGGTGTAGGATTCGCCTTCCGCAGGATAAATACCGGAGTAGACCATGGGCACGACTTTTTTGTAGCCGGGAAGAGGTTCCGCCGGAGGATTTTTAGGATCGTAAATTGTATCCCCGACACGAGCCTCTTTTACATTTTTAATGCTCGCCGTAATATAGCCTACATCCCCTGCGCTGAGTTCCGCCAAGGGGATAGTGCCGTTGGCATTGACGCCCACTTCCACTACTTCAAATTCCTTACCGGTTGCCCACATTTTAATCTTGTCTCCGGCCTTTACTTTGCCGTCGACGATACGCACATAGCAAACGACGCCGCGGTAACTGTCGTAGATGGAGTCGAAAATAAGAGCCTTCAGTGGAGCCTTCTCGTCGCCACTCGGCGCGGGAACCTGCTCGATAATGGCGTCTAAAACATCTTCGATGCCGATGCCGTTTTTCGCACTGATAAGAGGGGCTTCTTCCGTATCCAGGCCGATAATATCTTCAATTTCTTTTTTCACCTCGTCGGCGCGGGACGAGGGAAGGTCGATTTTATTGAGAATGGGTACGAGTTCCAAATCCTGATCCAGTGCCAGGTAAACATTGGCGAGAGTCTGTGCCTCAACACCTTGGGTAGAATCCACGACCAGGAGTGCACCTTCGCAGGCCGCCAAGGATCGGGAAACTTCGTAATTAAAGTCCACGTGGCCCGGAGTATCGATAAGGTTTAAAATATATTCTTCGCCGTCGCGCTCGTGAACCAGGCGAACGGCTTTTAATTTAATGGTAATGCCCCGTTCCTTTTCAAGGGCCATGGAATCGAGAACTTGCGCATTCATTTCCCGTTCCGTGAGCATACCCGTCTTTTCGATGAGGCGATCGGCCAAGGTACTCTTACCGTGGTCGATATGGGCAATAATTGAGAAATTGCGAATGTTCTGTTGACGATTGCTCATTGTTCCTCCTTATTCATTCTGTCCGTGGAATACTGTAAATTTTGAGAAAGGAAAATAACGGAGCGCCGCTCGCGAGCGAATATGTTCCTTTTCTACGGGACCGAAATAACGGCTGTCGATGGACATGCCCTCGTTGCGATTATCTCCCATGACGAAAAATTCGTCGGGCCCGAGTGTCCACTCGTCGCCCTGATAAGTACCGGTTTCGACACCCGGATGGATGTAGTCTTCTTCAATATGGACGCCGTTGACATAAACTTCTCCCGATTGAATGGCCACCTGATCTCCCGGGGTCCCAATAACCCGCTTAACATACTCCTTGCCCGATCCGTCCGGCGCATCGATAATCACGATGTCTCCCCGCTCCGGATCGGAGAAATACTTGGGAAAGACCAGGCAGATCATGCGTTCATTTTGATGAAGAGTCGGCTCCATGCTCTGACCGATGACCATGGTCGTATTAAAAATAAAATGACGAATTAAAACGGCGAGCACCACAGCGGTGGCGACTAATTTTATAACTTCAATCGCCATATTCGACGACTTTTCTTTTGATTTCAAAATCTATCCCCTTTCTTCGCTTAGCAATTCATTTTACCACAAAAGGAAGTTTCTCACACACTTCCCTTAGATTCTTGCAAATTCTACGGGTCTGTGATAGAATTCTACAAGTTAAGGTATCCCAAGGGATAAAATTATAATCGGAGGTGAACCATGGCAAATATTAAATCCGCGATTAAACGTATCGGCACGACCAAAAAAGAAACCTTGCGCAATAAAGCCGTCAAAACAAATGTTAAGACTACGATCCGCAAGTTTGAAACCGCGCTCGATAAGGGCAATATTGATGAAGCGAGAGAACTTCTCCAAGACGTCGACAAAACTTTAAAGAAAGCTGCGTCGAAAAACGTTATTCATAAAAATGCTGCTTCACGCCGATTAAGCCGCTTAAACAAGAAATTAAATAATGCAAAATAAATAAAAAACTGAAAACGCATGTTTTCAGTTTTTTTATTGCCCTGCGATCATTTGAAGCACCAAGGTCTCCAATACTTCCCTGTCGCTTACCGATGTGGATTTCATGGCGAGTTCCGCCTCGAGTAGGAGTTCATAATGATGCTCCAGGGTCTCCTCTCTATACAGTCCGCTTTGTGCGGCTATTTTTTTGCCCTCATAAGGCTTGACGCCCATAAATTTGAAAATATCTCCGTCCCGGGAGTAGATCTTTTTCATGGTCTTATAAAACAAAAGATTTCGCGTCTGCCTGCCGATCATATAGAGAATCCTCGGAGCCGGCTCTTCCTTGGCGTCGAATTCTCTCAAGAGCCTGATCACATCCCGCGCTCTTTTTTTTGCAATGGCGTCGAGGAGATCGAAAATAGTCTCCGTCTGGAAGGGATCGAGGAAAGTATCCACGGCCTCCGCACTTACTTCTTCGCCGGAAATACTGGCGATTTGATCCAAAGTCGTTATTAGGGACTCCAGATCTCCCTCGTAGCGACGATCGCCGTAGCCGGAAAGGCGAATAAAATGCTCCAACACTTCGGGCTTAATGCGACGATTCATCTTGCCGAGATAGCCCGCCAAGTACGAACGCAGGGCCCTTCCCGTGAGCCGCTCCATTTCTACAAGCCTCCCGGCTTTTTTAAAGCGGGTATAGAGCTTCTGATTTTTCTTGATCGCCGTTTCCGTCTCCATTAAAAGAAGAATAGTGGACTCGGGAATAGAAAAGACTTCTTCTAAAAAATAATCCAGTTTTCCGTCGCCACTTAAAAGGCCCGCGTCCTTTACGATCACCATGCGCTTTTCCGACATAAAGGGCAGGGTGTTCGCCTTGGCTAAAATCTCCCCTACATCTTCCGAAGCCACATCGTAATTTAAATCCCGCATCTCGGGAGCGATATACTGTTGTTCTATTTGACGCCGCTTCTGCTCCATGCCGTATTTTTCCGGCCCGTGGAGTAAATAGGCGCCGCCGAAATCCATTGGTTCCATATTGTCTTTCTTTCTTTTAAATAGTTCGCAAGCATCCATGCTGACGCAAATAAGAATATCATGTTCCAAATAAAAAAGATAGCGTCGCCGCGGCTCTTAGCCTGTTCGTCATAAACGGATACTTTTATTTTTCCGTCGCGAAACGCCAGGCGAATGGCGCCGTCTTTCGTCTGCAGGTAGGGGATCTTATTTTTCTTTAAGCGATCCAATACTTCTTTGTGGGGATGACCGTAACGATTTCTCGCGCCGGCGGAAATAAGTGCCAACTTGGGACGGACGGCTTCCAGTATTTCGTCGGAGCTCGAAGTCTTGGAGCCGTGGTGTGCCAATTTTAAAACCGTCGATTTCGGCTCTAATCCCACGAGGATTTTTTCTTCCGCTGCCGGAAGATCCCCCAAATACAATGCGTGAGCACCTTTGGAAGAAAGCTCCATAACCATGGAAAGGGCATTGCCCTCTTTCCCGAGAGGCGGATATATCTTTATGTCCCCTCCTCTTAGGGGAAAAGTTCCCTCGACGGAACGCACACTTCCCACTTCCTCCTCGATTTTATCCCGCATCGCTTTATCTTCTTCTCCCGAAGCCTCGGGTCCGTAAATACTTCCTATAGGGATCTCTTTTGAAATGGTGAAAATACCGCCCACATGGTCCACGTCATAATGGGAGAGAAAGACCGCATCCAGAGCGCGGATATTTCGCTCCCTCAAATAAGGCACGATATAAAACGCCGTTGGGTCTTTTCCGAAGCCGCTTCCTCCCGTATCGATCAGGGCCTTTAAGTCGCGAAACTCTACGAGGGCACAGTCCCCTTGCCCCACATAGAGCTGGGTAATGTGAAGATCGTCGGCGGGAGCTTTAAAACATAATAAAGCCGCAAAAGTACTTAATAGGGTGTAAGCCATTAAAAAGTAGCCGCTCTTCTTGGACAAGCATCTGTATGGAAAGTAAAAACCTATGATGAGCACGGCAATATAGAGGAAGCCATCGTAAACATTAAAGCTCGGCAAGGGTACGCTTGCGTTTATACCTGCAAAAAACTCGGTGACAGTATTGAAAAGAGTCAGTACCATTTCGAGCAAAAGGGAAATTCCTCCGGCAACGGCAGGAAAAAACAGGTGACATAAACTCACGGCGACGCCGCCGTAAAGTAAGAGGGATGCCAAGGGCAGGACGAGCACATTGGCAAAAATACTCATAAGTGAAAATTTTCCGTAAATACGGCTTAAAAGAGGCACGATGGCGAGCGTAATCGTCGCCGAAAGCAGAATTCCCTCCGCCCGCCTCCCCTTGCTCTGTGCCATGTACCGTACTTTCGGATAGAAAAATAGAATGGCGAAGACGGAGAGGAAGCTGAATAAAAATCCGTAGTGATAGATGTAGAAGGGATTAGCGAGAAGAAAGATAAAGCCGCTGAAGGAAAATGCATATTTCGGATCCACAGGTAAACCCAAAGTCTTTCCCCAGTCGGTGAAAAGGAGAGTGAAAAACACCCGCATGCCTCCTACGGGAAAGCCCGTTAAAAATAAGTAGAAAAACATGGATAAGTGGACGGCGATCTTTGACCATGTAATGGGGAGGGTTAATAATTTCGTCAGCTTTTTGAGCAATATAACGATAAGACCGATATGTAGCCCCGAAATCGATAAGATGTGAATTAAATTCAGCGCATTTAAATCTTCGAAAGAATCCCGATCGGAATCGGTTCCGTAAATCATAGCGGATAAGAGACCCGCTTCCCGATCCGGAAAATAACGGTTCATAGTCTTTCTTCCGTAATTTTGGAAGCTTTCCCTTAATTTGTAACCCCGACTTAAAAGAGAAGTACTTTCCCTCACCTCTTCCTGCAAGGGCCCCACGGATTTATAAATTCTATGGGAGAGTTCGTAATGAAACCCGTCAAATACGCCCGGGTTTCGAGGCCGCTCCGGCTCGATCACATTCCCCTTTATTCCTACGCGGGAACCTACCGCCGGCTTTTTACTCGAAAGGACGCGCACGGTTTTAAAATAAGGCACGGAAAGATCGTAACTATTTTCCCCCGTTTCTTTTACGATGCCGATAAATTCCACCTCTCCTCCCCTATCTTTTAATTGATAATGGTAGGTGCAGGTAACAAAGGTGAAGAGAGCCAGAAGGACGACGCCACTTCTTCGTATACCGGTCTTCCATAGGACGAGAAGAAAAATGACCGCACAAAAAGCGACCCCGTACACTAAGGGGATTCGTCCGGCGAAAAATGCGCCGCTCGCCACTGCGAGGCTCAAACATAACCACAGTTGTTTCATGGACACCTACTCTCGTAATTTCTTCAGATATGATAAAATAACATAAACAGTCAAAGGAGGCGTTTATGGCTCTATATTTATCGGAACCTTATCGCAAGACGATGAACATCACGGTTCCCGACACCGTAAAAAGCAAAGGCTACCATTATTTTTTACTGGAAGACAGTATTGTGGCACCGCCCATCGAAAAATATTCTGCGGGAGATGCCCTTTTTATCGATAAACAAGCTGTCGAATACAGCGTAACCGACGACGGCCACATTCAGTGCAAGGCGGAAACCGCCGACAGCGGGCAGGAAAAGGAACTTTCCATCGATTGGCCCCGCCGTTTGCAACATATGCAGGACAATATCGCCCGCATTTTACTTATTGCCGCCGTAGACAAATTGCTCAATCGCCCGATTCTCGATGCGGAGACGGCGGAAGAGTGTTTCGTCCTTATGGATACGGACGACATCGGCTTTATGACGCTGGAAAAAATAGAGAACTTTGTAAATCATCTTATCGAATCTAATTTGCCGATTCAAGACCATTCGGGATCGGTTGAAATTCCCACTGTAGGCGAAAGTAAAAGCTACGGTCCCGTACTGAAACAGACCGGAGAATTGGCACTTTTTGCCGTGAAGTCCGTAGAAAAAACAGAAGAAGGACTCAAGCTAAACTTCGTCACGGGAAAAGCGGCCCTGGACGATTACCGCAGCCACCGCTACCTTACGAAGAATCTTTCCATGTACTTAAATGTCCACACGCCGAAAGAAATTTGGCAAGGCGTTAAGAAACTTCAGGGAAAAATCGACGATCAGAAGAAGACCATCGAGTCTCTGGAATCTCAATTGGGTCTGGAGCAGGTTCAGGAATTTATGGCGAGACGCCGTTCTATCGACGGAGTGGGTTATATTTACCTGACCCTGGAAAATATTAATTTTAAAAACTTTAAACAACTTACATCCGCCATTCAGAAAAAGCCGAAGACCGTTCAGATTTACGGCATCCCCAACGGCAGCGACGCTCAAATCCACGTTATTCGAAGCGCCGATTTAAATGTGGATCTGAAGAAAATCATGGATGAGATCACCGACAGCCAATTAGACGGCACGGGAAATCTTTACCGCGTACAGGCCAATGTTTCCCACGACCGAATGGCTCACGTGATGGAAGCTTTCCTCTATCGCATTCAAAAAGAAGTGGCCGAAAACTAAAAGAAGCCCTCCGCCGGTTTTCCGACGGAAGGCTTTTTTTGTTACATTAATTTCGTATCTTCCAATTTTTCTTCGAAAACTTCGTTTAAATGCATTAAGGGCTTTCGAAGGACGAGTCCCAGCAAAAGAGACGCCGCAACATATACTTGCAGGATCATAAGCTCTTTAAAATAGATATTGCCGTAAAATCCGGCGATAGTTTCCTTCATGGCGTTCATACTGTGAACGAAGGGCAAATAGACGTATAGATTTCTGAAGAAAGAGGGGGCCACGTCGATGGGAAAAGTCCCTCCGGATCCCGCTACCTGAATGACCATGAGCACGACGCAAATCGCCTTGCCGATGTCGCCGAAGGAAATGGTCAAGGTGTAGATCAGGATCGTAAAGACCATACCGGCGACCCACGAAGCCAATAGGAAATATCCCGGATGGAGACATTGCACGCCGAGAAAATATAAATTTCCGAGGGTGATAAAGGTGCTTTGAATCAGGGAAATGGCGATAAACAATGCGAGCCTTCCGAAATAGGTTTCGTGGGGCTTAAACGCACCATATTTTTCCGTATAAGATTTCGGCGTCGATACATTTATAAGCGCCACCTGAATGACCGCCCCGACCCAGAGAGAAAGAGTGGTATAAAAAGCCGCCATAGCGGAACCGTAATTTTCCACCGGATAGAGCCGATGGGTGTTGGTGCCTACGGGCCCGGAGAGGAAGCGGCTCAAATCTTCCGTATCCTGTTTTAGGAAGAGATTTAATTTTTCCACACCCTCTGAGCCACCGTGCGATCGTAGAGATCGTCCACTCGTGCCTTGGCGCCGTTTAAAAGGGCGACGGACTCGTCCATAGCGGCGGAAAGCTTTCCGAGATCTTTTTGTATGTCGGCGGAAAGGGCGCGCACTGAATCCACGGAACCGTCTGCATCACTCCAAAGATCGTCCATGGAGCCGCGAACGGAATCGAAATCTCTTTCCACCACATCGAAACGGTCGAGGATGTTCTCGGAAAAATCGCGACGAAGTGATTTTAAATTGGCCACATTCTTGTCTCGATACTCTATAAATTCACTGCGGGCTTTCCGAACTTTTTCGTCGGATTTTTCGCCTTTTGCGACGACGCGCTTCAGAGAACTTACCATCATTTCTTCATATTCTACGCTTCGAAGGATCTTGTCCTCCGCCCTCTCGAGCCCCCTGAGGGGAATGGGAAGCTTGCAGTTTAAGCGGTTGATTTTTTCTCCGATCTCTTTTTTATCCTCTATATCCTTTTCCAGAGTGGCCACCATGGCCTCGCCGTTTGCGCGCGTCGCCTCCCTGCTCTTTTCTCCTTCATTAAAGAGCTCCTCCACATTTCCGCTCAAGGCGTTCATATAGTTCAGATTCTTATCCAGAGCTTTTTCCGCGCTGCGGTTTAAAGACTCCAAAGACTTGCCCATGGTCTGAAGATCTTTTTTATTCGCCTCCATATTGCTCATGCCGTCTTTTACCGTCCGCGCCGAAAGATCCATAAAACCTTCGCCGGTTTCCAGTACATCTCCCGAGGAGCGAGCCAAACTTTGGAAGGAACGGAGCGTCGATTCCTGTACGGCCAAGGCATCGGAACTTTTCTTCAGCTGCTCCTGAAGGGCTTGCCACATTTCCCCGTCACCTACACTCTTCGTCTCGTCGGACAGAGCCATAAGGCTTTCGAAGGATGTGGCGTATAAAGTTTCGGTAAAGGTATTCCGCACCGTTTCCGTTACGGCGCCGGCGCCCTTCCCCGTTACCTTCGGGGCGATGGCGTTTTTCTTTTCATTGACATAATAGTGAAGTGAGGGCGCTTCCGCTTCGGATGTGGTGAATGAAAACATCTTCTCGCTGAAATCCGGCGGAATAACGATGGCGGCGTAATACTTTCCGCTCCTTACCCCCTCTATGGCATCGTCCCGCTCCGTAAAGATCCAGTCCATTTGCTCGTTGACGCCGAGGTTTAATTTAATCTTATCGCCGATAGTGATATGGGTTTTAATTAAAGAAGGGGTGTAGCCCTCGTCATCATTTACCACAGCGATGCGTATCCCCTTGGTCTCCTCGTAAGGATCCCATGAGGCGGCAATATTGAACCAGGCGTAAAGGCAGGGAATTAAACTGATTCCCAGAATAACAACCAAGACGATGCTGTTGGATTTGATCCTGGAAAAATCTTCTTTAATGTGATTCCAAATCATTTTCATGATCGTTCCTTCTAATGTGTTTCAGCAGTTCCTCTTCGGAAAGGCCCATGAGTTTTTTCTCATTTTCGTAGCGGTCGTATCGGAGCTCGAGCCAAATAAGATAAGTGGCGAAGGCAATAATGGATACTACCCACGTGACCAAATAGCGAATTTTCGTCTCCATATTAAATAACAAAACCAAACAGATGGAGGGTATAACAAAAAGCGCCATGAAAGCGTAAAATTTTCGTTTTTTATACGTTTCGAAAAAATGATCCTGTTTGAAACGAATCTTCGAAAGCGTCGCCTCATCCCCTCGAAGAAGTGTCACCATCAGATTTCCGTCAGCCGTTTCTTCGTCGTGAGGAAAGTCGGCGTGAATCAGTTCACTTTCTGCCAATCGCCCGTCGAAAGTACGGCTCAAGTTGCTCAATACCTTCGGTCCGCATAGGCCCAGCAAAAAGGACAAGGGGATGTAACTGATTAAAATCAACCAATCCTTCACAAAATGAGGCCAATAGATTCCCATCATAGTTTCCCGCAAACCGTCGATTCCGTAGTGGAACGGCAAGAAAGGATAAATGGATTGGAAAAAGGGCGCCATCATTTCGATAGGATAGGTCCCCGATGCGCCGGGAATTTGCAAAATCAAGACGATAACCGCTATGGCCTTGCCGATATTTCGAAAGGTCCCCGTCAGAGAAAAAATAATGGATACATAAGCGAGAGAGGAAAGGAGAGCCGTCGCCACGAAAAGCGCAGGGTTTTCGCACTGCACTTTTAAGATCACGAGATCCCCTACGCTTACGATAAAAGCTTGCACAAGACCCAGCAGAGCGAAAAGTTTAAAGCGCCCCATATAGCCTTCGGCAAAGGTGAATTCCGGAATCTCCTCGTCTCGGTCCACATCGATTTTTAAAATGGAGATTAAAATCATGCCACCGACCCAGAGGGCGAGATTGGTGAAAAACGGCGTCATGGCGCTACCGTAATTGTCGCTCTTATAATTGGCGTGTTCCTCCATGTGTACGGGCTCGCCCATAAAGGCGGAGAACTTTTCGGAATCCATGGCCGGAATTTCCTTTATTTTTTTATAAAGAGGACCCCGGGCCAATTGGGAAAGATCGACGCGGAGAGTTTCCACAGTGTTTTCCGCCCGATCCAAGCTGGTAAGGCTCGTGTCGATGGTCTTCCGAGAGTCGTCGATTAAAGATTCCATCTCTCCCAATACCTTGTCGAACTCGTCGAGGAGCAAGGGCATGGTGGATAGGGTGGACGAAAAGCGGCCGTGTACCTGATTTAATAAATCCATGTTTTGCATCAGCATAGGCGGCACGGCGGTGCGAAATTCATCCCGAGTCTTTCGGTGATTCTTCGACGATTCGTCTAAGATATCGCTCATTTGATTGTAGCTTCTCTCCAAAGCATTTAATGAATCCTCCACTGTTTTGTTTTGCGACTCGAGAGTGGAGAGGATTTTCTCGTTGCGATCGTGAATATTTCGCCACTGACCCGAGAGGTTTAAAGGCTTCATCTCCTCAGGGACGGGATCAATACATTCAAACTCTCTTAAGATCTCGCCGCTCAATGTGTTGACGCGCTGAAATCCGTTGAGGGCCGCATCACTTTCCCGCACTGCCAGGCTTAAGTCCTTGTCGAGAGATTGGTATTTCTTCCCGGAGTAATTTCCCGCGAGGACATTCATGCGCTCCATATCGTTCATTAAATCGTCGTAGGCGCGGATGATTTTTTCGCTCTCTCGGCGGGTCTCGTCGAGAAGGGCCTTGGAATCGGCAAGGGTCAGCTGCCCTTTTTTCACGATTCCCTTCATGGAACCCACCTGCCGCCGCACATCTTTCGTCAGCCCCTCCATGCGCACCAGTTTATCGTCCATGGTCTTCAAACTTTCGTGATAAGAAAGGAGATTGCTCTCCACATTCATTAAAGAATCCAGGGCGTCTTTTCGCTTCTCCTCTTCAATCTCCACTAATTCGCCGGAGCTTTTCTTTAGTTCCTGAGCCAAAACCTCCGATGTCATGGCCACAAAATTACTGTTGATCTGGGTTTCAAGGGCGTCCAGTCCGCTGGATGTAATTTTCGGGGCGATGGCGTTCAGCTTTTCGTTGACATAATAATCCAGCTCCGGAAAGCGAATCCCTTCCCCTTTCACGATGGAAACGAAAGATTGGGAAAAGTCCTCGGGAATGATAATGGCGGCATAAAAATCTCCCCGCTTTAGACCCTCGACAGCTTCATTTTCATCGACGAAAGACCAGCCCATTTGATCGTTCTGTTTTAAGTTTTTTATAATTTCATCGCCTACAAAAATTTCTCGTCCGTCGAATGTAGTCGGGCGATCTAAATTCGTAACGGCGATCTTAACCCCCTGCAAATTTCCGTATGGATTTTTATTGGCGCCGATATTAAACCAGGCGTACAAAGACGGCAGAAGGCAAATGCCTAAAATGACGAGAATAGCGGCCATGTTGCGGCGCAATCTGTTAATGTCCCGTTTTAAAATTTGATTGGATTTTCTCATAAACAATCCTTACTAATGCATTCCACGCAATAATTCGTATGTCATCAATAATAAATTTATGTATTTCATTATTGTAACACGACTGAAAAATTTTGCCTCCCACTTTTGAAAATTTTATACATTCGTAACTGAGCAATTAAAAAAGGAACCCTTGCGAGTTCCTTTCCTTTATGCTTTGATCACTTCCGCACCTTCATCGGTGGTGTGTAAAATTCGAATATCCCAGGTAGCGTCCAGTGGCTCGGAAATTTTTTCCCAAGCAGCCTTAATCTCTTCTAAATTATCTCCGTATTCCGTGACGAAAAGAAGGGTCGGACCGGCGCCGCTGATCACCATCTTCCCCGAATAAGCTTCCTCGATGGTCTTCATGGTGTCGTATCCGTGAATCAATTCCGAACGATAGGGCTCGTGAATGCGATCTTCGAGACCCAGGAAAATAGATTCCACATCGCCGGATTCAAGACCGTGAACGAGAAAAGCCATGCGGCCGATATTGGCCACGGCATCGGCATAGCCCAATGCCTTCGGAAGCACGGCGCGAGCCTCGGCGGTGGACAGATCGAAGTCCGGGAAGGCGGCGATAGTGGAAATGGCGCGGCTTCCCGCCATTTTGCGGTAGAGAACCTTCTCTTCCGTGCCGATGCTGATAACGCAGCCCCCTAAAAGGGCGGGGGCAATATTATCGGGGTGACCTTCGAAATCCGAAGCCATTTTTAAAATTTCTTCCTCGGTGAAAGGATCACCTAAAAGAGCGTTGGCGCCGAGCATACCGCCGACAATACAGGTGGCGCTGCTTCCCAGTCCCCGAGCGATGGGAATGTCCGCCTCGACACTGTAATTAAACTTTTCCATGGATTCTCCGGCGCGATCGAAGACCACTTTCGCCGCTTCATAAATCATAGAACCTCGATCTACGTTTTCGCCGTCCATAGAAAAAGTAAAAGTGTTGTATAAATCCAGAGCCATTCCGATAACATCGAAACCCGGACCCATATTGGCCGTCGTGGCCGGTACGCGTACTTTAATCATCAAATCCCTCCCTTACAACTTGCGCCATCTCGTCGATTGCGATGGCACCTTCAAAACGTACGGGCTTTTCAAAAACATCCAAAAGCTCCTTGGGAATGTCCATATGGGATTTCTCTCGAATGGATTCCAACAGAGCCTTCTCGTCCTCTCCTTTTTCGACGGAAAGAGCGTCCGCCACGGTCTCCGGAAATTTATAGGGACTCGCCGTAGACATTAAGAGCACATGACGTTTCGAACCGTGTTTTTTAATGCCGTCGTAGGCTACAGCCGTGTGGGGGTCCATTAAATATCCCGTCGTTTCGAAAACCTCTTTAATTCGCGCTTCCCCCTCGTCGTCGGTAGACCAATAGCCCACCAGCTTGGCACGGCGAATTAAATCTTCCGGAATTTCGAAGCGACCGGTTTCCTGAAGAGATTCCATTTTTTCACGAATCTTGTCGTTGTTTTTAAGGAGCAATTGCAGGAAGCGCTCGATATTGCTCGCTACTAAAATATCCATGGAAGGAGATGTGGTCTTGTAGAAATCGCGATGGGTGTCATAGATGCCCGTTTGAATAAAATCCGTCAGCACGTGGTTTTTATTGGAGGCGCAGATAAAGTCGCCGAAGGGCACGCCCATGCGCTTGGCATACATAGCCGCTAAAATATTGCCGAAATTGCCCGTGGGCACGCACACGTCCACTTTCTCGCCCATGTCCACAGTTCCTCGCCGCACAAGCTCGAGATAGGAATAAATATAGTAAACCACTTGAGGAACTAACCGACCGATATTAATCGAATTGGCGGAGGAAAATTCGATTCCCGACGCCCTTCCCGCTTCACGAAGCTCTTCGTCTCGGAAGAGGGCTTTTACCGTACGTTGAGCATCGTCGAAATTGCCGCGAATGCCGAAGACGTGAACATTTTCCCCCTCTTGGGTGGTCATCTGAAGTTTTTGCACGGTGCTTACGCCTTCCGCAGGATAAAAGACGAAGATATCCGTGTTCTCTACATCTTGAAAACCTGCCAGGGCGGCCTTTCCCGTGTCGCCGCTCGTGGCGGTTAAAATGCGCACGCGGCGCCCCTCGGCGGAGCCCGCCATTAAGTAAGGAAGCATTTGAAGGGCGAAATCTTTAAATGCCGCCGTGGGACCGTGGAAAAGTTCCGCCACGGTGATGCCGTCCAGCTCGTGATAACCCACGGTACCTTCCGCCTCAAATGAAGCGTAGGCTTTTTCCGCGCTCTCTTTTAAATAAGCGAGATCGAAATCCTCGAAAAAAACATTTAAAACCGCAGCTGCCAGTTCTTCATATTTTGAATTTAAGAAATCCTCATAGGGAAAAGCGGGAATTGTTTCGGGCACATAGAGACCGCCGTCGTCTGCCGGTCCTCTAAAAATCGCCTCTTTCGCGCTTACTTTTTCGTCGCGATTGCGAGTCGAGTAATAATTCATAGTCCCTCCTCAGTATATTTTAGTTTAGTAATGTATCACAGTTTACGCTAAATCTTTCCATCCTTCAAGGTTTGGGAAAAACATATCCATCCTCCGAAGCGTGGATATTCAAACTATGATCTATTATAATAGATTCACAGAGAATGGATGGGAGGAAATTATGTTTAAAATCTTGGAAAAAATCAATCTCGCGCCGAACGTCTTCTTGGTGCGCGTGGAAGCACCCAGAGTGGCGAAGGCGGCTCAGCCGGGCCAGTTCGTCATCGTCATCGCCGATGAACGGGCGGAACGGGTGCCCCTGACCATCGCAAACTTCGATCGCGAAGTGGGTTGGGTGGATCTCGTCGTTCAGGCATCGGGTCCCTCGACAAAAAAACTTGCCGCCAAAAATAAAGGCGACGAGCTGAAAGATTTCGTCGGCCCCTTGGGCGTCCCCTCGGATTTCACGGAACTCAGCGACGAAGAACTTAAAGAAAAGAAATTCCTTTTCGTCGGCGGCGGCATCGGCGCGGCGCCGGTGTACCCTCAGGTACGTTACTTAAGTGAACGAGGCGTTCACTGCGATGTCATCATCGGATTTAAAAACAAAGAGGCCGTCATTTACGAAGAAAACTTTAAAGAGCTCGATTGCGATCTCTACGTCTGCACAGACGACGGTTCCTACGGATTCGACGGCATGGTCACCAAAAAAATCGAAGACCTTATTGAAAACGAGGGTAAAGAATACGATACCTGCGTCGCCATCGGCCCCATGATTATGATGAAATTCGTCTGCCTCACAACTGAAAAATACGATCTCCACACCATCGTATCCCTAAACCCGATCATGGTCGACGGAACGGGCATGTGCGGTGCTTGCCGCGTCAGCATCGACGGCGAAACGAAATTTGCCTGCGTCCACGGGCCGGAATTCGACGGCCACAAGGTCGATTTCGATCTGGCCATGAAGCGTCAACGTCAATACATGAATGTGGAAAAAAGTAAGGGTCAACAAGTTTGGAGGAATGCATAATGGATCGCTTTACGAGAATTCCTGTCAGAGAACAAGATCCCAATCAACGAAATAAAAACTTTGAGGAAGTCTGCTACGGCTACAATCACGAAGAAGCCGTGGCCGAGGCGAAGCGCTGTCTAAATTGCAAAAAGCCTATGTGCCGCACAGGTTGCCCCGTATCCGTAGATATTCCCGCCTTTATTCACCACATCGCCAACGACGATCCCGAAAACGCCGCAAAAGAGCTTTCCAAACACACGGCCCTTCCCGCCGTATGCGGCCGGGTCTGCCCCCAGGAAAGCCAATGTGAAAAATACTGCGTCTTAAACAATAAAGGCGATTCCGTAAGTATCGGCAAGCTCGAGCGTTACGCAGCCGATTACGCCCGCGAAAATAATATCCAGACCATGGAAGTAGAATCGCCTAACGGACATAAAGTCGCCGTCGTCGGCGCAGGCCCCGCAGGTATTACCGTAGCCGGCGAACTCGTGAAAAAGGGATACGACGTTACCGTCTTCGAATCTCTTCAACAGGCAGGAGGCGTATTGGTCTACGGCATTCCCGAATTCCGCCTCCCCGACGAAGTGGTGGCGAGCGAAGTTGAAAAACTGAAAGATCTGGGCGTGAAATTTGAAACCAATACCATCGTCGGCCGTACCATGAGTTTAGACGGCATTCGCGGCGAAGGCTACGAGGCCATCTTCCTCGGCACCGGCGCCGGTCTCCCCCGCTTTATGAACATTCCCGGCGAAAACTTCAACGGCGTCTTCTCCGCCAACGAATTTTTAACCCGCACCAATTTAATGCACGCCTATGAGGCGGGCTACGACACGCCCATTATTGCCGGCAAGCGTACCGCCGTTATCGGCGGAGGCAATGTGGCCATGGACGCCGCCCGCGTCGCCAAACGATTGGGTGCCCACGTTACGGTAGTCTACCGCCGCACGGAAAAAGAACTCCCCGCACGGGCGGAAGAAGTGCACCACGCCAAAGAAGAAGGCATCGAATTCCATTTCTTAACGAGTCCCATCGAAATTCACGCCGACGACGACGGCTGGGTTAAGAGCATGTTGCTGCAACAAATGGAACTGGGCGAACCCGACGAATCGGGACGCCGCCGCCCGGTGCCCATCGAAGGCAAAACCTACGAGGTGGAAGTGGATACGGTGATCATGGCTCTCGGAACCAATCCCAATCCTCTGATTACCTCCACCAATCCCGATATCGAAACCAATCGTAAGCAAGGCATCGTCATTACAGAAGACGGCCAAAGCTCCGTTGAAGACGTCTTCGCCGGCGGCGACGCCGTAACAGGCGCCGCTACGGTTATTCTCGCCATGGGTGCGGGAAAACAGGCCGCCGAAGGCATCGACAAATATATTAAAGAAAAACACGGAAAATAAAAGAAAGAGGGAAGGCATTAATGTCTTCCCTCTTTTTATGAAAAAATCCCGCCCCTACTTTTCGTAACATCACCTTGCGCACCCGTAGGGGCTCGCCCGTTAAAGGTGTGCACGATAAATAACCGACTTAAAATGTACTCTACACCACACGGAACGATATGAATTAAATGATGTTAAGGAAAAGATCGAGGTTTAAGGTAAAAACAAAAAACATCACCCCTCAGAGTGATGTTTTGTCTATTCTTCTAACAAGAACATTCGTCGTCGCCACAACCGCAGTCGTGATCGTGTCCGCTACAATCGTGGTCGTGTCCGTGATGGCCGCATCCGCAATCGTGATCGTGATGATGGTCGTGATCATGCTCACCGCCCATCATGTGGGCGATCTCGTGCAGCTTCCCGTGATACTTATCGTCGCGGAAAAGGGCCTCCAGATTAATGTAAATATCCATGGCGAGCTCGAAATTGCCCTCGTCTTCCGCCTTTTCGGCGAGACGCTCCAAAGTCGTGGCGCGTTCGGCGCTAATGGTACCCGTAATTTTGCGTTCCTTCAAATAATCGGTGAACTCCTTTTTCGACGCCGGCTCCACATCGGGGAAACGACTGCCGATGATCATTAAATTACCGTCGGCCTCGTCGTTCTCCTCGTCGTATTCCTTGGCGATCATACTGCAGGAAAGAGCGAGGGCGGGCCTGTTTTCCTTGTAGAGGAAATACCCTTCATTGCTGAAGCAGTTGGAAAAATCCGCCGCGCGATAGGCCGATAAAAAAGCCTCCCGATTATATTCCTTGGCCCTCGCCATATCCTCTTTCATGCGATACACTTTAGAAAGACCTAAGCGATTGGCAGTGGACATAGGATTGACTTTGATGGCCCTTTCCAAATAGAAAATCGCGTCGTCGTAATGCTTTAGTTCCAGCGCCATGCCGCCCTTTAAACTGAGCCAAATTTCCGTCTCCGGACCTAATATGGGCACCCGTTCCCCGTTATTTTCCACTCGATAGAGAATTTCTTCTGTCATGGATTGGAAGGAACGGAAAGATTCTCCTTGCTCTAAGGCGTCCAGAGAGACGGAAATAAAATCCACCTCTTCTTCCATACGATTTAAAAATTCATCGGCTCCTTCGAAATCTTCGTCTAAAACCTTGGCGAAAATCGCGTCTAATAGGGTATAAAACTTCTCGACATCCTTATTATTTTCTTCCACACTTCTGAAATCGCCGTCGCTACCTTTATGCTCGGCGATCATTCCCTGTCCGTATTTTAAAAGTTGATCGGCGAGTTCATGCTCTCCCTGCGCCGTCAAATCACGCACGGCATCGGAAATGGCGTTTAAGTCTTCCACATAATCGCCGGTCAATTCGTTAATAAAATCTTCGTAACTTTTCATGTTTACCTCCGAATTACAGTATACCAAAGAATAAAGGAGTTGTTATGGCAAGTAATGTAACCCACTATTTTTTTGCACGCGAAATGATGAACCGCCTGCCCAAAGAGGCGCAGAACGTCGTTCAAAAATATCCTAAACAATTTATTATCGGCAATCAGGGCCCGGATATTTTCTTTTACCATATGACCTCGAAAAATCATAAGGTCGGCAGCTATATTCACAAACGCCCCTTCGATCATCTGCTGCTTTTAAACCGCCCCTGGCTGCAAAAAAAGCCCGTCGACTCCCCTACATGGTCCTATTTCCTGGGTCTCCTCTGCCACTTCTCGCTGGACATCGCCTTCCATCCGTATATCGACGAAATCGAACGGTCGCTTAAAATCGATCACATTACCATGGAACGGGAAATGGATCGCCATCTCCTTCAAAAAGCGGGCTATACCTTCGGCGAATTCTCAGAAATCGAAGCCATCCCCCATCCCAAATACGTGGCCGACGACATTTTACCCGTCTATGCGCCCTATTCGGATATTTCCATTCACGACATTCGCAGATCCCTCTATTCCTTCAGGATCGCCATGAACTTTTTCCACGTAAATTCCAAAAGTGAATATAGAATAAAAAGAGAACTCCTGCGCCAAATGGGGCTTTTCCGCATATTCGGCGGTATGTTAATGAATCCCGACGGCTTCTATGAGGCTGAACAAATTACGACGCCCGCCCTTGAAGAGCGCATGGAACTCGCCTATTCCATCGCCCGAGATGCTATTGAGGGGATCTACGGAGATGAAAAAGACTTCCCCGCCTTTTTCCACTTGAATTTTAACGGACAATAAGGAGAATGCCATGTTAAAATTATTTACTTCGAAAGAACGGGACTGGATGCTCTACGATGTTGGTAATTCCGCTTTTATTCTGTTGGTGACCACCATCCTCCCTATTTACTTTAAGAGCCTTACGGAGGGAAGCGGCGTTACCGGCACGGAATACTTCGCCTATTGGGGCATGGCCGTCACCGCCTCTACGCTGATCACCTCCGTTTCCGGCCCCCTTCTCGGGAGGCTCGCCGACGGCCCCGTAGGGCGGAAGAAAAGTTTCCTCTTTTCCGTGGTCCTCGCCGTCTTCGCTTCCCTTCTCTTTCCCTTTTTCAAATCCTGGCAGAGCTTTCTGATCGCCTTCGTCGTGGCGAAAGTGGGATTCAACATTTCCCTTATCTTTTACGACGCCATGCTCGTGGATACGACCGATCATAAGCGGGCCGATCGCGTCTCCGCCACAGGCTACGCTCTGGGCTACATCGGCAGCTGCATCCCCTTTGTCATCTCCCTGGCCATGATCATGCTCCTTCCGAAAACGGGCATCTCCATAACCTTCATCATGACCGCCGTCTTTATTTTAAACGGCGCATGGTGGTTTATTTTCACTCTCCCTCTCTTGAGGAGCTACGAACAGACCCATAGGAGCGAAGAGCGAGTCGATTTCAAAGGCATTAAAAAGACACTGGCCCATATTTACAAAGACAAAGCCCTCTTCTTTTTCCTCGTAAGCTTCTTCTTTTACATCGACGGCGTCTACACGATCATCAATATGGCCACGGCTTACGGCGAATCCTTAGGACTGAAATCCGAGGGGCTTCTCCTCGCCCTCCTGGTCACCCAAATCGTCGCCTTCCCGGCGTCCCTCGTCTTCGCAAAGCTTTCCGGCCGAATGGCGAGTCAAAAACTCATCGCCATATCCATCGCCGCCTACACGGCCATCGCCCTCTTTGCCGTTCAACTGGACAATCTCACGGAATTTTGGATCCTCGCCATCGCCGTGGGCCTGTTTCAAGGAGGCATCCAATCCATTAGCCGCTCCCACTTTATGCGACTCATACCGGCTGAACAGAGCGGTGAATACTTCGGCATCTACGATATCTTCGGCAAAGGCGCCTCCGTCATCGGCACCTTTCTCGTTTCCACACTGACCCACACATTGGGCAGCCAATCCAAAGCCATCTCATCCCTCGTCGTCTTATTCATACTGGGAGGCATCTTTTTTAAAAAATCCCTAAAGTATATGGTAGAAAATGAATAAAAATCAAATAAAAAGACCTGTGCGAGCCTTTTGGCAAAGTGCACAGGTCCTTTTTATTTTATATGGGGATTACCTAACGCTTAATACGTTGGAAAAGATCTTGCGTAATGGTGAGACCGTCGATGTTTACATTGAAGATCACATTATCTTGGGTAATGGTGTGTGCCTTAAAGAATCGACCATCGTGCATAAAAGTGTTGCTTGCAAGAAGAATGTCGTCATAAGACCACATGGAGGGTTTCACATCGCGGTAATGCATCAAGTTCTTATCGTTGCGACGAATATAATCCCGGTCCATTACGCGGTTAAACGCGCGATTACTTACCGCCGCCACTTCCTCACGAGGCATGGGGGCATCCGCCTTAAACTTCGCGAGACCTTGAGGATAAATATCCAGCCATCCGGCCTTGTATGCGGCTTCAATTTCCGCTGTAGCCCAGTGGCCTGCACGCAAGTTCATGTGGTTGCCGTCTTCCTCGGCGATTTGTTGGAAACGACGTAAAGTGGCGATCCATTCTACCGTGGAAATCTTTTCGTCCGGACGGAAGTAACCGTCGGGATAACCTACAAATACATTAGCTTGTGTCGTAATACGAACAGCTTCGTTATACCAATTCTTGCCCACGTCCTTGTAATCGATAGGATAATTGGGATCGTATTTGTAACCGTCCTCTTTAAGCGCATTGGCTAAAATCTGAGCGGCTTCCGAACGCTTCAATCCTTCGTAGGGTCGGAAGTCTCCTTCAAATCCGCACATATACCAGACTTCCTTGCGGTAATTGCGATCGCGAACGGGAACTTCCACTACGCGGGTTTCCACGCGAGTTTCTACAATACGTTCCGGCTCCCTCGGTTTATCCGGTACGACAGGCGGTTCTACGGGCTTTTCTATCTTGGAATAAGTTGCCGTAATAACATAGGTCGGATCATCTGCCCTTAAAGTTACAACCAAGCTCTTATCCCATCCTGCAAAGCGATACCCCGTATTCGGCTCGACTGCCGGCGCGGGAAGATTTACGACAGTATCAGGTTTTACCCAATAGTCCGTCGTGCCGCTTAAACTACCGTGATCGCCGGGCTCGAACTCGACCTTTGCATAGCCTTGAACTTCCGTCGTGGAAATATTCCAGGGTTCATTGTAAAGGGCTTTAATGACCGTTCCGTCTCGGTATACGGTAGGTCGATCAATGGAAGAATCCCATCGAGCAAAACTGAAACCCTTCCTAATATTAAATTCTTGAGGTTCATAACCTTTTAATACGACAGGCTTATTCGGATTGACGAAGACAGTCTTCTTTTCATTTCCGCCTATATCGGTGGTGTCAAAGGTGACCGTAATATAGCCATCCGGCTTCGTATTTTCCGATCCATCGTCATTCATTTGCGGAACGACATCGTCCTTAGATTGATACTGTGCCGTTACGGTGATATCGGTTTTGATTTCCGTCGTATCGTTTGTGTCCCATCCATTTGCTATAAAACCGGTTGCCGGCTTAATAGTGGGATGCGGTACATCGTTTAATATCTTTTCTACTTTGGGATTGACGAAATAAACAGTTTGTCCTTCGAGGCTTCCATTAGCGCCTTTCTCGAAGGTAACGGTGACGTAGCCATCGGGCTTAGTATTTGTTTTTCCGTTTTCTTCTTGAGGGATAATGTCTTTACCTTGTGTGAAACTGCCTTTAATCTGAGTTTCAATAGCATATTTCACAGGTGTTTTAGTATCTTTATCCCATCCTTTAAACGAATAGCCTGTGTCGGCGATCGTCTTCGGTTGAGGAATGGTCACTGCTTCGTCCGGATTGACATAATAAATCGTAGTTTCCTTATCTGCAATCTTGCCGCCCGTGGCAGGGTCAATGACAAATTTAACCATGACGTAGTTATCGGGAACCGTCGGCTTGTCCGTACCCATTTGAGGAACAACATTTTTTACGACGGTAATGGGAACTTCTACAACCACCGTTTTACCACCCGGATATTCGATTTTTACCTTGGCAGTAACGCTGCCGTCTTTATCCACTTTTGGTTCTGTTACATAAGTGATGTTCGTTCCTTCGGGCAATGGATCCGTTTCGCTACCTGGGACGTTCTTAATAAGGTCTCCCGCATCCGGCACAACGCCCTTAGGCGTTATCATATCTTTCTTGGGTACCGGCGCCGGGACAAGTTTTTCAATCTTGACCTTGGTGCCATACTCGGCGGTAATATCCGTATCTTGGGTGAACGTACTTTTAATCGTCTCACCGGGTTTCCATGTACCGACGACACCTCTCGTCGAACTCCAATTCGCAAACGTAAAGGTGTAGGTGTTTTTATTTGCATCGGTAATCTCTTTACCCACAGGATCCGTACTTGGAATGGTTACCTCTTCCTTCGGATTGACAAAGAAAACTTTAATCGTCTGATCCGTAGCTTTATCCGTCGGGATGAGTGTCACTTTTACATAGCCCTTGGGCTTTTCAGATTCATCATCTTTTGTCTTCTGAATGACATTTCCAAGCTTTTTAAAGCTAAAGGTAAACGTAGTTTCATCCGCAGTGAATTTTTGTTTAAATTCAGCAGGACTCCAAGTTCCGCCGACTTCCGTATAAGCAAAGTCCGGCGTCTTGGTAAAAGCTTTTACTGTTTCTGTAAAGTCAACTTCCTTATTAGGATTGACATAGTAGACAGTCGTTCCGCTCAAGGAGCCGTGATTGCCTACAAACTTTACGACCTTATAGCCGCTCGGTTTATCCGAACCATCAGTTTTTTCTTGAGGAATCATATCCTTGAGGGGTTCGTATTGGGCCGTAATCGTTGTGTTTTCAGCAAATGTTTGGGTTAAGGCTTTATCCCAAGCATCGCTACCTGTTTTTTGCTTCCAACCCATTACAGGTGTTACGGTCGGCGCAGGAACCGTCACTTTCGTATTCGGCTTCACGTAGTAAACGGTCTTGCCACTTAATTCACCATGTTCGCCCTTATCAAATGTGACAGTGAGATAACCTGCCGGCATGTCGCTTCCGTCGGTTTTTTCTTGGGGAATCACATCGCCCTTTGCGTTGTACTTAGCTTTGATAACATCATTGTCCTTGTATTGGATTGCTTTTTCTATTTGAGTATCCCAATCCGCAAAATCAAATCCGGTATTGGGTGTAACTTTCGGATCATGCCCTTTCAAAACGACACCCTTTTCCGGGTTAACGTAGACAACTTTTTCCGTCTTGTCAGTGTCCGCTATCTTACCGTTATCCTCTGTAGAGAATTTAACCGTAATATAGCCGTCGGGTTTTTCCGATTCGTCCTCTTTCGTCTTTGGAATCACGTCACCGAGTTCATCATATTTTGCATAAATGAAATACCCATCAGAAATATTAGTGAAAACATAAGTGTCTTTAAAGGACCATTCAGTAAACTTATAGCCTAAGTCCGCCTTTACTTCAGGAGCTAAATCTCCTACAGTTTTGCCGGCATAGGGATTTACATGATAGGTTGTTTGACCGGCCAGTCTACCATTTTTACCCTTGTCATAAATAACAGTAACATATCCAGCAGGCTTTGGTTTATTGCCGTCAATGACTGATTCGAGTGTTTTAAAACTTCCCTTTACCGTTGTATCCTCATCATAACTTACTTTACCTTTAGAAAATGGCTTGTCACCAACTTGCCATTTATCAAATTCATAGCCCGTTTCAGCTTTTGTTTTCGGTGGGGTGAGAGCCACTGCCGTATTAGGCTTGACAAAGAAAACCTTGGTTTCGGTGTGTAAGATACTTCCGCCCTTTGCCGGATCGATAAGGAAGGTTACCGTTACATACCCTGCAGGTTTTTCGGATTCATCCTTTTTCGTTTTGGGAATGACGTCATTAGGGTCATTAAAACTTGCGGTGATAGTTATATCTTCCTCATAAACTGTAGGTCGAGTCGCATCTTTATCCCATGCGCCAAACTCATAGCCTGTGTTGGCCTTGATTGACGGCGGATTGATGGTGACATATTCCTTCGGGTTGACATAGAACTTGGTTACGCCTTCAATGGAACCCTTAGAAGCATCTTCTGTTTTTACAACAAAAGTAACTTCCTTATAGCCTTCCGGCTTTTCATTCGTCTTTCCGTTTTTATCTTTTTCCGGAATAACATTATCCAACTTGGTCCCCTTGGCCGTAACGACAATATCCGCCGTTTCGATGACAAGAGAGTCTTCCTTGTCCCACTTGTCGAACTTGTAGCCCGTATCCTCGGAATACGTCGGATAACCATAGTTTGTTGTGTCATCCTTAATAGCTTTTAAGGTAAGCGGTTGACCTTGTGCGTCCTTAGCATCTTGTTTTACATAGTACGCTTTATTTTCCGTAAGCTTCAAGCCCTTTTCCGCTTCAAAGGTCACTCTTACATATCCTACGGGTCTTGTGATTGGTTCCTTTGGATCGTAGGGAATGATATTCTTCGCTTCTCCATAAGTGGCGGTGATGGTGGTTCCGTTTTTGTCAGTAAACTGCTTAGGCGTCCCTACTGTGTAGGTTTCTCCGGTGGCAACATCGCCAATCTTCCACTCTTCAAATGTGAAGTATTGTTTCCCTACCGGATTCTTTACGGGAATGGTGACTTCTTTTTCCGGATTGACCCAGAAGATTTTGGCGCCTTCCATCGTCCCATTGTCCGTGGGGACGAAAGTGACCTCAACGAAATTGTCCGGCACGCCTTCGGGCTTTGTATCGCCTTCTTGCGGAATCACATCGGAAACATATTGCGCCGTAATGGTGATTGCATCCTTAAATTGATGTCTTTCTGAAAGCTTATACTCTTGAGGATCCGGGGTTCCCGGAATCGTCCACTTGAGGAACTTGTTATCGCCGGCACCCGTGGGATCTTCCCCGGGAATAACAACATGTGCTTCTTTATTCACGTAGTAATAAGTCTTTTGAGGATCGGATGCCTTTGTAGTCGGATCAAGAGTTACTTGAACATAGTTTTCCGGAACATAGAAAGGCTTCTCCGTCAAAGTCTTGGCTTCGTAAATATTTTTAATGACCTTAATGGGTATTTCTACAGTTTGGCTCGTACCATTGGCATGAGTAACTTTTGCCTTAACAGTTTCTACTCTGGTAGGTTCACCCTTAGAATTATCTTTTTCTTGTAATTTTCCATAAAGATAATCTTTAAGTTCAGCATCAGTTGCGTACTCTTTTTCTCCATCAACTATAGAAAAGGTATCACCTTGCGCTAATTTCTGTGGAGTTCCGCTTGCGTCTTTAATCTTGACTTGTCCTTTTAAGGTATCAAGTGTCGGAATAAAGTCATTAGTATATTCTGTTGCACCGTCAGCCTTAAAAGATTCATTAACAGTCAATTCTTCTGCTTGAATTTCGTTATTGTCCCAGATGGCATAGAAGGTTTTCGCTTCTTTGATGTTTTTGATAGCAGCCTTAAAATCTTCTTCAGAAAGTGGTTTTCCATCTTTGGCTGTCGCCCAGCCTTTAAATGTTTCAAGATCCTTCTTAGGAACTTCCACATCATTTGTCAAGTCTTTACTATATTCCACTTCCTTGACGATCTTTTGATCGGCAGTCGCATCTGTAATGGAGTCAAACTTCCCGCCATTGGCGTCGAAGGTCACGGGCAAGATTTCCGTCATGGTGAGCTTCCCGCCATTAATGACGTCGTAAGTGAAGTCGTATTTGAACTTATGCGCTCCATCTAAGGTCATAATAGTTTTATTTGCTTCGTCAAATTTATAAGTGGGAGTTCCTTCTTCATCATTCTCATCTACAAACTCAATCCCTTCAGTGACTTTTACTACAGGCGTTTTCACTAAATCCGAAGAAGAATATTCGCTGTAGCCGGGATCAACATAATCCGAGTTGTTGATAAAATCATTTCGAATGATAATAGATCCCCCATCTTTTGTGGAGAAGGGGAAGTATCCCGGGTACTCGTCGATCTTGTTATCGAACTCCCCATTCACCGGCGGTCTTGCATCTTCAGCCAGGCCCGTATGCCACTCAGAAATAAATTTCGTAGAGGCCACTTGTTGAATGCTTAGGTCGATGACGATATCGGCTACGTGTAATCCGGTTTCCGGGTCTTTTTCAAAGCCGCCGGAGCCGGGAGTTCCCGCAATGCGATAGGTTAGCAGCTTAACCTTTTCCGATACATTTTGATCTAAATAAACCGAATAGGTGTAGGGTTCTAAGCTTTTCGAATAAAGAGGAATTCTGGCAGGTTGACCTTCCCAGTCTTTCCAACTATATGTTCCGTCCTCGCTTACTTCAAGCTCGTAAGAAACATCTGTCTCCTTATTGTTCAGCCATTGCTGAAAAACAAGTTTTGCTTTTCCCGGATTGCCGTTGGAATCTTTTCCAAAGACGCCCTCCCAATCGAATGCTTCGCCGTCCAATCCTTTTGTCTTGAAATCTGCAGATACTTTCCCGACGATTTTCGGCTTATCCTTATCCGGAATATTCTGACCTGGCAAATAGGGAGTGTTAAATCTTGTTGCTCCGGATTTTTTTTGTAGATTCTTTCTGCTATTTTCCGTCGCTTGTTTCTGGATGTCCAGTATAACTTTGTTTGTCAGCTTAGGATAATCTTTCCCACTTACCTTTCCTACTTGTACAAGACTCTTGTCCATTTTCGGATTAGGCAAGCTTGCCTTCTCTGCACGGGCTGCGCTAGGTACAAATACCTGCGCAACCATCAATAGTGCCAGAAGGAACGCTGTTGTTCTCTTTGTCATTTCTCCTCCTTATCGGACAATATACTGATACATATCAGATTCGCCATTTTCATTGATTGCCCAGAAGTTGATCTTGTCGCCCTTATTGAGTGGTTTGTCCAGACTAAAGCCATGTACTTCTTTCTTGACCATTCTACGTCCTTGTCTTACTCGGACTTCGATTTTAGCATCGTCATATACATTGCTTTGTCCGGCGCTGATAACTTCTAATTTTCCTCGAGCACCTTCTGTCAGTTGTTCGATTTTTATTAAGTCCATGCCGGCTGTCGGAACTTTAACATGGATCTCCGGTTTTTCCAGAATTTTGTCAGATATTACTGTATCTTTATCAAAGCTTCCTTTTATTTCCATGGTAACTTCATGGTTGAACATCCATCCTTTAAATTCGTAGTTTTTAATTTTATTAAATACTACAGGCGATGGAATCTTAACCTCTTTGTTTCTTTCGACATAGTATTTTGTAATGCCATTCATATAGGCTTCTTTATCATCTACTTTAAATGTTACCAATACCATTCCTTCCGGCTTATCTTCTTGAAGTTTGTCATCAGGTGTGACTTCCGGATCGATGGGGATGACGTCGGCTTCGGGAACGTATTGTGCTGTAAAGATTTTTTCTTTTTCGCCGTCCACTAGGGTTAAGTCAAGTGCTTTATCCCAACCGGCATTTTCCTCTTGTGCCTTGTAGTATTTTGCTGAAACGATGTCCGGGACGACTAATCCCGCTTGAACTGCCTTGTTAAGATCATAGTCTTTTGCAACTTTGTAGCTTACCGGTTTATCTTGTTCAATATCGGCAAGTTTTAATTTACCGTGGTCGCCTTCTTTGAAGGTTACTTTGATAAATTGTTCTTCGACTTTCGCGTCTTCGTCGATTTTTTGAACGGGTTCTTGCCATTGGGCGACGAGAGTTTTGTCTGCAGTGATTTGACTGTCGAGATTAAAGAAGGCATCTTCGTTTTCTTTGTCTTTTTCTTTCCAGCCCATAAAGACGAAGCCGTCTTTCTTCGGGTCGGTGACTTTATCCTTTTTCAGCTTGCCGCCGTGTTGGATTTTTTGCTCAGGAACATCGCTTCCGCCCTTAGTATCGAACGTGACGGTGTGTTCCACCGGTTTCCATTGAGCCGTGACGGTTCTTGCTTTTTCAAGTTTTACGGAATCACCGGGTTGGTAGATCTTGTCTTCGCCGTCGAGTTTCCAGCCTGCAAATTCGGAGTTTGTTTTAACTAAGCTACCCTTTCCTGCCAATTGGACGGTAGTGCCGTAGTTTACTGTTACATCTTCAGGAGCATCGCCTGTTGCACCTTCTCCGGATTTGTAAGTTAATATTACTTGTCCCGATTGGAAAATGGCGACGTGTACTCTCTCACTTGTGACGGGAGTGTTTTCGTCAATGTTTTCTTGCCATTCTTTGAAGGTATAGTTCGCATTCGGCTTCGGCGTGGGAACTGCTATTTGTTTGTCGTTTGCCTTTTCGCCATCACCTAAAACTTTCAGCGTAATCTCAGCCTTCGGATTGACGTAATAGATTTTTTGATCTTTGTCGTCTACCTTGCCGTTGCCGTCCGTCTTGAACGTGACTTTGATATAGCCTTCGGGGATCACTTGGTTCGGATCGTCGGTTTTTTCGACGATGTCTTTTAACTTAACGAAGTTAAATTCGTAGGTCTTTTCCTCAGTGATCTTTTCGGACTTAATTTCAGGTGACCAAGTTCCGCCTTTAGCCGTATAACCGACGCTCGGGGTCTTGGTAACCTTGCCTGCCGATTCGGTCATATCCAGTTCAACTTCCGGGCTTACATAGTAAACTAAATTTCCGCTTACGGATCCGCCTTCGCCTGCCTTAAAGATGACTTTGACGTAATTATCGAGGGCATCTTTCGGCTTTTGTCCGCCCGGTGCTTCGGGAATGATGTTTTTGTGGACTTCGACGGGAATGACGACGGGCTTGTCGTTGGTGCCTTGGGTGGAACCGTCTTTGTATTTAATGGTTACCTTGGCTTCTTGCTTGCCCGGCTTTGAAGGATCCGGACTTTCAACAACTGTTATCGATTCAATCTCTTTATTCTCCGGTGGAGTGATTCTTCCTATTAAATCCTTGTCCGTAATTTCTTTGCCCTCAGGTGTGTGAAGCTCTTCCGTTTTGATCGGCTTAACGATTGGCGTTGCAGCAAATCTTTCAAAGTAAGAGGCTTCGATAACGGTGACTTTGTCGGTATATTTATTCTTCGACAAGTCGATTTTCTCTGCCGGTTTGACTTCTGTTAAGCTATCTTCCACTTCGCCGGCCTTAACCTTTTGCCATTGATTAAATACATAGTTGACTTTTTTCTTTCCAAGTTTTGGAATATCTACTTCTTGGTTCGATTTACCTGTCGGGTTAGCTACCGGAATAGTTACTTCCTTCGTCGGGTTGACCCAGAAAGTTTGCGTCAAGTCACTTGTCGCCTTGTCCGTGGTCTTGACGATGACTTTTACAAAATTATCGGGTACTTTCGGTTTGTCTTCCCCTTCTTGAGGAACTACGTCTTTAGAAAAACCCGGTGAAATTACTGTTTCTTCAGTAAACTTGTGTCGTTTATCGAAGTCATAGATTCCATTTTCATTTTGGGCATCTTTATCTGCTGTCCAGTTTGTAAAGCCTAGGTTCGCTTTTTCTTCGTCAGTTAATTTAATTTCAGGAATTTCTACCCATGCCTTGGGATTGACATAGTAGATCTTACTGTCCTTTTCCCCCGGTTTTCCTGTGGGATTTACCGTTACTTTTACATATTCACCGGTTATATCTTTCAACTCGCCCTTTTCTGCATCAGATAAGAATAAAGGTTTCTCGCCTGTTGTAAGGGCTTCATAGACATTTTTGTAGACCGTAATTGGAATCGTCAGTTCTTGGGGTTCTTTTCCATCTTTAAAGGTGGCTTTTACCTTGATGTTGACGGTACGAACGAGTTCATCCTTGTCAGCGGCTTTTTTTTCATTGACTAAATTATAGACTTGATCGTCTTTCGTCAGTTCATTACCCTTTTCATCTAAGAATCGGATGGTTGTTCCGGCCGGAAGATCTTTAACTAGATCCTTTTCCTTCCAGACGAGTTGTTTCTTTAACTGTTCAATCGTCGGAGCAAAGTTATTGATCCAAGTACCGTTCGTATCTTTGAAGGATTCCGTGGTTACCAATCCCCTAGCCGTGAGTCCCGACCATTCAAAGTAAGCGGTAAAGGTGTGGTTCTCATTGATGATGGTATTGGCATTTAATAATGGTTTTTCATCCCACTTTGTAAATTTCTTACCCTCATCGGGGGTGACATAGTATTTGCCGGATGCTTTTTCTTCGCCCTCTTTAAGTTCTTGCGGAACGGGGAGAAGATCGGACTTGAGACCCTCAATGACATCATAATGAAGTTCTGTTACAGATTTTCCGGTGTTGTCGGTAAAAGCTCCTCCCTTGAACTCTTCATCTATCTTATAGGTTACTCTTACATAACCATCCGGTACCGGATCATCTTTCGGCACTTCGATCACTCGTACGTCTTTGTAATAGAAGAATAGTTGATCGCCGCCGGTGCCGTTGATGCCTAAAAATTCATTGGTTCCTTCGTTAAGATCGAAGAAAAGTTGTTGTTGCGGATCGCTCACCAGCTTCCAACCCGGGATAGGCCTATAGTTTCTCGCGTCGTAGTCGCGGTTGCCGTTTGTAACAGTTTCCGGATCTACAACCCTATATTTCTCAACAATTTTTTCTAATTCTGATCTCTTCGCTTCAAATTTCGCTTTGTTTTCTTTATTTGCTTCTAAGAGAGCATCACCTGACAATCCGTCGGTAGAAATAAGGTCCAAGTCTGCAAAGAATGCTTCAACTTCCGCTTTCCCTCTTTCATCCAGATAGTTGACGGTGTATTCACGTTGTCTAAACGGTCTGTAGAAGAAGTGGAATTCATTGCCTTTATACTCGGGGTTCGCGATCATTTCTCCCGAATTCGGATCTTTAATCTTTTCAGGTTCAATACGTTGGTTTTGGAAGTAGGTGTTGTTAAATCCATGAATCTTATTGTAGTCTCCATATAGTTTTTTGATTTCATCATCTTGAGACTTTTCTAACTCTTCATGAGGTGCAAGTATCCATTTTTGGCCTTGTTGATCGCCTGTCGTTGCGGTGTAGTAACCCGTCCTCTTGTTTTCGAGATATTCTACAAGGGGATCTCCGTCTTCTTTACAGTCCTTATCTAAGAAGTGGTGGGTGACTTTTACATCCACCCTTTGGTTCGGATTCCAAATGGCCTTCAGATAAATAGGAGACACGACGTCGTTACCGAAGGTATAAAGTTCCGGAACGCCGTATCGATCACGGTAGGAAGTGTCGACTTCATCGGTGTAGTCACCTTTTTCATTTTTCTTATAGCGAATAACTTCCCAACCCATAAAGTCGTAGCCTTTTTTTACAGGTTCTACAGGTTTTACCAATTTTTGTCTTTGGACTACTGTAAAGATTTGCTTGCCGTCCGGTGTAGTAGGCTCTTCTTTTAAATAGCCTTTTTTGCATAGGTGTTTACTTCTTCCTGGCCTATGTCTCCTTCTTGGATGGTCTTGCGTTCTGTCGTCAGATTTTCTTCTTTAATGGTCTTCAGTCTTCCGCCGTCGGGATCGAAGGTTACTTTCCACTTAAAGTCCGGCTCTCCCCACTTGGCGTAGAGATTGAGCGGGTGGAAGGGCATAGTTTCGTCCTTGTTTTCCCAAATAAGTTTTGTGCCGGCGGGGTCCAATGCCCAGCCTTTGAAAACCATTTGGTCGGAAAGGCCTTCCGGTCTTTTTACTTTTAGTTTGTCATCTTTCGAATCCGTATAGACGAGATCGGTAAGACCTAACTTGTTTAAGTTTTCCGGATTGTCTAATAGGTTTTTAGGTCCTTCCTTTGTGTCTACTTTCTTATACTCATCGTTTTCATCTACATCAGG
Source organism: Aedoeadaptatus nemausensis (assembly GCF_903819165.1). Lineage (GTDB taxonomy): Bacteria > Bacillota > Clostridia > Tissierellales > Peptoniphilaceae > Aedoeadaptatus > Aedoeadaptatus nemausensis. Next base: position 91,047 of record NZ_CAIJCS010000008.1, read on the forward strand.
GCTTAAGGCCTTGAGCGGGAATTGGTAGTAGGTGTCCAGTTGATTTGTAGAGTTAAAATAACTGTCGTCTCTGGTAATTGACGGATCGTAGTTGAATCTTAGTGGATATTCGTTGCGAGTATATTTGTAACGAAGGTAGCCGTTTTCTTTAAATGCATTTTCTGGTCCACCTAACGGATCGCCATATTCATCGGCATTGCTAAAGAAGGCGGGTATAAAGCTCAGCTGCCCAAGAGGGAGTTTGATGCCAAATATGTTATAGCGCGACTCACTATTGTTGGGGGTGATTTCCTCCCGCTCGTCGTTTAGTTCATCAATTTCAGCTTCAGTCACACGGCCATTGTCCACTTGACCCTCGTGGATTACAGGCCATTGTTCTTTAGGATTATAGCCATAAGGCATAAAGCCCTCTACTCTCGGGTACCTGTGGCCATAACCCAAGTTAGCGGTATCCGCCTTGGTCCTGACAAGATCGTAACGTATGATGGTTTCGCCGGGCTTAAAGCCATCCATCCAAAAGTCCATATGGTGAGGGATGGAGGCCTCCTGCTGTTTTATACCGAAGGAAAGGGTTGTAAAATCGAATGTATCTAAATCCATTGTGGTGCCGTCGCCCTTGTCTATTTTCTTCACATAGCCGCCCCAGGTATCATAGTTTGGCATGTCTAAAAATTCATCGGCATTAAGCCTATAGGGAGGCGTGTCTAGATGCACTGGCCAGTTGGGTATCGAATAGTTTGCTCCCCATCCATAAGATTGCCAACCGGGGCTGAAGCCCTTTGTTTGCATGGCATCGTCTGGCCACTTATACATCATTTCATTGAATCTGGCTGTGTAGTGGAAAAGATTGCCGGGGCCACCCTTCATTACCGCTTCACCTTGTGCTTCGTCATATTCATAAATTTTAGGGTAGAAGGTTTCTTTATCAGATAGTGCATTGGACTTGGTAAAGTAAAGATCATAGACCTGTCTGTCGTAGTAGATATTGTAGACGGTCTTGCCCGTGGCGGATACGGTCTTTGTCACCTTTGTTTCAGAGTCTTTATTTTGCTCGTCTGTCAATCCTTTATTGTAAACAAAGAACTTGTCCAGGAATTTATTTTTTCCCCTGTTGAATGTCGCACCATTCCAAATTTTTTCTAAACGAGCTTGGTCCAAGTCCGGGAATCTTAAACCCTTTACCGGCTCTGCATCCAGATTTGGTGTACTATCTGTATCGGCATCTTTATGGACACGGGTTCCCATGTAATCATATTTTTCTAAAAGACTTGCATCGTCAGCATGGTCTGATTTTTCTACCCAGAATTGAATAGCGTAGTCTGCCTTTTCCTTGTCCTTCCAGACCGCGGTGATTTTTAATCTTTCCCTCGTCTTCTCATCCTTGCCTAATAAAAGGCCCGGCATTTTTAGATGGACATCTAAATCGAAGGCAGGTGTTCCGTCTGCCTTTGTTATAATTTGATTCGCTTTGTAAGTTTTGCCGCCTGTGGTTTTCAGATCGTGAGACGGCATCCATCCTTGGAGTTCACATCCGACTTTAGTCGGTATATTTTCTATCTTGGGAATCTCTTGATCAAAGTAATAGGTTCTGGTCGGAAGCGGTGTGCCGTCGGCGGTATCGAAGTCCACATTGTAGTGGGCGCGGTTATAGCGATATTCCAATACGAAATCTGTCGCATCTTCCGGCACTTGCATGGTAATATAATCCGCTTCCGGAACAAATCCTCTTCTATCATTTTCATTTAGAGGGCTTACTTCCATTGTGGATCCGGTATTGCCGTTTTGAGTAGTGATTTTTTCCGGCTTGTCCTCTCCTCCGGGATTTGTGTACTTGGTAAAGTCATTCATATCTTGGAAGAGGTGCTTGATCTTGATTTCATTCGGTTTAGCCTTGTATTTGAATTCCTGGCTACCGTTGCCGGCATTTTTTACAGTGTCGTAATCAATTTTGTACTCATCGTCCAGCTGGGACTTATCGTAACCTGCAAGATCGGGAAGTTTAATTATTTTATTAACTTTCCCTTTTTCAGCCTCTGTTGCCAATGCGCCGACGCTGGCAATATAGGGTTGGTAGTTGATTTCGTACTTATCCCCTTTTTGCACTTTATAATCGGTGCGTAAGGTATAGATCTCAGGCTGATCGGGATTTTTTATTATATCAGCTGCATTGTCTGCCTTCACAGGATTTACGGGATTCTTATTATTATTAATAATCTCCGATTTACTCTTGTCTAAATTATTGTGATCCTCTCCGGCTGCATATGCGTTAAATGGAAACGATGTCATTACCATTATAATCGCCATTGCCATCGCCAAAAATCGTTTGACATAATTGCGAACTTCCATTGTGCTTACCCCTCCCTTGTTAGTTTCACCACATTGTGCTCGTGATCGATGGAAGTTTATCTATCCACTGTTAAAGACCTTGAAATGCAGCCTCGCTGCATATACTGGTACACCGTTATCATAGCATATATCGGGCAAAAATATTTACTTATTTGGTCACTATTGACTGTTTTTTTAAACATTTTATATGGTTTGTTCATGGTTTAAAACTATTCTATATAAATAAAAAACGACATCTTTCGATGTCGCAGTTTATTTCGTATAGATTCGGAAAATTGAAAAGACGATAACCGCAATTCCGAGGATCAGAATGATCGTCGCCGCAGTTTTTTCTCCTCTCTTGTAGGTTTTGTAGACGGTGCGGATCCACTGCATTATATAGAGAGCCAAGGCAGCAAAAGTGCACAGGATTCCCACGGGCGTAAGGACGCGGAAAAGCATGTCCGGATAGGTGGCGCCGCTTAACACCACGGCCACAAGAGATCCCACGCCGAGAACGGTTAAGATGAAGGCGATTTTTCCTAAATTATTCAGAATCTTTTCCACGCTTCACCTCCCGAATTTTGTCGACAGCTCCTTGACCCGAAAGAACGAGGAGGATGCTGTAAATTAATCGCCACATCATATTGGGCGCGGTGTCTATGAGGCTCGCAAACACCATGAAGCTTGCGATGAAGTATAGTAAGTAAATTTTTTCTTTCATAGACTTATATTACTAAGCCCGCCTTATGGAGTCAAATGATGATCCTCAGCTTTTAAAACTTTTCCTTAAGATGATGCGGGCCAGTAGATAAATTGCACTCAAGATAATGGCCGTAAGATAAAATGGGTAGTCTTTTGCAAAAAAGAAATTGGAGATGCCGAGGATAAGGGCGCTGTTGTTGAAGAAGCCGCCGTTCCAGTTTTCGGCGTAGGCGTAGAACATCTCCAGATCTCTTTTAATCTCTACGCCGGAGATTACCATGGACGCCACGAAGAGAACAAAACCTACGGTAAGGCCGATACTGTTGGGTAGGGCCGGGTGGAAAAGGGTTCTTAAAAAACCGAAGAGCAAGGACGCTCCTAATGTGTAAGCCGTCATTTTAATGTCGAGTTTTTGAATCATAAGCTCCTCCTTTTCTCTAGTTTAGCATGCTTCGAAGCCGGGTTCAGTTAACTTTAGTATCGTTTTAAAAGCTGTCGATGTAGCCGATGGTTCGGGCGCGCTGCACCATTTCCTGATAATTCTTCACATCGAGCTTCTCGTAAATTCGATTGAGTATAACGGCGAGGCTCGAGGTTGAGATAAAACATTCCTCCGCCACTTCCCTGCGTGATTTTCCCGTGGCGTAAAGTCGGAGTATTTTAAGTTCACCGGCGGTAAGATCTTCCCACGTTTTTTCTCCACGAGAAAAGTATTTTTTGTCTTCCTCCACAATAGCTTTCATAATCTCCATCAACTTTTCCGTAGTCTCTTCTTTAGAAATAAAGCCGTAGCATCCTATGCTCTCTGCCCGCTCGCGGTAATATTCCCTATCGTAGCCTGTCAGGATGAGAATCTTCGCTCCGTTGATTTTAATAAGCTTTTCACTTACATCCAAGCCGTTTTCTCCTTCTCCGAAACCGGAAAGATTAATGTCCATAAGAAGGAGATCGTAGTCATTGTCCTTCATTTTATCCTCTGCCATTTTTACGGAATCTGCAGTTTGGACGCTACATCCATGGGATTCAAAATCGGCCTTTAAGCATTGGCCCAGCATTTTATGATCTTCGATTAATAAAATCTTCATAAATTCGCTCCTTTGCAATGGGAATGTCTACGTAAAATGCGAGCACCGGCTCCTCTCCTCCCTTCTCTTCTGAGATGGTAAATTCTCCGTCCAATTTTCGAACTTCCATGGTGATGAGTTTTAATCCGATATGGTTACCTCCGTCATTTTCAGCTTCCAAACTGTCGCCCATATTTCTCATACGAAGGCGAACGGCGCCTTTTTCCGCTCGAAGATCCATGGCGCTATAGAAACCTCTGGAATGTTTAAAGAGATTGCTAATAAGTTCTCCTATGATTTTGTAGACAGCCCGATCGTAAGGCGACGGCAATACTAAATCTTCCGGGCAGTTAAAGTCAATAAGAATATCTTTGTTCCCGTATTTTGTCCGCAATTCGTTAATCAGACCATAGTAGTGATCACTTAAGCTGTCTCCGTAATCTAACAGAGGATCGTTTAAATTGATCTCTTCACGTATGGTTCGAATGCTGTTTTTCAAAACTGTTTCGATTTGCTCTTTTTCGTCGAAGGATCCCGCCCTTTGAGTCAGTTTATGTGCGAGGATAATATCCTGTAGCACATCGTCGTGGAGAAAGCGATTGGTTTTTTGAACATAGAGCTGGTCATATTTATCGAGAAGTCTGCTCTCATTCCCTATTTCCCGGAATGTTCCGAACTTATCTTTTATAAGACCGAAATACATCCCGTATGATCGAATCATGAGAAAAATAAAGCTGAGTTGAAGCCCTTGAATTGCGCTCGCCTTATAATCATAAAAGTTTACTTTTACAAGAAGAATGGAGGTGAAGGCGATAAGCAAGGTGATGGTGTGAATTTTTACGAGGGAGAGTACTTGTTTTCCATCGGGTTTACTTCCCTTGATCATAAGAAAGATCAAAAGAGCGATCAGTGGCGGAATCATGGCTATTTCGCCAAACACTTGGGGACTCCGTAGGAAGCCTCCTCTCATATGATAAAAAATGAGATAGATCATTAGAAAAAGAGACATCACGGGAATGATCTTTAAACTGTAGAGAGTATGGCGGTGTATATCCTTTAAATTGAGGAGATAAAATACGGTAGGAAATCCGCAGAGAATGACCATACTCGCCACGTAGAGGTAGTGAGCGTCGAAACCGTAAGTTCTTTCCAACAGTAAGATGCCGAGAAAATACGCCCACGCAAAGAGTCGAAAAGGCGTAAGATCACGGCGACCTTCCAAGAGCATTTCCATATAAGAAGCTACAAATAAATAAAGAAAAAAGTAGCGCACGAGGTAAATATCACGAGTATAAGAATAAACTAAGGGTTCCAGCAAAAAATAAAAGGCCGGCATTAAAAAGCTTATATTCCCTCGTTTAAAATACTGCCGTCTCCCTTCGTTTAAGCAGATATAAAAGATAATCTGATCGGCAAAGGCAAAAAATATAATGATCCCTTCTTTTCCGGCGTCGCCAAGAAACCATAGGGCTATGTATAGAGCCATTTGCAGAATAACATTCGCAGCCAGCATTCCGCTCCATTCCCTCGATCTTTTCTTCATTCTTTCACCTCTTTTCTGTATTATACTTAATTTTTTCCTCGGCTTCAGTTAACTTTTCGCTCTATTTCACAAAAAAATCCCCCAAGCTTTTCGACTTGGGGGATGATGTTTCAGTTATGCTTTTCTTGCTTCGATGATTTCTTCCGCTAAATGAGCGGGAACTTCTTCGTAGCGTTCAAAGTCCATTGTGAAAGTTCCGCGGCCTTGGGTCATGGCGCGAAGATCGATAGCGTATTCGAACATTTCCGCTTGAGGCGCTTCCGCCATGATAAGCTGTTCGCCGGCGTGTTGATCCATACCGAGGATACGTCCGCGACGCTTGTTCATATCGCCCATAACATCGCCCATGAACTCGTCGGGCACGGTGACTTCCACGCGCATAATGGGTTCCAGTAGAATGGGGTTGGCTTCGGCAATACCTTTTTTGAAGGCAAGGGATGCCGCCATTTTAAAGCTGACTTCGTTGGAGTCTACGTCGTGGTAGCTGCCGTCGTATAATACGGCTTTTACGCCGCGCACGGGATAGCCTGCGAGGACGCCTTTTTCCATAGATTCTTCCAAGCCTTTTTCAACGGCCGGGAAGTAGTTTTTCGGCACGCTGCCGCCGAAGACTTCTTCGTCGAATACAAAGTCTTCTTCCGTCGGTTCGAAGCGAATCCAGACGTCGCCGTATTGGCCGGCGCCGCCCGATTGTTTTTTGTGCTTCCCTTGTACGGATGCCGTGCCGCGAATGGTTTCTCTATAGGGAATAATAAAGGGCACTTTGTTGACCTCGACGCCGAAGGTGTTTTTAAGTTTATCTAAAATAACATCCAGGTGAACATTGCCTTGTCCGCCGATGGTCATTTGTTTGGTTTCGGGATTGCGATCGATGACGATGCCCGGGTCTTCATCTTGAAGTTTACGAAGAGAGGTGGTGAGCTTTTCTTCATCATTTTTCGACGCCGCTTCAATAGCGTAGAAGTATACCGGTTGAGGCATTTTGACACGTTTGTAAATTACCGGGTGGGCCTTGTCACAAAGGGTGTCGCCGGTTTTAGTGGCGGTCAACTTGCCGATGGCGCCGATATCTCCGGCGTGAATAGCCTCTACAGGCAATTGATCTTTCCCGCGGATGACGAAGGGTCCGGTGTTCTTTTCCTCTTTTTCTTGCGATACATTGCAGAGGCCCGTGTCTTTCGTCATGGAGCCGCTCAATACTTTGTAGACGGATATTTTTCCTACATAGGGGTCGGTAATGGTTTTAAAGACGACCGCGGAGAAGGGTTCGTCGCTGGAGATGCTGCGTTCTTCCCCGGATTCGTAGCGGAATCCCGTGTGAGCGCGCTCGTCGTCCGGTGCAGGCATGTAGTTGACGATGGTATTCAATAAAATATCGATGCCGATGCCTTTTTCCGCACTGCCTACGAGTAGGGGCACGGCGTCCCCTTCTAAGAGAGCTGCGGTTACGCCGCGAAGGAGTTCTTCACGGGTGAATTTTTCGCCGCTGAAGTATTTGTCCATAAGGACTTCGTCGCTTTCGGCGACAACTTCGGCGATTTCTTCATACATACGCTCGGTCGCTTTAATTTGATCGTGGCTCAGTTCCACTTCTGCGGGAGCCGCTTCCGTATATTTAAACCCTTTTTGGAAAATAACGTCGGTTACGCCGACGAAGTTTTCGCCTTCGCCGATGGGTACGGAGAAGGGAATAACTTTTTTACCGAAGAGGGATTCGATTTCTTCCATAAGATTGCGGAAATTGACATTTTCGCCGTCGATTTTATTGACGAAAATAATTCTCGGAAGACCGATTTCTTCCGTATATTTCCACATACGTTCGGAGCCCACTTGCACGCCTGCAGTGGCGTCGATAATCATTAGGGCTGCTTCCGCCGCACGAAGGGCGCCGATGGATTCGCTGATGAAATCCATGTATCCCGGCGTATCGATAATATTAAGCTTCATCTTACGCCATTCGATAGGAATAATGCTGGTGCCGATAGATGTTCCACGGTCCTTTTCTTCTTTTGTAAAGTCGGACATGGTATTTTTTTGATCGACGTGGCCGATTTGTTTGGTCGCGCCGGATTGATAGAGCATAGCTTCCGTAAGATTGGTTTTACCCGATCCGCTGTGACCGACTAAAGCCAAGTTACGCACTTGATTGGTATTATAAACTTTCATCTGAATAATTCCTCCTATCGTGACATTTCCTTAAGGGAAACGTTTTTATGTTTCGATTATATCATAGACTGATTTAATTTTCATTGCCGGGTTTTGAACTTTCCGTTTTTCTGAAACTTTTTGGCGAATGATGAAAGACTTGCAGTAAAACGTGGTCCACTCCATTTTTTCCAAAAAGGCGAGGAAAAGGTTATCGAGATAGATTTTATGAATATAAGATTTCTCTAAAACGATGTTTCGAGTCGGTTTCGTATCACCTGAAAGTAAACTCGCGGGGAAGGGGAAAGGACTCGCCCCTTCCC
>NZ_CAIJCS010000009.1 GCF_903819165.1 Aedoeadaptatus nemausensis
TCCCCGCGGACCCCATCCCCATCCTGGCCGGCTTTTTGAGCAGAAGAAAATGCCTTGCGGCATTTTCCCCATCTTATAGTATTCAACCGCAGGTCACGCTCTACTGTTGAGCAAAGATGATGCACTCTTTACGACTGCAAGATTTTTTCTCGAGACAGATTGATGCTTTTGGAATATGTAACACAAAAGGGAGCCCGGTTCTTACCGGACTCCCCAATGGTTTGCACGGAGGCAGCATTTTTCGCACGATTATTTTATTTCATTTAATTAATATAAAACCTTCGCCGTCTACCGCACTCCCTGCGGATCCTTTGAAGACTTTCCAATTACTTTTCCTGAGCCATATCCCGATAAACGAAAAACAGATCGAAAACGATCAAAAGAAAACCGAGGCAGGCAAGGGTCATGATCATATTCGGGCTTAAGTCAATTCGCTCCAAGCCGACGCCTCCGCCTTCATAACCTATACATCCATATAGGAAGACAACGGCCATGGTCGTCTTGACGAGGGAGTGAATTTTATACAGGTATAGAAAAGAAAAGGTGTCCCCTTGAAGAATATCTTTTAGAAGAAAGTTAATATAACGAAATGCGTACCCAACGATTAGCAATATAATAGCGAAAAATATTTGAAACACAATGTTTCGTGCATCAATATGGCCCACGAACACATCCTTAAACATAGAGGCGGTCACCAATGCGGATAAGACGAACCATATTATATAGGCGATCTTCGTAAAAGTGTAATATTTTCCAAGATTTTTCCGTTCCATCATTTCCCTCCTTTAACTCCGATGTAAAATCCAAGATCTCTAGTAAATTGTATTTCACATTCAGAGAAAGTTATGTACATATAGTTTGTGTTAAAAAAAACATTCCTAAGACCTATTATAATACTGTAACTTGGAAAAGTGAAGATCCAAACTGATATTTTTATATTATGAAATTGTCTAAAGAGTGTATGATTCATAGAGTCAAATTTTCTCCTGTTTAAAGCCAAGATATTCTTAGTCTGTTTAAAAGATCGTGATGGCTCTTTGGAAAACAAAAAGAGCCCGGTTTTCACCGGACTCCCAATGGTTGACATTGTATCTTTTATTTTCTTAGCAGCATCTCCATCTGCTCCCTCGTCCAACCGAAGGCGCCGCCGGAGTGAATAAAGAGGATATTTTCTTTTTCGCTCCAATGTTGTTCCAAAAGTTCGGAAAAAATACCGTACATAGCTTTTCCCGTATAGACGGGATCTAAGATAATACCAGTTTGGGAGACGAAGTCCCAAATAAATTCCATTTCTTCCGGGCGACTTTTGGCGTAGCCGAGGCCGACGTAATCGTCTAAGATCGTCACATTGTAATTTGCCACGTGATTGCCCGTAAGCTCGTTCATTTCATCGATAATGGGCGGCAATGTTTTTTCCAGTACGGTCTCTTTAGAATCCAATACGGAAATGCCGACGATGTCTTTTTTGCCTCCCGCCAGCTCATTGCCGTAGACGAGGCCCGCCAACATACCGGCGGATCCCGCCACGCAGACGACGGTGTCGAAAGAAATATTCATTTCTTCTTCCTGTTCGAGAATTTCGTTAAAGCAATCGACATAGCCCATACTTCCCAGGCCGTTACTCCCGCCGACGGGAATGATCATGGCATGGGCGCCTTTTGCTTCCAAATCTTTTTTCAGATCTTCCATGACCTGATCCGGATAACCGTCTTCCCTGCCGATAATATGCACGTGAGCACCGGCCAATTGATCTAAGAATAAATTGGCTTCATCTTTTGAATCTCTGTGCCCTTGTAACACTAAATGGCAGTTGATCCCCAGTCTTGCCGCCGCAAGGGCCGTTGCCCGGGCGTGATTACTCTGCACGGCGCCCCTGGTGATGACGTCGGTAATCCCTTCGTCCAATGCCTTTTGAAAAAGATATTCCAGCTTGCGAATTTTATTGCCCGTAAATCCTACGCCGGTCATATCGTCCCGTTTAATATACAGATGGGCCGGAAGATCGGCATCCATCAGTTGAATCTCTTCGATTCGCGTGGGCGTATTGGCTAAAGATAATTTTTTCATAAGAACACCTCAATAAGATAATCCGTCCTTTTGATCCGCTCTTTGAAGCACTTGCCACTTTCCCTTCTCAAAGCTCGCAATGGTAAGTCCCATGCTCTTTGCGATGGGTCTGTGCCAAAAGCGCGCCACGGGCACCCCTTCCAAAACATTTATAAGGGCACGAATGCTGACGCCGTGGGCGACGATCAGGACATGATCTTTCGGATCCTTCTCCAGCTTTCGGATGAATTTTCCCATGGCTTCATATAGATCGTGAAAGTTCTCAAGGCCCGGGAGAGAAAATTGATCCGGCGTTTCAAAGTAAACGACACTTAACGGATCTTTTTGAACCTCTTTAAAAAGCTTTCCCTCCCACGGACCGAGAGGTAACTCTCTCAGTGCTTCTTCTTCTATTATCTGAATCTTTCGATCATTAATCAAGCCCTCCGCCGTCTTCTTTGCCCGTGGGAGATCGGAAGTGTAACAGATGTCGATGGGAATAAAGGAAAGTTCCTCCGCCATGGAGGCGATGTCTTTCATCCCCTTTTCCGTAAGGGGAGAGTCCATTCGCCCCTGCACCCGATCTTCTCTGTTCCACTCCGTTTCCCCGTGGCGAAGAATATAAAGCTTCATCTTACAACTTTTTCAATTGGAAACGTACGGTTTCGCCGTTCAGATCTTGATCTTCCACGTCGAGGGTTTCGAAAGTCATGGATTCTGCCAATGTTTCGTCGCAGATTGTAGCTTTCGCCGCTTCGAGGACTTCCTTCACCTTGCTCTCGGCGTCGTAAGCGATGGCGATATGATCGGTTACTTCGTAATCGTTGGCTTTCCGTTGATTTTGTACTTTGGAAATAAATTCGCGAACATAACCTTCCGCCAGAAGCTCGTCTGTAAGTTCCGTATCGAGAATTACGAAGAGATTATCTTCCATACTCACATCGAAGCCTTCTTTAGCGTCGATATCGACGAGGACATCCTCGACCACAACTTCCGTTTCCTCGCCGTTTAAGACCATGGTGACGCTTTCGTTGGATTTCAATTCGGCGTAAAGTTCCTTGGCATCTCTTTCATTTAAGATCTTCTTGAAATCCTTAATCTTCGGACCGAATTTTTGACCCACTTCCTTAAAGTTCGGCTTCAAACTGTAGGTCATGTATTCGGTTAAATCGTCGCAGAAGTAGACTTCTTTTACGTTCAACTCTTCTTTTATAAGTTCCGTTAAATCGCCGATAATGGGCTTGAGGTCCGCATCGACGAGGACTTCTTGAAGAGGTTGACGCACTTTGATCTTGGCGTTTTCGCGACCGGCACGTCCAAGGGTTACGAGGGTACGTACGATGCCCATTTTTTCTTCCAGTTTTTCGTCGATCATGGCTTCATCTACTGTGGGGTAGTCTTCCAAGTGGATACTTTCTCCGCCGACGAGGGTTTCGTAAAATTCTTCTGCGATAAAGGGCGCCATGGGGGCGATCATCTTGCATAAGCCGAGCAAGACATCGTAAGTTGTCTTAAAGACGGCTTCGCGAGAGGGCGTGTCTTCTTCGCTCCAGAAGCGGCGACGGTTTCTTCGAATATACCAGTTGGAGAAATCTTCGGAGACGAAATCTTGAATGTCGCGAACGACTTTCGTAATTTCGTGTACTTCCATATTTTCGATAACGGATTTTAAGAGACTGTTGTATTTGGAAAGGATCCAGCGATCAATTTCTTCGTATTCCACCTCTCCGGCTTTTCTCGGATCTACACCGTTAATATTGGCGTAGAGTGTAAAGAAATTGTGGATATTACGTAGGGTGCGGAAGAATTTTCCGTTAACTTCCCGCAAACCGTCTTCGTCGAATTTCGTCGGCGTCCATGGGGGCGAAACGTACATGAGGTACCATCTCACCGCATCGGCGCCGTATTTTTTAAAGAGCTCTTCCGGCGATACGGTGTTGCCACGGGATTTACTCATCTTCTTGCCCTCTTTATCGAGGATAAGGTCGTTGACCAGGACGCTCTTATAAGGTGCCTTACCGGTCATATAGGTGGAGATAGCGAGTAAGGAGTAGAACCAGCCCCGGGTTTGGTCGATACCTTCGTTAATGAAGGCGGCCGGGAACAGCTTGTCGAAATCTTCTTTGTGTTCAAAAGGATAGTGCCATTGGGCGAAGGGCATGGATCCGGAATCGAACCAACAGTCGATAACGTCGGTAACGCGGGTCATGGTGCCGCCGCAATCGCATTTGATGTGAACATCGTCGACATAGGGGCGGTGAAGATCGATGGATTCGTCGATATCTTCTTCAGCTCGTTCGATAAGTTCTTTCACGCTTCCCACGGATGTAGTTTTGCCGCAATCGTCGCAGCGCCAAATCGGGAACGGGGTACCCCAGTATCTGGAACGGGAAATTGCCCAGTCGTTCAGGTTTTCGAGCCAGTTGCCGAAACGCTTTTCGCCGACAAAATCCGGATACCAATCGACGCCATTGTTGTTTTCGATGAGTTGATCCTTCATCTTGGTCACTTCAATGTACCAGGAGGGGTGAGCGTAGTAGATCAGGGGCGTCTTACAGCGCCAGCAGTGGGGATAGTTGTGGACGATGGTCTCTTTCGAGAAGACTTTGCCCTGACTCTTCAAATAGTCGATGATCTCTTCGTTGACATTGTGAACGAATTGGCCCTTCCACTGAGTTTCTGTGAAGTTCCCGTCGTCGTCTACGGGCTTGATGAAAGCTAAATTGTTGCGGCGACCGGTTTGGTAGTCGTCTTCCCCGAAGGCGGGAGCGGTATGGACGATACCCGTGCCGTCTTCGGTGGTGACATAATCTGCCGTGACGACGACGAAGGCGTCTCCTTCTTCCACTTTCACCTGATCCAAGATTTGTTCGTAGCGGCGACCGGCGAGTTTTTCGCCCTTCACCGTTTCGAGAACGTCATACTCCCCTTTGAGTACGGCGTCTTTTAAATTATCGGCGAGATAATAGACATTGCCGTCTTCGTATTTTACCTTGACGTAATCCACGTCCGGGTGCACGGCGAGGGCCACATTGGAGGGAACGGTCCAAGGGGTGGTGGTCCAGGCGAGGAAATAAGCGTCCTCGTCCGTCGCCTTAAATTTCATGGTAATGGTGGGCGTCTTGTCTTCCTGATAACCTTGAGCTACTTCGTGGGAAGCGAGACCGGTACCGCAACGGGGGCAGTAAGGTAAGATCTTATGGCCTTCATAAATCAGGCCGTCTTCAAACATTTTATTGAGGATGTACCAAACCGATTCGATATAAGAATTGTTTAGCGTGATATAGGGATCGTCCAAATCGATGAGATAACCCATGCGCGCGGTCATTTTGCGCCAGAGACCTTCGTATTCAAAGACGGATTCCCGGCATTTTTGATTGAATTTTTCGATGCCGTATTTTTCGATATCTTGTTTGTTATGAAGACCTAATTTCTTTTCAACTTCGATTTCCACCGGGAGACCGTGGGTATCCCAGCCGGCTTTACGATTGACTCGGTAACCTTGCATGGTTTTGTAGCGGCAGGTCATGTCTTTCAGTGTACGGGCCATAACGTGGTGAATGCCCGGCTTGCCGTTAGCTGTCGGCGGACCTTCGTAGAACACGAAGTCTTCTTTTCCCTCGCGAGTTTCGACACTCCGTTTTAAAAGATCGATGTCTTGCCAGTATTGGACGACGCGCTGTTCGCGCTCGTCGACCAGGTCTTGAGATAATGTTTTAAACTCTGTCATATTTTTCTCCTTTACTAAAAAAGCGCCCCATTCGTCGTTAGACGAAGGGACGCTATGAAACGCGGTACCACCCTACTTATAGGATTCTATCACTCGAAGCCTTAACGCGGCGAACGCCTTGCGGTATCTCGGAAGGTGATGCGACGCATCGTTTGTCGGTGCTTCTCAGCTGCTGCACCTCTCTGTAAAACAGGGACGATGTATCTTCGGCTTCCTAGTCGATAAAATCTGTAATTGTCATACCATCCAGTTGATCGATAATGCTCCGTTGCACGCCGTAAATGCTTCTGTGGAATTTACATCCTTCGATGCCATTGCCCGTAAAGCGGTTGCAATAGGGATCGTCTGCATGTAAACAGCGGGAGAGTTCAATGGGCCCGTCGATGGCCAAAATAATATCGTAGAGGGAAATGGACTCGGCAGGTTTATTAAGAATATAGCCTCCCTTTGCGCCTCGCTTAGATTGCGTCAAGCCACCTAGGTTCAGCTTTCGCAAAATACGTAGTGTGAAACGTTCAGGTACGTGCATGGCCTTGGCGATTTTTGGCGCGCCGACCACTTCGCCCTCATGAGCTGCTAAATGCGCAATAATGCGAAATGCGTAATCAATTTCTTGAGTTAATTTCACGCGTCGAATCCTCCTCCTTCTTAGAGATCCACCTTATAGATCCACATTATAGCACGTTACTATTAAGTGGTAAAGTATAAAAATTCTCGTGTTCCTTAATAAATATTTTAAATAGTTTACTCTCCTCGTCGAATAGAAGGTCTTCAAAGCGAATACGGTCGCCTTTTTTAATTTCTCTCTTCACTTTTACATTCCCGGTGATCAAACCGATGGGCACGTAGTTTTCTCTATATACTTCTCGCGCATCCATCAACGAACCGTAACAAGTATCGCTTCCGATGCCGGAAATCTCGTCTCCCAGCAGAAGATCTTTCTTCGCAACGGCTGCGGTGTGGGCCACATATCCCTTTTCAGGGGCGATGGTGGCTTCGCCGTAAAGGACGGCCTTCGCCAAGGTTATGGGGGTTTCGATATTCGTCAAATGATAGGGGCGATAGAAAATATACCGAGGCCCGTCGCCCATGGAAAGATAGGGCATTTCTTCCCGAATCAAGGGATCGTCCGTTTCCACGACCACAAAGACCCCGGGGGCGATGCCCATAACATAATCCAGGACGCCCTTCTTTTCGAAAAAGCCTCCTTCCTCTTTCAGACGAAACTTATCCGCCAACCCATCGATTGTGGACTCGATGCCGTAGCAACCGGGTGTGTCGGGTAGAAGGCCCGTAGCATTGGCCACGGCATTGAGCTCGATCATGGTATTGGTGGCGTCGACAAAAGATGTGAGCATGCGGGGGCTCAGTCCCTTGGATTCCGCCTTTTCCTTTAGTTTGTCGGGGGTAGCCTCTATATCCATAGGATTGTTTTTTCCCTTCCCGGCGGCGACCACATTGAACCCTAAAAAGCTTGCAAAATCGTAAAGTTCCATCATGGCGCCCGGTTCGTCTCCCGCCGTACCCGTGTAGCACAATCCCTTCTCTTTCGCTTTTTTTAGGAAGTAGGGCCCGAGGAGCACGTCGCATTCCACATTGAAGCTCACAATGTGCTTGCCGTGATTCAGCCCCTCTTCGTTGATTATGGCGCCGGCTTCCGTATTGCCGGTACAGTCGACGATGGCGTCTACTTCAGGAGAGGTCCAAGTCAGCGAATTGTCGATTACCAGGGCAATTCCGTGATCTCTTACGGCCTGCGCCACTTCTTCTTCCGTCTTGCTTATATAAAGAGCTTCTTCGGGAAAGCCTACTTTTTTTGCCGATTCGATTAAAGCTTCATGGGATCGCGAAGACCATACTCCGGCTTTCATCCCTTCCATTTTATTTAACTGTGCGACCAGACCGGTACCCATTAAGCCGCAGCCGACGACGGCGACGCCGATGGATCCGTTCTTTCGCAAATCAGAGATTAATTTCATTCAATTTGTCCTCCAATCATCCATAAAAATTATAGCACAATCGGTCGTCGCCCTGTGGCGCACAGGAGGATTCAACGGTAATCTTTGCGCTTCTTTTGATATTCGTTATTTCCTTTGGGTATAATGGAGAGAGAATAGGAGTGAACCATGAACAAACATTATAAATTAATCGACAAGAGAAACATTCCCGAGCTTCACGGGGAAGTTTCTTTTTTAAAACACATTAAAACCGGCGCGGAGCTTTTGCTCCTGGACAATAAAAACCACAATAAAACCTTTGCTATCGGCTTTAAGACACCGCCGGAGGATTCTACGGGCGTGGCCCATATTGTAGAGCACTGTACCCTTTCGGGCTCCCGCAAATACAAGACGAAAGAACCTTTTATGGACATGGTAGCGAGCAGTGTTCAAACTTTTTTAAACGCCATGACCTATCCCGACAAGACGCTCTACCCGATCAGTTCCCGAAACGACAAAGATTTTCGCCAGCTGATGGACGTCTATTTAGATGCGGTCTTTTATCCGGAAATGCGCGAGAATGAAAAGATCTTCTATCAGGAAGGTTGGCATCCGGAAATCGAAGAAGATCGCCTTATCGCAAATGGCGTCGTCTATAACGAAATGAAGGGCGTTTACTCGGATCCCGCCAATCGCGTCTCCGATATGGTGCGGGAAAAACTCCACCCCTCGGGAACTTATTCTCACGATTCCGGCGGTAATCCCGATTACATTCCCGATCTTACATTTGATGATTTCTTAGATTTCCATAGTCGATACTATCGTCCATCCAATAGTTATATTTTCCTCGCAGGAGACATGGATTTTGAGGAACGATTGGCTTATTTGGACGAGGCCTATCTTTCCGCCTTCGACGCCATAGATCCCGAATCCGAAATCGCGGGACACAGTATGTACGACAGCCCCAAGGAGTTTACCGGGACTTACGACTTATCGGAAGATGAAGATCCCGAGGGCAAATCTTATTTCGCCCTGTCCTTTTCCTCGAAAGTGGATCCTACGCCGGAAGAACTCCTCCTCAGAAGTTTCTTCCAGGAGCTCCTCGTGGAAAGCGAAAACGGCCTTATTAAAAAGAGACTTCGGAATGCAGGCATCGGCGAAGACGTGTACTCCGAGCTTTCCGCCTCCAACACCTGGGACTTTACGATCTTCTGCTACCACGCCAAGAAGGAACGTTACGAGGACTTCAGACGCATCGTTATGGAGGCCTTGGAAGATGTGGCGAAAAACGGAATCGACGAAGAGGTTCTCAAGGCCACACTCGAAAAATTTGAATTTACCGTCCGTCGCGGCGGCGGTGCCCACGCCGATTTGATTCAATACATCGGCGCCTTAAACACCTGGCTATACGGCCAAAACCCCCTGGACGGATTGGAACTATCCCCGAAACTGGAAGCCCTACGGGAAAAAATCGGCACCGACTTTTTCCAAGAGGCGGTTAAGGAATTTTTCCTAGACGTCCCCCATCGCGTCGCCATGCGCATCGATCCTGAAATCGGTAAAGAAAAGCGACTGGAGGAAAAGCGCAGAGAGAAACAAAAGGCAGCTTATGCCGCCCTCTCCGATTCGAAGCGGGAAGAGATTGCAGCACTCGCATGCGACTTGAAAGACTATCAGGAAGCCCCCGATTCGGAAGAAGCCAAGGCAACCATTCCCAAACTGGAACTTTCCGATCTCTCGAAGAAGATTACTTCCATTCCGAGAAATGTTACGGAGCTTTCGGGCATTACCCTTACTACCAATCCCCTAAATACCAACGGCATTATCTACACGAACTGGGCCTTCGATATGAAGCATTTAGATTTGGAAGAACTGGCCTACGCCTCTATTCTCTCCGATGTCCTGGGTAAGATTTCTACAGAACACTATACGGAATCGGAGCTTGAAACGGAAACTTTCCTCTCCGGCGGCGGCTTTACATTCGACACGCCCGTGGAGCAGATGGAGGAAGGCTATGTGCCCTACTTCTTCATTTCCACCGGCGCCCTTCCCCGTCAACAGGCCAGAGGCTATGCCGTCTTGGAGGAAATGCTCTCGAAGAGCAAACTTCACGATAAAGGACGACTCAAGACGATTCTCGAGACTATGAAGGCGGATATGGCCTCATCTTTCCTCCAGTCGGGCCACTCCATCGTGTCCAATCGCGTCCGCGTCCATTACAGCGAGGCCGCTTTTGTGGACGATGCTCTTAACGGCTTGGACTTTTACTTCTTCGTCTGCAACCTTATCGAAAAAGGCGATTATCAATCGGTCGCCGACAAATTGGAAAAGGTGGCGAAAAAAACCTTCACTACCTCCCGCTTAACGGCCAATCTTATTGCCGACGAAGAGGAGATCCTTATGGCGGAAGCTGCCCTAGCCGATCATCTCCACCATTTCGATCAAGCGGTCTACGACAACTCCGTGATTTCCTTCGAAAAAAGTGATCTCAACGAAGCCTTCACGCTGAATTCCATGGTCAACTATGTCTCCAAAGGCGGGAGTTTGAAGGAAGCGGGCTACGAATACAACGGCAAGCTCGTCGTCCTCGCCAATGTACTCAGCAATTTATTTCTCCACAAGGAAATTCGCGCCAAGGGCGGCGCTTACGGCGCAGGCATTCGCATCACCCGCTTCGGCGATGTAGCCACCTATTCTTACCGCGATCCCCAGGTGGAAAAAACAATAGATGTCTACGATCATATGGCGGATTTTTTGAAGGATCTGTCTTTAAGTGAACGGGATCTTACGGATATGATCATCGGAGTTATGAACGCCTTCGATCCCCACTTGGCTCCGTCCGCTTACGGCGTCTTGGACTTTAAGCGCTTCTTAAACGGCACCACAACCGAAGCCATCGAGAAGCGGAAGGCCGAAGCCATGACCACCACCGTGGACGACCTGCGCGGTTTCAGCGATCTGATCCGAAAAACTATGGCGCAAAACAATCTCGTGGCCATAGGTGACGCAGAGCGCTTAAAATCCGGCGAACTCTTCGACGTCTATCGCTCACTAAAACAATAAATGGAACGATCAAAAACCATTGGGAAATGATTCCCAATGGTTTTTTTGCGTACTCTCCTTGCCGTTACGGAAAGCTGATAGATTCATAAGCTCCTACTTTTTTTTCTCCCAATAAAAAAACCTCCGAGTTCCGGCTTTCATTCCGGACTTCGGAGGTTTATTTCTTTTAGTTATTTTCTTTTTTCTCCAACTCTTCCACTACTTCTTCGGAGAGATCTTCTTTTTCCAAATGTTCGCCGCTGCTGTAATCATCTTTCGTTACAGATTCGCCGTTGAAGATCGCCTCGAACTCTTTGCCGCTGATGGTCTCCTTATCCAATAAGGCATCGGAAACATTCAGGAGAATATCCAGATTCTCTTTTAAAAGATCGTGGGCCTTCTCGTAGGCTTCGTGGACGAATTTCTGCATGGCGCGGTCGATTTCGGCCGCCACTTCTTCGGAGTAATTTTTCGTGTGACCCATATCTCTACCGATAAAGACGGAATCGGAGTCACTTCCGTAAGTGAGGGTGCCGATTTCATCGCTCATGCCGTAGGTGGTGACCATTTCTCTGGCGATCTTCGTCGCACGTTCGATATCGTTGCTGGCCCCGGTGGAAATGTCGTCCAGAACGAGGGCTTCCGCCACCCGGCCGCCTAAGAGGCTCACCAATTGATTGAGCATTTCCGATTTGGTGGTGTAGTGCATAATGTCATCTTCCGGCAAATAGGCCGTAAAGCCGCCGGCACGCCCTCTGGGAATGATCGTGATCATATGCACGGGATCGTGATCCGGCAGGAGTCGGGAAACCACGGCATGGCCCGCTTCGTGAACCGCCGTAAGTTTTCGCTCTTTTTCCTTCATAACGGAGCTCTTCTTTTCGGGTCCGGCGATTACCTTAATGCTCGCCTCATTTACGATGTCCATGGTAATCTTTTTCAGATTTTCCCTGGCGGCCAAGAGAGCCGATTCGTTCATAAGATTCTCGAGATCTGCAGGAGTAAAGCCGGCCGTACGCTTGGCCACGACTTTCATATCCACATCCTCTGCCAAGGGCTTTTTCTTTCCGTGAAGATTTAGAATTTGTTCACGAGCCCGCACATCGGGAAGACCTACGAAAATTTGACGGTCGAAACGGCCCGGGCGAAGGAGTGCCGGGTCTAAAATATCGGCACGGTTGGTTGCCGCCATAACGATGACCCCTTCATTGGTGCCGAAGCCGTCCATTTCCACGAGCAATTGGTTGAGCGTCTGTTCCCGCTCGTCGTGACCGCCGCCTAAGCCTGCGCCACGTCTACGGCCCACGGCGTCGATTTCGTCGATAAAAATAATACAGGGAGCGTTATTCTTCGCCGTTTCGAACAAGTCGCGGACGCGGCTCGCCCCGACGCCTACATACATTTCCACGAAATCCGAACCGCTCATAATGTAAAAAGGCACTTTCGCCTCGCCGGCGACGGATTTCGAAAGATAAGTTTTACCCGTTCCCGGAGGCCCTACGAGGAGAACACCCTTGGGAATCCGAGCGCCCATGGCGACAAATTTAGAGGGATTTTTGAGAAAATCGACGATTTCGCCGAGTTCTTCTTTTTCCTCTTTTAAACCCGCCACATCGTCGAAAGTGATCTTCTTGCCGTCCTCTTCCTCCATCATCCGGGCCTTGCTCTTTCCGAAATTCATCATGCGGCCCCCGGCGCCTTGCTGGGTGCGCATAAAGCTGAAAAAGAGGTAGCCCATAAAGAGCATAACGACGAAAGTGGGCAAAAAGCTCGTAACCGTGGTGGTGTTTTCCGTTGCAGGTGTAGCGGACAGGGCGATGGTGCCCTCTTCCACCGGGTTTTCCAAATGACTTTTATAGAAAGAATCCCAAACCATGGGGGGAATATTGGTGCGGACAATGTTTTTGTCTTTCTTCGTCACCACCGCTTCCGTACCCTTAAGGTCGATGGACTCCACTTGATCTTTATCTATAATATTGACGAGCGCCGTGTAGCTGATTTCTTCTACGCCCCGTTGATTGGGCTTGAATAAGTAAATGCCGAAAATCAACATGACGAGAAGTACGAGGTAAAAGGCCACGCCGCTCCATTTTCTATTCAATATACTAACCCTCCTTTACATGGTAAACTTCAGTATACCATAAACGGAAGTTCTACACTATTTTTCGTAGATCTCAGGTTTTAAGACGCCTACAAAGGGAAGATTGCGATACTCTTCCGCATAGTCGATGCCGTATCCCACCACAAATTTATCCTCCACTTCATAGCCGATATAGTCTACATCGACGGCCCTTTCCCTGCGGGAAGGTTTCGTGAGGAGCGTGGCGATGCCCACTTTTTTCACGCCTCGGCTTTCCATTACCTTGGTCAAATAGCTGAGGGTAAGGCCCGTATCCACAATATCTTCCACGATGAGTACGGATTTCCCTTCAACGGAAGTGGAAAGGTCTTTTAGAATGCGTACCTCGCCGCTGGAAGTCGTGGAGGTGCCGTAGCTCGAGACGTCCATAAAGTCGATTTCCATGGGAAGATCGATGGCCTGAATTAAATCTGCCATAAAGGCGAAGGCGCCTTTAAGGATGCCGATGACGATAAGGTGTTCTCCTTTAAAATCCTCCGTTACCTGTTTGCCGATCCGTTCGACCGCCTCTTGAATATCTTCTTTCGAAAGTAATATCTCGCCTACATCTTGGGCGATGGAGTCCACATGAGTTTTTTCCATTCTTTTTCCTCCTGTCTCACACTTTTTCTAAGGCCTACGACCCAAATAATTTCGCCGTCTTCTTCGACGAGGGGCCAATGATCGCGCTTGGACCTTTCTATTTTTTCGTCGATAAAAATATCTTTTATTTTCTTGTTGCCAACTTTTAAACGAATCCTGTCGCCGGGACGACGGCTGCGAATGCGCACGGCTTCGGGATCCTTTATCCGGATCCCGTCTGCGCCTTTCCCGTCTAGAAGGAAGTGGTGGCCGTTAAATTCCGCCGCCCCGTTTTGAAGGATGACATGGTCGAGGAAGGGGGCTTCCTCCCGATCTTTCGCGATAATGATCTCGCCGTAAGATTTCGTAATTCTCAAGCCGGGAAGGTCTACGCCCTTCCCCGTCTCCGCCGACTTTAACATTTCCAGGGAGCGAATATGCTCATAGCTTATGTTTTTCAGATCTCCCCGCACCTCTTCAATTCCGAGGCGCAAGACCCGGCTCCATATGCTCGGGGACTCGCTAAAGAGATCGACCTTTAATGCAACTTCTCCCTCTCTCGCTTCTTTATTTCCCTCGTAGTAGTTGCGGGCTACATACTTTAAATAATCTTCGTCTTCCACAGCCATGGAGCGAAAGCTTTCCATCACCGCAGAAAAATTCGGATTAATAGATTCTGCCGAAGGCACGATGTCGAGGCGGACTTTATTTCTCGTATAAATGGCCTCGTCATTGGTATGATCCAAAATATAGGGAATCTCGCGCTCCTGAAGATAATCTAAAATCTCCTTCTTCGTCATATGAAGAAGTGGGCGAAATAAATCCCCCTCCACTACCCTCATTCCGCCGATACCCTCGAGGCCCGTGCCGCGTATTAGGCGAAGGAGCATGGTCTCCACCTGATCGTCCAGATGGTGGGCCAGGGCGATCATACCGCCCTTTCGCTTGTGCTCTCTGAAAAATTTATAGCGCAATAGGCGTCCCGCCTCTTCGATGCCCAGCTTATGCTTTTTCGCATAATCCGCCACTTGAACTTGCTTTTCGATTAAATCCACATTCCACTCGTTGCAGATGCGACGAACGAAGGCCAGATCTTCGTCCGCCTCTTTCCTTAAGCCGTGATGCAAATGAGCGGCTTCCAATAAAAAGGGAATCTCCTTACGATATTCCACGAGCCGATAGAGAAGATACATAGAGTCCGGTCCTCCGGATAGGGCGAGGAGAATTTTTGAGTCCTTATGAATTATGTCATCAAAGATCGCTTCCAAAGGAACCTCCCATCAAAAAAACGCCGCAGAGCGGCGCTTCTTATCGTCTTTTCGTCTTTCCTTGTCGCACATTACGGCGTTGTTTTGCCGATTCAATCTTTTCATTGCTGACTTTCATGAATTTATTTAACATGTCGTCAAAGTTAGATGCGTCGGATTTGTGCACTTCTCTGTTCAATTGAACCGCCTGGGGAAGATTTTTTCTCTGTTCACTTTTCGGCTGCGCCTGTTTAATACTGAGCGCGATCTTTCCATCGGATTCGATGTTTAAAACTTTTACCTTTACTTTTTGTCCTTTTGAAAGGACATCGGACACTTCCTTGACATATTCGTCGGAAATCTCCGAAATATGTACCAAGCCGCTGTTTTCTTCATCCATTTGAACGAAGGCACCGAATTTTACAATTCCGGTTACTACGCCGTCTAGAATACTTCCCACTTCAATTGCCATAGATTATTTTACATCCTCCTTATTCCGATCGCCTTCGCGATCTTTACTCTTGTCGATATAAAGTACCTCTCGAGGCTTGACCATGCCCAGATCTTCACGGGCCACTTCTTCCGCAAATTCCAAATCGTCGCTTCGACGAATATCCTCGCCGGTACGTTTAATTTCTTCTGCACGCTGTTCGATCTTTTCGCGATTGGCTTGAAGCTCTTTTCGCCTAATCGCCGTCATGCGATAACTTCGAAAGGTGATGAGAACACAAACAAGACCCACGAACAGGATCATGAATCGCGCCGTTTGTATAGGCAGTCTATGGACTTGTTTATGCTTTTTCATTCTATCACCTCAGTCTATATAGTATCGCATGTTTACGCCATATTTTCAATCCTCGGCGAGGATTTCATAGAGATCTTCGGCACCCTTTTTTTGAACATTGTCCTTAATGTCCACAACCCGAACCTTTTGGCTGTGGTTGCCGAATTGAACTTCGATAATATCGCCGATGGAAACTTCATCCCCGGCTTTGGCCGTCTTGTCGTTGATCTTTACCCGTCCGCCGTCACAGGCGTCTTTTGCCACGGTACGACGCTTAATGATGCGGGAATTTTTTAAAAATTTGTCGATTCTCATAATTCTTCCTTTAAAAAAAGAGCTCTTGCGAGCCCTTATCTTATTTATTGACAGATTCTTTAAGTGCTTTACCTGCGCGGAATACCGGAGCCTTGGAAGCGGGAATCTTAATAACTTCTTCGGGGTTTCTGGGGTTTCTACCTTCACGTGCTTTGCGGTCGCGAACTTCGAAAGTACCGAAGCCAACTAATTGTACTTTTTCGCCGCTGGATAAAGCTTCTTCGATGGTGTCTAAGAAACCGTTTAATGCGTTTTCAGCGTCTTTCTTGGACAGGTTGCTTTTTTCTGCAATGCTTGCAATAAGTTCAGATTTGTTCATTTTATCCTCCTAAATTTCAGTTTCCTTCTTCCTTACCTCGAACGTCTTCTTCAAAAGCTTTTAAAGCTGTAGACAAGGACGTCTCCAGATCGATACCTTCTTCTTCCGCTTCTTTTAATAAGCGAAGAAGTTCCGAAACATAGCGTTCATCGCCGCCGTTTTTATAACCGGCAAAAAACCGGTTCATCGGATCTTCGGCTTTGCGGAGCATCTTCTGTCCGCGCATAAGGGCGGGTAGGCCGTGTAAATGCTTGAGCTTCTCGGACAGGGTCTTGTTCCCCGTCTCTTCAGCCTTAAGGACCTCCCAATCCCGGTGGCCTTCGCCGAAAACGTGAGGATGGCGATGGACCATCTTCTCCACGAGGTTTTCGACCACCGTTTCAAAAGAAAAAGTACCTTCTTCTTCGGCAAGTTCCGAATGGAAAATAATTTGAAACAGTACGTCGCCGAGCTCTTCTTCCAAGCGATAACTGTCGCCTGTAGAAATAGCGTAAGCGGCTTCATACGCTTCTTCAATCAAATTGGCTTTCATGCTTTCATGGCTTTGCTCTCGGTCCCATGGACATCCGTCTTTCCCGCGCAACCGCCGAACGAGTCTCATGACATCGCCGACAGCGACGGCCCTTTGGCTCTTCGGCACGTATAGTGCCGTTTCGAAACCGTAGTCGTCGTAGCGGTCCAGCATATAGAGCGGACGACTCAGGATTTTCTCCTTATCCGGGTGACCGGCATGACTTAATACATAGACCTCGTGTTCGTCTCCGTAAAGATCGGAGAGCACGAGTTTTACATCGCTTGCGACCCGTCTGTTATAGACTTGGGTCATGAGCATGTCCACGTGTACGTCGATGTCGAGATCGGAAAAATTATCGCCGTCTATAAAACGCAGACCCTCTACCGGGTCTTTTCTGACGCCTCTTAAAACCGGTTCGATAAAACTTAAGCCGTCGACGATCTCGATGGTGGGATCGTGTTCCAATAAATAGACCACGGTTTTTTCCGCCACCAAGGGATGGCCGGGAACAAAGTAGCTGATCTTGCACGTCTTGGAACGTTCGATCAGGTCATCGGCTATAGCCCGATAGACGGAGTCGAAATCTTCCAAGGTATCGTATAAATGATCGTAGCTCGTATAAGGTATGGCGTGGGAATGAAAATAATCCACGGCATCGTGATATTTCGTCCGCAGAAAGTTTTCGGACTCATCTTTGATGGCGGCGATAGCTTTAGCCGTCAAACCGCTTGCGTCCGTAGGTCCGAGACCTATAATTCGCAGATTTCCCATAACGTCCCCCTTTTACCTTTGCTATTGTACTATCCAACGGCTTTTTTGTCTAGTCAAATTGCCGTTTTTCCCCTGTTTTCAGCCATTTTCCATCGTTATATTTTTTTGCAGCAAAAAAGAGCGCTCCTCGCGCTCTTTTTTAATTTATTTTGATTCGTTTTTGCCATTGTCGGCCTTCGCCTCATTGGCGGCCTTGGCATTATTTCCCTTGTTTTTCTCTGCCCCTTCACCTTTTTGAGCTTCGGCCTGTTCTACAGTTACGGGAATATCTTTTGCCGTATCCACATAGCGTTTCACTTTTGCCTTCTTGCGAAGTTTTTCATTGTGTTCTTGGAAACGCTCTTTGATCATGGCTTCTTTCACAGCATCTTTCGACGCATCGAAACTGTCGTTGATCTTGTCGAGCTTAATAATGTGGAAACCGAATTGGGTCTTCACAGGTTCGCTGATTTCGCCCGGCTTCATGGAGAATACTTTTTCGTCGAATTCCTTCACCATTTGTCCCGGACCGAAAGCGCCTAAGGAGCCTCCGTTTTCAGCCGATTGAGTATCCTTGCTCTTTTCTTTGGCGAGTTTTGCAAAGTCGGCTCCGCCGTCTAGTTCTTTTTTAACAGCTTCGGCTTCTTCCTTGGTTTCCACTAAAATGTGACTGGCTTCTGCCGTTTTAAATTCGTCTTTGTGCTTTTCGTAATAAGCCTTCATTTCTTCGTCAGTAGGCTCGAGATCTTTCAGCATTTTCTCTTGATACTTACGCATTAAGAGATTGGTGGACATATACTCTTTCAGTTCGTCCATTTCCATTTTGTTGGCTTCGAGAACTTTTTTAAGTCCTTCCTCTCCGCCGTACATCTTCTTCATATTTTCGAGCTCTTGGTTGACCTCTTCATCACTGACGGTGATCTTGTTTTTCTTAGCATCTTGTTTGATCACTTCGAGACCGATGAGGTTTTCCAAAGTATTTTCGCGCATAAGCTCGCCCATGGTTTTCTTGCTGCCGTCTTGTGCTTCCTGTTTCAGGAAATCTTCGCCGTATTGGGCGACGGCTTGTTGAGCCTGCACCTTGTATTCTCTCTCGTAGCGCGCCATGGGAATATCTTCTCCATTGACCGTAACTGCTACACCGGGTTTCTTACCGCAACCGGTTAACAGTACCGAAGCCGCCAAGGCCACGGTGCCGATTTTTTTAATTGTCTTAGAAAATGTCATAACTGTCCTTTCTTTTCTTTTTATTCTTTTACTCATTATAACAAGGATTTATGATTTGCGTGTGTGGGATTTGTGTATTTTCATCAGCTCTAAAAGTTTTTCGAGAGTTTCCAACGGCTTTTCTTTTGCCGTGAGAGTGATGGTCGATCGTTCGCCGAAGCCGAAGACTACTTTTTTACCGAAGACACTGGTGATTTCATTCATGAGAGCCAGAGGCAATTCATAGCCCTCGATAAATTCCAAAGTGTAGTCGTCTTTTTTCTGCTGTACCGTTTCCACTCGGAGAGTGGAGGCCATATGCCGAATTTTTGACAGATGAATTAATTGCAGAACGGGCTTCGGCGGGTCGGAGAATCTGTCGATCAACTCGTCGATCATATCCCGCTCATCTTCATCATCGGCGATGACGGCGATTTTACGGTACATCTCCATGCGCTGCGCTTCGTCTTGAATATAGTACTTGGGAATATAGGAATCGATGAGCACATCTAAAGATGTGTCCGTGGTCTCCACGTCCTCTTCGCCTTTTGCGCGGCTCACGGCTTGACGCAGAAGTTTTATATAGAGATCGTAGCCGATGGCATTCATATGGCCGTGCTGACTCTCCCCTAAAATATTTCCCGAACCTCGTATTTCCAAATCCCGCATGGCGATTTTATAACCGCTTCCGAATTCAGTAAACTCCCGTATGGCGGCGAGACGCTTTTCCGCCACCTCGGAAATGCTGGCATCTCGCTTATAGGTGAAGTAGGCGTAGGCCATGCGATTGCTCCGGCCGATGCGCCCTCGTAGCTGGTAGAGTTGGGAAAGGCCCAGGCGGTTCGCTTCCCACACAATCATGGTATTGGCATTTGATACGTCCATTCCCGTTTCGATAATGGTGGAGCAGAGGAGCACATCGATATCGTGTTCCACAAATTGAAGCATGGTGTTTTCAAGTTCTCGTTCGCCCATTTGTCCGTTGGCCATGGCGATGCGGGCCTCGGGTACGAGCTCCCGCAAATCGCCGAGCATCTTTTCCATAGATTGAACGCGATTATAGACGAAATAAACCTGTCCGCCGCGATCCAATTCCTTTAAAATCGCCTCCCTTACCATCATGGGATTGTATTCCACCACATAGGTCTGCACGGGGAAGCGCTCTTGAGGCGGCTCTTCGATCACCGACATATCCCGAATGCCGGCGAGAGACATTTGAAGCGTCCTCGGAATGGGCGTGGCCGTCAAGGTGAGAGTGTCCACATTTTCTTTTAAGAGCTTGAGTTTTTCTTTGTGGCGCACGCCGAAACGCTGCTCCTCATCGATAATTAAAAGCCCTAAATCTTTAAACTGAACATCTTTTGAAAGGAGGCGATGGGTTCCCACGACGATATCTACGCCGCCGTTACGAATGGCCTCGAGATCTTTCTTCTGTTCTTTTGCCGAGCGGAACCGACTTAAGAGGGCGGTCTTCAGGGCGAAATCGTTGAAACGCTCCCGCATCGTATTGTAATGTTGCTGGGCGAGAATAGTGGTGGGCACGAGAAAAGCCACCTGCTTTCCGTCGAGTACCGCCTTAAAGGCCGCGCGGAGGGCAACCTCCGTCTTTCCGTAACCCACGTCGGCGCAGAGCAGGCGATCCATGGGCTTAGCCTCTTCCATATCCTGTTTGATCTCCTCGATGGCGAGGAGCTGGCCGTCGGTTTCTTCAAATTGAAAAGAATCTTCGAATTCCTTTTGCCAAGGCTGGTCCATGCTGAAGGCATAGCCCTTCACATCTTCCCTTTTCGAATACAGGCGAATGAGATCCTCCGCCATTTCCTCCACGCTCCGCTTAGCTTTGGCCTTCGTATTGCGCCAGGTCTGGGTGTTCAGGCGGTTGATCTTCGGCGGCACATCGTCGCTTGCAATGTAGCGGTGAATGAGGGAAAGTTGATCCATGGGCAGAAAGAGCTTGTCCCCGCCTTTGTACATGAGGGAAATATAATCTCTCTGTACATTTTGTACCTCGAGATTGGTGGTACCTAAAAACTTCCCAATTCCGTGGGTTTCGTGAACCACATAATCCCCTACATGGAGGGTTCCCAAATCGATGACGTCCCGCTTTTTCTTCCGCTTTTTCTTACGTTTAAAATCGCCGAAAATTTCCGTGGAGTTTAAGAGCACGAAACGCTCATGTTCGAATTCGAAGCCGCCGTGGACATGCCCCTCGTCTACCTGAATGACGCCGGGACGTAATGCATCTGTGAGGGGCGTGGTGGTAAAGCCCATATCTTCCAGGGTTTTAATGAGCCGCTCCGTCTTTTCTTCGCCGCCTCCCAGTAAGACGACGGTGTAATCTTCTCGGATATAGCGTTGAATTTCCTCTTTGAAAATCCTGAGCCTTCCGCCGAAACTGGTGACCGTCTTAATATGAAAATTGGCGACTTCTTTTAAGTCCACACTTTCCTTGCTCCGCACAATATGGCTGGAAAGCACACTGTCGAAACGGAACATATCTTTTTTTACGGCCTCGTAATCGATTTGAATCTTTAAGTGAGAGCTTAAGATTTCGCCTGCGTCGGCGAGATCCGTAAGGGTGTCGATTAGGGAAAGTTCCTGCTTCTTCGCGATTTCATCCATGCGTCGTGGCTCGTCAATAAAGATCATAGGTTCTTCCGAAAAATAATCGATGACGCTGGCCCGATCCTTTTTGGGAATATAGGGCAAAAATAGATCCGTATGGCTTACCCGCTCCCCTTCCCTCAAGCTTTCAATAAGAGGCTTGAATTTTTCCATGGCCCGCTCTTTCGATACGAGGGAAAGCTTATCGGTCTTTTCCAGATCTTTTTCGATTCCTTTCGCCACGGTTTCACGCAAAGATTCATCCAAAATAATATCGTGGACGGGGAAAATATCTACGGAGTCCACGCTCTCGACGGAGCGTTGGGTCTTGCTGTCGAAGAGGCGAATGGAATCTACTTCAATGTCGAAAAATTCGATGCGGCAGGGCAGATTTCCCGGCGGGAAAATATCCACAATGCCCCCGCGGACGGAAAACTGGCCCATGCCCTCTACAAAGTCCACTCTTTGGTAGCCCGTCGTGGCGAGGCGTTCCATAAGCTCGTCGATTTCTACGTTCTCCCCTATTTCGAGAGAAAAGGAAGCCTCTTTTAAGCAGCGTGGCTTTAAGAAAATACCCCCGAGTGCCTCCGGGGTAGTGACGATAATCTTCCCCTCCCCTTTTAACATAGCCTGAAGGGTTTGAAGACGACGGGCTAAGAGCTCGTGACTTCCCGCATCCCGCTGGAAGAAGAAAAGCTCCCGTGCCGCTAAGTGGTAGACTCCCCTCTCAGCGAAGTAACTTAAATCTTCTACGAGCTTCGTCGCTCGGGCGAGATCCCATGTAACGAGTAGAACCGGGCGGTCGCATTCCTCTTTCATTGTTTCTGTAAAGGGCGCGATAACCTGCTCCGGCAAGCCGTAAACGCCGATGGGCGTTTCCCGATCCTGCAGGCAGTTTAACACCCGGCGAAAAGAGGGATTCGCTTTTAATAATTTATGGTAAATACTCGTCATATTGCCTCCTAAAAAGCAGCTCAATTCCTTGAGCTGCTTCCTATTTCCCGTTCCATGTATTCATGGCACTGTCGATGCCTTCTTTTAAAAAGCTCAAGGTCGCCCCCTTGGCCTTTTCCAAAGTTTCATCCATGACGGGAATCTCTTCTTTTGAAAAACCGGATAGGACGAAATCCGCCAGATTCATATGGGGATTTTTCTTTCCCACGGCGATTTTCAGTCTGGGAAACTGATCCGACTGAATCTGATAAATAATGGATTTCAATCCGTTATGTGTGCCGGCGCTGCCGGATTTGCGCATGCGAACTGTGCCGAATTCGATGTCGATATCGTCGACGAGGACGAGAACCTCCTCCGGCGCGATCTTAAAATAATGCATGCACTCCCGCACAGACTGGCCGCTTTCGTTCATATAGGTCATGGGCTTTAAGAGGCGCACCTTTTTTCCGAGGATGCGCCCCTCGCCGTAAAGCCCTTTAAATTTAATAGTGTTTACCGGAATCGACAGATGGTCGGCCACACGATCCAGGGCCATAAAGCCCACATTATGACGCGTGTTTTGGTATCGATCTCCGGGATTACCCAGTCCTACGATCAGCATTTTATACTTCTTCGAAAATCTTGCTGATGGACTTGTCGGTGTTTACGCGGCGAATGGCACTTGCGAGAATGGGCGCCACGGTGACCACGTCGATCTTGTCGATACTTTTTTCCGGCGGAAGAGCGATGGTGTCGGTGATGACGAATTTTTCCATAAGGGATCCGTCGATTCGCTCGATGGCCGGCCCGGAAAGTACGCCGTGAGTGGCGCAGCCGTAAATATTTCGTGCGCCGTATTTACGTAGAGCCTCGGCAGCTTTGCAAACCGTGCCCGCCGTATCGATAATATCGTCGACTAAAATGCAATCCTTGCCTTCGATGGAGCCGATGACGTTCATTACCACATTTTCATTGGCCTTCGGGCGTCTCTTTTCGATAATAGCAATGGGCGCGCCGTTTAATTCTTCCGCAAATTTACGAGTTCTGGATACGCCGCCTAAGTCCGGGCTTACGGCGACAATATTCGAGGTGTCGATATTCTCCTTGAAATATTTTGCCAAATAGGGAATCGCCGTCAAATGGTCTACGGGAATATCGAAATAGCCTTGAATTTGACCGGCGTGAAGATCCATGCAGATCACGCGATCGGCGCCGGCTTTTGTAATTAAATTCGCAACGAGCTTCGCCGTAATGGGCTCTCTCGCCTTTACTTTGCGATCTTGACGCGCGTAGCCGTAATAGGGCACCACGGCGTTAATACGACCTGCGGAGGCGCGCTTCAAGGCGTCGATTAAAATTAAGAGCTCCATCAAATGGTCGTTTACAGGTCCCGAGGTCGGTTGAATGACAAAGACATCCTTCCCGCGAACCGAATCCATAATGTCGATGGAAATTTCTCCGTCGCTAAATTGATTGACCGTACACCCGGCCCGAGGAATGTACAGATCCTCACAAATCTTTTTGACGAGATCCGGGTTGGAGTTTCCTGAAATAATAACGATCTCTCCGTGATTAGCCATATTAGCGATCCTTTCTTTTTGCCCATCCGGGAATGTTTCTTTGCTCACTACGTTCTACGGCGAGGGCGCCGTTTTCTACTTTCTTGCTGATGGTACTGCCGGCGGCGATGTAGCCTTCTTCCCCTACGGTGACGGGGGCCACTAAATTGGAATTGGAACCGATAAAAGCGCCGTCCCCTATGACGGTTTCAAATTTTTCCTTGCCGTTATAATTGCAGAAAATCACACCGCAACCGATGTTTACATTTTTCCCGACCCGTCCGTCGCCGATATAGGCGTGGTGGCCGGCCTTGGTTCCCTCTCCCATATGGGATTTCTTTACTTCCACGAAATTGCCGATGTGGACGTCTTTTTCCAGGACGCTGTCCGGTCTTAAGTGGGCGAAGGGCCCGATGGTGACATTGTCGCCGACGTGGGATTCTTCGATAACGGAATTGTCGATGACGACGCCGTTTTCAATGCGGCTGTCGCTGATTCTGGAAATTCCGCGAATATAACAATGGGCGCCGATAGACGTATTTCCCTCCAGATGAACCCCCGGATCCAGAACCGTATCCCTTCCGATGGTAACGTCGAAGTCCACCATGGTAGCTTCCGGATTTAAAAAGCTGACGCCGTTTTCCATGTGCATTTGATTGATGCGACGACGCATAATGTGTTCGCATTTCGCCAATTGCACGCGAGAGTTGATGCCGAGCATTTCTTCTTCATTTCCGATGGTAAAACCGCCGATACTTCTTCCCTTTTCTCTCAAGAGGGAGATTACATCGGTTAAGTAAAGTTCACTCTGACTGTTGTCCGTGCTCAGATTGCCGATGTTTTCCTTCAGGGCACTTCCCTTAAAGGCAAAAATGCCCGTGTTTACTTCCGTAATGGCCTTTTCCTTATCGCTTGCATCTTTTTCTTCCACAATTCCCCAGATCGTCGAGTCTTCCCCCCGAATAATGCGACCGTATCCGAAGGGATCGCTTACAATGGCGGTCAGGACGCAGCCGTCGAAGTCGTGGGACGTGGCGTAGTCGATAAATTTCCGAATGGTCTCTTCACGAAACAAGGGGGTGTCCCCGGTTAAAATAAAGACCATGTCCTCGTCGTCAAATTCGTCGATGGCACATTTTACGGCATAACCCGTTCCGTAGGGAATGCCTTCGCCGACTTTTTGCTCGATGCAGATAATGTCGTCGTCTTTAAAATGTTCCATCACTTCTTCTTTTTTATGGCCTACGATAACGACCGTCTTGTCGATTGCGTTGGCCTTGCAGTTGTCGACTACATAACTCAAAATAGCCTTCCCTGCAACTTGATGCAGCACTTTGGGCCTGGAGGATTTCATCCTCGTTCCCTCACCTGCCGCTAAAATAATTGATACATTCACGCTTACACCTCACTCGTAATCGTTCTCACACTATTATAACGGACCGAACACGTTACCTCAACAAAAGCGGAAAAAAAGGCAGTTGCCTTTGCTCTTACGAGCCGGGCCGAACTGCCTCCTGTTTAAAAATCTATTTTATCCAGTATTCCCTTAGCGGCGGCGATGACCATGCCGTAATTGGTAACGTGAACCCCCGCCTCTTTCGCCTTTTCGATGCGCGCCTGCACCACCGGCCGCTGAAACATGCAGCTGCCGCACATAACCACCACATCATAATCGGATACGTCGTCGGGGAAACTGATGCCTCTCGAAAAGTCCACGGTAATTCCCTCGCCCAGTCGCTTTCGGAGCATGTGAGGAATTTTTACCCGGCCGATATCTTCTTCTTTCGGCGCGTGGGTACAGGCTTCCGACATTAAAATCTTCGCATTTTCTCCGAGGCCCATTAAGTGGCGAGCTCCCTCGATCATAATCTCCTCGTCCCCTTTGGCTCTCGCAAAGAGTATGGAGAAAGAGGTGATCTTGGATTCATCCGGCTTTTTCTCGTAGACTTCCGGAAAAACCTGAGAGTCCGTAATGATCCAATCGGGCGCCTTCTTTAAATGGAGAAGGCCCTCTTCCATGGTCTCCAGCGTAGAGATGGTGGCGGTATAGCCCTTATCTAAAATTTCCCGCATGGTTTGAACCTGAGGGAGAATAAGCCGCCCTGCCGGCGCCGATTCGTCTTGGGGCATGACCAGGAGAAAATGTCCATCCCCCACGTCCAGGCCGTCTAAAAGGCCCGGGGCTTTCTTTTTCTCCTTCAGCAAGGTTTTAAGCTCGCTTAAAATAGATTCCTTCTCGGGGAAGGGATAGCGCAGGGATAGTGTGGGGATATTTTTCTTGTAAATGGCTTCGAGAAACTCGTCCTCCACCCCCTCGAGCAAAATAGCGCAGTCGATTTCGTCGATTACCTTCCGCGTCCGCTCCATGCGCTTTTTCCCGAGAGCCGTCTCGTCTAAAAAGCCCGCCGTGTCGATTAAAGTCACGGGGCCGATGCCGTCCAGCTCCATATTTTTATACACCGGGTCGGTGGTGGTCCCCGGAGCGTCGGAGACCATGGAGACTTCCTGGCCGGTTAAAAGATTCATAAGCGTACTCTTACCGCTATTGGTCTTCCCGAATATAGCGATGTGGAGTCGCATTCCCTTGGCCGCTTCCATTTTAAAACCTGAAATCCCGTTCGCCGTTTTGAATACGGCTTACATAATCTGCCGCTTTTTTCCGCAAGTCATCCCGCTCCACGAGTGCCAGGAATTCGTCCATCTTCGATTCGCCCAGGGCCTTTGTCTCGGGCGCGGCGTAATCCGACAAGTATTCCTGGAGCGTCATAATGGCATTGGGCTGACAGAATTTTGCGATCTGAAAACTCTTGACCTCTTCCATAAAAGATTCTCCCGTGCGGCCGGCGCGGTAGCAGGCGGTACAGAAACTGGGCAGATAGCCGAGTTCCATGAGCCAATAGATGATCTCGTCCAAACTGCGAGTGTCGCTCGTGTCGAATTGAGCAGAGTTGTCTTCTTCTCTACCCTCTTTATAACCTCCCACAGATGTTTTGGAGCCCCCGCTGATTTGAGAAACCCCCAGTTCCAAGGCGCGCTCCCGCATGTCCTGACTTTCTCTCGTGGAAATGATCATACCCGTGTAAGGAACGGAGATACGGATCAGGGCGATAATATCTTCGAAAAGTTCGTCGGGCACGCCGTTTTCAAACTCGTCGGGATTAATATCGTCTGCCGGACGAATGCGGGGAACGGAAATGGTGTGAGGTCCCACCCCTTTATAGGCTTCCAAGTGTTCCGCATGCATCAGTTGGCCGACGAAATCGTATTGGTAGTTATTTAAGCCGTATAAAACGCCGAGACCTACATCGTCGATGCCACCCTCCATGGCGCGGTCCATAGCTTCTGTGTGGTAGGCCCAGTTGGATTTCGGCCCCGTCGGGTGGAGCTCTTCGTAATTTTTCTTGTGATAGGTCTCTTGGAATAAAATATAGGTTCCGATCTCCGCCTCTTTTAATTTGCGATAGTTTTCCACCGTCGTGGCGGCGATGTTTACATTGACCCGACGAATGGCGCCGTTTTTATGTTTAATGGAATAAATGGTCTTAATACTTTCGAGGACGTATTCGATGGGATTGTTTACCGGATCTTCCCCGAGCTCCAGAGCCAAGCGCTTGTGCCCCAAATCCTGAAGGGCGACGACTTCTTCTCGAATCTCATCCTGGGTAAGTTTCACCCGATCGATATGTTTATTTTTATAGTGATAAGGGCAGTACACACAACCGTTGACGCAGTAATTCGAGAGATAAAGGGGCGCAAAGAGTACCACGCGATTGCCGTAATATTTCTTTTTAATGGCAATGGCAAGCTCTTTGTAAGCTTCCCTTATATCGTCCAGCTCCGTCAAGAGCAAAACGGCGGCTTCTCTATGTTGAAGACCTTCCATTTTACGACCTTTTTCGAGGATCTCCTCTTGAAGTTCCCGATTACCTGCATTTTCCCTGGCATAGGCCAAGGTATCCATAATTTCGTCGTGATTTATAAATTCTTCCGCTCTAGGCGATTTAACATTATACATTTATGACTCCTTATCCAAATAATCTCCTCGGCTCATAACGATCTCGTAGCCGAGCTCCGCAATCTGACGCTTCAGTTCTTCCAGATTTTCCGCCGCTTCCAATTGAAAGGCGGCCTTGTCGTCGTAAAGTGCGTATTGATCCCGCACCGACGGCGGCGACAAATTGGGCAT
Organism: Aedoeadaptatus nemausensis; assembly: GCF_903819165.1. GTDB lineage: Bacteria > Bacillota > Clostridia > Tissierellales > Peptoniphilaceae > Aedoeadaptatus > Aedoeadaptatus nemausensis. The sequence goes on from NZ_CAIJCS010000009.1 coordinate 27,874, forward strand.
AAAGACATTAGCTCCCGCTAAAATCCCGCGATTGCGCCCGTCTTTCGCCAAAGTCTGCATGGCCGTCGTGGATGGCAAATTGGCCTTCGGAAAGAGCAATCTTAAAATTGCGATACAAATAGCCGTGCGCTCCACGCTGCCGCTGGGAAAATCTTTAAAGGGCGTGGCGTGGTGGCTTACATAGGGCCCGATGCCCACCATGGCGGGCTGAAGTTCTTTTAGAAAGCGGAAATCTTCCACGAGATTTTCCACGGTCTGATAGGGACTCCCCACCATAAAGCCGCTTCCCACCTGAAAACCTAAATCTTTTAAGTCCTTAAGGCACTGAATTCTGCTCTCCCTCTTCATATTTGAGGGATGGAGTTTTTTATAGTGCTCCGGATCGTAGCTTTCATGGCGAAGCAGGAAACGATCGGCACCCGCCGCCTTCCACTGAGCGTAAACCTCTTTCGGTCGCTCGCCCACGGAAAGAGTGACGGCGGCTTCCGGATCGATCTTTTTAATAGCATGAAGCCACCGGGTAATTTCCTCGTCGGGAAAGCCCGGATCCTCTCCCCCTTGCAGTACAAAGGTTTTAAAACCCATGGCGGCTCCTGCCTTTACAGCTTGCTCCATGGCTTCTTTTGAGAGGCGATAACGCACTACCTCATCATTGCCTCCGCGAATGCCGCAGTAGTAGCAATTGTTTTTACAGTAATTTGAAAACTCAATAAGGCCTCGTACGTAAATTTTTTTGTGGAAATGCCGTTCCGTAATTTCCCGCGACTTTCGAAACAAAGGCTCCCGCACTTCTTCCTCGTGCTCGAGAATATAGCGAATGTCCTCGTCTCTTAAAGTTCCCCTGTCGTCATAGCGTTTTAAAATCTCCCCGATCATAAAACACCTGCCAATGTGGTCTTTACCGTGACATGGTCCAACATGCCCAGTTTTCCGGACAATGCATTGATCTGATCCTGTTCGCCGTCCACGGCGATGCTGATCAGAGAAAGTCCTCGTTTTGGATAAGGAATGCCCAGTCGACCGACGATTATATGGCGACTCTCATGTAAAAGCTTGTTGATGCTTTCTACAACAGATTCCTCGTTGGATTCGACTATGATGGCGATGATTCCTAATTTTTCGTTCATAATACCTCCTACCTCCGCTTAAAGGTAAAACCTCGAAGAAAAGGTGATGACTATCTACGCTCATTATTTTAACATAGAGTGGTTTTAATCGCGTCCTCTTCGAAAAATATAGAGTATTTTTCAATAAAAAAGAGCCGCCGAAGCGACTCTTCTGTTTAAACAATCATTTGATTGACGCCGATTTCATCGTGATACTTTCGATCGATTGCGCCGTCGATTATGCGGATGAAAATTTCCGCCGTAATGGAGATCACCGCGCGATCCAAGTGACCGCCGACGACGGATCCGTCCACGCCGCCTAAGTTAATATGGCTGTGAAGATAGGCCTCGCCGTCTTTTCGGGAAAGATTTCCCATAATCGATGTGATTTCGAAAGGTTCGGTGTAATGGGTCAGTTTATATTCTCTCGAATTTAAATCCATTATGCCGATGGTTACATCGTCTGTGGCGCCGATTCCTTCGACGATGCCCGCCTGAATCTTTTCCTTTTCCGCAAGGGCGAGGATAGATTCGACGATTTCATCGCCCGGGTCCAATCTCAGGGCGATTACGGGAGCGGAATCTTTCGAGTAGATTTTATAATCCATCATTGCCTCCTTTTATTTCGTGCGCTTGTAGGGAATACCGTTGGCGCTTGGGCCGCGAGCTTCGCCGACGAAGAGCACCATGGAAATCATGGTAATCACGTAAGGCAACATATTTAAAAGGTCGGGGGCCACTTTGATAGAGGTGGAACCCATAAAAATGACGAGTCCTTCCGCCGCGCCGAATAATAGGCACGCGAGGAGGGTGGTATGGGGCTTCCATCCGCCGAAGATGACCGCCGCAAGGGCGATAAAGCCTTGACCGGAGATAAGGGTCTCTCTAAAGTTCGCCACCACGGCGAGACTTAAGCTCGCTCCGCCGAGGCCCGCTAAAAAGCCCGATGTGAGAACGCCGATATATTTTAGTCGGTATACGTCGATGCCCAAAGTCTCCGCCGCATGGGGGTGTTCCCCGACGGAGCGCATGCGAAGGCCGAGCTTCGTCTTATAGAGGACGAAGTAGACGACGGCGACGAGGATGAAGGCGATATACACCGTAATATATTGGCTGAAAACAATATCGCCCACACTTCCGCTGGGGAAGACGCCCGTAAAGACGCGAGGCATTTTATTTTTAAAGGGGATGGGCTCGGTCATGGCGGCGCCGTCAAAGAACAGGCGCGCGAGGAAAATGGAAAGGCCCGGGCCCAGTAAGTTCAGGGCCGTACCGCTTACGACGTGATCGGCACCGAAGTGAATGGTGGCGATGCCGTGTAAGAGGGCGACGGCCATGCCGCCGAGACCGGCGCTTAAAAAGGCGATCCAAGGGTTTCCCACATAAAATCCGACGATGGCACCGACGACGGCGCCGATGGTCATCATGCCTTCGAGGCCGATATTGACGACACCTGTGTTTTCACTGACCACGCCGCCCATAGCGGTGTAAATTAAGGGAGCGGCGTAGAGCAAGGTAATGCCGAGAACTCCGGCAATATTAGCTAAAATACTATTCAAGTTCTTCCCCTCCTTTAACTTTGTTGGAAGCCAATTTTTTGCGAATCCATTCCAAGAACTGGGGCATGGCGATAAACAATACGATAATGCCGATAACGATATTAATAACTTCAGAAGGCGTATTTAACGCGGAGTTCAATTTTCCGCCGCCGTAACTTAAAGCTGCAAATAAAATTCCCGAGGGGATACAGGCGATGGGATTGTTTGCCGCAATCAGGGAAACGGCGATGCCGTTAAAGCCGTAGCCTTGTTGGGCAGCTAATATACCGATATTTTGCGTAACGCCCAAAACTTGCACGGCCCCTGCGAGGCCTGCCATACCGCCGGAGATGGCCATGGAAATGACCGTACTCTTTTTAATGTCGATGCCGCCGTATTCCGCCGCAAAGCGATTAAAGCCTACGGCTTTCAGTTGATAGCCCAGAGTGGTTTTTTTCAAGATGAACCACACGAGGACGGCGACGAGAACGGCGAGAATAATCCCCCAGTTAACCGGCGGATTTAAAATGCCCTTTAAAAAGGCGTTGTTCTTTAAAACCGCTCGACCCGCCTCCGATTGTTTCCAATGGCCTAAGATGCGAATACTTGCCGAAGGCTCGATGGTAAAAGAGTAGTTGCTGTCGGGCTTTCTTAAGAAAGCTTTTGTAAGCATATAATTGCTGAAGTAAAAGGCGATCCAGTTCAACATAATCGAAGAAATAACTTCGTTTACGCCTCGTCTCGCTTTAAAAATACCGACGAGACCGCCCCAGAGGGCGCCGGCAATAATGCCCACAATAAGGGCCACGATGGCGTGTAGTACCGGCGGCATTTTGACGACGACGCCGACGATAACCGCACCGAGAGAGCCCATAATAAACTGACCTTCCGCACCTATATTAAAGATGCCCGTTCGAAAGGCGAAGGCTACGGCGATCCCGGTTAAAATAATGGGCACCGCTTCCACAATGGTCCAGGACAGGTACTTCGGTTTCCCGAAGGCACCTAATATCATGACTTTATATGCTTCCAAGGGATTGACGCCGATGACGAGCAGGATGACGGCACCGACGAGAAGCCCGAAAAGGATGGACATAAAGGTATAAGACAACATACGTTTATTCACGGTGTTCACCTCCTGCCATATAGTAACCTAGTTCATTTTGATCGGCTTCGCCTTCCTTGAAGATCTTTGTAATGGCACCTTCATATATAATGCCGATGCGATCGGAAAGGCTGATAACTTCATCCAGCTCGAAGCTGATAAGGAGCACGGCTCTTCCCCGATCCCTTTGCTGGACGAGGAATTTGTGAATATTTTCGATGGCGCCCACATCCAGACCCCGAGTCGGTTGAGCGGCGATTAAAATATCCGGATCGTCGTCGATTTCTCTTGCGAGAATAACTTTCTGCTGATTCCCGCCGGAAAGATCCCCCGCGAGATAGTTGCTCCTTCTCGGGCGGATATCGAAAGATTCCATAAGTTTTTCGGCGTGGGCATGAATGGGATCGTCCTGCAAGATGCCCTTTTTCGAATAGGGTGCAGAAAAGTATTGATCGAGAATCATATTTTCCGCAACGGTAAATTCCTGCACGAGTCCGCGCTTGTTGCGGTCCTCGGGGATATTGTTCATTCCGGCTTCCCGAATTTCTTTAGGAGAGCATCCTGTAACGTCTTTTCCCTCGATAAGGATCTTGCCTTCTTCCACTTTTCGAAGACCCGTAAGAGCTTCTAAAAGTTCACTTTGCCCGTTGCCGTCTACGCCGGCGATTCCGAAGATTTCACCCTTGCGCACTTCCAGATTCAGGCCGCGAACCGCCTCGATATCCCTGGCGTCGTTGACCCGCAAGCCTTCCACTTTTAAGGCTACGTCACCGGGAACTTTCGGCTCTTTATCCACATTAAATTGAATGGAACGGCCCACCATCATTTCCGCAAGCTTGGCCTCGTCGACGGAACCTACGTCCACCGTGCCGATATGTTGTCCTCTGCGAATAATAGTACATTTTTCCGCCAAAGCTTTAATCTCTTTTAGTTTATGGGTGATAATAATAATGCTCTTGCCCTCTTTAGAGAGCGCTTTAATAATGGCGATTAGTTCCTCAATTTCCTGAGGCGTCAGGACAGCCGTAGGCTCGTCGAAAATTAAAATCTCCGCATCGCGGTAAAGGGCCTTTAAAATTTCCACACGCTGCTGCATGCCTACGGAAATATCTTCGATCTTTGCATCCGGATCGATTTTCAGTCCGTAATGATTGGAAAGCTCTATTACTCGTTTGCGAGCGCTTTTCTTATCCAGGACGACGCCATTGGTAGGCTCTTCACCTAAAATAATGTTTTCCACCACAGTGAAGGGTTGAAAGAGCATAAAGTGTTGGTGCACCATGCCCAGACCCTTTTCAATAGCGTCCTTCGGTCCTTTAAAATCTACCGGCTCTCCATTGATCTTAACCTCTCCTGAAGTAGGTTCATAGAGACCGTATAGAATATTCATAAGCGTCGATTTTCCGGCGCCGTTTTCACCAAGTAAGGCGTGGATTTCGCCTTTTTCCACGACGAGATCGATCGCGTCGTTTGCTGTAAAGTCACCGAATTTCTTCGTAATGCCACGCATCTCTACAGCCGGCGCAAAATTTTTTTCAACCATCGTTTTCCCCTTTCATACACTTGTTCAATTATACACTATCGACTCGAAAATATAAAAGGATATAAAAAAAAGGAGGGCCTGAGCCCTCCCCTTTTCGATCAAATTTATTTTGCTTCAAATGCGTTGTATTCTTCTTCCGTCGTAGGAACTTTGATTTCTCCCTTAATGATGCGTTCTTTTAAGGGTTCGATCTTTTCTAAGATTTCAGGTTTTACATTCTTGTCGCTGGTGGGAGCGATGTCGACTGTGTCGCCTTCTTTAAGACCGAAGTTTAAAGTTTGTCCGCCGGGGAATTCTTCGCCCTTGCTGAGGCCTTCGAGCACTTTGTAGACAGCGCTGTCGGCACGTTTCATAGCGGAAGTCAATACATTGTCGGGAGCGATGGGGTTTTGGTCACGGTCTACGCCGATTACCCATTTGTCCATATCTTTTGCAGCTTCGATTACACCGTCGCCTGCGCCGCCGGAAGCGTGGAATACGACGTCAGCACCTTGTTGGTACATATTGGTCGCAATGCTCTTACCTTTAGCAGCGTCGGAGAAGTTGCCGACATATTGGCTGATGAATTCGATCTTTTGGCCTTTTTCTTTAGCCGCTTGGTCTACACCTGCGTGGTAGCCTACTTCAAAAGCTTTAATTAAAGTAGATTCTTGACCGCCGACGAAACCGACTTTGTTGGTTTCGGAGGTAAGACCTGCAATGTAACCGACTAAGAAGGAAGGTTCTTCCGCCTTAAATTCAACACCTGTTAAGTTTTCGATGCCTTCACCATTGGCAGCGTCGACGATGAGGAATTGAACGTCGGGATTATTTTTAGCAGCTTCCGTAATAGCTTCTTCAAGGTTGAAACCTGCCGCTACGATAATGTCGTTGTCCGCATCGAGTAAGGTTTCGATGTTCTTGTCGTAGTCGCTGGCTTCTTTAGATTCTTGGTAAGAAACTTCGTAGCCGAAATCGGCATTGGCTTTTTTAAGACCTTCCCATACACCTTGGTTAAAGGATTGGTCGTTGATGCCGCCTTCGTCGGTTACGAAACCGATTTTAAGTTTCTCGCCGTCAGTTTTTTCTTCGCCTGCATTCGCTGCGGCGTTGTTGTTGGCTGCTTCGTTATTAGCAGTATTGCCGTTAGAAGCGCCACCACATGCGGTCAATACAAAGATGGACAGCATGGTCAGTGCTAGTAATAGCGATCTTTTTTTCATGGATTTCCCCCTTTATTTGATCTGACCATATTATAGTATGTACCATTTATATTTTCAATAGGATAAGGTTTGCAATTAAAAAAGCGTGTACACGTACACGCTTTTCATATGCTAGAGGTAAAATCCTTTCGTAACGGCGAAAAGATAGGTGGAAAGAATAAGGACGAGGATGGCCATTCCCGCACCTTGTCTGAAATCCAGGGATTTCACTACAAGTTTAGGGCGACGCATCAGTTTGTAAAGTAAATAGCCGCCGAAGGCGATAAGAGGGAATCCTAAGAAAGTAGCCCAATTATTCGGCGCCTTCAACATAGCTTTGGGAAGAGCCAATGAGAAGAGAACCATACCTCCATAGACGAAGGGGTATAGTTTTTTTCTATCGGTCAGAATAATCAAGAACCCGCCCACAGCGGAGACGACGCAGACGATGACGGAAAGCGTGCGAAGCACATTGAGCCTCGATTGAACGGATCCGTCGATAAGTTCCAAAGAATTAATATAAGTGCCCGATTGAGTCTTCGTCGTAATCTGAGGCTTCATGCTCTTGTCCTTAACATCCAATGCGTCGGTAAATTTATCCATCTTACCATTGGTAACAAATACGCCGATATCGGCGAGATTTTTACCCGAGCGCACGGACACGGAAGTCGGTCGCGTCACCACGGAGAAGACGTAATCTTCCGTCTTTTCATCTAAGGGAATGCGAAGCTCGGAAGCCGGATGAAGCTTATAATTTAGTTTTTCTAAAATTTTATTCAGCTGTAAAGATTCTTTGACCGCCGAATTGATTTTCTCGTATTCGCCCTTAAGTACTACCTTACTCTTGGAAGGCGTCGTACCTTCCGGTAAGTAAACGGGCTCCGCCACCTTACCCAGAACGCGTACACTGGAGGGATTCCCCTCGTAGCGGAATTTTACATCGTAGCGAAAGAGCGTAGGGTCGCTCCCTTCGAGGCGCCGCGTAATTTGCAGGTGCTCGATATTGGTAGGGTCGTCAAAAATCAAACCGTCGAAACCGGAGCGGCTCATGTCTTTCGAAAGAAAGAGAGATTTTTCCGATACCAAGGGTGTCAATGTCAGTAAAAAGCAAAGTAGTAAAAATACTACAAAAAGTATGCCATTTTTCATCTGTTTCTGCATGGTTTTCCCCCTAATCAATTATAGTTTTTTCCATCATATCATAAAGGTTACCCATTAGCACGGTAAAATTAGTAGCCGATTCTCAAGCTTCTTGCGATGTGCTATACTGAATTCGGAGGTAATTATGACCATCGACAAGAAGAAATTTATCAACATTTTAAAGTCTATCGATACTTTCAGTATCGTCCTGGCTTTATTTTTGGCGTTCACCCAGCCCTATGTTCCCGTTTATAATGATGCGGGAAAAATTATCGAGCGAAACGCCATGCTCCACGTTCTCATTATTCTCCTCGTGATCATCGGGATCATCCCCATCTTCAGAAATGAAATTAAACAGATCCAAAAGAATAAAAAACCCTATCACATTACGAAAAAAATCAATACCGTCCACATGGCACGGGTGAATTTTATCGTAGCCATTGTATTCGCCGTCTGTCCCCTCGTGTTCGTTCCCATGTCCGTTTACCGCTACGCGCCACAGGGCCTACGCGCACAACTTTTTTACTCCGCACTATATGTATTTATTTATCTCGGCGTCGGCACGAGATTACAAATGAAGATCGGTTTAAATTCCGGCAAATAAAAAAGCCCCTCGGAGCTTTCCAAACGAAAGTTTCCGAGGGCTCTTTTTTTATGCTTTTTCAGTTGTAAAGGGATATTTCGCCTTTAAGGCTTCTTCAATATCGGCATGCTCTTCCACGAGCTTTCTGTAGGTGGTCATGGCCTTGGTATCGCGATATAAGATCACGCCCGTAACCTTGCCGTCCTTTGCAAATAGCCGGTGGTGCACGTCGCCGTCATCGTAGAAATAGACGTCTCCTTCCATAACATTGCCGCAGCTGAAGACTTGAATTTCGCCGATATCCAGCTTCGTGAAAAGCTTCGGATCTTCGTAGGTGGCCTTGCCGCCGGTCATATTGGCAGCTGCCACTTTTCCCATGGCGCGGGACGCGGGCCAAATGCCCATGGTACGGCCATCGATTTCCGCCACATCACCTGCCGCCCATACATTTTCAATATTGGTCTTAAGTTCTCTGTCCACGACGACTCCGCGGTTGATCGCAAGGTCCGTACCTTTAAACAGTTCGATATTGCTGCGAACGCCGATGGATACGAGGACACAATCTAAATCTACTACGGTTCCGTCGTCAAATTCGATGCCCGTAACCTTTTCGTCGCCGACAAACCCCTTGGTCGCTGTACTCGTATAGACCATAAAGCCGTGATCTTTCATCTCTTCGTTGAGAGTCATGCCCAATTCTCTATTGAGCTGCTTGGAGAGAAGGTATTCCTCCATGTCCACGATAACGACTTCGTGGCCTCTTTTTTGCAGACTCTTCGCCGCCTCGAGACCTAAGAGACCGCCGCCGATCACGCCGACGCGCTTCGCGCCTTTCAGATAAGACAGGATGGACAAAAGATCGTCGTAACTTCTCAAAGTAAAGACGCCTTTTAAATCGCTGTTTTTAAAGGGCGGTAAATTGGCGTGGCTACCGTTGGCGAGGAGAATTTTTTTCGCCTCTACCTCTTCCCCGTTGGAAAGGCTTAAAATCTTCTTTTCGAAATCAATGGATTCTACGGACACGCCGAACTTACATTGAATTCCGAGCTTTTCATTCCAGCCTTCTTCTGCAAGGGCGGGAAGGGAAGGCTCCTCTTCTCCTAAAAGTTCGGAAAGCTTAATGCGATAATAGGGATTTCTCACATCGTCTCCTACGAGCAGAATGGAACCTTCTTTGTCCTGTTTGCGGATTTCCTTTGCAGCCGTTACTCCGGCGATGCCACTACCAACAATTACATAATCAAATGCCATGATACATCTCCTTTGTATACTGTTGTAAATTTATTCCGCCGTAACTTCCGTCCAGATGCGATCGTATACTTTTACCAAATCTCCCGCATCTCGATAAACCTCGAGTGGCGGCAGGCGATCCATATCCGGATAGGCGATAGTATCCTCTCGAAGCTCCTTCGGCAATAAGTCGATGGCTTCGAGAACCGGCGTCGCATAACCCACATTGAACTCCGCATTGATTGCGGCTATGTCCGGACGCGACATGAAATTGATAAATTTCATAGCTCCCGTGGGATTTTTAGCGTTCTTTGGAACAACAAATGAATCATACCATATATTGCTACCCTCTTTAGGTATAATGTATTCTAAATCTTTGTTTTCTTGACACATCATGGTGGCGTCTCCGGAATACATTACCGAAAGGGCGGCATCGCCCTGGCTCATAACATCTCGCCCTTCGTCCGCCAAGTAGGCGTAGACCAAGGGCTTTTGTTTAATCAAGGCCTTCCCGGCTTCTTCCAATTCTTTTTGAGAGCGACTGTTCATAGAGTATCCCAGCATTTTCAGGGCCACGGCAATGGAATCCCGTTGAGAATTGTACATAATAATCTCATTTTTATAGTGAGGATCCCATAAATCCTTCCAGGAATCGATAGGCGTGTCCACGTACTTTTTATTTGCCACGATTCCAAGGGTCCCCCAGTAGACGGGGAGGCTGTAGCGATTCCCGGGATCGTACTCCATATCCAAAATCCGCTCGTCCATCTTTTTACTATTGGGAATTAAATCGTAATCCAAGGGCCGGAGCATATCTTCCCGAATCAATCGCTCCACCATATACTCCGAGGGCACGACCACATCGTAGGGATCGTTGGATTTTTTTAATTTTACATAAAGATCTTCATTGGAAGCGAAGGTGTCGTAAATGACGTGGATTCCCGTCTCTTCCTCAAATTGGCGAATAGTATCCATATCCACATACTCGCCCCAATTGTAGACGTGAATGGTCTCGCGATCTCCATTGGCTATATCATCGCAACCTCCTAAAACTAAGAGGGCGAAAAAACAGACTATCCATTTTAACTTTTTCATATTACACCTCGAGATCGGCTATATCCACGTCCCGACGATTTAACACGACGAGAAGGGCCATGATCACGACGAATAAAATCGTAGAAATGGCGTTCATAGACGGATTGATTCCCGTCTTCGCCATGGAGTAAAGAGTGATCGACAAATTGGAAACTCCCTGCCCCGTGGTGAAAAAGGAAATAATAAAGTCGTCGATGGATAGGGTGAAAGCCAGGAGCGCCCCGGTGACGATCCCCGGTTTTATTTGGGGAATAATAACGTAATAAAGGACTTCGTGGGGCTTGGCGCCTAAATCGAAGGCCGCCTCCACAATATTATTGTCCAGCTGATCCAGCTTCGGCAAGACGGAAATGATCACATAGGGCAGGCAGAACACGATATGGGAAAGAATCATGGTCAGAAGCCCCTGTTCGATGGAAAGGAAGCCGTACAAACTCATAAGGGCCACTGCCGTCACGATGTCCGGATTTAATACGGGCAAATAGTTGATGTTTAAAATAATGTGCTGCGTGTTTTTGCGAAAGGCCCGAATGCCGATGGCGGAAATCGTGCCGATAATCGTGGAGACCACTGTAGAGACGATGGCCACGAGGAAAGTAATATAAAGGCTTTTTAAAATCACCGGATCGCTGAAAAGATCCACATACCAATGGGTGGTAAATCCTGCCCACACCCCTCTTAATTTCGTGTCGTTAAAGCTGAAAACGATAAGCACGAAAATGGGCAAGTAGAGAAAGAGGAGCATAAGACCTAAATAAAATTTTCGTAATTTATTTCCCACGGCGATCTCCTTTCTCATTTTTACTCTCGAGTAAGCGAACGACAAATAGCATAAGGAGCAAAATGACGATCAGAACCACGGCGATGGCGGATCCGAAGGGCCAGTTTCCCGTCAGTCGAAATTGCTGCTCGATAATATTTCCCACCAGATAATATTTGTTCCCTCCGAGTAAAGAGGAGATGACGAAGGTGGAAAGGGCGGGGATAAAACACATTAATATGCCACTGTAAACCCCGGGCAGGGAAAGGGGAAGAATAACTTTTAAAAAAGTTTCTCTCGAATTGGCGCCTAAATCCTTTGCCGCCTCGATAAGGGAATGGTCCATTTTTTGCAAAATGGTATAAATGGGAAGCACCATAAAGGGCAGAAAGTTGTAAATCATGCCCATTAAAATCGATCCCTGATTGTACATCATGTCGAAGGGTCCGAGGCCAATAAAGCCTAGAAGCCGGTTGATGACGCCATTTCGCCCGAGAAGGGTGATCCATGCGTAGGTTCTCAGCAAAAAATTCATCCACATGGGAATGACGAAGAGCAGAATCATCGTTGATGCCGTCTTAGGCTTTAATCTGGAAATACTGTAAGCCGCCGGATAGCCCAATAAGAGGCAGACGACGGTAGACACCACGGCGAGGTTGACCGATCGCCACATAATCCGCAAATACATGGGCTGAAAGAACCGCGCGTACTGCTCCATGGAAAATCGATAGCCTTCCATGCTCATTGCTTCCTCGCCGTTAAAGCTGATAAAGACTACGAGCAAAAGAGGCAAGACGATAAACAAAATCGCCCAGGGAATGTAAATCAAAGAAAATCGCTTCATTCACCCTCCCCCTTCATAACGTGGAAATTTTCGGGCTCGACATAAATGCCCACCATATCTCCCGGTTCCTTCGCCACAGTGGATTGCACCATCCACCGCTCGCCCGAAACGTCTAAAATCATTTCGTAATGTACACCTTTAAAGACCACGGACTCTACGGTGCCCGTCAGGCGACCCTCGGTATCCCGCTTTAATTCAACGTCCTCCGGTCGGATAACCACCTGCACCTGCTCTCCGGGGGCGAATCCTTTATCGACGCAATCAAATTCTCTTCCGTAAAAAGAAACGACTTTATCTTTTACAAACTTCGCCTGAATAATATTGCTCTCGCCGATAAAATTGGCCACGAAGGCGTTGACGGGCTCATTGTAAATAAAAGTCGGCGTGCCGATCTGCTGAATGGATCCGTCCTTTAACACCACCACCGTATCGCTCATGCTGAGGGCCTCTTCCTGATCGTGGGTGACGTAGATAAAGGTAATGCCCACCTGCTCCTGAATACGCTTTAATTCAAACTGCATCTGTTTGCGAAGCTTTAAATCCAAAGCGCCCAAGGGTTCGTCGAGAAGGAGAATCTTCGGATCATTTACGAGAGCTCTTGCAATGGCGATCCGTTGCTGCTGACCGCCGGAAAGGGATTGGATCTTTCTTGTGCCGATACCCGGAAGATTGACCAGTTCCAGCATTTCGTCCACTTTTTCACGAATCTCTTTCTTCGGCATTTTTTTCAATTTCAAACCGAAGGCGATATTGTCGAAGACATTGAGATGAGGGAAGAGAGCGTATTTTTGGAACACCGTGTTTACCGGCCGCTCGTAGTGCTTCACCGCCGTAAGGGGTTTGCCATTAAAGAACACTTCCCCGGCATCGGCTTCCTCAAAGCCTGCGATAATCCTTAAAAGCGTCGTCTTGCCGCAGCCGCTCGGCCCCAGTAAAGTTAAGAACTCCCCGTCGTGAATCGAAAGATCGATCCCCTTCAAAACCGGATTGTCGCCGAAGGATTTTTCAATCCCCTTAATTCTGATCATAGAATCCATTGGTCACCTCCTAAAAATTCGGCGGGTTGGACACCCAAATTAACTCCGCAGACTCGGAGCCCGTGTTTTCAAAAAACACTTCCCGATCTCCATTACCGTACACCGTGTCTTCCGCCTCTACATCGTAAATGAAGTCGCCGTAATGAACGGCGAGATTTCCCTTTAATACATAGGCAAACCACTGGCCTTCATAGAGAGAGAGCACTTCCGAGCGCCCCTTCGGCTTAATATGCCAAAGAGTAGGCTCCATGGTGTTTTTCTGCGCATTGGGAACGATGTATTCGATGGAATAGCCCTCGGATTCCGATGTAAAACTGGACGCATCTTCTTTCGTAAAGACGATTTTCGGCTCGTCCATATGGCGAAAAAATTCGTCGGGCTCTACGCCGAGAGCGTCCAATATATCTAAAAAAGTAGCCACGGAAGGGCTCGTTAAATCCCGTTCCACTTGGGAAATAAAACCCTTCGTCACCTCGCTACGCTGGGCAAGCTCTTCTTGCGTAAGCTGCTGAATCAGGCGCAACCGTTTTATCTTTTCTCCGATTTTCATATTATCACTAAACTCCAAGATTAATTTACTAAACAACACTTAAATTATAAAGGGATGAAAAGACTACGTCAATACGGGAGGAGCTTTTAATCTGAGGAAAAGTGAGTGAACGCTTCTAAAATACGGCGATTGGAATCCCCTGTTCCGATTTGAAGCTCATGGTTTTTGCGCATTAAAAAAACGCCCGCAGGCGTTTCTTTTTTATTGACGTTCGGCATAGGCCTTGGCGAGGGCCGCGCCGAGTTTCGTATTGTTGTAAACGAGGGCAATATTGGATTCCAAGCTGCTGCCGCCGGTTACTTCAAGTACTCTTTGCAGTAAGAAGGGGGTGGATTCCTTGCCGCTGATGCCTTCTTTTTCCGCATCGCGAAGGGCCTCTTCGATGGCTTTGTCGATGACGGCCTCGTCCATGGCGTCTTCTTCGGGGATGGGGTTGGCGACGACGATGCCTCCGTGAAGGCCGAGGTTCCATTTCGCTTTCATAAGATCGGCGATTTTTGCCGGATCGTCGTAACGGTAATCCAGTTTATGGCCGCTGTGTCTCGTAAAGAAGGCGGGCATTTCTTCCGTTTCATAGCCGACGACGGGTACGCCGAAGGTTTCTAAATATTCGAGAGTGAGCCCGATATCTAAAATGGATTTGCAGCCTGCACATACGACGGCGATGTCGCTGGTGGCAAGTTCTTGAAGGTCACGGGAAATGTCCATGGTGGTTTCAGCACCGCGGTGCACGCCGCCGATACCGCCCGTTACTAAGATGGGGATGCCCGCCAGGCGTGCCGTTACAATGGAAGTTGCCACGGTGGTGGCGCCGTTTAATCCGTTGGCGACGATATGCGCGTAATCTCTCGTGGAGCTCTTGACGATATCTTTAGAAGTCGCCATAAATTCGATTTCTTCCTCCGTCAAGCCCACTTTAATGCGACCGTTAATAATGGCAGTGGTGGCCGGCGTAACCCCCGCATCTCTTAAGATAGCTTCGCAGTGTTTTGCCATTTCCACATTTTTAGGATAGGGCATGCCGTGGGAAATGATGGTGGATTCCAGAGCGACCACTGGTTTTTTCGCGTCCAGTGCCTCTTGAACTTCTTCTGCAATGTCCATGTACTGTTCCAAATTAGATAATGTCATATTGTATCTCCTTTTTCTCTTTTTCCCATTGGCGTCTGTCGAAGACGCTCAAGTCACTATGATCACTTTTGAGAACCATACGGGAAGCCGCCATGGCGCCGACAATGGCTTCTTCAAGAGATTTCTCCTGAACCAGTTCTGCCGTCAACATACCTACAAATGCATCCCCCGCCCCCGTGGCGCCTTTAATCGCCATGGGAGAGGTAGTGAAGTGTAAAGCTTGATCGGCGGAATATAAATACGCTCCGTCGCTGCCGGCGGTAATGAGCACATACTCCGAGCCCTTTTCGAGAAGGACTCGCCCGCAGTCTGAAATACTCGCCCCGTCACCTAATTCGGACAATGCTCGGGCTTCCAGAACGTTACATTTTAGCACATTTATTTTAGAAAGAAAAGGCTTAAATTTCCCTACCTTCACGGCGCTCACGCCGTCGACGATAATCCTCGTATTCCAACTGAAGATGGTCTGAAGGGCTTCTTCCTTTAAATTTGCGTCTACTACGGTGTAGGATGCGCCCTCCGCCAGTTCGCGGCGGGATTCCATCTCTTCACGTCCGAGCTTGTCCACAGCCTTCATATCGTTTACCGCCACGGCCATCTCCCCCTCATCGTCCAGGACCACGAGATAACTTCCCGTGCCTACATCGCCGAAGGTAAAGGATGATTCGAAGCTAAGTTTCTCCGGCGCATTTCGAAGGATCAGCCTCTTTTTATCGTCGTCGCCGAAGGCCGTTATGATTTTCGTATGAATGCCCACGAGGGCGATATTGGCGGCGATATTTCGGCCCACACCGCCCGGCGTCATGCTCACATCGCCCGGATTGGAATCGTGGGGCAAAAGCGCGGTTTTCGATTTACCGCTGATGTCCATATTGCAGCCGCCGAAAACGGCGACATAGGGTGCGTTCATTATGCTCTTCCCTCCCCTCGATTTTTAAGCCGCTTGTAGCATGCGCGGCATAGAGGTTCGTATTTTTCAGTGGCGCCGATGACCACGCGATCGGATTCTTTCGTCGTGCGGTGACTCACCCAACCGTCGCTCCCGCAATGAGCGCAGACGGCGTGATGTTTCTCCACATAATCCGCCACCGCCATAATTTCTTTCACAACTTCAAAAGGATGGGCTTCGTAATCCATATCGAGCCCGGCACAGACGATGGTCTTGCCCTCGTCCAGTAAAGTATCGAATGCGGACAAGATGCTCCCGGCATCGTCGCCTAAAAACTGCACTTCGTCGATAGCGAGTACATCGGCTTTTTCCCGTGTCGCCGCCTCTACCACATCGTCGATGTCTTCCACCACAACGGCTTCCAGAGAAGTGTTGTCGTGGCTCGTAATAGCGGAATGGATAAAGCGCGTATCCAGCGTAGGTTTTAAAACCAAGGTATTATAACCGGCTATGCGAAAGCGCTTCACTTCCCGCTCCAAACTGGATGTCTTACCTGAAAACATGCTTCCCGTGTGTAAAATTAAACGTCCTCGATATTGATGCATCTCGTCCTCCTTGGAAAAAATTATACCATATGGGAGCTACTTCTCGCTAAGTCCATTACAGATCTCGTTTTATTCTGTATAATAAATAAAGAAAACCATCCACTTTACAAAGGAGTTACCATGTTACATATAGATCATCTTTCCAAGTTTTACGGCAAGAAACAGGTTCTTTTCGATATCAGTTTCTCATTGGAGCCCGGCGATATCTGCGCCTTTATCGGTTCCAACGGCGCCGGGAAGACGACGACTATAAAATCCGCCTTGGGGCTCATCCCCTTCGATTCCGGCACTATTACTATCGACGACCACAATATCGAAACCGATCCCATGGAGGCGAAACGCATCTACAGTTATGTCCCCGATAATCCGGAGCTCTACTCTTTTATGCGGGGCATCGACTATTTAAATTTCATCGCCGATATTTTTGAATTGGACTACGACAGGAGAAAGAGCGGCATCGACACCCTATCGAAAGATTTTGAAATACATGATCGCCTGGGCGAGCCCATCGAATCCTACAGTCACGGCATGCAGCAAAAGCTGGCCTTAATCGGCGCCCTCTTACACTATCCGAAGCTTATCGTCTTGGACGAACCCTTCGTCGGCCTGGATCCCTTGGCGACGAGAAAAATCCGCGAGCATTTTAAACGCATGGCGGAAAATAACGACACGACAATTTTATTCTCCACCCACGTTTTGGAAGTGGCGGAAAAATTATGCAATAAGGTCGCCATTATACGCGAAGGCCGCCTCGTTTACTTCGGCTCCACCGAAGACGTGCTCGCCAAGGGAAGCTTGGAAGATCTCTTTGTGGAAAGGATGCAGGACCATGCTTAAGACCCTGATCCGTTTGGAAATCAGCCGTATTTTTGCTCAGTTCAAGGGAGGCAAGCAAAAAGTCTTCGGCATCTTCACCTATCTTCTGAGCCTTTGGGGAATTTTCGGATTGGGCGCCCTTTTGCCGATTTTCGGTTCCACGGCTACCCTGGCTACTCTTCCGAAGGGAGAGGGGTTCAGCCTGCCGGAACTTGCTCGAGAGTACGAGCTTTTGGCCACATCGGACATCACCGTGACCATTTTATTTATCGCCGTGTTACTCATAGCCTTCTTTCAAATGAAGAATACTTTTTTCCACAAGTTTGACCAGTCCTGTTTGTGGTCGCAACCTATCGAAACGAAAACCATCGTCTTATCGAAGTTTATCGGCGCCTGGATCATGGGCGTCCCCATGATCATCGCCTTTTCCCTCGGCTCGTTGGGAGTCTGTTATATCGCCACGGGATCTTTCGGGAAGACTTTGATCCTACTTCTTCTCTTTCTCGCGGTGGAAATTCTCGCCGAATGTTCAGGCTATTTCCTACGCACCCTCTCCACCCGTGCAAGCCGCCGACTCCATACGCCGAAAATCGTAAAGACGGTGTTAAAAGTTCTTCTGTTCGCCGCCGTTATGGGGCTCTATTATTACGAAATCTCGAGAGATTTTAAGGATCTGGCGCAGTTTTTAGTATTCTATCGCTCACTTCCACCGGTCTTTCGCATGATCTCCTATATTATGGAGAAGCAAATTGTTCTGGCGCTCCTTCCCATCCTCTTGGCCGGTGCCTTTCTCCTTTTCTTTATTCGCTACATGGCGAAGCACTTCTTCGCCATAGCAGAAACCATGGAGACGCGAGGGAGCAAGAAAGTAGTGGCCCAAAAGGATTTAAAGCCGAAATCAAAAATTGTCGCTTTGGTCGCAAAAGAACTCAAGCTTTACTGGGATAATTCCGCCGTGGCCATGAACACCTTTTTCGGCGCCCTTATGCCCCTGATCCTCTCCCTGCTGCTCCTCGTGCCCATGATTCACGACGGCTTTACCGATTTCTTATACGGGCAGGAATACGTGCCGCCCTATGCCGCCCTCTTTCTCATTTTACTTTCCCTGGCGGGCATTATGAATGTGGCGGGCTACAGCTTCAGTCTGGAGGGAAAGTCCGCTTACCTGACCTACACCCTTCCCCTTACGGGGCGCATGGTCTTTTTCGGAAAACTTCTGGCCTCTTTGGTGCTTTTAATCCCCACCTACACCCTGACCTTTTTAGTATCCATGGCCATCCTTTCCCCCGATCCCCGCTACATGCCCCTCTATTTTATAGGGCCCGTAGCCTATATTATTTTCAATAATGCGGTAGGGCTCCTCTTCGATTGGAAATACGCCAATTATACCTGGACCACGCCTCAGGAATTCGCCAAAAATTCCAAGCAGGCCTTCTTTTCCTCCTTCGGCAGCCTCGCCGTAAGCGTGCTCATTATCTTCGTCGGCATGACGATTATGACGGCCTATCCCCTCCTCTACGCCGGGATCATTACGGGCCTTCTGATTATCGCGGATATTATCATCTTTCTTCTCACGAAGAATTTAAAGATCTATCACTATTAAATCTCTCCATGAAAAAACCACGCTGAGTTTTTGCTCAACGTGGTTTTTCTTATGCTTCAAATGTAAAAGTTTGGGCCCGCTCGATCAGAATATCTTCATCCGGTCGGTCCATGCTGTTCCGTTCGGCAGCGGCAATGGCGTCGACTACGTCCATTCCCTCTACTACTTGGCCGAAGACCGTATGCTTGCCGTCGAGCCAGAAGGCGCCGCCTTTTTCCCTATAACCGTCGATGACATCTTGGCTATAGCCCATGCGCTCCCCGGCAGCTTCCATCTGCTCGATAATATCCGCTCCCACCTCGGGGCCGTGAACGATGAAAAACTGACTTCCGTTCGTATTCGGTCCCGCATTGGCCATGGAAAGGGCACCGACGATATTGCGGTAATCTTTGTGGAATTCGTCCTCAAAGCGTTCGCCCCAAATGCTTTCGCCGCCGCGACCGGTACCCGTGGGATCGCCCCCTTGAATCATGAAATCGGGAATGACGCGGTGGAAAATAACGCCGTCGTAATAGCCGCGGTCGATTAATGTCGTAAAGTTTTCTACGGTTTTCGGCGCCGCTTCCGGAAAGAGTCGCAAGACGATCTCGCCCTTTGTGGTTATAAGCTTCGCCATTTTATCGCCCACTTGAGGGGCTTCCAATTGCTTCAACATACTATTCTCCTTGTTCCGTTAAGATAATGACGCCGTCTTCCGTTACGGCAAGAGTGTGTTCGTATTGGCAGGAAAGGGAGCCGTCTCGCGTACGGGCCGTCCAGCCGTTGTCGTCCATTTTTATGGGCCAGTCCCCGGAATTGATCATAGGCTCGATGGTAAATACCATCCCTTCTTCCAATCGGATGCCCCGCCCGGGCTTGCCATAGTGAAGGACCTGGGGATCCTCGTGCATATTGGTGCCGATGCCGTGGCCGACAAAATCACGCACTACGGAAAAACCGTTGGCTTCGGCGTGGCTTTGAATGGCGTGGCCGATATCGCCCAGTCGAACGCCGGGCTTCACGAGCTCGATGGAGCGGTAGAGGCACTCCTTCGTCACGTCCATAAGCTTTTGAGCTTCCTCGCTGATGTCGCCTACGGCATAGCTCCATGCGGAGTCTGCCAGATAACCGTCTACATTGACCACCATATCGATGGTTAAGAGATCGCCGTCTTTTAATTTGCGATCACTTGGAAAACCGTGGCAAATTTCATCGTTTACCGATGCGCAGATACTATAGGGAAAGCCCTGATAGCCTTTTTGTTCCGGATAGCCGCCTCTATCGGTAATAAATTTTTCTACGAATTTATCCAATTCTAAAGTAGTTACGCCGGGCTTGACCTCGTCCCGAAGGGCGCGGTGCACCTTTACGAGCAGATCCGCAGCGGTTTGCATTTTTTCTATTTCCTGTTTTGTCTTTATAATAATCAACTGTCTACCTCCCGGACAATCTCTTGTAAATCCTCATCTCGCGACGCCCACATTTTAGCGTCGCCGTTTATGGCGATGGCCTCTTTTAAATCGGCGATGGCCTCGTCTCGCTTGCCGAGACGTACAAAGCTGCAGGCCCGATTGTAAAAGAGATTCACACTCTCCAAATCCAAGGCAATGCCTTTCGTTAAGATGGCTATAGCTTCTTCTACCCTTTCGCCGCGCAAATAAACCGCCGACATATTTAAATACGTCGGCGCATAATATTCATCGTAAACTAAGGACTCTTTATAGGCTCGAAGGGCCTTTTCATCTCGCCCCGTCTTTTGGTAGATTACGCCTAAATTATAATAGCCGATACTGTAGGTGGGCGAGAGACGCACGGCTTTTTCCGCCAAGGGCAATGCCTTTTCATAATCCTGCCGCTCCTCGTATATCGAGGCGATGTCGGATAACACCACGCCGTTTTCCGGTACGAGCTCGGCACAGCGCATGAAGAGTTCCAGAGCATCGTCTTTATACCCGAAGCGGTCGTACAAAAGCGCCAGCTCGTAGCATGCGCTTTCGTAGGCCGGATCCTTCGCCACGGCATCTTCCAAATAGCCCATGGCTTCCCGATCTCTACCCCCTTCTTCCATTAACACCCCGAGGGCGTAATCGGCGCCGGGATAATCTCCCAGTGCGCGAATTTTTTGAAAGGTCTCCTCGGCCAAGACATATTCCCCTCGCTGCCAGTAAAGATCGCCCAGGGAAAAATAGGTTTCCACACGGCTCTCTTCGTCGGGCACGAATTTCAGGGCTTTATTTAAAAGTTCGATAGCCTTTTCGGCATCGCCTTGATTCAATAGATTGTCGCTTAAAATATGATAATTTTTCCATTTGCCGGACATATCCGCCTCCCGGAAACATTATATCACAATTATTTCTCTCCCTTGTAGCCTAAGAGAGTGGTGGCGATAAGCACGCAAATCAGGGAGACGCCTACGTCGGCGAAGACGGCGAGCCATAAGCTTCCGATGCCCGCCATACTTAAGACGACGACCAGAAGTTTAATGATGAGGGCCAGGGCGATATTAATGAAGCTGATGCGGCGAGTTTGTTTGGAAAGGCCGAAGAGGAAAGGCAGTTTACCGATATCGTCTCCTAAGATGACGATGTCCGCGCTTTCGATGGCCATGTCCGCGCCGCCTGTTCCCATGGCGATGCCCACATCGCTTTTAGCGAGAACCGGCGCGTCGTTAATGCCGTCACCTACATAAGCCACCTTGTGGTTTTCGGCGAGAGCACGATCCAGGGCCTGTACCTTTTCTTCAGGTAGAAGGCCGCCGTAAGTTTCATCGATGCCTAAATCTTTCCCCACGACCTCTACCAATTCCTTTTTATCTCCGGAGAACATATAGGTCTTGAGGTATTGCTTCATTCGTTTCAGCGCTTCTCTTACGCCGCCCTTTACCGAATCCGTAAAGGAAATGCGACCTAGGAGCACCCCTTCCTGTACCACATAAACCGATGTCATGGCCACGGGATCCAGGGGATCGTGAACCCCCAGGGATTCTAAGAGTGCGCCGTTACCTACGGCTACTTCTTTCCCGTCGATGGTGCAGCTGATGCCCTTTCCGGAAATTTCCCTGTAGTTTTTGATCTCCCCTTCAGGCTTCGCCTTGGCGAAGAGTGATTGTGCGATGGGGTGATTGGAATACTGCTCCGCCGTTGCGGCCAGCTTTAAAAGACTATCTTCGTCCGTTTCAAGAGCTTCCACCTTTGCCACGGCAAAGTTCCCGTCCGTAAGGGTACCGGTCTTGTCGAAAGCGATGGCGTCGGTTTCCGAAAGGATTTCCACGGCTTCGGCGCCTTTAATAAAGATTCCCTCCCGGGATGCCCGGCCGATACTCGCAAACATGGTGAGGGGTACGGAGAGCACGAGGGCACAGGGGCAACTGATGATTAAGAATGCGCAGGCTTTATAGACCCAGTGGTCCCACGTTCCCATATTTAAAAGAGGAGGCACCACGGCCACGATTAAAGCGAGGGCCACGACGATGGGCGTATACTTTGCCGCGAAGCGCGTGATCCAAGCTTCCGTCTTGCCCTTATTGAGGCGAGCGTCGGCGACGAGGCCTTCAATTTTAGCCATGGTGGATTCGCCAGCTATTTTAGTGACGATCACTTCGTAGGCGCCGTCCAAAGCCATGGCGCCTGCTAAAATCTCGTCCCCTTCTTTAACGGCGATAGGCGTTGATTCCCCGGTCATGTGTTGGTTGGAAATGTGGCCTTCTCCGTGAAAAATCTTTCCGTCGGCCGCCAAGGTGTCCCCGGCGCGAAGGATAATATGATCGCCTACGGCTAAATCTTCCGCTTCCACTTCAACTACCTCTCCGTCTTTTAAGAGATGGGCCATTTCAACATCCCGCTTTAAAAGCTCCTGAATGGATTCGATGGAGCGATCCACCGCCACATCCTGTAGAGCTTCCCCTAAGCGGTAAAGGAGCAGGACGCCCAGAGCTTCCGTATGCTCGCCGATGTAAAAGGCCGCCACGGAGGCGACGGTCATAAGCAGGTTCTCGTCGAAAACCTCTCCGCTTTTGATGCCGCGAAAAGCGTTTAAGAAAATCTCCTTACCGGCGACGAGCAAAATAATTCCCGTCGCCACAGTTTCCCATTTACCTTCGAGAAAAAAGGCACTGAGAGCCGTGAGAATGGCCAGGGCGGCAATAGTAATAAATTCTTTTTTTACGGAGCCCTCTTCCTCTTCTCCCTTTTCCTCCCCCTCTACGATTTCCACGCCGTTTTCGATGGAAGTGGCGATCTGTTGGAAATCTTTCAGCATATGAGGCGATTCACCTTCCACGACCAATTTTTTTGATATAAAATCGAGGCTCGCCTTTTCTACATAGGGCAGCTCCTGAATGCGCTGTTCTATTTTGGCGGCGCAATTGGCGCAGCCTAAATTTTTTAAATAATAGGACGTCAAAGTATTACCTCCTTTTCATATGTTTGTCCGTTCATATTTAGTGTAAGCTCTCACGCCTTGTTTGTCAACAAAAAAAGAACGCCCGAAGGCGCTCTCTGAAAACTTAAATGGATATGGTAGCCACGGGTTCTAAGTTATCCACATCGGCGCCTTCGATGAGGCTCCAGGTCTTATGGGTTCCCGTGCTTTCGAGCATGGCTTCGAAATAATACATTACGACGCCGATATCCACATAGCTCTTAACACCTTTGCTCTTGTCCATGTAAAGGGTGACGGTGCCGTCATCTTTTAAAAGGAAGCGCCAAGGCTGAGCGTTAATGTGGCTCGGTGCAAAGCGAATGGAAGAGAACAGATCGAAAAGACCGTAGTTTTCAAGTTCCGTTAAATCAGCGGGGCTATCCAAATGGTTTTTAAAGACCAATTCTCTTACGCTGAAACGGGGACTTACGCGTTCTTCGGAAAATACATCTTGCACTTCGGGCTTGCCGAAGCCGATAATGTAATCGACAAATTCTCCGTCTTCGCCGAAAACGGCACGTTTCAGATCTTTATTCACTTGAATGGTAGTAAGCCAGCAGGTACCGAAGTTCTTTTCGATTAAGGCGGTGTTCACCTTTTCGAGATAGTAGCCGGTGCGAATAAGTTCTTCTTTTTCGTGGCTCTTAGCGCGAAGGGCGATGTAGTAGGGCGCTTTGATCATTACGCCGCCGTATCCGGCCTTGCCGTCCAAGTTTTTAGCTACGGATTCTCCGTCTTCGTAGAAAGCGAAGCTTACGTCGTTGTCTTTAGATTCCGCTTCGATCTTATCTAAAGTATCCCGTAGCCATTCCATCTCCAATTTAGATAATTTTGTCGGAGCGAATTCTCGTACCGTACGTCTTTTTTGTAAGAAATTTGTCATGACCATAATATCTTCCTCCTCTGTTAGATCCAGTTTGCTACGGCGCCATAAACATATATATGTACAACGTAAGCGACACCAATGCCTATGATTATGCCCGCCAAAACATCGGTGGGATAGTGCACAGCTAGATATGTTCTTGAAATCGCCACGAGGATTGCCATAATAAAACAAAGGGCGGCGATTTTTGGAAAATAAAGAGAAAAGGTGGTAGCGACGGTAAAGGCAGCCGTCGTGTGCCCCGATGGAAAGGAATAATCCGTTAAGTCGATGCCGTAAGTGTTGAGATTCTTCATGACCCAATAAGGTCTGCTGCGGCTGATGACGCGCTTTAAGAGCTGAGCCACGAGGGTGCTGAGCACCAGGGCCAGGACCATTTCGTAAGCGGCATCGCCGATCCAACGTTTTCCAAATATCAACATGACAACAGATAAGGCTACAAGAAACCGCGGCCCCGCAATATTGGTATAATAAAAGAAAAATACATCGCAATAGGGATTCTTCAGTTTCCTGTTGATACCATCCATCAAATAATCATCAAAAGCTTTAAATGGATTTTTCATCTTCACCATCCTGTACATACCTACTCCCATCATTATATACTATGTATTTCCTATTGAAAAGGATATTTCAAAGAAGAAATCTTATACTCACCCGGAGGTGACTATGCAACTTACGGATGAACAACTTCGCGCCATGGCCCACGACGAGGGACCGGCACTGGTTTTGGCCGTGCCGGGAAGCGGTAAAACCACCATGCTCCTTTCCCGCACGAAGCGTCTCATCGACAAGGGCGTGGACAAAAACAGAATACTCACTATAACCTTTTCCAAGTCTTCGGCGAGAGATCTTTCCGTGCGCTACGAAAATCTCTTCGGCCGCGAGGATCGGCCTGCCTTTTCCACGATCCACAGCTTCTGCTATTCGGTGATCAAAAATTACGAAAGGAGAAGCGGCAAGGCCTTTACACTCATCGAAACCGATCGCCATATTAACAAGTGGCGCATTTTAAGCGATCTATGGAAAGAATATTTGACGCGCAGCCCCAACGACGATCAGATCGAAACCCTGATCGGCGAAATCAGCTATGTCAAAAACAAAATGATCGACCCCGCCCGCTACGCCCAGGAAGCGACCACTCCTTTGTTTTTGAAATTTTATAAGGGTTACGAAGATATCAAGAGAGAAAAACAATGGATCGATTTCGACGATATGATCACCCTCTGTTTGGAGATATTTAAAAACGATCCTCCGCTTTTAAGGAGCATTCAAAAAACATACGATTATGTCCAGGTGGACGAGGGGCAGGACACTTCCAAGGGTCAGCTCCAAATCATCGACGGCATCATTCGCCCCCACGGCAATCTCTTTATCGTCGCCGACGACGATCAGTCGATTTACGGCTTTCGCGGGGCGGATTTTAAAGAGCTTATGGCCCTTCCCCGTCATTACCCCGATCTTAAGACCTATTACCTCTCAAGAAATTTCCGATCGGCGGAAAATATCGTCGCCATGAGCAGCCGCTTTATCGCAAAAAATAAAGATCGCTACGAAAAGACGCCGATGGCCGTCCACCCGAAGGGTCCGGAGATCCGCGCATTGACAATGAATAATTTAGATAAGGAATACCGCTTTATTCTATCGGAAATTCGGGAGAAGGACCTCGGCGACGTGGCGATTTTATACCGCAATCACGTCTCCGCCATCGGCCTCGTGGAATGTTTGGAGCGGGAGGGCGTGTCCTTTTCCGCGAGACGAGGCGGTCTGAAGTTTTTCAATCACTGGGTGATGAAGGATTTAATGACGATTTACACCTTCGCACAGGACCCCTCGGATCTGGAAGCTTTTTCTACCTTTTACTACAAGATTCGCGGCTATATCTCCAAGAAAATGATCGCCGATCTTTCGAAAAAAGGCGTTCGCCTCTCCGTCTTCGATTCTCTCTTGGAAATGGATCTCCCCGATTATATGAGAAGGGATTTGAAGGCGCTCACGCGAGATTTCCATTATTTAAAAAGTTTGCCTCCAAGAGAGGGCTTCCGCTTTATTCAAAAAGATTTGGAATACGAAGAGTATATCGAAAATCATGCCGCCACCTTCGGCTCCTCGAAGACCACCTCTATGCGGATCCTCTACTACGCGAAATATATCGCGGGAAAGAGCAAGACCTACGCGGAATTTATCGGCCGCCTTAAAACCGTGGATCGTCTGCTTCGAGGCGGCGCACCGGGAGAAAAGGGGCTCGTGCTCTCCACACTTCACGGCGCAAAAGGTCTGGAGTTCGACACGGTTTTCCTCATCGACTTAAACGAAGACGCCATACCGGCGGAACCCTCCGGCGACCTCACTCCGGAAGAGGCACGGGAAGCCCTCGAGGAAGAGCGGAGACTTTTTTATGTCGGCATGACCCGCGCCAAGGAAAGATTGTATTTCCTCCGCACGAAATCCGTGGATCGTGAACCCCTCTCCCCTTCCGTCTTCTTTACCTGGGCCCAGGAAGATATTGTGGCCAATAGAAAATAAAATCCGATTCCGACGCTGCAATTTCTCCGCGAACTGAGAGCTTACAATTTATATCCGTATAAAAAATATCTTCCCGCAAAAAAGACCCTCGACAATGAGAAACGGTGCTCATCGTCGAGGGCCTGCTTATTTTGGAAAGATTTAATCCTTTTGACTGTGAAATTTCGTCATTTGGTAAAGCTCGTCCCAAAGGACGTCTATATTTTCCTTCGTAACGGCACTATAGGGGAAAATAAGTTCCTTATACTCCACGTCCAGAGCCTTCCGAATAACGGAAAGGGCCTTTTGCCTCTGATTTTTGGAAAGCTTGTCCGCCTTTGTAGCTACCACCATGCCGGCGTAGCCCGATTCCACGATCCAGCGGTACATTTCCTTGTCCTGTGCTGAAGGTTCGTGGCGAATATCCACGAGGAGGATCAGCTCCGCCAGATTGTCCCGATAGGCGAGATAATCGTTAATGGTCTTCGCCCAGGCGTCCTGATCTTTTTTCGACGCCACGGCGTAGCCGTACCCGGGAAGGTCCACGAGTCGCATCATATCGTTAATGCGATAGAAATTGATGGTGCGCGTCTTGCCCGGCTTCCCGCTCGTGCGGGCAAGGTTTTTTCTGCCGAGCATGGCGTTAATAAAGCTGCTCTTCCCTACATTGGAGCGCCCGCAGAAGGCAAACTCCGGCACATCCGCTACAGGGTATTGCTCCTGCTTTACCGCCACCTTCTCCAGTTCGCAGCTTTTAATCTTCATCGTCATCTACGATCGCCTCTTTCAATACTTCGTCCATGGTTTCCACGCCGACGATGGTCAGCTTTTTAATCGAGGGCGAATCCATTTCCTTTATGTCGCGCATATTAGCCTTCGGAACCAAAACCTTCGTAACCCCCGCCCGTTGTGCGGCGAGAAGTTTTTCCTTCAGACCGCCGATGGGAAGCACACGACCTCTCAGAGTCACCTCGCCGGTCATGGCGATGTGGCGGTCTACCGCTTTTTCCGTCATGGCGGAATAAAGGGCCGTGGTCATGGCCGTTCCGGCGGAGGGACCGTCCTTCGGCGTGGCGCCGTCGGGCACGTGAATGTGAATGTCGTGTTTCGTCTTGAAGGACTCGTCGAGCCCCAGCTCGTCGGCCTTGCTCCATAAATAAGTGAGGGCCGCTTGGGCGGATTCCTTCATAACATTCCCCAGTTGTCCCGTCAGTTGAAGCTTGCCGCTTCCCGGAACAACATTGACCTCGATGCCTAAGATCACGCCGCCGACGGATGTCCATGCCAGACCGTTCACATAGCCCACGAGGTTCTTCTCCTCGATCCTTTGGGCGAAGGTCTTCTCCTCGCCTAAATACTTCCGGAGATTGCGCGCCGTAATTCTCGCGCCGGTCTTCCCGCTTTCCATACATTCCAAGTTCACCTTGCGAATTATCTTCGCCAGGGCTTTATCCAGCATCCGCACGCCGGCTTCCTGGGTATAGCCTTCGATAATGGCGTCGATGGCGCCGTCGGAGAGTTTAATGTCCTCGGGATCGTAGCCCACCTCTTTCAATTGTTTGGGCCACAAATGATTTTTCGCGATTTCCCGCTTTTCTTCCGGGGTGTAGCCGCCCAGTTGAATAATTTCCATGCGGTCGAGCAAGGGAGCGGGAATGGTCTTCGTCGTGTTCGCCGTGGTAATGAAAAATACATTGGAAAGATCGAAGGGCACTTCCATATAGCGGTCCGTAAAAGTATTGTTTTGCGCCGGATCTAACACTTCCAAAAGACCGGAGGCCGGATCGCCACGGTAATCATTGCCCACCTTGTCGATTTCGTCGAGAAGGAAGAGGGGATTGTTTTTCCCCGCCTGCTTCATTAAGCTGATGACCCGCCCCGGCATAGAGCCCACATAGGTTCTCCTGTGGCCGCGAATCTCGTTTTCGTCGGTCATGCCGCCGAGACTCATGCGCACATAGGGAATGGAAAGGGCATGGGCCACGGAGGCGGCGACGCTGGTCTTCCCTACCCCCGGCGGGCCCACTAAACAGAGGATGGGCGTGCGGGCACTCTTCGATTTATTCCGAAGGGCGATAAATTCCAGAATGCGCTCTTTAATATCCTTGAGCCCGTAATGCTCGTCGTCCAAAACGGCGCGGGCCGTCTTGAGATCTGTAGATTCTTCCGCGGATTCGCACCAGGGCAGATCCAAAATCCAATCCAGATAATTGGTCTGGCCGCCGTATTCCGGAGACGCGGTGTTCATGCGCTCCAGCTTTTCCAATTCCTTCTCCGCTTTTTCCCGCACTTGATCTGGAAGTTCTTTTTCGGCCAGCTTTTCCCGGTAAAGATCCACATCTTCCATCTCGTCTTCCCCGGAAAGCTCACTGCGAATAATCCGCATCTGCTCTTTTAAAAAGTACTCCCGCTGAGATTCGTTCATGCTGGTCTTTACCTTATCGTCGATGGCATTTCCGATGGTGAGGAGCTCATTTTCTTTCACGAGAATGGTGTGAAGACGGGTGAGTCGCTCCTTTAAATCGAAAGCGTCCAAAATATCTTGGGCATCTTCCACCTTCATGTTCACATAACCCGCCACCGTATCGGCGAAGGCGCCGGGATCTCGATCGTCGATCACCGAATCCAGGAGTCCGGGATACACCTTATTGTTTTTCTCCATATATTCGCTGAGATCGTCTCGGGTCATGCGGAAGAGAGCCTCGATTTCGTTATCTACCACAGAATCTTCGTCGTCTTCATAGGCCTCGACCCTTACTTCCGTAAGCTTGTCTCCCGCTTCCATTTCCGTAATAATGCCGCGGGCCACGCCCTTGACGAGAACGCGGACGATACCGCCGGGGAGTCTTAAGATTTGATTGATCTTACAAATGGTTCCCGTGTCGTAATAATCCTCCACATCGGGATCCTCAATATTGGGATCCCGCTGGGTCACCACGAACAAATAACCGTCCGTATCGTCGGCATATTCTATTGCGGCCACGGAGCGCTTTCTCGCCGCGTCGAAATGAGTTACCACATGGGGTAAAATGACCATATCCCTCAACGCTAGGAGGGGATAAAGTCCATTGGCGCTTAGTCTTGTCATAATATCTCCTTAAACAAAAAGGCTCACCGCGGTGAGCCTTTCTCTATTGATCGGACGATGCTTCTGCACTAGGCTCCTTACGCTCCATAATAGGAGCTTCTTCGCCTTCGACGCTTTTCTTCGTCACAATGACCCGGTCCACGTCGTCCATCGATGGGATGTCGAACATGGTGTCTACCATAATCTCTTCGATGGTGCCGCGAAGGCCGCGGGCGCCCGATTTTTTCTTAATGGCCTTTTCCGCAATGGCTTCCAGTGCGTCGTCTTCAAAGACGAGCTCCACATCGTCCATGTCGAAAAGAGCCTCATATTGCTTGACCAATGCATTTTTCGGTTCCGTAAGAATGTGAACCAATGCATCTTTGTCTAATTCTTCAAGGGTAACGGTAACGGGAAGGCGACCGATAAATTCCGGGATCAGACCGTATTTCAAAAGGTCTTCCCCTTCCAAATGTTTTAAAAGGTCTTCTTCATCGTGTTTGCTACGCTTGATTTCAGTTCCGAAGCCGATTCCCCCTTGGCCCAAGCGATTTTCGATAATCTTATCTAAAGAATCGAAGGCGCCGCCTAAGATAAAGAGAATATTCGTCGTATCCACCTGGATAAATTCCTGATTGGGATGCTTCCGTCCTCCTTGGGGAGGCACATTGGCTTCCGTGCCCTCGATCAGCTTTAAAAGCGCCTGTTGAACGCCTTCGCCGCTGACGTCGCGGGTAATGGATACATTCTCGGATTTGCGGGCGATCTTGTCGATTTCGTCGACGTAAATAATGCCGCGCTCGGCAGCCTCCACATCGTAATCCGCCGCCTGGATCAGCTTCAAGATGATGTTCTCCACGTCTTCGCCTACATAGCCTGCTTCCGTTAAAGAAGTGGCGTCGGCAATGGCGAAGGGTACATCGAGAATGCGGGCCATGGTTTGGGCGAGAAGAGTCTTCCCGCTACCCGTGGGGCCCACCATTAAAATATTACTTTTTTGTATTTCTATATCATTATTCGTCGAGTTTGCGTTTTTTTCCTGTGCCCGAATACGCTTGTAGTGATTGTAAACCGCTACGGCCAGAGCGCGTTTGGCGCTTTCCTGGCGAACGACGTAATCATCTAAAGTCGCCTTGATTTCGGCAGGCGTCGGCAGCTTCCCGAGCTCTTTGGAGCCCTCTTCGCTTACCGGTTCCTGACCTAAAATATTCTCACACAAATGGACGCATTCGTCGCAAATATACACATCGGGACCGGCGATAAGCCGTTCCACCTGGTCTTGCGATTTGCCACAGAAAGAACAACGCAAATCTTTGGAATTATTTGGCATGAACGCTCCTAACTATTGACGCTTTTCGATAACATCGTCGATGATGCCGTAATCTTTGCCCTCTTCGGCGGACATAAAGAAATCTCTGTCCGTGTCGCGCTCGACTTTTTCGAGGGGTTGACCGGTTCTTTCGGCGATGATCCTATTTAATTGATCCCGTGTCTTTAAGATTTTTTCCGCGTGAATTTGGATGTCCGCCGCCTGTCCTTGGGCGCCGCCTAAGGGTTGGTGGATCATAATATCCGCATTGGGCAGGGCGTAGCGCTTGCCTTTTTCACCGGCAAGGAGCAAAAATGCACCCATCGAAGCCGCAAGACCCACGCAGATCGTGGAAACATGGGGCTTAATATATTGCATGGTATCGTAAATCGCAAAACCTGCGCTTACGGAACCGCCGGGAGAATTAATATAGATTTGAATATCCTTGTCCGGATCTTCCGATTCAAGGAATAATAATTGTGCGACGACGAGATCCGCGATTTGATCGTTAATTTCTCCCGTTAAGAAGATAATACGATCTTTTAAAAGTCTGGAATAAATATCGTAACTGCGTTCGCCGCGATTGGTCTGTTCGACGACCATGGGGACTAATGCCATAGTGTGCCTCCTTAAATAGCGAGGCTCTTTACAGCCTCTTATTTGTCTTCTTTATCTTCAGCCGCTTCTACTTCTTTCGCGTTTTCTACGAGGAAGTCTACGGCTTTTTTACGTTCTAAATCCGTCTTCAAGGCTTCGGAATTATCTTCGATCATGGTCTTAACCATTTCTTCTTGCTTGTCTTCGTCGCCTTTGAAGTAAAGAGCAGCCGTTTCGCGAGCGTACTCTTCGATTTCCTTTTCGCTGATTTCGAATTTTTCCGCTTCGATTACCGCTTCTAAAGCGAGTTGCTTGCGCACTTCCGCTTCGGCGTCGCCGCGCATGGAATCCTTAAAGTCATCTAAACTTTGGCCGAGCATGCCCAGGTATTGTTCCAATTGAATGCCTTGGCTGCGCATATTATTGTCCATATTGCGAACTTGCTCTTCAATGGCATTGTTGACCATTGCATTGGGAACGTCTACTTCCATATTGTCCGCTACCTTTTCGAGGACGCGGTTAATACGTAAGTTTTCCGCATTGGCTTCCACTTCGGCGGTTTTCTTTTCGCGAATGTCCGCTTTGTATTCTTCCACCGTGTCGAATTCGGAAATATCTTTAATGAATTCGTCGTCAACTTCGGGAAGTTCTTCCTTGGCGATGGAGTTAAGGGTAATGTGGAATACGGCGTCCTTGCTCTTTAAGTCTTCGTTGAAGTAATCTTCGGGGAAAGTAACGTCGATGTCGAATTCATCGCCCACTTCGTGGCCTACGACGCCTTCTTCAAATCCGGGAATAAAGCTGCCGCTGCCCAGTTCGAGTTCTTGGTTTTCGGCACTTCCACCTTCGAAAGCTACGCCGTCCACTTCGCCCTTGAAGTCGATATTGACCTTGTCGCCTTCTTCGGCTGCGCGGTCGTCGATATTGATGCGACGTGCGTTCAGGTGACGTTGCTTGTCGATTTCATTTTCGATTAATTCGTCGCCGACTTCCGTGGGTACGGCTTCGATTTCCACGCCTTTGTATTCGCCGAGTTTCACTTCCGGCTTAACTTCCACGTCGATATTGACAATAATATCTTTTTTACGATCGAAATTTTCTTCGTCGATGTCCACATTAGGTTGATCGATTACATCGAGTTTCAATTCGTCGATGGCGTCTTGATAGTGCTTGGGAAGCACTTCGTTTAAAGCATCTTCGAAGAAAATGCCGTCGCCGTAGAACTGTTCGATAATCTTCTTCGGTACGTGGCCTTTACGGAAGCCCGGTACATTGAAGTAGTTCTTGTTTTGTTTATAGATCTTCATTTCCGCTTCGCGAATTTCTTCCGCGGGAATGGTTAAATCAAAGTAAACTTTATTTTTTTCTTGCTTTTTA
Source organism: Aedoeadaptatus nemausensis (assembly GCF_903819165.1). Taxonomy (GTDB): domain Bacteria; phylum Bacillota; class Clostridia; order Tissierellales; family Peptoniphilaceae; genus Aedoeadaptatus; species Aedoeadaptatus nemausensis. The sequence goes on from NZ_CAIJCS010000009.1 coordinate 60,763, forward strand.
ATCTCTGTCATCGATATCCCTCCATAATTTATATCTAAAGCATTATACCATAAGGGCACTAAAATCGACAGTTTAAGGGCAAAAAACACTCTTTAAAGGGAATTTTCCCCCTATACACGCCGTTCATAGACGAATTGACAGTAAGGACACCGTATAGAAACTTTTCCCTTGCCCTTGGGAACTTTCGCCACCTTATTGCAGGACGGGCAATGAACGTAGCGATAATACCTGCGGTTTTTAAAGCGCACCCACATGGTTTTGAAAGGGGCTATGAGCTCACGAAACCGGGCATTTTCCTTTCGTCGCTTTCCCCGATTGGTAGAAAAAGAGCGCAGGAGGGCGATGATGATCACGATGGATGAGAGATTGAGAAAAAGATTCCGCTTATAAAAATAGGAAAGGGCGAGAGCCGCAAAACCTAGGATATAGAGCGCCGTGTTTAATCCGTCCCATCCGTAGCGGGTGCGCATAAACTGCCGCCATTTTAGTTTAAGCTTATTCCACACTCGCTTGATAACTCCTTACGGTTTCGGCGCTCTTTCGATATTTTTCCATTTCTTCATCGGTTAGGTTCAAGGTAATAATCTTCTCAATTCCGTCCTTGCCGATAACACAGGGCGTTGAGACGAACACATCGTCTACGCCGTATTCCCCGGTATGGAGAGCCGATACTTGAAGGGACTTCTTCGAGTCGAAGTGAACCGCATCTAAAATATCGTTCACCGTATTGGCGATGCCGTATTGAGTGCTGCCCTTACCGAAAAAGGCCCGGTGGCCCCGGTAGACCACAGATTCTTCAATGGCGTCCTTATCGGCGGTGAGATTATTCTCTTCTATATATTGATCGAAGGGAATGTGATTGATCTTAACTTGAGAGTAGGGAAGGAACTGGCTGTCGCCGTGTTCCCCGAGCATCATACTGTTTACGGAGTGAACAGATACGCCATAGGTTCTCGCGAGAATAGTTTGGCTCCGTTCGGAATCCAGTGCCGTGCCGCTTCCGATGACCCGGGATGCGTCGAGCCCTGAATATTTCCACACGGCGTAGGCGATAGCGTCGCAGGGATTGGTTACCACGACGAAGACGCCGTCGAAGCCCGCCGCCATAATCTTCGGAATATAATCCTTTACATCCTCGTGATTATTCTTAAATTCGTCGCGACGCTGAGCGTTTTCGGGAATGCGACCGCTGGCCACGACGATCTCTTTCGCCTTCGCCACATCCTCGATGGTGCCGGCGATAAAAGCCGTGTCGTGGGGGTAAAAGCGATTGGCATCTTCCAAATCGCTGACCACGCCGTCTAATCGCTTTTCGTCGATATCGTAAAGAACTATTTCATTGTATCCGCCGCGCAGAGCCGCCGTGTAGGCGACGATTTCCCCTACATGGCCTGCGCCGATAATGCCGAGTCTTGCCATAATAACTCCTTTTATTTAACTAATTCCCGCAAAGCTTCAAACTCTTCCACGCTTAAGGTAATGCCCTTTGTCATGCGGGAGTGATCTTCGTTCCAGCCGCGAATATCGAATTTCGCAGGCGCCCCGTTGTAGGACACCCGGTTTAATTCCTTCGTCCAGCCATTGTTCGACGTTCCCAGAACGCCTAAATGTTCTACAATTTCAAATGAAAAATCAGCCATAATGCCTCCTAATTGAAAAAAGCGCCTTGGGCGCTTTTTTTATGCCACCGATACGACGGTATAACCGGCATCTTCTACCGCTTTTTTAAGGACATCCTCCGAAAGGTTTGCGCCTTCCACTTTGGCTTCGCCCGGTTCCAATGTTACCGTGGCCTTGACGCCGTCAAGGTCGTTTAACGCTTTTTCAACGCGTCCCACGCAGTGTTGGCAGCTCATACCTTCGATAGTTAATGTTTTATGTTCCATAAAAATTTCCTCCTTTTTACCTTCTTTGTCTTTATACCCTTTTACTCCGGGATTATCAATATTATTTTCATTCTTTAAAGAAATTAATTTCGGTTCAACGGAAATCTCACCGGTTTCCGAACGATCCGCCTCTTCCAACTTTACGAGATTTAAGCGAAGGGCGTTTGTTACGACGAAGACCGAGCTGAAACTCATGGCGAAGGCGGCGATCATGGGGCTGAGCGTCCAGCCGAAGGATTTATAAAATACCCCTGCCGCCACGGGAATACAAATCACATTGTAGAAGAAGGCCCAGAATAAATTCTGCTTAATGTTGCGAATGGTGGCTTCGGAAAGTTCCACGCCGCTCACCACATCTAAGAGATCGCTGTGCATTAAGACCACGTCGGCACTTTCCATGGCGATATCCGTTCCGGCGCCGATGGCAATGCCCACATCGCTTCTAGCAAGGGCCGGGGCGTCGTTAATGCCGTCGCCGACCATAGCGACCTTCCCTTCTTCCTGATACTTCCGCACAAAGGCTTCTTTTTCGTCGGGCAGGACGCCGGCGTGAATTTTATCGATGGCGAGATCTTTACCGATCACTTCCGCCGTCTTTTCATTGTCGCCGGTGAGCATAATAATACGCTTGCCCTTGGCCTTTAGTTTTTCCAGGGCTTCCTTCGAATTTTTCTTCACCACATCTTTCGCGGCGATAAATCCGAACAGCTCTTTCTCCGTTGCGAAAAAGAGAGGTGTCTTTCCTTCGTTGAGCGTGCGTTGAAGTTCGCCTTCTACGCCGCTTAAAGAATGTCCCAGCTCTTCCATTAAGCGAATATTGCCGCCGTAGAAAACTTCGCCGTCGATAGTGGCTTTCAGTCCCCTACCGGGAAGGGCCTCGAAATCTTTTACATCTTCGGCCGCTTTCTCGCCGTATTTTCCTTCGAAGCTGCGAATAATACCTTCCGCCAAGGGATGCTCCGAAGGTTTTTCAAGGGCATAGGCCAATTCGAAAAGGGATTCCGCACTTCCATGTAAGGCAACTACGTCGGTAACGAAGGGCTTACCGTTGGTGATGGTGCCCGTCTTGTCTAAAATCAGTGTATCCACTTCGTGGAGGAGTTCCAAACTTTCCGCACTCTTGTAGAGCACGCCGGCCTTGGCGCCCTTCCCCGTGCCTACCATAATGGCGACGGGTGTAGCCAGGCCGAGGGCGCAGGGGCAGCTGATGACGAGAACGGATATGGCGAGACGCAGGGCAAATTCCTTGTCGGCGCCTAGGAAGAGCCACACCGCCGCCGTAATCAGAGAAATGGCGATGACGATGGGCACAAAGACCCCGGCCACACGATCGGCGATCTTCGATATAGGTGCCTTCGTGGCATTGGCATCTTCCACGAGCTCGATAATCTTCGAAATGGTCGTGTCGTCGCCCACGCGAGTCGCCTCCATTATGAGCCGACCCTGTCCGTTGGTAGTGGCCGCCATAACCTCGTCCCCCGGTCCCTTTTCCACGGGAATGGATTCGCCGCTGAGAGCCGATTCGTCGATGGCACTTAAACCTTCCACAACCTTTCCGTCTACGGGCACATTTTCTCCGGGACGGAGGACGATTTGATCGCCTATGACGATTTCTTCTACGGGCAAGACCATTTCCTCGCCGCCGCGAATAACCCTCGCTTCCGAGGGTGTCAAGTCCATAAGGGAGCGAATAGCGTCCGATGTGCGGTGCTTGGCACGGGCCTCGAGCCACTTGCCGAAGTCGATTAAGACCACGATCATAGCCGCCGATTCAAAATAAAGTTCGTGTCCGTAGTGAAGCACCCGCTCCATATCCCCGTGGCCGAAGCCATAGGAAAGTTGGAAGATGACGATAATGCCGTAAACATAAGCGGCGCCCGAACCGATGGCGATCAAGGCGTCCATATTCGGATGGCCCTTCGCCAGGGACTTAAAGCCGTTGATATAGTAATGGCGATTCAAAAACAATATGGCCGTGGCCAACATAAATTGCAGAAGGGCAAAGCTCATTAAATTTTCCGTACCCGTTAAAAAACCGGGAACGGGCAGCCCCATCATGGGCCCCATGGCGATGTAGAAGAGGGGGAGAAGCAAGAGAACCGAGGCGATTAGTCGCTTCTTTTTTTCCGCGAGATCGACTAAAAAGGGATCTTCCGCCGGCTCCTCTTTTTTCTTTCCCTCGGCTTTCTCGGGAAATGCCTTGTATCCCGCGTCGTCCACCGCCTTTAAAATAGCATTTTCCTTGCCCTCATCGGCGACCACCTTCATGGAATTGGTCAGGAGATTCACCGCTACGGAATGTACCCCTTCCACCTTGGAAACTTCTCGTTCCACAGCGGCGGAACAGGCGGAGCAGGTCATCCCCTCCACTCTAAATTTTTGTTCCATAAAACCTCCTTTTTCTATAAAATACATTACCTTTCATTCATGTATTTATATCCTACCAATTCACTTGGCAATTGTCAATTTTCCCCGGCCTCTGCGAGGAGTTTTTCTATGGCCTTTTCCTCATCCGATCTTATCTCCACTTTATGGAAATTTCCGTCCGCCGAAGTCCAGAGATAAAGATCGGGTATCTCCCCTTTAATAGACTCATAGGCCTTGCCGTAAAGGGCGATCTGCAGGCGGTATTGATCGATCAGATGAGATCCTATGCCCCGCTCTCCGGTTTTAAAGTCCACAACGGCCGGGCGACCGTCGATGATCCGAAGCTGATCGTAAAATCCTTCCAAAGTAACCTTCCCGAAGTTGGCGGAGAAGGGTATTTCCGTGCCGAGAATTTCCGCCCCTTCCAGTGTGCGATCATAGCGATCCATGGCTTCCTTTAAACGGACAATATTGATGCCGAGAGATTCTCCTCGCTTTAAAATTCGCACCTTTAAATCCTCGTCGGGGCTTTTTGCCCTCTGGGCATAGTGGTGAAAGAGGGTACCGAAGGCCAGGTAATTCTCTCCACTGCCCTTGCCTTGCTCGAGAATCTTCTCTTCCCGTTCGCGCAACAAGCCGCTGGCAGACACCACCTTCCGCTTATTGAGGCGAATCGGCGCTCGCTCGGAGATCGACACAAGGGGATCTTCTTCAATTGGAGACGGTACCATTTCCCTTACGTCCTCTTCCTCGAATTCGACCCCTTCTAAATAAGACAGGAGACCTGCCGAACTTTCCTTCGACTTGATGAGATAAAGATAGTTTTCCGCCCGCGTCATGGCCACGTAGAGCAGACGGCGAATTTCCTCCCGATTCTCTGCTTTTTGAATCTCCCGATTAAGATCATAGACAGCCGACGATCCGGGTCTGCGAATGCCCGCGCCGTACTTGGCCGAGTAATTAAAGAGTCCCCCTTCCCCTCGCTCCTTGGCGAATAGATTGCCTATGTAGACTCTCTCGTATTCCAGACCCTTGGCGCCGTGCATGGTGGAAATGTCGATATCCGCCTCGCCGCCGAACACCGCTTCCCCCACCTTCTCCCGCTCCGAATCTTTCGTCACCTGATCCAAAAAGCCTTCGATACTATGGCTTTCACCCTCGTAAGCTTCCGCAAGGGACAGAAAGGCGTCTACATTGGCCACGCCCTGTTCCCCTCTTCGGCGGAACACATGGTGGTAATAGCCGCTCCAATCCACAAGTTCCTTCAAAAAAACATAGGGAGAACGGAGAGATTCCCGCTCTTTTAAAAACTCCTCGAAACGCAGCCGACGGGCCATGGCATCGTCGCCGAGAGGAAGGCCCTTTTTCGAGCGGTAGAGATCCTCCCTGGACCAGCCCACGAAAGGCGAGCGTAAAGCGGCGAGGGAAAGATTCCCCTTGGCTTTCGCTTCCAGGGCGATGACGAGATCTCGCACTTCCCTGGCCTCGTAAAAGCCGTCGGAACTTCTGTTGCGATAGCGAATCCCCTGCTCCCGAAACACCTCTTCGTAGATGCTCATCCATTTTTTCCGCCAAAGGAGAAGGGCCCGGGAAGAGGCGGGGTGCTTGCGAATATCCTCGGCGATCCAAAGAGCTTCCCTTCGAATGGAATCTTCATCATCTTCCCCTTCGCCCACGTCGATTCCGCGGCACTCCCATTCCCCTTCCCCATGGCCGATGACCTCATCGCCTCTGAAAAGATCGGCGAAGTAATCTTTTATAGTGCCCACGAGCTCAGCGTGGGAGCGGTAATTGTTCACGAGGGCCATGGACGTGGCCCCATCTTTTACCATCTCCTCGCCGAAAGATTGACTCGTCATTAAATCGGCGCCCCGAAAGCCGTAGATAGACTGCTTCTTATCGCCCACGATAAAGAGCGTGCTATCCCCTTTCAGTGCCTTCAGCAGACGAATCTGGAGCGGGTTCGTGTCTTGAAACTCGTCCACGAGTAAATGATCGTAAGCGGGTGCGGCCACCCCCGATTCCAAAAGAGCCGTGGCCTTTTCCAGGAGATCCTGAAAATCCACGACGCCCCTTTCCCCCTTCGCCTTGCGATAAGATGCGTCCAGCAGTTTCAGCGTGTTGTTGATAGATTCTATATAGGGCTTATTTTCCCCTTCGTATAAGAGCCCGAGCTTTTCTTTTAAAACTTTAAACTCCTCGTTTAAAGGGCCTTTCGCCGCGGCGAGTCTGCCGATGGCAGGGAAGTTTTCGAAATAAGCGAGCTGCTCTTCAGGACTCATGGTTTTTAGAGCTTCGATGCCCAGCGTTTCCAAATACTTGTGCGTCTTGGAGCTTCCGGAGCCGATGGCCATACGAAGTCTCTCCGTAAAATCGAGCCACTCCCCTAGAACCTCGTCGCCTATTTTCTCTGCCGGACGAAGTTTGTGGAGCACGCCCTTGGTGCGGTACTTGTCGTAGGATTCTACAAAGCCATATTTCACCCCTTCCGGAGAAATATCCGCCCCTTCCATTAAATCCAAGAGCATCTCGTCGGAAAAAACCTCCGGCGCCACCTCGTCGAAACTCCACTCCAAAAGAGCCCGGGCTTCCCCCTCGTTTAACTGCTCCATAGCTTCCAGAGTGTCCGCTTCAATATCGTAGAGGGAAAGAAGATGGCGACAGAAACCGTCGATGGTCATCACCGTCACCCGACCCGGCGCGATCTCTCCGAGGGCCGATTCGATCCGCGCCCCCATTTCCTCGGCGGCACGATTGGTAAAGGTAATGGCGAGGACCCGGTCGTCGGTCTCCTCCAAAATATGCTTCACCCGCTCCGTCAGCACACGGGTCTTCCCCGCTCCGGCGCCGGCGGTAAGGAATATGGAGCGATCGTAGCCCGTAGCGGCCGCTTCCTGCTCCTTATCTAATCGAAACATAAACTCTCCTTTCTACAAAGATCGACGAAATCACAGTACTCGCATACGGTCTCATTATTGGGCTTGGCGGGAAAATCACCGGCGACCATGGAATCGATGGCCTCCTGAAGAGCCTTCTCCGCCCCGTCTAAAAAAGCGGCGAATTCCTCTTCCGAAAGCCCCCGCTCTTTCCGCAGCCGGTAATAACCGCCGGCGTCTTCCACATTCCGAAGCATCACCGATTCCGCTCCTTTTTCAATGGAAACATATTCGAGAGACACCACCTTCTTGTCGATAAAGCGGCGCGCCCCCGCATACATAGCGAGCTGCATGGCCTCGTAAGCCATAATGGATTTGAAGGAGGGCGTGTTCTTCGTCTTGTAATCGATCAACACCTCCCGTCCCTCGCCGTCTTCATCGATGCGGTCGATTACCCCTCGCACGGAGTAATCCCCGAAGGGATAGGTAAAGGGCGCCTCGAACCGCGTCGGGCGAAATCCCTTGTTTCGCTTCTCGTCGGCGAGACGCTTTTCTTCGTTTTCGATAGTGGCGAGAAGGGCCCGCAGCATATCTCGCTTTAAGATCGGGCGAAGATAATCCGCCACCGTATGGCCCACGGTGGAGTCGAAACCTCTTGCGAGAGCCTCTTCAAGTTCCCCTTTCTCCAGATTCCCTTGAAAGTAACGGGCCAGAAGATCGTGGTTAAGATTCCCCGTGGATAAACGGCGCTCGCGTATAAGCCCGTCTACCTCCTGATTCAGCACGCGACCGGCGAAGTATTTAAAGGGGCAGGACAAATAGAGATCCACGGCGGAAGGAGAGAAAGAAGCCCCCTGCATTTCCTCCAGGCGATGGGCTCGCGCTTCCTCGCCGAAGCCCTCTTCCGATGTCGAGAGCATGCCTTTATTGGGGAACACTTCACCCCCTTCGTCCAGGTCTACCACATCCCCTTTAAATTGCGCAAAAAGAGACGCCGCTTCCCCGTCGCCCCATTTATAGAGGAACGCTTCCTTCGCCGATGCGACGGAATAGGAAAGGGCCAAACTGTCCCGTTCGGGAGAAAGATAATCGGGAAAGAGCCCCGCCTTTTGCAAAGGTTCGATATTGGTGTAATGAACCAGATCATTTTCGCCGGCCGCGCAGGGGAAGCGATGGTCCAAGCCGAGTACGTAAAGCACATCGTAATCATAGCCGAAGCCCGCCGTAAGGGAAGTGACATTCACCCCTTCCTGCCGCTGTCCTTCCATACCGCTTCTGAGGATCGACTCAAATTCCTCGCCGGTCAGCTCCCCGTAATCCCTGGCCTTAGATTCAATGGCATGGAGCAAAATCTCCCGACTTTCGGGATCGAGGATATGTGAGATCTCCTCTGTCCGCCGAGCGAAATCATGGAAACTGCCTTTACCGAAGCCCGAAAGCTTCTCCAAATAGTCCATGGAGCTGAAGAGCAGATCCTTTTCCTCCTCCTCTAAAAAAAGGCGGAGAGATCGGCGACTCTCCCAGTCGGAAAGATCGTCCATGCCCACGCTCTCTAAAATCTGCGCCAATCGCCTACCTTCTTCCATAGCGCACAAAGGCGAACGTAAAAAGGCCGCCAAATTGGGGATCTTGTCGTCCAATCGCCAAAAAAGGCGTAGCAAGTCGAAAACCCCGTTCTCGTCAAGGGGAAGAACTTCCCGGGCCACGGGAATCCCCGCAAGATCGAAGCTCTTCTCAACCCCTTCTCTATCTTCCGAATGGAGCACCATGACGCCCATCTTTAAGTCCGGGCGAGCAACCAGGCGGTGGTACACATCCTCCACGACATGGCGCAAGGCCCGCTCCCGCTGAAGAGACTTCGACGCCGTAAGCTTAACCTCGTCCACATCCCCGTCCATAAAAATTACGGGCGACAGACGCTCCTTTAAAAAGCGGGTCGCAGAGTCGTCGTAGCCCTTAAAAGGCAGATAGACTTGCAGGTCGCAAACCTCGTCCAATTTATATAAAAGAGCCCACTCGTCCCGGGAAAAGCCCGTAAAGCCGAAGACATGGTAAACCCGCTTTTCGTAAACCTTAGAGGCGAGAGCCTCCTTCGTAATCGAAAGCTTGCCCCGGAAATTCGCTTCCCGGCAGGCCTTTTCATAGCAATCGAAAAGCTCGGGAATCTCCCCTCGCCAGGAATAGGGAAGTTCCTCGTAATTTACACCTTCCACATCCATAGCTTCTATTAGGCGAAAGAGAGATTGCAGCTTCTCCAAAGATTCCACGGCTCGAAACACCGTATTGCTTTCCCGCAGATACTTGCGGAAATAAAAGAGGGCCTCCCCTTCGCCCCGGGGAGCGTCGATGGCGAGGATCTCCGTCAGATCGTCGAAAGTGAAAAAGTCGATATGGAGAAAACCGCCCCGATCCCTCAAAAAATCCTTCGCACGGGCAATTTGAGCCAGATTGGGCATCAAAACGGCGCGCCGACCGGCTACATCTTCCCGAAAAAGACACTCCGGACCGGCACCTAAAGGCAATTCATAACACTTCACAAAAACCCTCCTACTTATAGCGCAGACCTGCGGAGTTCATGGCGTCCCTAAACTTGCCCCCCGGCTCGGAAATAACCACCTTCTCGGAAAAATCACCGTAATCGGAAGGCGGAAAGACCAGGCGATAGGCGTGGAGCAATTGGTGATGCAGCTCCGGGAAGCGGCGGCTCTTCTTGCCGTACTTCTGATCCCCTACGATGGGGTGGCCGATGGAAGCCAGCTGCTGGCGAATTTGATGGGTACGTCCGGTAACCAGCTCCGCCTCCAGGAGGGTAAAGCCGTTTTTATAATCCAAAGGCCTGTAAATACCCTTGGCATACTTGCCGTCCTCCCCTTCCACCATGCGGTTCTTGTCCCCTTGCTTTTCCAATCGGTTTTCCACCGTCTCTTCCGATTTCAAATGCCCTTCCACAATGGTGAGATAATACTTTTCCAGCTTTCGCTCCCGAATCCACTCATTGGCGTCCCGGAGCCCTTCCGCCGTCTTGGCACCCAAGATCAAACCGCTGGTATTTCGGTCCAGACGATTGCAGATCGAGGGAATAAAAGTATTTTCCAGACGGGGATTATAAGATTTCGTGTGGATCAAATAAGTGATCATATCGTCCACCATATTCCGCTCGAACTTCTTCCCCGTACCGTGACTCAAAACCCCTACGGGCTTTTCCATCACGATAAAATCATCACTTTCCGCCACGATCTTCGGGAACCGGCCGGCGATCTTGCGAGGCGTCTTGGAAAACTTGGCGATGGTCTCGTCGGAAAAATAAACCTCCACCACATCGCCCACTTCCAACACATCCTCTTCCTTCGCCTTCTTGCCGTTTACCGTAATATTTTTCTTTCGAATCGATTTATATAAAAGCGACGCCTTCGCCTTGGGTAAAAGCTTGCGCACATAGCGATCCAATCGCATGCCGGCGTCATTTATGTCAATTTCATAACTGGTCACGGGATCCCCTCCTTCTGCGGAATTCCTATGGTATAATGATTCTATATATTGATTATAACGAAATAAAAGATAAAAAGGAAAAGAGGCACTATGAACTTCAACGGAAAACTCTCAAAGGCCTTCGTGGGCCTGTTGCGCTTGATCGGAGTGCTGCTCATTATCCTCGTTTTGCTCTTTATTATTAAATGGCGCATGAACCACATGTTTGCTATGATGACGCCGGAGGAAAAAAAGGAAACGAGCATCACCGAAGAAATTAAATCGTCGAAAGATCAGTTGAATAAAATCAGCGACGTGGCGAAAGACGCTTCCAAGGAAAGTACCCTTATTAAATTGGAAGATACCAATGTGGAAGCCGTGGCCGAACAGCTGAAAAAAGAAGGGCTCATTCGCGACAAGGCCGCCTTCGTCAATATGGCGACCCAATCGGGACTCGCCGATTACATTACCGCCGGCAGCTACGAAATTCCGGCAGGCACATCGGCGGAAAGCATTATTAAAAAGATTACGGAAACGGGACTGCAAAAAGCCACCCGCACCGTGGTCCTCGAAATTCCCGCCCATGCCAACGACGAAATCATCGCGAGCATCGTGGCCAAGGAAGACCTTGTCGCCGACGAGTATACCTTCCTGGAGATGATTAGAGAGCAGGGCGCCGTGCCTAAGATCAAACCGGGCGGCTACACCATACACGCACCCCTTCCGCCCCAAGAGCTCCTTGACACCCTCATGCAATACGACCCGACACAACAAGCACAGTAAAAATGACCCGAAAGGGTCTTTTTATTTGCCCGATATAACGATTATGTATCGGGCTGATTACGTCGCTTATCAATATAAAAATTTAATTGGCGTAGAATCTCCTTATCGCACCTGTAGGGGCGAGCTGAAGCCCTAGCCTGAAATACCGGAGCAAATCGCTGAGCATTTTGATGCACAAGAAGTGTGCGTCGTTTCGTAGGGGCGAGTCTGCTCACCCGAAAGACGATAGCGGATCATATTTCCAACTCACAGGGTATAATTCGCAACACAGCCCAACAGGAATCGAAGCCCGTTAGGGCTTCGCACTGCTAAAAAGCGTTATGGTGGAAGGGATTGGGGCCCGGGGAAAGGGAAGAAGCCGAATCGCAACGCCCTATTCCTTTCCCCGGAATTTTTTATGAATGAATGGTTTGCTGTTGAAAGAGAAGATTTTCCGAATGGTTTTTAAAAAAAACGATTCACGCAAAAACTACTCTTTATATCGGTTTTACACAACCTGAGAAACCCGGTCGCGGGGAAGGGGGAAAGGGCTCAGAGGCGAAGGCCGCATTTCCCTCTTCCCCGCGAGCCCCATCTCCCTTTCTGGCCGGCTTTTTGATGGGATGAAAATGCCTGCGGTATTTTCCGCATTAGATGGCATTCATGCAGAAGATGCGATTTACAGTTGGAGAGAATGTTTCCGCACACCCCTTGCGGGCGGGCGGCCGTCGAATCTACCCAATCATCCGTCGCTTCGCTCGGCTTCTTGGAGATTCTTGACATGAGACCTGCCACGAAATCAAAGATTTCGGGCTAGGGCTTCAGCCCTCCCTACATTGGGACTCCACAGAATCTATTTATTTTGAACGGGGCAGATTATGTCGCTTAACGATAAAAAATCTAGGTGGCAGAGAACCTCCCTTTCGCTCCCGTAGGGGCGAGCCTGCTCGCCCGAAAGACGATAGCGGATCATATTTCCAACTCACAGGGTATAATTCGCAACACAGCCCAACAGGAATCGAATCCCGTTAGGGCTTCGCACCGCTAAAAAGCGTTATGGTGGAAGGGATTGGGGCCCGGGGAAAGGGAAGAAGCCGAATCGCAACGCCCTATTCCTTTTCCCGGAAAAAGTTTTAAAAAGAATGCTCTACTTTTGCTTGGAAAAAAATTTTTATAAATGAAAATATCTTCGCTCACAATTTGCGGGTAGACAGGACCATTAAATTTGAGCGACAGCATTTTCCCCACACAAAAAGACCGAGGTTGCCCTCGGTCTTTTCTATGCAATACCACTTTCGTGTATCGCTTTTATTTTGCTTAGTTTAGGAAATCATTCCAAGTCTTTAAGACTCTTACCCAAGCTTCGGTCACTTCACCGTCTTTTTGACGATAGAATTCGTGAGTATTGGAAGCTTCGACGATTTCATAATAAGCCCAGTGACTTCTGCTTAAGTCCTTAAATTCGACGATGTCGCCGCGAACTCCGGCAAGACCGGTTTCGTCGACTTTACGATCGAATAGATTGTTAAGGATGGTTACCGCTTCAGCACGGGTAATGTCGTTGTTCGGTCTGAAGGTGTTGTCGGGATAGCCCGCAATACGCTTGTTGGCGTAAGCTTGGCTGATCGCGCCAATACCCCAGTGGCCGGCAACGTCGGTGAAGGGAAGTTCTGCAGAATTAGCAAGGTCGATGCCCTTGATTAATTGAGCAAATTCCGCTCTCGTGATCTTGCCGTTGGGAGCAAAGGTTCCGTCGGGATAACCCTTCATTAAGCCGGCTTTTACGACGGCGTTAATGGCGGAGTTGTACCATTTGCTTTCAACGTCTTTGAAGTCAGGTTTGGATGTGTCGGACATATCCAAATTCTTCAGGCGAGCCACCATTGCAGCTGCTTCCGCACGAGTCATATTGCCTTGCGGTTGAACCGTGTTGCCCGGATAACCGTAGAGGTAGATTGCGTGAACATCGGTTACAGGTTTAACCTTCTCTTCACCTACGGGAACAAGATTAATATAATCGTCTCGCTTCTTCGGTTCTACAGGTTTCGGTTCTTCCGGTTTGTTTTCAATTACCTTAATCTTAAGAGTTGTCTTAATAGGCTCATCTTCTCCGGGAATAGTTACTTGAACAGGAACTTCGATAGTATTCGGTCCGTCGTAGTTTTTAGGAACTTCGACTGTGATCGTACCGTCTTCCTTCGGAGTGATCTTGATACCCTTGTCGGGATCGCCGACCGTGATCTTGCCGTCTTCACCCGGTTTAACCGGTTGATTGTTCTCATCTAAGATTTCGGGAGTCTTAGTCGGTTTTTGAGGATTACCCTTATTGTCTTTGATCTCGGGAGTGACGTCTTTACTTCCGCCTTTTTCAAGATCTACATCGGGGTAATTAACTACAGGCTTACCAAGTTCAATTACTTGAGCTTCAAAGCTGCTATCTTTAGTAATAGTCTTAGTTTCATCTAACTCAGGTTTCCAAAGGTCTTTACCTGTTTTGACTTCATATTTTTTAGCATCTGTAGATTCTACAGTAGGTGCCTTCGTATCGGCAAAAGTCTTGCCTGCTTTCGGGTTTACATAGTAAGTCGTTTCACCCGTAAGCTTAGCACCCTTTTGGGCTGTAAACTTAACCGTTACATAACCATCCGGCTTAGTATTTCCTTCGCCGGGAATAACATCAGCGAGTTTCTTGTACTTGAGGGTAATGGTGGCTTCCTTACCTTCTTCGAAGTTAGCAGGATTGATTACAGGATCTTCATTCGTAAACTCATATCCTAAAATCTTAGGAGCCTTGCTCTTATCATAGGTGATTGCTACGCCCTCTTGACCCGAGAAGGATTGGTCATAGCTTTGACCTGCCAATTGTAATTTAGCATCGCCCTTGGGATCAAGTGCTTTGCCCTCAGTATCTACAAATTTAACAACTGCAGTACCCTTACCTAATTCAGTAGTGGAAGCTGTAATGGTCTTGGCTTCTGTGATAACGCCGGGTTCAACATCATAGTAGTCAGTCTTATCAGCTTTTGTCTTGAAGCCGTCTTTAACTGTTACTGCAGGATAATCGACTGCTTCTAATGTTTCGCCGGATTTAAGAACCATAACCTTGTTGGCCGGATCTAGAGCTTTGATTCCTTTTCCTGCCACAAATTTAACTTCTAATGCATCCTTAGGATAGGTTCCCGGATCGTTTTCGTTTGGAGTTACCTTGTCGCCTTTTTTGTCGCGAACGATTAATCTTTGTCCATCAATTTCTTTTGTGGAATCGTCGCCAAAGGTTACCTTAAGCTTACCGGGGAATACGCCGGCTTTAGCAGTGCTTCTGTTGCTTAGGTCTTCAACCTTCTTGAAGGTAGCACCTTCGATGGGTTTCACGCCATCTTTCCAGTCAACTTTATCGCCAACCCATTTAACAATGTCTTGTGCTTTAAGTTGATCGCCGTATTTTTGAGCGTCGGTTTGTCCGGCTTTCGCTGTAAAGATCGCTTCGGACGATACTTTAAAGTCTTCATCCTTCGCTACTTCATTGCCCTTGTACCATTTAAAGTCTTTGTAACCTTCTTTTAAGCTTACTTCGGGTGCATCCGACTTAACATCGGTACCCGGCTTAACGTACATGGTCTTTTCAGTACCGGTAACGCCTTCGCCAATCTTGAATTCAACCTTTACGGCATCCTTCGGTAAATTGGTGTTGTCGTCATTCTTGTGAGGTGCTACATAGAGCATTTGATCGTTAACGACTAAAGAAGAACCGTCGCTGAAGGTAACTTTAAGATTACCCTCTTCGCCATTGGGAAGATTAGCAGCATCAGAATTTCTGTTACTTTCGTCAGTAACCTTGGTATCTTCTGCATCTAAAATCTTTTGAAGTTCTTCGTTAGCTTCTTTTAGCTTAACGCCCTTCTTCCAGTCGATTGTATCTCCAACCCAAACTTTAATAGTTTCCGGGTCGAGCTTGTCTACAAACTTGGCTGCTATTTTATCAGCTACCTTGGCAGTTAGAGTAATCTCTGTTTTAACAACATTGTCTTGCTCATCTCTTGCTTGACTGATAACTTGATCTGTTCCACTAATAGATTCCGGATCATAGGTCCACATATCATTAGCGTCGACTTTGTAAAAATTGTTATCTTTCGAAACAGCCTTTACGTTGGCAACGTCTGAAATTTTCTTTCCTTCCAGCGGGTTTACATAGTAAACGAGAGGAGAAGTTGCATCGTTGCCATCAAGTTGAAGTTTAGCTTTTTCAGCATCAGCTGCAGCAACTTGGTAAGTTACTTTAGCATAATGTTCTTTAACATCCGGAGTTACATCAGGATTGTCTTTCCCGTCTTTCTTCTCAGGAATAATGTCGGGAAGCTTTTCGTACTTGACTTCAACAGTTTCAATTTGTTCTGACTTATAAGTCTTGCCTGTAACATCAATGGGATCGGCAGTTCTCTTATAGCCGATAAATTTAGGTTCGTGAACTTTCGATGCTTCAAGATCTTCACCCTTGTTGCCTTCGGCATACTCAGGATAGTCTTCGCCCTTGATCTTATATTTGTCATCAATGGCGTTGCCTTTTTCATCCACATATTGAATGGCAACTTTACCTTGGTCTTTGGGAGCATAAACTGCGTAGAAAGTTATATTATCTTTAACTTCATATCCGTTAGGATCTACAAGTTTATCTCTGTTTTGGCCGTTACTAAAGTCTAAATCCTTATTAGCTTCATCAACAACCCAACCAATAAAATCTTGATCTTTGTTGTCTTTTTGGGGAATGTTTGAGATTTGATCTTTAGTTGGAACTTTAACAGCTTCTAAATCTCCAAAAGCTTCGCCAATTTTCATAGAGTGACCAATTGCTTGTTCAGTCTTAACAGCTTGGTCAAATGTAGCTCCATTTGGATCAAACTTAACATTCAACTCTTCTCTCATTGTAGCGACAAAAGGAGTCTTATAGTCGCCGGTTATATTGAAGTGATATTTTGTATCTCCATCTTCAATAGTTCCCTTAGTCTTCTTTTCTCCATTTTGGTCTATGATAAGTCTCCAAAGAGCAGCACCCTTCATGTCACTAACTAAAAAGTCTTGTCTAGGAATAGTTCCTTTATTTTCGTCTTTAACAATTACTCTTTTTTGACTTACATAAAGTTCTCCACCTTCATTAGAAACAGACTTATATTCATTTGGAGCTAACTCATTCTTATTAAGATCAACTTCATGAGGCCTATTTTTTCCATCATAATAGGTAGCTTTAACAGTTGGTTTTTGTTCTTCTGTATTATTAGTAAACCAAACAGCCTTATATAGAGGCATAGCTCTTTGAGCCACAGTAATAGTCACTGTTTCGGTAGTAAAATTTCCTCCATCTCCAACTTCAAGCCTTATTTCATATCTAAAGTCGGTTGGTACTATTAAATACCACTTATCTGGATCTTGATGATCAGGATTGTTCTCATCATATTTATCTGTCTTTACAAAATGATACACTTGATTCTCAACATCTTCTTCTGTTGGATTAATTGTAGCTTCAGCTATTTCAGTATCATCTTTTTTTAAAGCGACATACACTTTAAAATTAAAATCATTTCCAAGTGTTAATCCTACTGTGTTTGATATAAGTTTGACCTTAACCCAATCTTCCATCGGGTCTCCAGCTGCCCTGTTCCTATATTTAGGAGCTAATAACTTCTCAGGATTTTTTAAACCTAACTCAGAAACTTTGTAGACCTTATAGGTCTTTCCGTCAATTTCTTGGATCTCATAATTTACTTCTTTTCTCTCACCCGGAACGCTTGAAGCTGCAAAAGCCGGATTTGCGCAAATTCCAAGCATCATGGTAAGAGCAAGTAAAAAAGAAATCATTCTCTTATTTGCCATCTTTCCCTCCTTATAAATTTTATTATTGGGAAAGCATTTCTACCTTCCCAATAATATTTTAATTGATTATTTTACTTTAGTCCAATAACTATTGTCATTGTACCCATCTTTATGCGCCTTTAGTTCTATAGTTGTTCCAGCTTTAATTGGTTCGTCCAACGTAAAACTATAAGTTCCAAATCCATTTGTTTTTATCTTGTCCATAGAAACATCATTAATAAACACTTCTACTTCACAAAGGCTTGGATAAGTTGTAATAGTTATACTTTGATCACCAACTTTAGGATCTTTTGCACTTACTTGCAAAGTTTCTTTCCTTATTTTTTCTAGAGCTTTTTCTATTTTTTCAGTCGATTCAGGAATATTAGTATTGTTTTCTAAACTTTCCTTACCTTCTTTTATTGTTTTTTCTAGCTCTCTTCTATCTTTTCCTGGCTTTTCTTCATAACCATCTTTTTTGGTTTCTTCCTCAGCTTCTTTGATAATCTCTTTTAACTTATCTCTAGCTTCGTCAGCTTTCTTTTTATCTTCGATAGCTTTTTCGATCTTATCTTTAGCCTGGTCGACTTCTTCTTGGCTGGGAGCCGGATCTTTCTTCTTAAGATCTTCGCCTTCTTTGATGGCATCTTCTAAAGCTTTGTCAGCCGGGGTGCCGTCGTTTCTCTTGTCGAGTTCACTCTTGCCGTCAGTGATCGCTTTATCTAATGCAGAGGTGTCGACGCCGACTGTGGTTTCAGCGTTATTAGGTGTCATGCCGAGTTTTTTGGCTACGACTCTGATGACGTCGCCGTCTTTGAAGCCATCTGTATGGTTGTAAGTGTAGGATCCGTCTGCACTTACGCCTACATCTTCTTTCACAAGATCATATCCGCCTTCAGCGTTTTTCTTGTAGATGTCGACTGTTGCAGCATCTTTCGCTGTACCGGATACGGTCCTTTCACCGGTCTTAATAGGATCGATGGTCGGTACCGGTAGTTTTTGTCTTTCAACAACTGTTTGCGGTTCGGACTTGCTGGCATTGCCGGAATCGTCTTTGACTTCAACGGTTACCTTGTCGCCGGTTTTAACTGCCGGATCGACGGGGATGACGAGTTTTCCGTTTTCTTCGGGAACTTCTTTTCCATCAGGTGTCTTCCACTTACCGTCGTCGCCTTTAGTAACTTCCACAGTTTTCTTTGTTGGATTTTCGCCAGGTTTAGCCGGTACTTCAACTTCAACTATGATTGTCTTTGCATCCGGTTCAGTAGGTGTCTTGACCTTAATGTCTTTGTCGCCATCTACCGGTTGATCGATTTGCGGCATAGCCGGTGCAGTGGTGTCTGCCGCTTCGCCGACTGTTTCTCTTGCGTTAGATGGAGTAGTTGTATCTGGATCGCCTTTGGCATCAACTTCAACCACATTGTATTCGTCAAGTTCTAGCTTGCCCTTAGTTGGAATTGTAAGTTTTCCATCTTTATCTGGTTTGATTATATCGTCGCCAATCTTCCAATTACCATCTTCATCTTTAGTAACTGTAATTTCTTTTGAATCTGCAGGAGTGTTGCCACTCTTGTCGGTTTCTTTGATTACAAGTTCGGTCGCATTGTCTGCTGGTTTCACTGTAATCTTTTCAGATTCAGCCTTGATAGGATCAATTTCAGTTTTTCCAACCGGGGTCTTGTCGTCAGCTGTACCGTCGTTATTAGCATCTCTTACTACTTTTGCAGTAGCTGCTTCGGAAAGTGCTTTGTCCGCATCTTTTGCTAAGACTTGAACTTCTGCGCCTACGGGCAGCTTGACTTGAAGATCGACTGTCTTAGTAGCGTCGTCGTTTGCTCCGATTTCGAAGCTTTCTTCTTTTGCTTCACCGTTCACGGTGTATTTTACAAAGACCTTCGTCGGTTTGTTTTTAACTGTGAATTTAACCGTCGTCTTTTGTTTAGCCGTTCCCGTCGGGGTCTTGCCGTCAGAACCTACGGTATTTTGGTTTGCTGCAAATTCGATGGTAGGTGTCGGTGTTTGAAGTTGTTTTACTTCAAGTACTTGGTTCGTGGAACCGGTCTGACCGCCGACTTTTACGTCGATGGCTTTGCCATTGTGATCTTTTTCTGTTAGAGAAAGATCTTTAATAGCTTTGTCAGCTACTGTTGCTGTGATTTCATCAACAGCCTTGCCGTCAGCATCTTTGAATTTGCCTGTTGCATTGTCGTATTCAAAGATTTCGATGCCGCCCTTGTTATCTCTAACAACGGCTTTCAATCCGGTGCCGTTAAGCTTGTCGCCTTCGGTGTAAGACATTTTTTCAGGTGCAATCACTTGGATGTCCTTAACGTCGTTCAGGTCGACCTTGCCGCCGTCGGGTTTACCGTCGTTGTTAAAGTCGTTGAAGACGGTGGTGGTTTGAGGTGCAGATTTTGTCTTAGGTGCGTTTTCTGCATAAACTAAGATTTCCGCGCCGTTTTCCAAGGGTTTGTTGTCGTATTTAGCTTCGAGGGTGTAAGTTCCGTCGTCATTCACATTGAGGTTTTCAACTGTAACAGGTTTTTCTTCGCCGTTTACTTTTACAGTAACCGTGATGGTTGCGCCTTTTTCAGTTTTACCTTCGATTGTAGTGAATGTGGGTGTCTTACCCTTGTTGGAAGCGATCGCTGCCGGTCTTTCGGTTTGACCTGCTTGATCATCGGGGATTCTGTTATTGTCTACGTCGTCGAATACTTTGACGATTTTTTCCGTCGGTTGTTTTTCGCCGTCCTTAACGGTGACTTTGACCGGCGTATCTTTTTCAAGCTTAGGTGTGATTTCCTTGGTTAATTTACCTTGGTCATCTGCCTTGCCCGTGATGGTTTTAGTTTCACCATTTTTATCTTTGTATTCGATTGTAACGTCAGCGTTCTTTTCGGTTTCAACTTCTACCGTTGTTACCTTAGGATCTTTACCGATGTTACGTGCGTATACTTCAGGTTCCGGTGTCTTTTCGTCTTCGTCGGCAATTCCGTTATTATCAGCATCAGTTTTGTATTGAGCTGTAATTTCTGTAGCTTTGTCTAACTTAGTAAATGTTCCTATAAGTGATGGTTCCCATCCTGTGTGAACTTTACCTTTGTTAGCAATTACCTTTGGCGCCTTAGCTGTAAGGTCAACTTCTACATCTGGTCTAACCCATACAGATTTTTCTTGTTTCTCACCTTCAAACTTACCGTCAGTTCCTGGAAGGAATTTAATTTCTTGGAAACCTGCTACAGGTACATCTGAAATATCTGATTTTGGCTCATACTTAGCAGTGTGAGTTTTATCATCAGTGTATTTTGTTTGAAGTGCCGGATCCCATCCATTAAATACAAAGCCTTCATTTGCTTCAACAGCCGGTGCGTTGAACTTAACCTCTTCGTTTTTCAATACCCAAATAGTTGTTTTAGCATTTTCAGCAAATTCACCATTGATACCTTTTTCAAATGTTAATTTTGCATAATCAGTATCAGGTACTGTTTTTCCAGGGTCGTTTGGATCCGGTTTGGTTGGTTGATCCGGTCCTTCTACAACAGTCGCCTTGTATTGTGCTGTTATTACTTGTCCTTCTGTTGTATACTTTCTTGCAGTTTCAACATCCGGATCGTATTTTGTAAATTTGTAACCGTCATTAGCTTTAATCGCAGGTGCTTTATCTTTCAATACAACATCTTTTTCAGGATTTACATGGTATGCAATGGTTGGTTGTTTACCATTTACTAATTCAAATGTTCCATGTTCTCCTGCGGAGAAGCTTATTGTTACCCATCCGCCTGGTTTTGCTTGGTCACCTGGGATAATTGATTCATTTGACTTGTCATCATACTTAGCTGTATAAGTTATATCTTTTGTATATTTCTTAGCAGCTGATGAGTGTTCTTCATCACCATTGAAGAATCCTTTGAATACAAAATTTTTATTCGGATCAATTCCAGGAGCACCAATTTCAACATTTTTTTCAGGGTTTACAAAGTACTTTGTAATTGAGTTTGGAGCAAATGTTCCATTTTGGCCTGCATCAAATTTAACTGTTACATAGCCTTCAGGTTTTTCAGCATCATCACCTGGTGTTTTATCTTCAATTACATCGCTAGTTGACAGATACTTTGCATTTATAGTTGTTTCTTCTTTAAATGTTCCTGTTAGAGGCTTGTCAAATCCAGTGAAAGTATTACCTACTGTTGCTTTAACAACTGGTGCCGGAATAGTTACTTCTCTTTCTGGATCAACGTAGTACACAAGTTCGTCAAACTCTTCAGTCTTAGTTTGTCCACCTTCAACGTTGGTTGTCTTAGTGAACTCTCCTTTGTCACCTGATTTTAAAGTAACTTTTGTCCAACCCTCTTTTGCTTCAGTTGAAACACCGTCTACGTATATATATACGGCAGTTATTTGTCTGTCACCAGTAATAATAGCGTCAGCTTGGTATTCTTTTGACCATGAGTCAAATTTGTAACCCACCTTAGCTGTTACTGTCGGTGCTGTTATTTGAGACATCTTAACTTTAGCTTCAGGATTTACATAGTAAACAGTAACTTGGTCTTTTTCTTTTACTGGTTTAAATACGCCATGTTTTCCTTCAAGGAATTCAACTATATAATATCCTTCCGGTTTTTCAACACCAGGGCCGCCGGGTATGATGTCTTCTATCTTAGTCGCTGTTGCTGTGATAGTTGCATTATCTTTTGTTATAGGAGTGCCTGGTGCCACGTCCCATTTTGGATCTTTATATCCTACTTTAGCCTCTGCTGTAGGATATTTGTCTTCTGTTAATGCTATGCCTTCCTTAACATCGTAAGTTTTAGCATCTTTAAAGTCTTCTACACCTTCTCCGGCCTTAAATGTTACTCTGACGTATCCTTCCGGAGTTGGATCTGTTGGGTTTTCAATGATGTCAGGTAATTCGCCTGCAGTTGCCTTAAAGTTCGTTGCCTTTGTGATTACCTTTGTCCAAGGTTTTGCAATCTCAACCATACCTTCAGCTTCATCAGCTTCTGTGGTCCACTTCGGATTTTGGTGACCTTTTGCAGCTACTAAATCCGGGAACTTATCTCTTGCAAGTTTTGATCCTTGGAATACACCATAGGATTTACCATATAAAGCATCTTCTGCAATGGTGTCGTCCTTGATTACCTTAACTTCGAATACTCCATCGGGAAGTTTTTCGCCCGGTGTGATTTCTCCACCGTCTTTAAGGTAAACCGGCCAGTAGTCTGTGTCATCTACCTTCCCTGTTGTAGGAAGTGCCGGATTCCATTTCAGGAATTTCTTACTGTCGTCTACACTTCCGTTAATAAGAGGAGTAGGTTGGCCAATGCCTTTTATTTGTTTTTGAAGGTCTTTGTCAGTATATTCTGTACCTTCCAGAACATCGATTACTTTAAGCTTGTCGCCGTGTTCAAATCTACCGTCTTGGGCATTTGAGCTTGATTCAGCGTGGAAGCTTAGACGTTTGTATCCGTCCGGTGTATTCGGCAGGTCGCCGCTTTCATCCGGTGTCGGAACTACGATTTTGGGTTGTGTGGCAAACTCAATGTAGCCACCAACTTTTTCTGTCTTATCGTTAATTACAACTTCTTGGCCAAGGGCATTATAAGTTATTTTGTTAAGCTTATAAGTCTTATCGCCAACTTTCATTTTGTTATTTTCGTCAAGTTGTGTTGTAAGTTCAAGGCTTTGGCTATCGCCGGCTAGATTAAGCGGAAAAGGATCGTCTTTAAAAGTATCTAAAGTTCTAATGTTTAGATCTTTTTTACTCTCCGGTAAATCAAAGGTGTATTCTTCTTTGCCAAGTTTTAGTTTTAAGCCTAAAGCCTTACTAATGCTTTCATCTAATTCTTTTCCATAAGGATCTGTCACTTTTGCTTTGATTACAGGATGGACAATTTGAGAAATCATAAAATCGAATGATAAGTCTTGTCCAATCGTATCCGTAGTAGAGTCTGCGGACTTATAAACTCTTAGGTCAAGATTGGCATCGAGGGCGGTGAGTACCGCTGATACTTTTGCCTGACCTAGTCGTTTAGGTACATAGAAGGTGACAGTTTTTGTCGTTTCGCCTTTATTGTTGAAAGTAACTGTTTCAGATTGGGCAATTGATTTGCTCACCGGGTCTTCTAAATTGATGGTTACATCAAAAGGCAATGCCTCATCTAAGGCGGAACTATCAAATGCATTATCACCGAAGTTTAAGCCTTCAGTTTCTAAATTAATAGTTACTTTTTGTTCAATATTTTTATCGGTTGTTTCTGCTCCCGTAGAGAAAAAACCTGCTCCATTTCTAAAAGAAAAAAGCTTTTTTTCTCCTCTGAGCTTGGTTAGTTCAACTATTTGCTTACCGTTTTGTTCTTTGATATTCGTGATTTCTGTTTTGCCATCACCAGGTTTTGCCGCTAGGGCATTCATAGGAAGTGATGTAAAAATCATGACAAAGGCAAGTAATAGTGTCAGAAATCTGCTTTTAACAGTTTCCATGAATCCTCCTTTGTTATGGTCCGGGAGGTAAGACCTCCCGGTACTAACTACTGTCTATCTTTTATAACTGTTTTGCATAGGGGTTCGTTCTGCCACCATCAGGTGTAGTACCGATGATTTCAATAACATCTCCTCTTTGCAATTTATAGTCACCTAGTTTATTTAAGGTGATTTTTGCGAATCTTTTACCGATGGTTTCTTGTCCCATAGCCTTCGCCTTGGTTTGATAGCCGTCTGTTCTGTCTCTTACAGCTTCAGCATCTGCTGCATTATAGATTCTGACGGTGACTGTAGTGTCTTCTTCATAACCTCTTACATAGACATGGTCTGCGCCCATTCTTTCGTTTCTGACCATAATCTTAATGACCTTGGTCGGGTTATATGCCGGCTTAAGAGCTGTCGCATTTCCAAATCTATCTTCTATAGATATATCCAGGTCTGTGAAGCCCGCTCTTTGTAGCATTTCAATAGTAGCTTCGGCTTCTTCTTTGGTATCCAAACGTAGGATTTGTTCTCCTTTAAGATCTTTGTATTTTACAACTACACGATCTTGTTCTTCTTTGAAGTTCGACAGGTCTACATTTACCCAACGTCTCCAAAGTTCGTCTCCTGCTTTCGCATCTGCTGTTGGTGCTGTTAAGTCGAGGGTAAATCCGTCCGAATAATTAGGCTTCTTGCCTTTTTCATCAGATTTGATTACAAGATCAACGCCTTGTTCTTTCAATTTGTTGATTTGGTCGAATTTGCTTTCCGGTATTAAGATTTGTCTCTTAACTTCGGTTCTGTCGTCAGAAACCATGTCTTTGTCCAGAACCACGGGATCGATATCGCCCTTAGCATCAACCGGTGCCAAAGGTACGAATGTCTTGTCTTCGCCTTCACCTTCAAAGTAACCTAAAGTATATTTAGATCCTTTTTGTGGTGGTAGAAGCGGATGGTTCGGCACGTTAAATTCTACAACTGCATTGCCGTCTTTATCCTTAGGAAGTTGTTCTTTTTCTACTACCTTATGGGAAACCGGTTGAGCTTCAACCTTGGCTTCTGTAATTGTAGATGCAGTTTCCGCTTCACCTACTACCTTAAATTGTTGAGCTTTAACAACTTGTCCCGGCTCCATTTGACCTGTAGAGATAGTGATTACACCATTTTCATCAACTGTAACTTTACCTGTGAAAGTACTGTTCGGTTGGTCAAGTACATAGCTACCGTTGTCATGCTTAACAACTGTTACCGTCTTGCCGTCAGGTAGGGTCGTTACGATCTTGCTGGGATCGCCGACTTTTCTTACAACTACTTGTGTGGCATCATACTTAATCGGATCGATTGCAGGCGGTTGTACATCTACTTTCATATTCGTAAGTTTGATGCTGTAGCCATAAGTGTCGAAGTATTTCATTGTCTTATTTTCATTAGGATTGATAAGACTTCCATCTTTTGTGTAGTGACTACGCAATGTAGCTGCCGACATGGCATCGACACCGTCGGTGTTTACAAGTTGAGCCTTGTATCCGCCTAATCCCTTGTTTTGGTTGGTGTTAACAATCGTTACACCATAGTCCTTGTAGTTTACACTTCCGTTTTCAAATAATTTCTTTGTTGAATCAGTAAGCTCTACTGCGATATAGGACATTCTGTGACCTGCTTCGTCATAGGAAGGTAGGTCTTTCCAGATTAGCTTACCTGTCTCGGGAGTTGCGCTTGTTAAGGCTTGTACTGTTCCCGGTACCGGTCTGTAAACTGCATTTTGGTCTACAATTTCGAAGCCTGCTGCACCTACTGCCGGTCTTGCTAAAAGACCAACATAAAGCTTGCCGATGTTCTTGTCTTTGTCTGTTCCTTCAGCCCAAACTTTTTCAACATCTACGTGGTAGTTTTTCTTCCAAACTGCATATAGGTCAACACCGTCTCTAACTTGTTTAGCAGTTAGTGTGTATTGGTCTCCGTCACGTAGGTAGTTATCAACGTTAACGCCGGTGCCTGTTTTGTTTTCATCAGGAATGTCTGCCTTAGGATCAGTTGAGTAACCTACTAGTGAGTAGCCTTCCATCTTGAACTTCGGATCTGACCAGTTCTTTTGTAGACGGACTGCACGGTCTGTGAGGTTTTGTTCCGTCAAGCTTTGAGTTACCGTTTCATCCGTCTTGCCTTTTAAGCCTTCCGGCGGATTAGTGTGGAAGGTCACAAGTGGCGAACCGTAAGCTGCGTAAACAGTCATGTTTTTAGTAATCGGTGAAGTACTCGTAAAGATTAGGTTTTCTCCACTGAGATACTTGTCTACCGAATCTGCCACCTTTAGCTTTGTAAAGGCTTCAGTAACTTCTTGCGGTGTGCCTGTGAGTTTTTGTGTTGTCCAGCCTAGGAAGGTCTTACCGGTTACGACCGGATCTTTCTCTACAAATTTTCTTAATTGAAGAGCTTCCTTAGTGCGTCCCAGTTCACCTTGAAGTTTTGTCTTCTTTTCACCTGATGCTTCTGCAATTTGTTTTTCTAATGCAGCGATGGTTTCTTCAAAGTTCTTGCCATTGTGGTCTTTTAAGTCTACATGAGCGCCTTCAAAACCGTTGGCTACATAGCCTTCTACATTGGCAAATTTCACGTTCATAGGTGCGATGCGGACTACAGGTTCTTGCCGAGTTGATCTTGTTGTAATGTAGGCATGTTCTGTACCTACTTTTTTATCTTTATCTACACCCTTATAAGATAGAACGTTTTGTTCAAGTGTACCACCGTTTAAATCGAAGGTTACTCTGGATTGAACTTGTTCCACGACAGGATCTTTACTTTCAAGAGAGTTGGATAAAACGTCTTGGTTTGTAAAGTAAAGAGGCATGTCTTTTGTTGCCCAATAGTTCGAATCAAGCTTGTTTTCTTCACCGTTCGAAGCCGATGTCCATTCGAAACCTTGTACATCGTCGCCGTTGACGTTCATTTCGATTTTTTGGTCGGAAGCTTGGATAGTTCCAAGTCTCTTTGCCGTTTTAACTTCGTTCTTGTTTGCATCGTAGGGATATACATAGACTCTATCGTATTTTGAACGACCTGTCAGATGCTCGGAGTCTGTAAAAATTTCGTCGATATCCGGTGCGTCTGCTGTTCTTGTTAAGATCCCTCCGCCGAAGTTTTCTTGACGAGAAGTCATTAGCGGATCGTGATTGTCGATAAATAAAGTTTGTTGCGGATCATTTATCTTCTTACCATCTTTAATAACTTCGCCCTTTTCATTTCTCGTGTAACCGTCTTTAAGAGGTCTTTCGAATCGATAGGTCTTGTCTTTTTTGATCGTATTACCGGAATCATCTTTGGCAGAATAGTTAAAGGTAACTGTCATGCCGGGAGACACTTCTTGTAATTTAGTCTTTCTAGAGAAGATCGTTAAAGGTGTGTCCTTTTTAATCTTAATGTCGAAAGGAACCGATACAGTCATCTTACGCATATAGTTTGCGTTCCAAGTGATACCACCGCCAACATATTTAGCCTTATCAGATGTGGTTCTAAGGCTTATTTTGTATTGGTCGTCTCCGATCTGGATAAATGAACCTTGTGTATCGAAAGTACCAGTCGTAATAAGGTCACGTCTACCGTCAAAACGGATATCGATAGTATCGCCACGTTTCAGATTGATATCTTCATCTCTGGGAACCGACTTAAATTCTTCGACACCTGTTTCGTTGGTCGCGAAAAGTGTGGAGAAGAATTCGTAAGAAATGATATCGCTGGATCCGAATTTTTCTTTTAACTTATCCTTGTCGACGAAGTATCTGACAACGGTAGAGTTTCCGTAGCCTGTCAGGGTAGGACCGCCGGGCAAGAAGGTTTTATTCGGATCATTACTTGAATACTTAACGATACCGACGCCATTTCTTTTTTCAATTTGATCTAATGAATAGTCTATTCTGTTGGCAGGCTTCGGAACTGTCTCATCCGCAGACGGATAGTGCAGTTTGTCATTTCTATCTGCTGAGAATAGTTGAATAACTGTTCCGGACTCATCTTGAGGTTTGAGGATATCGATCAGGCTTTCGTCAAAGGATTGCATAAAGCCATAGTCGCCTCTATTTTCGGAACTACCCGAGTTCATAGAACCACCGACGTCAGCTACAGAACCTACGGTACCTTGAGTTCTTCTCATGTACACGTCGAAGTAGCCTTTTTCTTCATTATATTTAATATAAGAAGAAGCCGCTTGGAAGGTGTTTTCGTAGTTGCGTACTACGTCTGTATTGATTATACCTTGCTTAAGATCTACTCTTACAGGAACGAAGGTAGACATAGTGTAGGATGAATATGGAACCTGTTCATTTTCAGATATAGTTGTGGAATAGATTCTTTCGTATTTAGCGTCCGTCAACCTCATTTGGATGAGGGGGTTTTTATCTAGATTTTTAACGGTTTGATCCTTCTTAATTACCAAGTCGATAGGCACTTCATAGTGGGTACCTACAGTTCCCGTTTTTACGGTATTGGTCCCGTCACCATCAAGTTTCATCACATGTAGGTTTCCAGACCCACCTTGTTGGGCGGATAAGGGTTCAAACTTAACAAATTCTGAGTTATAGTTCCAACCGTCGTGGTTATTCCTGCCTTGTTTAGGTGTTTCTTTGCCCATGCCTGATAGATCCCAGTCGATCAGTTGTTCTAGATTGTGGTCAGGTTTAAGAACCATTCTCTCCCATGCTCCAGATGTTGAACCAGAGTAAGCCGAAAAGGCAAGTCTTACTACCTCTCTGCCGTCCGGTCTGGTGTAGCCCCCGATGTATCTAAGAGACGGGTTCTTTAATACTTCTGCCGTAGATACCTTTACAAGTCTACCTTGATGGGGAATCGGCCAGTATCTGGCTGTCTTTTTGTCGTCGACCCAGTTGGCCGGTTCGACTTCTGCGAATGCCCGGAAGGGGATCACCGTAACGAGCATAAGTATGGCCAAGGCGAGTGCAAAGGCTCTCTTAAAGCTACTTAAATTACTAGTTTTCATTCTTCCTCCTCGATTGTTATTTTGCGAATAGATCGCATTAATCTATGTTAAAACACACGACTCCCATCGCGCGTTGTTATTTTTATTCCACCATTAAAGATTGACGGAATAAAGTGAGCTTCTCTTCTTGATGCCGTCGTTTTATATATTTTCTGCTTGTTCGCTTTATCACGCTTTATGCTTAATTATACGGACGGCGTATCCTGTATGATAGTTTCTAACAAAAAGGAGCGTCAGCGGATCGTTCGTTACGTACTAAACCTATAGGGTTGGAGTTGTTATGGATTAATTTCTTCATATAATGATGTTCATCTCCCCCTTTCTTCAGAGCTGTCGGCTCTTGCCGGTTAAATGCTCTACTCACTTTAATCTGCCGACGCAAAACGGGGCTATGGAATTCATAACCCTGACGATCGGACCTACATTTTACGTCGAAATCTTTTACATATTTCGACACTAGAGGGAGTTGAATATATACTCCTCCTCTACACTAATTAGTATAACATAAGTTCAAAGGTTTTCGACTGAATTCTTAAGATTTGTTTATTTTTAAGTAATTTTCTATAAAGATATTAATATAATAAATATTTTTGCTGTTCTGGCGGGAATAAAAGGTTTTTTGGGGAGTTTCGCTTTCACGCTGAATGGATTTTTGATAAGCACTTTTGTTCTTCTGAGGGGGTAGTCGCTTTTCACGTAAACGACCGCGATCCATAATACTCCCTTTGATTCATATTTCTCCCACTAAAAAACCGACCCTTTCGGATCGGTTCTTTCTTATTGATATTGGACGATGCGTTCCGCTACGGCCATGGCGGCGGTGCAACCGTCGCCGCAGGCGGTAACTACTTGTCTGAATTTTTTATCCACGATGTCGCCGGCGGCGTAGATGCCGTCGACTTCGGTCATGCAGTTTTCGTCTACGGGTACGTAGCCGCTTTTTAGTTCTACGTGGGGCGCGAGGATTTCGGTTTGGGGTTGTTGCCCGACGTAAATAAAGATTCCCAATGGTTTGTCGCCTTTTTCAATGGCGGCGGTTTCCCCGGTTTCGTTATTGTAGAGGACGAGGCCTTCCACCATTTTATCCCCTTTGATTTCTTTCAATTCCGTGTGCCAATGGATTTCGATGTTTTCGTTTTTCTTCGCCGCTTCGGCAATAAAGCCTTCCGCTCTCAGCTCTCCTCTTCTGTGAACGATGTGCACTTTCGCCCCGAGGTTTGCGAGGTAGAGGGCTTCTTCCACGGCGCTGTTGCCGCCGCCGATGACGTAGACTTCGCCGTTTCCGTAGAAGGCGCCGTCGCAGGTGGCGCAGTAGCTTACGCCGCGGGATACGAATTCCGCCTCGCCGGGAACGCCCAGCTGATTGGGAGTAGAACCTGTGGCGACGATGATATATTTGGCGCGGTAATCTTGTTTCGATGTGGTGACGATTTTTTCGTCCCCTTCCACATTAAGTTTTTCCACCCGTTCTTTTTTGATTTCGGCGCCGAAGGATGTGGCTTGCTTTTTCATGCGCATGCCGATGGCCATACCCGTGTCGTCTTCCAAGACGCCGGGATAGTTTTCCACGCTTAATGTTTGCGCCATTTGCCCGCCTTCGAGCTGAGGCTCGAGGACAAGTGTGGAAAGATGGGCGCGGCTCGTATAGATGGCGGCAGTAAGCCCTGCAGGGCCGCCGCCGATTATAATCACGTCGTACATACTTACCTCAACAATTCTGATAATCTGCCGGTAGCTTTCCACCGGACCTGTTTTAAGCTTTGAATGTCTTTCGATCCTAAGAGGACCATGATGATTTTGGATTTATAAATGAGTTCTCTTACGTAATCTTCGGCATAATCTACGCCGCCGTGGAGTACGTATTTTAGTATTTCGCCGCTCATGGCACACATATCGGCGCCGAGGACTAAACTCTTTACGAGATCCAGGGAGGAGCGAATGCCGCCCGATGCGGTAATGTGCAGATCTTTTTTCTCCAACGCTACGGCTCTTGCCAGGGCGTATGCCGTGGGAAGTCCCCAATCGTAGAGATCGCTCATATCTCTATTGAGGGCGCGTAGGTTTTCCACTTCGAAGAAGTTAGTGCCGCCGTAGCCGGAAATGTCCACATAGCGTATGCCGGCGCCGTAAAGTGTTTCCACTACATCGGCATCCATGCCGAATCCCACTTCTTTGACGATAACGGGCACGTCCAGGGCGTCTTTTGCCGCAAGGATGCGCTCTTTTATGCCTCTGAAATCACGATCGCCCTCTTCCATGGCCAGCTCCTGTGCCGGGTTTAAATGGATTTGCAAGGCGTCGGCGCCGATAATATCTACTGCGCGCTTGGCCCCTTCCGGACTCAGATTGCCGTTCATATTGCCGATGACGATGCCTTCGTCGCCTATTATTTCCCGAACGATTCGGAAGCTTTCCACGGCTTTTTCATCTTCCATGACGATGGTTTCGCTACCTACGGCCATGGGAATTTTGAGCCGTTTGGCGAGCTCCGCCAGATCGGCGTTGATGTTTTCAGCGAATTCCGTGCCTCCCGTAATGGCGTTGATCATGAGAGGAAAGGCAATGTCTTTTCCCAGGAATTTCGTGGTCGTGTCGATTTCATCCAGTGCCAGTTCCGGCAAGGAGTTATGGGGCAAAAACACGTCTTCAAAAAGGGTGCTGCCTCTGTGCTCCGTCTTTAAATAGTTTTCTACATGTTCTCTTTTTCTATATTGTCTCACTTGTATCCCAGCCTTTTCTTTAATGTCTTTATCATATCATTTTTGATCTTGTGTCTCAATTAAAGATATAAAAAACACCGCCCGAATAGAGTGACCCCATAAAGTTGGACTTAATCGAGTAAGCAAATGCTTACTCGATTTTGTTTTACATAACTTATTTTCTATGCGGATTGCATGCGTTCACGGTATTGTTTCGGACTTAGACCTCCTAACTTTTCTTTGATTC
>NZ_CAIJCS010000010.1 GCF_903819165.1 Aedoeadaptatus nemausensis
GCACTATCGGTCACCAAGGAGTATTTAGCCTTAGGGGGTGGTCCCCCTATGTTCCCACCGGGTTTCACGTGCCCTGTGGTACTCGTTTAGAGTAGTTTGTCGCCACTTCGCGTACGGGACTGTTACCCTCTGTGGTCGACCTTTCCATGTCGTTCTGCTCGCGACTTCAAACCGTATCTCAAGTTGGGCTCTACCCCGTTCGCTCGCCGCTACTCAGGGTATCGAGGTTTCTTTCTTTTCCTCGGGGTACTTAGATGTTTCAGTTCCCCCGGTATTCCTTTCTAAGGCTATGAATTCACCTTAGAATGCTAAGAGGTTATCTTAGCGGGTTTCCCCATTCGGAAATCTATGGATCACAGTGTATTTGCCACTACCCATAGCTTATCGCAGCTTATCGCGTCCTTCATCGGCTCTTGGTGCCAAGGCATCCACCGGATGCTCTTTCTAACTTGACCTTACGATCTATTCGTTGAAATTGTAATCTTAAATAAATTTGAAGATTTGATTTACGATGTTCTCGTATTTGATTGTATATGCAATTGTCATGGTTCAATGGGTTGCATCATAAGATGCATGGTGGACCTGGGTGGATTCGAACCACCGACCTCACGCTTATCAGGCGTGCGCTCTAACCAACTGAGCTACAGGTCCATATATAATTAAAGGTATAAGAGAAATCCATCTTTGTGGCTCCTGCCCGCAGGCAAGAGCCTTCTTCCTTAGAAAGGAGGTGATCCAGCCGCACCTTCCGATACGGCTACCTTGTTACGACTTCAC
>NZ_CAIJCS010000011.1 GCF_903819165.1 Aedoeadaptatus nemausensis
ATTTTATCATAGGAGGTTTTTTTACTTAAAGCTAAAGCTTTTTATGCCTACCACCAGCATAGCTGGTGGTTTATTCATGCTAAAGCGCACAATAAAAAACCGGCCATCTTTCGATGCCGGTATTCATCTATAACATTTTTAAATAGAGACAGGTCATATCGTCGACAATTTCCGACTGAACGAATTCTCTAAGTCTATCTATAATCTCCGATAGAGGATGATCTCCAGCCTCGCCGAAAGACTTCCTTAAACCTTCTACCCCGAACTGCTCTCCATTTCTGGAACGGCACTCCGTCATACCGTCGGTGTAAAGGAGAATTTCATCGCCGCGCTGAATATATTCCGAGCGACATTCGTAAAAGCTCGCTTCCACGAGGGGCGTCACGGGAAAGCCCGCATTCAATAAAAGGCGCACATTGCCTTCCCTCTTTATAAGGGGCGGGCAATCGTGGCCGGCGTTTACATAGGTGAGTTTGCGTTTTTTTAGGGAGTACACACCTAAAAACATGGTGAAGTACATGGTGTCCGGTAAATTCAGTTCCTTAAACCGATGGACCAACTCGAGCATAGCCACCGTCGGATCGACGAGAAGCTCCGGCGCCATGTTTCGCATAGTTTGCGAAATAAACACCGTGGTCATGGAGGAAGAAAAGCCGTGACCTACGGCATCGGCAATATAAAACACCACGTGATCGTCGTCGATTTGCATCACGTCGAAAAAATCGCCGCTTAAAAGTTCCGCCGGTCTGAAATAGTAATCCATGCAAAGGGCGCGCATAAAGCCCTTGGGCGGCAAGAGGGAGCGTTGAATGGCCGATGCACTGACCTGCTCTTCCGTAAAGGAGCGGTTTTTTTCCACAAGTTCGAGCTGGAGACGCTTCTCCACACCCTTATCTCTGTAAACTTCTACGGCGCCGACGATCCTTCCCTCGGCGCTGCGGATGGGGTTGGTCTTTACGGAATAATACACATCCCCGACATAAGTTTCTCGTTGAATGGTTTCGCCGCTGGCGAGGCAACGAGCGGTCATTTTAAAGTCGAAGAAGCCGTAATCGTCCGAATCGTAGACATGATACATCTGATCTTCAAGAGCCAGACGCATGGCGTGATTATAATAAACCACCTGGTTGTCCTCATCTACCACTCGAATTAAATCGGAGATCGTATCGAGCAAGGCCATTTCTATGTGATTGTTCAGTAAATTATGTTCAGCCATGCCACCACACCTGCTTTACGGCCTCGGGCCGTAGTATTGATAGTAATCTGTGCGAATGCTTCCGTTAAACAATTTGCGCTTACGATCGGCTCGCTTGCCGAAGCCCTTTTCAAATCCTTCGTCGGCAGTGATAATATATTCACTCCACGTGGGAAGACTCCGTGCCAAATCGCCGAGGGCTCGGTTAATTTCCTTTACCGATTCCCTGTCTTCAATGCGCTTGCCATAAGGCGGATTCGTAATGATGATGCCGTACTCGCCGCCTAAATCTAAATGGGCCACGTCCTTTTCGATTAAACGGACGTCGTCGGCGAGGCCTAAACCGTCAAGATTGATGCGCGTCGCCTCGATGGCCTTGGGGTCGATGTCGAAGCCGTAAATCTCCAGTTCGCTGTCGTAATCGATCATGGCGAAAGCTTCTTTTCGCATTTCCTTCCCTTGGGCGCCTTCTATATTCCAGTATTCGAAATCAAATCGACGATTGAGCCCCGGCGCAATCTTTCTGGCGAGCATAATGGCCTCGATTAAAATCGTGCCACTGCCGCAGAAGGGATCGACGAGCATGCGATCCTTGTTCCAAAAACTGAGTTGGACGAGACCCGACGCCAAAGTTTCCGTAAGGGGCGCCTTTACCGAGCGCTGACGATAACCGCGATCGTGCAAACCGTCTCCGGAAGTATCCAAATAAATCGTGGCCATATCTTCGATAATGCGAATGCCGATACGGTAACGGGCGCCGTTTTTCTCAAACCACTCGGTCTTATAGCGTGTCTGCATCTTGTTGACGATGGCCTTTTCACTGATGCGCTGAATATCCGAAAGGGAAAAGAGCGCCGATTTTTTGCTCTTTGCCTCCGTAATAAAGTTCGCCGTCTTGGGCATAATATCGGGCCAGGGGAGATCGTAGACCCCGTCGAAAAGTTCCGTGAAGGTCGTGGCGCGGAACCGCTTCAGTACCCAATGTACCCTTTCCGCCGTGCGCAGATGTAAATTTAACCGCGCCATATCTTCCATATTCCCCGACATGGAAACCAAACCGTCCGTCACACGAATGTCTTCCAGACCCAAAGCTTGAATTTCTCGCTTTAATACGGCTTCCATGCCGACATTTGCCGTCGCTTCAAAATTAATCATAGACCACCTCTTATTAACAGTATACTAGAATCCGGCGTAAAATACATCGTTAAAGATTTCCGAAACCCTTATTAATTGAGATTATTTTTTAAAATCTGTGATTAATTTTATAATCTGGGTATACTCTTATTGGTAAACAAAACTATGAATATATGGAGGTTAACTTATGTCTTTATTAACTCAAACCGTTAAATCCGGCGATTGGAAAAACGAAAAACACGTCCCCGAAATCGAAGCTAAGCTCGAAGGTGGCGTCGCTAAAGTTAAAGTTTCCGTTGGTTCCGAAATCGAACACCCCAACACACTCGAACACCATATTTCCTGGATCAAAGTTTTCTTCCTTCCCGAAGGCGGCTCCGCTCCTGTAGAAGTGGGAAGCTACGAACTTAACAACCACGGCGAAAGCGATGTCTTCACCGTACCCCACGTTCACACCACCTTCAAAACCGAAAAACCGGGTACCATCTTTGCACTGAGCATGTGCAATATCCACGGTCTTTGGGAAAATGCATTAGAAATTAAATAAGCATTTAAAAAGCACCCCTCGCGGGTGCTTTTTTTGTGCCTTTTTACAGACTGTCCGTATACACGGCGGAGACGCCTTGTTGTAAAAGTTCTTTCGCCCGTTTTTCGTCGTTGATCGTGTGGACGAAGACGGGTTTTTTCGTATTTAAAAGTTCATTCCAGCGTCCCGTCTTGAATTTTTTGTCGGAAATGGTAATGCCGTAAAGGGGATGTCTATTTACAAAATCGATAACCTCGTCTACATTATCTTCCGATTGGTAGAGCGTATAGATAATGTTTTGAAAGCCTAAAGCTCGCGCCTGATCGTATTCGTCTCGGCGATAAATTTGGGGAATAAATCGCCCTCGCATACCGGCATAATGCTCGGCGATATAGCTTAAGAATTCGATATTGTCTTTTTTAATATCCGTAATGATATATACATCGGGATGTTCTTCCATCCAAAGGACGAGATTGTAAAGGTCCAGCTGCTGCCAGCCGTGCTTTTCCTCCATGGCCATAAATTCCTCGTGGGAAATAGGCTCCTTGCCCTTCCCCTCTCTCTCGGGGAAGTAGCGCTCGATAGAACCGTCCCAGCCGTGTAAACCTACGTAATGACCGTCGCTTGTTTTCGAAAAGTCGATTTCCATCATGCGCTTGCCCCGGGCATAGGATTTCTCTACCGCCGTCATCATATTGGTGACCACATTGGTGTCCAGTTCGCCGCCGCCGTGCATTATAGTTTTTTCCTGCGGCAGATCGTCGCTCTTTGTTTCGATCAGATCCATCAAGCGATTATCTCTGAGCAATCGATAGGCATAATCCAAGGTGAGGGTCGCCCGTTGATAAAGGGGCGCCGCTTCCTTCACGGGCCGCTCCTTCCGTGTGTTGCGATCTACAAGTCGCGAATGTTCGAAAATATTATCGCGACTTACTTCGAAAAGGCGGTCTTTCGTAATATAGCTTCCCTTGAGCATATGGGTCTGCGGGAAGACCACATTATTTTCCGTCTCCTTGTCGTCGTTTAAGAGATCGATCCCCATAATGGGCAATTTGCTCCTGTCCCAACCGAGCAAATTAAGTATGGTCGGGTAGAGATCGACTTGACTGCCGATGTTTTCTCTCTGCACATTTTCCTCGAGACCGGGAACGGTAATGACGAGGGGAATGTTCATCATTTCGTCGTAATCTATTTCTCTTCCGAGCCATTTCGTCATGGAGTTGAAATGCTCGGGATTTTTTATGGTCATGGCGTGGTGATCGCCGTAAATGACGATGACGGTATTTTGCAAAATACCGCGAGCCGCCAGGTCTTGGAAAAGTGCCTTTAATGAATCGTCGGTGTAGCGGGCACAATTAGCGTAATTGTAGACGAAATCATCTTCGTCTCCGGGCTTCGGCTCCATAGTTTTTAGATTTTCCGGCATGACGAAGGGCGTGTGGGTCGTAAGGGTTACGGCGAGGGCGAAAAAGTTTCTCCCTTCCCGATTACTCTTCTCCAGGATAGGCGCCATTTGACGGAACAAACTACCGTCGGAAAGGCCCATATTGATGACCTCATCCTGCACTAAATCTTCGCCGAGGTAAATGCCGTTAAAATCCAAGGCCTTATAATGCTTGTCCCGATCGTAAAAACTCCCGCTATTGCCGTGAAACGCCAAGTTGTCGTAGCCGTGACTTTTCGCCACCTGAGGCATGCCGTAAAGTTTCGTATCCTTAAATAAATCGTAAGCCTGTCCTTTCGCCGAAGGATAGATACCGTTCATAGAGACGAATTCCGCATCCGAAGTATTTCCGAGACCTAATAACTCGAAATAGTCATTAAAATAAATCGTTCCCTTTTCCTTAATCAGCTGATTTAAAAAGGGTGTGATCTCCTGGCCATTGTATTCCCTGTTGACGAAAGTATTTTGCAAACTTTCGCACTGGATAAAGAGGACATTCTTTCCCTCGGCGATTCCCGTAAAGCGATTGCTCTTGATCTCGGGATTTTGGTAGTGCTTCTCGATCTTTTTCATGACCACAGGGTCGTAAATCTTTTCCGTATTAATTTTTTGAACCAAACCGCCCGTTAAGACCGTAGAATACATTTCAATCCCTAAGGTTCTTGCGGATGTGGCCACGGGGACGGCGGTAAGAATGGCCATCATCGCCACGGAAAGGATAGCCCGGTTTTTATTAAAGGCCAGGAAATCTCTCCCCTTTACAATACGCCAAAGACCGTAGATCATGAGCCCGAGCATAAAGACGACAAATATGTTTACGTCTTTTAAAATGACGGAAATCACGCCCTTAAGCTCCCCGGCCTGGCCACTCCTCGAGAAAATATCGAAATTTCCGAATTGTTTATAAAAAATCGAAATGCTCGCCTTAAGCAAGGTGGTAAATACCAGCACCACTCCCCGATAGATTTTTGCCGGAAAGAGGAAGTAAAGGAGCCCGTCGAATAAAGTGGTAAGGACGGGACAAAGCACCATAATGTAGACCGGAAGATCCGCAGGTTGGGCTACTTTATATATGAAGGTTGTAAAATAAAATAATAAATTAATGGCCAACAAAAGAAGGAGTGTCGGCTTCATTTTCTTTTTCCACATAGTGGTTCATCTCCTGTTACGGCTGAGCGGCGTGCTAGAAATTATCGTCTTTCTGTGAAGCAAATTTACCTGCTCAGTTTATTTTCTCCTCTATTATACACTCATGAAGAAAAAGATTGAGAGATTTTGATAGATTTTATTAATGGTTCCTTCCATAAAGTACTTTCTATTGACCATATCCTTTAAACTTTTCAATGACTTCGTCCATTTTTTCATCTGAAACATAGTGGATTTTCTTGCCTGTGGAAAGGGCGGTTACATACATAAAGGCGCAAAATTCGATTTCTTGGGCCAAACTGAATGCCTGCTTCAGAGTATCCCCGCCTGCAATAAGTCCGTGATTTGAAAGCATAACCGCTTTGGAATTTCCCATAGCCTCTACTGCCGCCTTTGCCAATTCCTCGGTACCGAAGGTCTCGTAGCGGGCCAAGGGCACGGTAGATGTTCCCGCCGATGCAATTAAATAGCTGATAGCGGGCAGATCTTCTCCGAGAGAAGACACGACGCTTACATAGGGCGAGTGCGTATGGATGAGGACCTGAATCTCCGGGTGGGCGTCGTAAATAGCGCCGTGCATATGCCACTCCGACGACGGCTTCCGGTCCCCTTTAAGAACCTCGCCTTTTGAATTCATAACCACGAGATCTCGCTCTTTTAAAGATTCGTAGGCCATGCCCGAGGGCGTAATCAAAAAGCTGTTCTCGTCGACGCGCACGGAAAGATTTCCCCCGGTACTGAACGTCAGTCCTGCTTCCACCATTTTATTTCCATATTGAATTAACTTTTGTCTGTTGTGAATATCCATAGCTACCTCCAATTCCTACATTATAGCACGGGCCCTCGCCGCATACATCCTCGTGTATAATAGAAGGGGTGATCCTATGAACAATCGCTGGTCGGTCCGAAAGCTCGTGGAATTTACCATGAGAAGTGGCGATATCGACAACGGACTTTTTTCCAATCGTCGCGCACTGGAAGGCATTCGGCTCCATCAGAAATTACAAAATCAATATACGGACGGCTTCGAATCGGAAGTTACGATCTCGGGCGAAGTGGAATACGACGGAACATCTATCTTCTTAGAGGGACGCATCGACGGCGTCGATGATGAACGCCATATTCTCGATGAAATCAAATCTACGATCTATACGAAAGAAGCCATCGACGAAAGGCCCAATGCCCTCCATTGGGCCCAGTTAAAATGCTACGGTTATCTCTACTGTAAAAATCGCGATCTAGACGAAGTGAGCCTCCGCCTAAGCTATATTCGCGTAGAAGACGAGAGCGTGTTTCGCTACGAAAAAATATTTACTCGCGAAGAGCTCACGGAGTTTATGAACGAGGTTATGGAACGGCTCGTAAAAATTCAGAGCCGTTTGGAATCCTTTCAAAGTTTAATGAAAACTTCCGCCGAATCTCTGGCTTTTCCATACGATGATTTTCGTCCCGGACAACGTGAAATGGCGGTTTCGGTGTATAATATGGTACAGGCGAAAGAGACGATCTTCATTCAGGCGCCCACGGGGATCGGCAAGACCCTCGCCACTCTCTTCCCCGCCATTAAAAGCATTGGCAAAGGGATTTCCGAGGAGATCTTTTACGCCACGGGCCGCTCCACGCAAAAAACAATCGCCGTGGAGACCCTAGACTTTTTAAAAGAACAGGGTCTGCGCATGAAGTCCGTGGAACTTGTGGCAAAGGAAAAGGCGTGCCTCAACGACACACTCGACTGCCGTCCGGAAGCCTGTCCCTACGCCAAGGGTCATTACGATCGGCTCCTCGAAGGCATCCTCGCCATCTATGATAATGAAGATATCTTCGACGGCCATACCATTCGCACTTATAGTGAAGAGCATATGCTCTGTCCCTTCGAATTCGGCTTGGATCTCAGTAATTTCGCTCAGGTTCTCGTAGGCGATTACAATTACATCTTCCATCCGAAAACCTATTTGGAGCGGCTTATGGAAGACAGAGATCGCACGAAAGCCACTACCCTTTTAATCGACGAGGCTCATAATCTCATCGATCGCGCTCGAGATATGTACTCCGCCGAGCTTTCCCTAAGTCTTATGGATGAGGTTTCCTTCGAAGATAGGGAAGTAAAAAAGGCGGCCCGGGCTTTTCGAAAAATATTTGAGGAGACTGCGAAGAGTCCGCATCTCGCTATGGCGGATTTACCCGAAATATTTCACGACAGACTCGAGGATTTAGAAGAGGCCATGGCGAGAGTGTTGGCCCGCGCCACGGAAGAGCCTCCGGAAGAATGGATGGAACTTTATTTCGCCATCTTAGACTGGCAAAATCGCGCGCTCTATTATAATGAAAAGCGCTTTACTTACTTCGTGCCCGAAGCCGGGAGCCTATCCATTCTCTGCCTAGATCCCTCCCGGGTCCTATGGGAGCGAAAAAACCTCTTCGGCGGCGTCATTTATTTTTCCGCCACCCTTTCACCCATGAGCTATCACAAAGAAATTTTAGGCGGTGGCGAAGAGGCCCATCACTTAATTCTCCCCTCGCCCTTCGATCCCGATCACTTGCTCGTCCTGCACCCTCCCTCGGTTTCCACTAAATACCGGGACAGAGAGAGAACGCTGCCACTCGTTCGAGATTACCTTCGCGCCTTTACGGAAAGCAGCGAAGGGAATTTCATCCATTTCTTCCCGTCTTACGCCTATAAAGATCAGGTACTTGCGGGAATAAACGATCCTTTTCCCCTGGATCAAGAGAGATCCATGACAGAGAAAGAGCGGCGAGATTTTATCGAGCATTTTTTCAGCGACGAAACCGTCCACGGCTACGCCGTAATGGGCGGCGTCTTTTCCGAGGGGATCGATCTCGTAGGCGACGCCCTTCGCGGCGTAAGCATTTTAACCCTTTCCCTCCCCGGCCTTTCACCGGAGCGCGAACTGATTAAAAATCGATTCAATGAACTGGGAAAAGACGGCTATGCCTACGCCTATATTTATCCGGGCATTACGAAGGTGGTCCAGGCCGCCGGCCGCATTATTCGCACGGACAGCGACAAGGGGCAACTCCTCCTTTTAGATGATCGCTTCGTCCGACAGGACATTCGTGCCCTTCTGCCCCGTGAATGGAACATACAGACCGTTTATTCCCCCGAAGACATGAAAGATAGAATAAAAAACTTTTGGAGGTCCCTATGACTTTGCATATTTGTTTAGTAGAACCTGAAATCCCCCACAACACCGGCGCCATAGCGAGAAGCTGCGGCCTGACGAAGAGTGTGCTGCACTTGGTCCGTCCCCTCGGTTTTTCCACCGACGACAAACACTTAAAGCGCAGCGGGCTGGATTATTGGCATCTCGTGGACATTCGCTACCACGACAGCATCGAAGAAGTCTTTGAAGAATATAAAGATCACCGCTTCTTCTTCGCCAGTACGAAATCGGAAAAGCGCTACTGCGATATTCAGTTTCAAGACGGGGATTTCTTGGTTTTCGGAAAAGAAACAAAGGGGCTTCCCGAAGAACTGATTAAAGAACATTACGATTCCGCCATCCGCATCCCTATGCTGAAAGATTTCGGCAGAAGTTTAAACCTTTCAGTATCCGTCAACATTATTTTATTCGAAGCTCTTCGCCAATTGGATTATCCGGGGATGGCATAATGGCAAATAAAGATTATATTTTAAAAAAACTACAGGAAGCCGATGATTTCCTCTCAGGAGAAGAACTCGCCGAAGACCTTCATATTACCCGGGCCGCCGTATGGCAATCTATACGGGATCTTAGAAAGGCAGGCTATCATATCGAGGCGGTGACCAATCGCGGGTATCGCCTTAATCGAGATTACGAACCTCTCGAAAAAGAAAAAATCGCCTCCGGTCTAATAGATGAACTTAAAGAGATCGAAGTGCTCGTGGAGCAATCCGTCACCTCTACAAATGATGAAATTTTTCGCCGCGACGACGAAAGCCCACTTTCCTCCTTCTCCTTTATGGTGGCGGAGGAGCAGACCGCCGGCAAAGGACGGGTTGGAAAATCCTTCCTCTCTCCCTTCGGTAGCGGACTCTATCTTTCCGCTATCTTGAAGGGGTCGAAAGATTTTTCGCCGGAGCTTTTAACTATAGCCGCCGCCGTCGCCGCACGGGATGCTATAAGCCTTCAAACGCAAAAGCCTATTCTAATTAAATGGGTCAACGATCTTTACTTGGAGCATAAAAAAATCGCCGGCATCTTGACGGAGGCTAATTTCTCGTCCTCTACGCCGCGATATGTGGTGGGCATCGGTATCAATACCGACACCCCTCGGAAAACCTTCGATAAAAAAGAACTTCCCTCCGCCGGCTCCATCGACGAAGGAAAACTTTCGCGTAATCGCTTGGCGGCGGATTTCGTAAATGCCCTTTATAAATGGTGTGCCCGTCCGAAAGAAGAAATTTTAGATGCCTACAGAAAATATAATTTAACCATCGGCAAGACCATCGCCTTTTCGAAGCGGGACATCGAGTACACGGGAAAGGTAAAAACTATCGACGACGACGGCGGCCTCGTCGTGGATGTAAACGGCTCCACTACCACTCTTACGGCCGGTGCTATCTCCATTCGCGGAAACTGGTAAATCTTTTTAGGAAATATCCTTGACAAAGCGTGCCATCGCCCATATAATTATATACTGTAATCCAATGGAGAGATGGTTGAGTTGGTTTAAGGCGCTCGCCTGGAAAGCGGGTATACGTTTATAGCGTATCGGGGGTTCGAATCCCCCTCTCTCCGCCAGTAAAAGTTTGCCATGCTAGATGGGGAAGTAGCGGTACCCTGTAACTTGCAGTCCGCTATAGCAAGATTGAATTCCCGGCATAGCATTTATTTTTTGTAGTCTGCCCGAAACAAGTGATGTTGATGAGCAGGTCCTACGCAATAGACCCTTGCGAACCGTGTCAGGTCTTGACGGAAGCAGCACTAAGTAAGTCAGTCTATGTGACGTAGATTAGCCTTCTCTGAGTTAACTATTTCGGTAACGTATGGAACTTAAATGCAACGCCGGGTGCATGGTTACATATTAAAATTTGAGCGGTATAGCCGCTCTTTTTTTGTGCAAAGAAAAAGGTCTGCGTCCATGACGTAGACCTTTTTACGAACTCTATAATAGTTGCGATCAACAAAAAACCGCAGGCACACAGCCTACGATTTCACGAAATTATTTTCTCTTTACTTCTCCTCGAAGCCAGGGATGATTGTAATAGGTTCTGAAGTATACAGGTTTTTGGAAAATCTCTTCCATGCGCCGCTCCAATTCAAAATCGCGAAGAGTCCAGTAAAACCTTAAATCGCCGATCCCCTCGTCTTTTATTTCCCTCTCCACCCAGAGTGCCAGAGGATCGATGACGGAAATATTTTTTCTCCCGAAGGCCCGCCTAAAATCCTCAGCGCGGTAGCTATAGCCGGGCAAGGCGAGGACGACGCGCTCAGTACCTGCGGGAACTCGGGCCATGTAGCTGTCCAGTATATCCAGAACGAAACTACGCTGAAAGAGGCCGTCTGCAATGGTGAAATTAATGAGAGATGTATCCATTCCCTCTTCCCCCGTATCCAGGAGTAGACCTTCGTGGCCGTTTCCGTTAACGACGCGAAAATAATCCCGTCGCCCCACACTCTTTTCGGGGAGCACGGTGAGGTAGTCTTTTATCTCCATGCGTTCCATCCGCTCTTCCGATTCTTTTAAAAAGTCTTCAACGGAACCTTTAGGATCGTATAAAAGCGTCATATTAAGCGTCGGTCGCATTTTATGAATGGCGCAGGCTACATAAGCGCCGGTAATATCTCGAAAGGCGATGCCCAGTCTATCCATTCCCTTCTCCTGACGTTCTCGTTCTCGTCTTAATCGCTATCTTAAACTTATCTTTCAGTATAGCATATGCAGCGTCTCTCGTTGCGGCACTATCAAAAATTCCGTAAACCGTGGGGCCCGATCCCGTCATATGGGAAAAAACTGCACCTTCACGGTATAAAGCGTCGATCATCTCGTAAATTACATCGTGTTTTTCGGCTACGCCCGCCATGAGATCATTGGATACCGCATCCTTTAACGCCGACAGATTTCCTTCCTTCAGAATACGCACCGTTTCTTCGGCGCTCCCGTCGCCCCTCTCCTTCCACAGGCTATATGCCTCCGGCGTAGACACGGAAAACCCGGGATTCAGAAGAATCAAGGGATGGGACGGAACCTCGATCCCCTTGAGTTCATCGCCTATTCCCCTGCCAATAGCGGGCTTGTTGTAGAAGCAATAGGGAAAATCCGCGCCCAAAAATACGCTCTCCTTCATGAACTCCTCGTCACTTAAAGGCAGGTCGTAGAGGTCTCGCACACCTCTTATAAGAGCGGCGCCGTCCGCCGTTCCTCCGGCGAGGCCTGCCCCCACGGGAATGTTCTTTTCAATGGCGATGGCCACGGGAAGCTTTCCGAAACGTTCTTCTAAATATCGGTGACCTTTCGCCATAAGATCGTCCGCTCCGAAATTCGGTCCCGCAATGGTAAAACGCTCAGATCTTTTGATTGTAATATCATCCCATAGATCGATGGGTAAAAAGACTGTTTCGATCTCGTGGTAGCCGTCATCACGCTTCGACTTGATCCAGAGGCCCACATTGATTTTTGCAAAAGCGCGCATAATTCCTCCCAATAAAAAAGCTCCATTGAAGGAGCTAAATTACGAAATTTTCAAATCGGATGTGTCGACGTCTTCTTCTAAAATGGCAATTTTTACCGTAGAGGTCAAGACATCGCCGTAGGTAAAGGAGATATTTCTATCCGCCAAACCTTCCGATGAAATCGTCACGACAAACAATGAGGGATAAACTG
This sequence comes from Aedoeadaptatus nemausensis, assembly GCF_903819165.1. GTDB lineage: Bacteria > Bacillota > Clostridia > Tissierellales > Peptoniphilaceae > Aedoeadaptatus > Aedoeadaptatus nemausensis. The sequence continues at coordinate 12,271 of NZ_CAIJCS010000011.1, forward strand.
CCTTTAAAATTCCCTTTCGCGTTACGATACGCTTCCTGCCTCTATTGGCCTTTACGATCACGCGCTTGCCGATATGTTCCGACAATTCATTTTTGATCATATCTACTTGTGTCATGTGAACCGCCCTTCTACCCAATTATCCACTTATACAACAAGTATACAACGTCAGAGCATGATTGTCAAGGGAAGTAACGCTATATAATATCGCAAAATCCTATGGCGGTCAAGGGAATAAATCAGAACCACCGGCTTAGCCGGTGGTTTGTTATGCCCCTATAAGGGGCTGTTACCGGCAGCACTCTCGTGCTCTGAGTTTCTTCCTCTTGCAACAAA
>NZ_CAIJCS010000012.1 GCF_903819165.1 Aedoeadaptatus nemausensis
TTGAGTTTGCTTAGCTCAAACACTGACTGTGTTCCGCTTTAAGCTTATAGATTTGTTATGGTTTATTCTCTTATACCATTTAATTAACTTGGTTCAAGTTGCTGCTCTTTCGAAACAGCTTATTTAGTATATCTCGCGTCGACTGAAATGTCAAGCACTTTTTAAAACTTTGTAAAAGTTTTGTTTGGCTCTCACGAGACAACTTGTATAGTCTACCTCGAATCGCGTTCGCTGTCAAGAACTTTTTTGAAATTCTTTTTTTTGCGATCCCGCTCTTTCGAAGCGATTTTCATATCGTAACACCGGCAAGGTTTAATGTCAACATTTATTGTGAAGAAGATCAAGCTTTCTATATCCTGATTTATTTTCCTGCTACTATATAGTAGGACGCTCCCTCAAATATAAATTACATATCAAAGTTTTTCCCCTTCCCCTACCTTCTCTCTTTGTTTTCTGCTACAATATATGGTGTAGGGCTTACCTACATTCATCTATGTCTTGTATGTCTTGCGTTTCCTTTGTTTATAAACGGAAAAGGCGTCCCCTTTTATCGGGGACGCCTTTTTAATGCTCTTATTTAAATAATTCCATTTGTTCGATGCGGTCGAAAGCGCGGTCGATGTCCTCTACCCCAACAGTTACGGCGAGGCGCAGGAAACCTTCGCCGCTTTTACCGAAGGCGCTTCCCTTGACGGTGAGCACCCGGGCTTCTTCCATGAGCAACCGCCACACTTCGTCTTCCGTCTTGCCCGTGGGGCGAATGTCCACAAAGAGATAGAAGGTGCCTCGAGGCTCGGCGACGCGAATGTTCTTCAGTTTTTTCAGTCGCTCATAGGCGTGGAAGGTGCGCTTTTTGAATTCCTCGATAAGGGGCGGCTGCACCTCGATTCTGTGGTTCAGTGCGTAGAGAGCGGCTCGCTGGGAGATCGACGGAGCAGCGTAGACATTTTGCTCGTTGACGAATTTTACCGCGTTGATAAATTCGGGGTCCGCTAAAATATAGCCGACGCGCCAGCCCGTCATGGCGAAGTTTTTCGAGAAAGAGCGCAGGGTTACCGTGCGATCCTTAAATCGCTCCATAGACGACATAGGGACAAAGGGTGCATCGTAGGAGAAGGCGGTGTAAATATCATCGGCGATGATGAAAAAGTCCTTCTCTTCCGCGAGTTCGCCGATGGCCTCCAAGGTTTCCTTTTCCAGGCAAAGGCCGCTGGGATTATTGGGCGTGTTCACAATAAGGGCCTTGGTTTTATCCGTTACCTTTTCACGAATACTTTCTATAGAAGGAATAAAACCTTTGTCGGGATCGGTCTCCACAAAAACAGGCACGGCCCCCGCCATTTTCACCTGATCGGCATAGGGGCTGAAGTAGGGCTCGATAATGAGCACCTCGTCCCCGGGATCGCACATGGTTTCTAAAACGAGCCACATGCCGTGACAGGCGGAGGTGGTAACGAAGATGTTTTCTTTTTTCCACCGGATGTTGTAAGTTTCTCGTTGAAAGTCGATAATCGCCTGAACGAGCTCCGGATCGCCGCTGCTTTCCGTGTAGTGGGTGTGGCCGGCCTTCGCATCGTCAAATGCGGCCTCGATAATGGGAAGCGGCGTGGTAATATCCGGATCGCCCAGGGTGAAATCGACGACATCGTCGAAGCTTTTGGCGAGATCGGCGCTTTCCGCCAATCCTCCGCCGCCCAACTGACTGTATTTTTTAGAACATAAGGATTTCGACATAGTTCCCCCTTGTAAGTAGTCTTTTTTTGATATACTCAAATTACTACTATTATAAAGGAGCATGGAACGAATGACAAAAAAAGCAGACTATACTGTGCCCATGGTGGAAAAGGCGCTCCAAATTTTACGTTTTCTACTGGAACACAACGACGAATTCAGTATCGGCGACATTGCCACCGCCCTGAACATACCGAAGACCAGCGTCTTTAAGATTTTACATACACTGGAAACCGAGCGATTCGTAACGAAGGACGCATCGGATCGCTATTCTTTAGGTTTCGGCTTTATTCCCTACGACGCCGAGGTGAAAAATCGCTGGGATTTTACGAAGGTTACCCGCCCCATTATGGAGCGGGCGGCGGCAGCCTGCGGAGAAAGTTTAAACCTGGGGATTTTGGCGGACGACGCCATCGTCATGTTGGATACGATCCCCGGGGAGGAGTTTTTTATTATTCGCCATCTGATCCCCGTGGCGCCCCTTTACTGTTCGAGTATCGGAAAGATTTTTCTTTCGGAATATAACGAGGAGCGTTTTGCCGAGTACATTGCCCGCCATACATTGACTCCCCGCACCATTTCCACACTCACCACGCCGGAATCCCTTCGAGCGGATTTGAACGAGGTCTTGGAGACGGGCACGGCCCACGACAGGGAAGAGTACGAATACGGGCTTACCTGCATGGCCAAGGGAATTTATTCCGAGGGCGAGCTGATCGCAGGGATCAGCCTTTCCGGGCCGACGAGCCGTTTAAAACACAAAGGAATGGAACGATTGGAGGGGATTTTGGCCGATGTGGCCGATGCCCTTGCCGACGAGCCGGGGCTAGGGAAGTTGTTAAGTTTGTAAATGTAATTTTTCGAATTGCATCAAACTGATTCAAAAGCAGTTTCTAGCGAGAAATAATTTTATAAACCACGCAAATAATCCTATCTTTCAAAAATATAACATTCATTCAAAAATAGTTTCCGGGGAAAGGAATAGGGCGTTGCGATTCGCCCTCTAACCCGGTCCCCAAGATTTGGACATTCCCCCTACCTTAATCGTGTATAATTCAAATAAGGAGGGAAACTATGGGACGAGGAAAACTCACCGCTGAAGAGCAAGCCATTTTACGCGCCAATCCAAATGTTAAATCAGTAGACGATTACCACGTTTTTTATACTGCTGCTTTCAAAAAACATTTTGTCGATGCCTACACTACCGGCAAACGGCCGAAACAAATCTTTATTGATGCCGGCTTTGATCCGGAAATCTTAGGCGACAAACGGATCGAACGATCAGCTGATCGTTGGAAACAAGGTCACATCCGGGAGACAGTACGCGCATCAGTAGACGAAGATGCTGTTAACAAAGCCCTTAAATCCATTGACGAGATCAAAGATATACGAAAAGCAAAAGATAAAATAGCGAAGCAAGAAAAAATAATTCAACAGCAAGCTGCGGAGATTGAAGCATTAAAAAAAGCTGGCAGGCTAGGAGGGAGGCGATGCGACAAGAAGACCTATGGAACGACTGATCTTTGTAAGATCGTAGAAGAAACCGTCCAAACCTATGGAACAACCATCAATATTAAAGCCCTTTGCAAAAATCTTCAATTGCCACGAAGCACTTATTACTACTACAAAGCCAGCAAAGAAAACCGGCAACGAAGAGAAGAAGCAGATCAAGAAGCCCTATACTTCATAAAAAAAGCCTATGACCATAGTGGAAAATACTACCATAAGGGCAGCCGCACCCTCCGCATGGTACTGAAAAACAATTACGACATCATCTACAATCGCAAAAAAATCCAACGTATTATGCGAAAGTACCAACTCATCTGTCCCATGAGGCGAGCCCGACCCTATGACAAGCGAAAAAACGGTGGGCAAGAAAATAAAATCGCGCCTAACCGCGTAAAGCGCGTCTTCAAACCGGGTACAGCCAGAAAGCTATTCCTCACTGACATCACCTTCATCAAGCACCAAGGCCACTTTTCCTACGTCTCCGTCATCCTCGACGCTCAAACCAACGAACCTGTCGCCCATAAAACCAGTACATCCTGCAAACTTGACTTCGTCCTCGACACTCTTGAACAACTCAAAAGCTGCGGCTATGAGCAAAACGCCATCATTCACTCCGACCAAGGCGTCCACTATACTGCAGAAAAATTTCGTGAAACCGTAGAGTCCATGGGCCTCACACAATCCATGTCGAGAAAAGGCAACTGTTGGGACAATGCGCCTTGCGAATCATTCTTTGGAAAAATGAAGCAAGAAGTATTATTTGACGAAAACGCCAGCGACCAAGAAATAGAGACCGCCGTCAATGACTACATAAACTACTACCGATACCGCCGATACCAAGAAGGCCTCGGCGACATGACACCTTACGAATACGGAGCCACACTATTGAGTGTGTAGGGGTTGACGTGTCCAAATAAATGGGTCCACTTCTCTCTTTCCTTTCCCCGGGCCCCAATCCTTTCCACCCTAACGCTTTCTATATGTGCGAAGCCCTAACGGGCTTCGATTTGTATTGGGCTGTGTTGTGAAATGCAATCCTCTTAATTGGATTTTTATTGTCGCCTTCGTCTTTCAGCTCGCCCCTACGGGTGCGTAAAGCGAGATTCACTTTGTAGGGGCGGGTCCTACCCGCCCGTCGATGGCGTGCGAAGATATTTATCCAAATGAAGATGATAACCTCCGATTGAATTCCATCTGATGCGGAAAATGCCGCAGGCATTTTCTTCTGCTTAAAAAGCCGGCCAGAAAGGGGATGGGGCCGCGGGGAAGGGGAAATGCGGCCTAAGGTGGACCCGGTTCTTTGGACACGTCAACCCCTATGCGTGGAGCAGTGTGGAGCCGTATTCGTATGGCGTCATGTCGCCGAGGCCTTCCTGGTATCGGCGATATCGATAGTAGTTTATGTAGTCGGCGACGGCGGTTTCGATCTCTTGGTCGTTGGCGTTTTCGTCGAATGGGACTTCTTGTTTCATTTTGCCGAAGAAGGATTCGCAGGGTGCATTGTCCCAGCAGTTGCCTTTTCTCGACATGGATTGGATGAGGCCCATGGACTCTACGGTTTCACGGAATTTTTTTGCTGTGTAGTGAACGCCTTGGTCGGAGTGGATGATGGCGTTTTGGCTGTAGTCGCAGGTGTTGAGTTGTTCGAGGGTCTCGAGGACGAAGTCGAGGCTGTAGCTTGTGCTGGTTTTGTAGGCGACGGGTTCGTTGGTTTGAGCGTCGATGATGACGGAGACGTAGGAGAAGTGGCCTTGGTGTTTGATGTAGGTGATGTCGGTGAGGAAGAGTTTTCTTGCTTTGCCGGGCTTGAAGGCGCGCTTGACGCGGTTGGGTGCGATTTTGCTTTCT
>NZ_CAIJCS010000013.1 GCF_903819165.1 Aedoeadaptatus nemausensis
CGTGAACGCATGCAATCCGCATAGAAAATAAGTTATGTAAAACAAAATCGAGTAAGCATTTGCTTACTCGATTAAGTCCAACTTTATGGGGTCACTCTACATTCGGTAAGGGGATTTTTTAGTGGCGAAAAGAGATAAAAAAGCGGAAGAAAAGAAAGAGCGAAAATTAAAAGTAAAAAAGGAGTTGACTTTTTGAAAATACGATGATATTCTGAAGCAGAATAAGAGTGATAACTATTATCATAAAATATTTTTTGGAGGTACATATGAAAAATTTGAAGACACTATTACTGACAGGTGCCCTATCCTTATCCCTGGTTTTAACGGCCTGCGGAAACAATGCAAACGAGGCGCCTAATAATGCCGATAACAATCATCAGGTGGAAGCCGACAATCATAACCATAGTGATAACAATCATAACCACAATCACGACCATGATCATGATCACGATCACGAAGATCATGAAAAACGAGAAGATGTAAAGCTTAGTGATTGGGACGGCGATTGGAATTCCGTTTACGCTTACAAAGACGACGCCGAAGTGTTAAAGGGCGTTGAAAGTGAAGCGAAGGAAGACGGCAAAGAGCCTAAAGCTTTCTTGGAAGAAAAAATGGAAAACAGAAAGTTTGACTTCGGCGGTATGGTCGTCGACGGCGACAAGGTTATCTTCCATAAAGGCAAGGCAAATGAAGAGGGAGAAACGAAAGAAGTCGCTTATAAATTTACAGAAGCGGCTCCCATGGAACACGGCGGCGCCACGATGTATTGGTATGTATTTGAAACCGAATCCGAGGATGTGCCTAAATACATGGCTCTCATGGATGTTCACGGTGAAGATACTATGGCTCACTTCCACGTGCGCTTAGGTGACGACAAGGCGAAATTGGTGGATAGCGAAGATGAATGGTATCCTACATTCGTTCGCGCTTCCACACCTGCAAGCGCGATGGCGGAATTTTTAAGTCACTAAAAATTTCGAATCCTCATAAAGATTAATACAAGGTTAGAAAGGAAGTCGAATTGAATAAAAGAAAAAGTTTCGGTCTATTCTGCCTTTTTCTTTTCATTCCTTTGGCGATCCTGTTAACATCTTGTTCGGCAAAAAAACGAAGCGTCACAGGGGAAAAGCCGCTGGTGTACGCTTCGTTTTTTCCTATTTACAGCTTGACCAAGATGGTAGCGGGAGAGGATGTGGAAGTGCGAAGTTTTATGCCCACATCGGCGACGGTCCATGACTGGGAGCCTACGCCAAAGGCCTTAAAAGAATTGGAGAAAGCGGATCTTTTAATCGTAAACGGCGCCAATATGGAACGTTGGGTCGGTAGCGTTAAGAAAAACATTCCGGGGCTAAAGGTGATTAATCTCGCGGACAATGTGGACTTGATCACCTATACGGGTGCAGCCGCACTTGGCGAATTTCAACTGATGCAGCGCGCCGAATTAGATGCGGCCACCTATCCCCTGGTTTTCGGGCACACCCACGAAGATTATTTGCGTATCGCCTTTTTAAAAGACGACGGCACCATGAACCGAGAGGATATGATTAAAAAAGGCCGTGAGATTCTAAAAAAAGAAGGAGATCCCATTAAACAAAAACAGACCATCGACGTTAAAAACGGAGGTGTTTACAAAATCGCCATGAGCCACGAATCGGGTGAAGTAAAATACCATATCCCCGAGGCGGGCCAATGGATTATCTATACCGATCGCAAGCCGGAGGAAATTTTAACTTTCGACTTTTTAGATCGCAAGGGCGAGATAATGAAAAACGAAATTCTAATGGAATCGTCGTCGAAAGAAGTGGATCAGGTAACCTTCGATCCCCATTCATGGCTTTCCATAAATAATGCGAAATCCTATTTAGGGACTATTGAGCGGGAGCTTACGAAGTTGGATCCTAAGGCGGCTAAGAGATTTAAAAAGAATCGCTTTAAGGCGGTGGACGAATTAAATTTATTGGAATTTGAATACAAAGATAAATTTAACGCCTTGGAGAAAAAAGAATTTATCGTCATGCACTACGCCTTCGAGTATTTGGCGCGGGATTTCGGTCTTACCCAATATCCCCTGCAAAGCCTGACGAGCATGGACGATCCCTCCATTCATTCCATGGTGCGGGCCATCGATTATGCGAAAAAGGCACATATTCAGACGATTTTTTACGAATACGGAACCTCTCCCGCCGTGGCGAAGGTTATCGCCGAAGAAGTACCCGGCGGCAAAACCGTGCCCTTGGCTTCCATGGAATACGTCTCTCCCGGCCATTCTCCGGACGATTTGACGTATTACGATTTAATGTCTATGAATTTAAAAAACCTCTACGAGCATATGCTTCGCGTCAATGGAATCGCGGCGGAAGAGGATAAAGGTGTATCGAAAGGCGGTGATCCCCGTGACAAGTAGTATTGAAATACGGGATCTTTCCTTTTCCTACGATAGCGGCCAGCAGGTGTTGGATAGCATCAATTTAACCATTAAACGAGGAGAATTTGCCGTCATCATCGGCGGAAACGGAAGCGGAAAATCCACATTTATTAAAAATATATTAGGCGAACTAAAGCCCGACAAAGGGAGTGTTCGTATTTTAGGAAGAGAGCGAAGCGGCGACGATTATCGGGATGTAGGCTATGTGCCTCAAATGAGCGTTGTAGAAAAAATCGCCTTTCCCATAACGGTTATGGAACTTGTGGTGCTAAACCTTTACGACGAATTCGGTTTCTTGAAATATCCGAAAAAGCGTCATAAAGAAAAGGCGAAAAAGGTGCTGAAAAAAATGAACCTTTTCGATTACAAAGATCGCCCGGTTAATGAACTGTCCGGCGGCTTAAAGCAAAGGAGTATGATTTCCCGCGCCATGGTCCACGATCCCGAGATCCTCATATTGGACGAGCCGACTGTGGGCGTGGACAAAGAGAGCCGCGCGCGGTTTTTAGAAACCATAGGTCACTTGAATCGGGAAAAGAACTTGACCATTCTCATGATCACCCACGATTTGGAAGAAGTGATGCGATGGGGCGGGGCACAAAGCCTTTATGAAATCAAAGATAAAAAGTTAGAACGAAAGGAGGTTCCGCATGCTTGAGTATGCGTTCATGCGAAAAGCTTTGTTGGCAGGTTTCTTTCTCTCCATTATGATTCCCGCTATCGGCGTGGTCATGGTGAACAGAAAGACCTCCATGATCGGCGACGCCCTAAGCCACAGCGCCTTAACCGGCGTGGGGATGGGCTTGATCTTAGGCTTCGATCCTCTTATCGGCATGGCGATCATTTGTACCGTGGCGGCCTTTGCCATCGAAATTATTCGTCATCGCTTTCCCCAATACGGAGACATGGCCACGGCCATCGTCATGAGCTTGGGACTGGGCATCGCATCGATTTTGTCGGACTTTGCTCCCGGCGGAAGTTCCTTCGAATCCTATCTCTTCGGCTCCATTGCAACGGTCAGCACCTGGGATGCCGTCGCCATCGGAGTGGTATTTATCCTCGTAGTCTTTGCATCAATTAAAGAATACAGCGGATTATTGGCCATTGCCATCGACCCCAATACGGCGAGGCTCAGTGGCGTAAAAGTAAAAATCATTAACGCCTGCTTTACCCTATTAAGCGCCGTGACCATTGCCATGGCGGTGAAATTAGTGGGCGCCTTAATGGTGACAAGTTTGATCGCGCTTCCCGTGGCCACGAGTTTAATCGTCGCCCGCTCCTATAAAGAGACGCTAAAATTGACGACGATCCTCGGCATCCTCTATATGTTTGTCGGTCTCGCGTCGAGCTTTTATTTTGACGTCAAACCGGGAGGCGCCATCGTCCTTTTCGCCCTTTTCGGTATGCTCGTATTTTGGATCGCGGGTAAAACGGGGCGAAGAAAACAAAAAGACAGCATATAATAAAGAGACTAAACTCTTAGTAAATAAAAATAAAAATGGAATAAAAGCCTGTATCGATAATATGACGGAATTTAATATGTTTGAGCGTCGTCCCCGCCTGTAAGATATTTCCGCACGTGATGAAAAAAACCGGCATGATGATCATTCTCCGCGCATTGGAAGAACCTCTCCGTCAAATTGCGGAAGATGTAGACGCCGAAGATTCCGTTTTTAAATCCCTTTACCTTTCGGTAAGGGGATTTTTTATTGGAGAAGAAAGCGTCGGTTTATAAAAAAATAAAGAGAATCGCAGGAAAAATAGAATTGATTTTATATTAATTGTTTAAAAAAATAAAAATGATAAAATGAGATTATACATAATAGTAAGCTAAATCGAAAATCCGGAGAATCGTAGTAAGGAGTATGATGTGAAAAAGATTTTACTATACTGTCTGACCTTTTTACTTTGCATTATGGTCTCGCCCTCTTACGCCTTTACCGACGGAGGGAATTTATCTCGCGAAGAATATCTTAAAGTCGTGCCCATGGAATCGGGCTTATTCTATCCCTTGATTAAAGATGATTTCTACGATAGCCAAGGCTATTTAAAGTCGACTTTCGACGGAGAATACTACGACGAAATGTCTGAGGATTTACCGGGGAAGACCCCCGTAGAATTTATCAACGCTTTCGACGGAGAAAACAATCGCGAATTTCTGGGATATTGTTACCGTGCAGACGGCACCATGTTCTACGATGTATACGCGCGTATAGGCGCGAAGGCGAAGCGCATCGTCCATTATGAAAGCGATTCTTTTATAAATGCCTTTCGATCGGGAATAGACTGTGAAATTTCCCGGGACGGTAAATATAATTACATCGCCTTTCATGAGGGGAGCCAAGGGCCTGCCGATGAATTCGGCGATGGAGGCTCAGGATCTTCGGCTTATTACCGCATGGACGGGAACTGGAATCTGGAAAAAGTGAACGATGCTCGTGGCGAGGTCATTTCAACAGGAGAAATGATGGGCTATGACGATGAGGAGGACATGTCCAATCAATGGAATCTGTTTCAAGCCTACGATATTATGCAATCTTCCCCCGAGGGAGGATACGATCACTTTTTCGGCGATGGGGAGCAACAATCTGTCGACGACCTTAAATTGGCGCTGGCCCCTCTATTATCTTCCGAAGTAAAAGACGGAAAGGTGGATCAGCGTTATATCCCGAGCTTAACCTCTGTCGGTCTCGCTTATGGGCAGGAGCTTTTGGACCCCGATTACAAAAAAGAAGATAACACCATCGAGGGCTGGGACGAAGCCTTCGCACCCATCAGTAAAGCGTGCGAAGAACTGGCGGAGTATCCGAAAAAATCTTCCTATTCCGTAGATCTCGAGGCCTTTGCAGATTTCTACAAAAAGTATTACGACTTTACCTTGAGTCCCGGCGACTACGAGGGCTTGGATGTCTATAATAAATCCGTCTCTTTCTCCATAGGAGAAAATGCAGTCGTATTGAATCGCTCCACAGCGGAACTTTTCGACCTGCCCCGTGTTATCCGGATCAGTAATGTAAAATCCTACTATGATCACGCCATTATTACCGTGGACTATGTAAGTTATAAGGGCATAATGAACAGTGATGGTGCCGCCGGAAGCTATATTCGGCGCAATGTCTTGGTAAAAAAAGTACGGGACGAAGACGAAATCAGGTTTGTGCCCCTCTATGTAAGTAAAAAACCCTTCGATATGGAGGGGGCGCAAAAGATCATGGGCTATAATTTCAAGCCCATTTACACCTCGTCCATTAATTTTCGAGATCTTTCGACCTTGGATCCCTCCCAATGGACGGCTTCTTTGAAAGAAGCCCTGGAATCCGCAGGCTATGAGGGAGGAACTTTGGTCGACGTGGACGGAATGCGCATTAAGCGCTTCGTCTACGATTACACGTCGGCTCCCAGGAGGCAGGTAATTAAGAAACGCACCTTCGCCATCGACGGATCCGCCGTCGCCCATATGGAAAATGACGCCGTCGTTCCTCAGGATTTTGTAGACTACGCCCATAGCTTAGGCGTGGACTTGATTGAGAGCAGGGACAAAAGCGTCCTCTATATAGATGTGGGCAAGGCTCGGGGACGAGGCGTAGAATTTTATATAAAGAACTTTGATTACGATACATTCCCCGATTACCTCGTCATTAAGAAGGGAAAAGATTTCACGTGGATCCTACCGAAGGCCGGCCTTTATAACAATGCCTATTACTTCATCGACTTCCATAAAGATCAGCTTCAAATCGAAGTGGCCATGGGAGATCAGAAGTCGGATTTTGTACCTTTGAGCTTTTTAATATTGGGAGATAAAATAGAAACCATTTGCCATAGGGCGGGAGATTACAAAGCGATTTACGGTTTAGAGGGAGAAAAAGTCTTCGTGCCCGTGGAGACGGGGATCTACACTCTATCGACAGAGAAACGAGCCGGAGCCGAGGACGGTTATGAAATAATGATGGAGCGGATATTGTCGAATCTCGCCATAGGAGAAAACGGCATCAACCGCCTCGCTCTCGGGAGAATCCTTTCCTTTACCCCCATCGCTCCCGAGATTTTACAACCGGAAGATATTAACGACGGCCCGAAGGCGCCTCGAGATATGGCGGCCATGGAAAGATTATTGCGCGGCGGGATATATGAAGAAGATAAGGGGGCCGTGCATCCGGAATCGGCCGTAGGCATCGCCGATACGGAACGCATTATAAAGCCTCTGGCCTTCGGCTACGATGAGGAAGAAGTTCGCTCCGCATTTAAACCTTTCACCGACGGCGGGGGAAGAGAAGGCTTTATATCCGGCTTCAAACCGGTGGCTACGAGTCTCGCCGCCGGAGCGGCCGACAAAGCGGAGGAGGGAACCCAGACGGAATTTGTAAACAGCCTGGATGCCGACGAGGACACTATAAAAAATTACCACGGCATTTTGGGACTGGCGGGCTTCAGCTTGTTGAAGGATATCTTTTCCTTCCCGACGATCCTGTGGCTTATCCTTATTTTTGCGGCGCTGATCTACTGTGTTCTCGCCTATTTCGGTCATCTGCCCGAGCAGTACAATCTCTTTCTACTGAAAACCCGTCGCATTGCAAAAGAGAATCTTATGAATCCTATGAGAAAAGACGGGGGAATGGAGCGAGAGAGAGGAAGATTCGTCGAGGAAGGACAAACTACTCGCCCCGAGACCGAAGGCGAAAGGATCGACAAGGAGAAATATAAATTTTCACCGACCCCGACGGAAGGGAAGAGCGGGGCTTCGATGACCGAATCGGAAGAAAAGGATGAAATCGAGCGGTCGGAAGAAGAGGAGCCTGAAAAGACGCTCATTGCACCGCAGGAAAAACCGGCGCAAAAACAGAAGTTCTGCGGCCGGTGCGGAAGCGAGCGCAAAGGCAGTGCGCATTTTTGCGGCAAGTGCGGCTTTAAATTTACAGATTAAACGAGAAGGAGTCTTGCAGATTATATCTGCAGGCTCTTTTTTATCAAACTTCGAAATAAAGGGTGGCATATAGAGTTCCTTCAACATAAGTGTTAAAATAAAAGACAGTATATAAATTAGAATGGAGAGCTAAATGAATAAAGATTATATGGTAAATGATATTAAAAATGAGATGAAAGCCTGTATCGATAATATGACGGAATTTAATATGTTTGAGCGTCGTCCCCGACTGGAAAAGTGGCTGGATCTTTTGGAGCTCCTCTACGATGTGGAAGTGGAGACCGAAGAAAGTATAATGGAGCCGGAATCGGACCTTGAGGGTAACGAAAATTACGTCGGCCGCGTTCATCTGAAGCTCGGCGGCGGCACCCTAGGCGAAGAGAGGGTCTTTATCCCGGAAAAAGTACTCCGCCTGCAAAATATTTCCGAAGGGGACGAGGTCCGCGCCACGGTAGTGAAGCGGGTTTACAACAACAATCACCTGAAAAATATTTACAGCTACGAGCTTTTGGAGAAGGCGACGGAAACGGTGGAAAGCGAGCGCCGCGTGATCTCCTACGCCAGAGTGTTGTCCGACGGCGATTATCGCAGTCTTTATATTGAAGGCGAAGGAGACGACGGCACACTGCGCATCGATTTAGAAGACGGCACCCTCGGTAACCTAAATGTAGACGAAGGGGATATCGTGGACTACGCCTACTGGCAGCGAGATCCTTCCGCCGGCAGGGTTATCTGGATCCACAATATCGACGGAGACAATGTGCTTACCCCTTTCGATAATATGGGAGAGACCGTCGAGGAACATCCCGAGCGTTTTTTAGAAAATATCCGGCTGACGGTCTTCGGTAAGGGCGAATCCGTCTCCGATCACGTAAGGGCCATGACGGAATCGGGAGGCGATGTAGTCCACATCGAAGAAGCTTCCGAAGACGATATCGAGAGCCGGATGGACGGCGCCGATCTCGTCCTCGTGTATTTAAACTCCGTACGCCCTGCAGAAGTGAAGCGAATTCGCGACGGCGTGCGCCGGAGGAATGCAGAAGTCCTCTTTATTCAAGACGACGACATCAACAATATTTTCTCGGCCATTCGAGATAAATTGGAAGACGGTTATTACTACGACCTTTAAACAGAAGGGAGCCCATTGTGAAACTATTTAACTCCATGACCCGAACGAAGGAAGAATTCGTCCCCATCGACGAGAACAAAGTGCGGATGTACAATTGCGGCCCGACGGTCTACAACTTTATCCACGTAGGGAACGCTCGTCCCCTCGTGGTATTCGACACCCTCCGCCGCTTCTTTATCTACAAAGGCTACGATGTGGACTTTGTCGTCAACTTTACAGACATCGACGACAAGCTTATTAATCGCGCTATCGAAGAAAATTCCACAGTAAAAGATATTGCGGAAAAATACATCGCCGAGTTTAAACAAGACGCCAACGGGCTCAATCTCTACACTTACGACACAAAAAATCCCCGCGCTACGGAATTTATCGACGAAATCGAAGAATTTATCGCAGGTCTCGTGGAAAAAGATGTGGCCTATCCCTTAAACGGCGATGTCTATTTCGATATTACGAAGGCCAAAGATTACGGTAAGCTTTCCGGCAAAAACATCGATGAGCTCCAAAGCGGGGCGCGGATCGAAGTGAACAGCCAAAAGAAAAACCCCGGCGATTTCGTGCTCTGGAAGGGCAAGAAAGAAGGGGAGCCGGCGTGGCCCTCTCCCTGGGGCGAAGGGCGCCCGGGCTGGCATATCGAATGCTCGGTTATGGCGAAGACGCTCCTCGGCGACACCATCGACATTCACTCCGGCGGGGAAGACTTACAGTTCCCTCACCACGAAAATGAAATCGCCCAATCGGAAACATTGACGGGCCAAACCTTCGCCAATTACTGGCTCCACAACGGCATGATCACCGTCGACGGCACGAAAATGAGCAAATCCCTGGGTAATTTCTTTACCGTACGGGAAGTGGCTCAGGTCTTCGATCTGGAAGTGCTTCGCTTCTTCCTTTTAAGCGCCCACTACAGAAGCCCGATCAACTATTCCTACGACGCCATGGAACAAACCAAGGCGGGGCTGGATCGCCTCTACGGCGTGCGGGATCACATGGAACAGCTTTTAGGAAGCGATATTCCCGCCGGACGAGACGAGAATCTGGACAAAAAGGTTCAGGAAGAAAAGAAGGAATTCGTAGAAGCTATGGAAGACGACCTGAACACGGCGAGGGCCACGGGGAGTCTCTTCAGTTTGGCGCGGGATATTAACACCCACATTGCAGGAGGCGCTAAAAAAGACAGCCTTCAGGAAGCCTACGACGTATTTATGGAACTGGCAGGCGTCCTCGGTATTTTAGGCCGCCGCGACGAAATGGACGCATCGGACATCGAAGCGCTCCTCGAAGAGCGCAAGGAAGCGCGGAAAAACAAAGATTTCGCAAGAGCCGACGCCATTCGCGACGAACTGGCCGATCGGGGCATCGCCATCGAGGATACGAGAGAGGGCACTTTGTGGAAAAAGATGTAAGAGAATATTTCTCCGCTCCTCTTTGGACGGAAAGCGAGGCGAGGGGGCAAAATCCCCTCGTTCTTGCGTATATCGGCGACGGAGTCTACGAGGTGTTTGTAAGGAGTAAAATACTCCACAAGCGGGAAAAAGTATCCCGACTCCACAGAGCCTCGGCCAATCACGCCAAGGCGTCGGCTCAGGCGGAAATCGCTCTAAAGCTGGAGCCCCTCTTTACGGAAGAAGAGGCCGCCATCTTTAAGCGGGGGCGGAACACCCATCAAAAGACCATGGCGAAACACGCTTCCGTGGCGGATTACCGAAATGCCACGGGCTTTGAGTGTCTGATCGGCTATCTCTATACCTCCGGGCAATCGGAGCGTCTGCGCACGTATTTTACGGAAATAGAAAGGATTTGGGACGATGAAAGTTAAACTCATTGCCTACACCCCGGAAGCCGAGGCGACCATCGCCAAGGCCGCCAAGCTTTGCTACTCGCCGGTGGGCGTGGGGGAAATCGAAAAGAAATTAAATAATGAGGAAGTGGAGCGCTTCGTCTCCATGCTCGCCTCCATGGGCCACGACTCCCCCTTGGAACATGTGAGCTTTACCTTTGCCGTGGAAGGGGTGAGCCGGGTGCTGACCCATCAATTGGTGCGCCATCGCTTGGCCAGCTATTCCCAACAATCTCAGCGCTATGTCAAGCTGGACCAGTTTGAATACATCGTTCCCGAGGCCGTTCGCGGCGACAAAGAAGCGGATGACGTCTTTTTAAAGAGTATGGAAGCGGCCAACGAAAGCTACCACAAAATTACCGATATCCTTCAAAAAAAGCATTACGAGGAATACATCGCCGAGGGAATGGATGAGAAAAAAGCTATGCGTCAAGCGGAAAAGCGGGCCATCGAAGATGCCCGTTACGTGCTCCCAAATGCCTGCGAGACGAAAATCGTCTTGACCATGAACGCCCGCAGTCTGCTCCACTTCTTTAATATGCGTCTATGTTTGCGGGCGCAATGGGAAATTCGCGATCTTGCCCTCGCCATGTTAAAAGAAGTTATGAACACGGCGCCGGCTTTATTTAAAAAGGCGGGACCCCCATGTGTTAATGGGCCTTGCCCGGAAGGGGCCATGACCTGCGGAAAAATCCAAGAGGTACGCCGGTTTTACAAGGAGGAATTATGGACGAAACAGTAATCTTCGGTCGCAATCCCGTACTGGAAGCCTTGGAAGACAAGGTTGACAGACTCTTTATTCAAAAGGGCCTGAACGACGGCACGGTGAAAAAAATTCGCGGCAAGGCCAAGGCCATGGGAGTAGATATTCGAGAACGCGAAAAATCCCGCCTGGACGAAATGGTGGGCGGCAAAAACCACCAAGGGGTGGTGGCCTATGTTACGAATTTTACTTACTCCACACTGGAGGATATGTTTCGGCGGGCGGAGGAGCGGGAGGAAGATCCCCTCATCATCCTTCTGGACAGCATTCAAGACCCTCACAATCTCGGCGCCATTATTCGCTCGTCGGTGGCCATGGGCGCCCACGGCGTGGTCATCCCCAAAAATCGCTCTGCCGAAGTCAACGGCACGGTGTATAAAACATCGGCGGGAGCCGTGGACCATATGCTCGTCGCCAAGGTGACGAATATGAATCGAACCATTGAAGAACTAAAGGAAAAAAATGTATGGGTTTACGGCGCCGACGCGGGAGAGGGAAGCCTTTACGATGCGGATCTCACGGGACCTGTTGCCGTCGTGGTCGGCAACGAGGGCAAGGGCATCGCCAAAAAGACGAAAGAACACGTGGACGCCCTCCTTTCCATTCCCATGCCGGGGGAATTCGAATCCTTAAACGCGTCGGTGGCGGCCTCGATTTTTCTCTATGAAATTGTAAGGCAGCGCCATGGCAAACAGACGAAAATATAAGCGCAGCCAAGCCTATCTTTTCGTCGACGGCTACAATGTCTTAAACGCCTGGCCCATGTTTCACGACATGATCGACGACCGGCTGGAAGAGGCGCGGGAACTTCTCGCGGATATATTGGAAGAATACGCCGCTACGGAACACGTCTTCGTCATCCTCGTATTCGACGCTTACAGGGTGAAAGGACATAGCGGCAGCGTCATGGCGGGAAAACACATGGACGTGGTATTTACCCAGGAGACCGTAACCGCCGATCGCTACATCGAGAGCGAGATCGCCTCCATGGGCCGCATGGACGATGTTTCCGTGGCCACCAGCGATTTTGTGGAGCAGCAGATCATAATGGCTCGAGGCGGGAAGCGTATCAGTGCGAGAGAGCTGGAGATTCTCGTAAAAAATGCCAAGGGTCGCACGCGGAAAACCGTCCGCAATATTCGCACGGACAAAGTATTTTCCTCATCCCTCGACGAGGACATTAAAAAGAAGTTAGAACGATTGAAAAAAGATTTAAGCTAGGAGGCTTTTGTGGATATAGCCGTGTTACAGACACTCGCTATTCCCCTGATCGGGACGAGTTTAGGTGCCGGCAGTGTATTGTTTTTTCACCACCGGATGAATAAAGAAATAGAAAAGGGAATGAACGGCTTTGCCGCCGGCGTCATGGTGGCGGCGTCCATCTGGAGTTTGCTCATTCCCGCCATGGAAGAGTCTGCAGATTTAGGTAAGTTCGCTTTCCTGCCGGCCGCCATCGGCTTTTGGATCGGCACCTTCTTCATGCTCGCCATCGACAAAGTTGTGCCCCATTTACACGGGGACGAATCGGAAGGCATGGAAGGGGTGGAGATGAAGCGCTCCACCATGCTCTTTCTCGCCGTCACCATTCATAATATTCCCGAGGGTATGGCTCTCGGCGTAGTCATCGCGGGCTGGCTCAGCAACAATGTGACCATTTCGGCGGGGAGCGCATTGGCTCTCGCCGTAGGCCTCGCCATCCAAAACTTTCCGGAAGGGGCTATCGTCTCCCTTCCCATGCACGCCGGGGGCATCGGGCGGAAACGGGCCTTCGGCTACGGCGTCCTTTCAGGCGTCGTCGAGCCCGCAGCCTCGGTCATTACCATGCTCCTCGCGACGCGGGTCATTCCCTTTTTGCCGTACTTCTTGAGCTTTGCATCCGGTGTCATGATGTATGTGGTGGTGGAAGAACTCATTCCCGAAACGGCACAGGGAGAGCACAGCAATGTGGGGGTTCTTTCCTTCGCACTGGGTTTTACATTAATGATGATTTTAGACATAACACTGGGATAGAAAACGCGTCGGCGTTTTCTTTTTATTGTGCGCTTTAGCATGAATAAACCACCAGCTATGCTGGTGGTAGGCATAAAAAGCTTTAGCTTTAAGTAAAAAAACCTCCTATGATAAAATT
>NZ_CAIJCS010000014.1 GCF_903819165.1 Aedoeadaptatus nemausensis
AGAGGGACACACCTGTACCCATGCCGAACACAGAAGTTAAGCCTCTTAACGCCGATGGTACTTGGTTGGTAACGACCTGGGAGAGTAGGAAATTGCCGGGCAGAAGATTTATCTTCTGAAAAAAGAATTGATGAACAAACAAATAATCTTAGGTAGCTCAATGGTGGAGCACCCGGCTGTTAACCGGTAGGTTGTGGGTTCGAGTCCCACCCTGAGAGCCATCTGCCGGGGTGGCGGAACTGGCAGACGCACAGGACTTAAAATCCTGCGGTCGTTGAGATCGTACCGGTTCGATTCCGGTCCTCGGCACCAATAGGATAATAGTCACATGTCCATCAGCAATTCTTGACGCGGGATGGAGCAGTCTGGTAGCTCGTCGGGCTCATAACCCGAAGGTCGTAGGTTCAAATCCTGCTCCCGCTACCATTTTTATTTTGAATTATTTATGGCGGTGTAGCTCAGTTGGCTAGAGCATACGGTTCATACCCGTAGTGTCAGCAGTTCAAATCTGTTCACCGCTACCATATAAGGCCCCGTGGTCAAGCGGTTAAGACACCGCCCTTTCACGGCGGTTACCCGGGTTCGAATCCCGGCGGGGTCACCATTATATGGGCGCATAGCTCAGTTGGGAGAGCATCTGCCTTACAAGCAGGGGGTCATAGGTTCGAGCCCTATTGCGCCCACCATTATGGCCTGGTAGTTCAGTTGGTTAGAATGCCAGCCTGTCACGCTGGAGGTCGTCGGTTCGAGCCCGATCCAGGTCGCCATAATTACATAAGGAGGAGTTCCCGAGTTGGCCAAAGGGGACGGACTGTAAATCCGTTAGCTCAGCTTTCAGTGGTTCGAATCCACTCTCCTCCACCATATACGCGGAAGTGGCTCAGTGGTAGAGCATCGCCTTGCCAAGGCGAGGGTCGCGAGTTCGAATCTCGTCTTCCGCTCCATATGTACCACTAGCTCAGCTGGATAGAGCGTTTGGCTACGGACCAAAAGGTCAGGGGTTCGAATCCTCTGTGGTACGCCAAATTTAGTCTAATCGAGAGATTAGGCTTTTTTTGTATTTATTTGAATTATTGAGAAGAGAGCAGGGATAGTATGTACGCTATTGTATTTGACTTAAAAAAGGAAAGCTTAGAGCAACATTTTCAAGATACATACAAGACAGCTTTTGATGAAATTGCTGCAGAATTGAAGCAATATGGTTTTGAAAAATCGATTGGCGGAATTTATATCAACTCTTCTGATCAAGGCGGTCTAAAGGATGTATACCGTGCTATTAAAGGATTATCGAATATTGACTGGTTTAAGAAAAGTCTTCGTGACCTATCAGTATTCAAAACAGAAGATTGGTCAGATTTTACGTCGATTATAAAAGAATAAAAAGGGCTGTTCATTTAGAACAGCCCTTTTCAAATGTAATTATCTAATGAGATTTATCAATCGCCGCTTTCAGCGATTCATTTTCTTTATTATCGGTGCAGTTTTCAGCACGGGATATAAAATGGTTGCCAATGCGGCGCCGGCGACACCTTGTAATATATTAGGTACAAAGCTTGCCAGTGCGGTGGGGAAATTGTAAAGTATAATGCCTTCAGCCAAGAGGTAGCCCACTGCCATGACAAGTCCCGCTATTATGGCAGAGACAATTGTCGGAAGTTTTGTTTTTTCATTTAATGCACCTGCTAGGTAACCTTCCAGTCCTTTTACGACGAGGGTAATGGGGGCGTAAAAGGCGTAGCCGCTTAGAAGATCGGCCATTGCAGACCCGATGCCGCCGACGATGCCGCCGACTGTCTTGCCCAACAGTAGTCCGGCGCATATCAATAGGGTATCGCCGATGTTAAGGTAACCTTTTGTAGCGGGAATGGGAATTTGTATTACCATAGTTGCGATGGTCGTCAAGGCTATAAACATAGCGATGAGAGTAAGTTTTTGTGTCGATATTTTTTTCATATGTATCATCCTTTCCCTTCTATGGTAGTAGACTTTTCGTTTAATCGACAGTACCAAAGAGAGGATTAACAAAGGTATCAGTAGAAGAAGGGTGGGCACTCTCTTCAGTGACCATTTAGTCCATGATATAATAGTACATATCGTATAGGTAAATGTAATTAAGGTAGTTTAATTTTCTTCGGGTATAAATAAATGAGGTGTTCTATGAAAAAGACAAACGCTCTCAGAATATTGGACAGCCATTCCATCGATTACGATGTGGTTGAATACGATCCATCGGTTGAAGTGGACGGGGCTAAGATTGCAAAGGCAAATGATCTTCCCACTGATGAGGTATTTAAAACTCTGGTTGCAGAGGGGAAGGATGGGGCACATTTTGTCTTTGTCATACCGGTAGAGGATGAACTGGATCTTAAAAAAGCGGCTAAAGTTGTCGAAGAAAAGAAGATGGAAATGGTTCACGTAAAGGACCTTTTAAGCTTAACGGGCTATATTCGCGGCGGATGTTCGCCCATCGGCATGAAGAAGGAATTCCCAACTTTTATTCACGAATCGGCTTTAAATTCCGATCGTATTTATGTAAGTGCCGGTAAGAAGGGGTTGCAAATGCATTTGTCGCCCAGGGATCTCGCCGAGGCCTGCGATGGAAAATTTTTAGATATAACGAAAGAAGGTTAAGATGGATATACAGGATCGCATTTCGATGTGGAAGTCTCTCGACCATGTGTCGGAAGAGGACCTTAAGCGTTTAGAGACCATGAGTGAAGCTGAGTGCGAGGAAAGCTTTTATAAGGAGCTTTCTTTCGGAACTGCGGGGCTCCGCGGAAAGATCGGTCCCGGAACTAACTGCATGAATGAACAGGTGATTGCTCGGGCTACAAGAGGGCTTGCCGAAGTAATTGCAAGCCGAGGTGAAGAGGCGAAAAAGCGAGGCGTCGCCATAGGCTGGGATGTGCGGGAGCGGAGTGAGACCTTTATGAGGGTAGCCGCATCTGTTTTGGCCAGCCAAGGGGTTCACGCTTATATTTATGCCGACATCCGTCCGACCCCTATGGTATCCTTTGCCGTTCGTGAACTGGGCACCCAAGCCGGTGTCATGATTACGGCGAGCCATAACCCGAGAGAATACAATGGTTACAAGGTTTATTGGGAAGAGGGCTCCCAAATTAGAGACGATATGGCCGATGAAATTTCAAAAGCCATCGATGCATTCGACTACAATGTATGGGCCGAAAAAAGCTTTGAGGATTATGAACGGGAAGGTCTGATCCATACTATCGATGAGGAAGTAGAGGAAAAGTATTACCGTTTGACTCTCGAAAAAGCTCTTGAAAAGGATATCGACAAAGATATTTCCATCGTCTATACGCCTTTAAACGGCGTTGGCAATTTGCCGGTGCGGCGAGTATTTAAAACGAGAGGTTTCGACAATGTCCACTTGGTGGAAGAACAGGTGGAGCCGGATCCTACCTTTAAGAGCGTAGGCTATCCCAATCCCGAGGATTTAAATGCCTTCCAGAAATCTGTGGAACTGGGCGAAAAAATTGACGCGGATATTCTTATCGCCACGGATCCTGACTGTGATCGGGTAGCCATGATGGCGAAAGATGCTACCGGCACATTCGTTCCCTTTTCCGGAAATCAAATTGGCGCTCTACTAATTGATTATATCCTTTCCCGAAGAAAGGTTCACGGCACCATCCCCGCCAACGGTGCCATGGTACAGAGTATCGTATCCGGCGATTTGACGCGAGTCGTAGCAGAATACTACGGAGTGGACATGTATATGTCTTTGACGGGTTTCAAAAACATTTGCGCCCCCGCCAATGAATGGGACAGCACGAAGGAACACGAGTTTTTATTCGGTTTCGAGGAAAGTATCGGCTATGTTTACGGCGACCATGTGCGGGATAAAGACGGGGTCGTATCGTCCATGATGATAGCGGAAATGGCGGCCTACTATTTACAAAAAGGCATAAGACTTCCGGAAGTAATGGAATCTCTTTATGAACGCCACGGTTATTACGCTGAAAAGCTTCTGTCATTTGTTCGCGAAGGGCAGGAAGGACAGGAAGAAATCGCATGGATGATGAAGGATTTAAGAGAGAATCCCCTGGCATCTGTGAAATCGCTAAAAGTTTCCGAAATCATCGACTATAAGGACGGCGTCGAAGGCATCGGCGCAAGTAATGTATTGGAATACCACCTGGACGACGGAAGTCGCTTTTCCATTCGCCCCTCGGGAACAGAGCCGAAGATCAAACTTTATATTTATACACACGATTCTTCCGAACAACGAGCAAAGGAGAAAATCGACTGGATCCTGGATGTTGTGACCCGTCGGTTAAACTTATCATGATTCTTATAATAGATACCAATCCGATCTTAGAACGTAGACTGACAGGAGACAGCTTTCCTAAAGGAGGGCGAGGAGAGGCTACGGAAAGCATAACCTCGGCTAAAGGTTATGGCGCCGACATGGCGCGCCTCGCTGAAGATATGAACGAAGGAGCCCGTCTGCTTACTTTTTTAGGCGGCTTTGCCGGCGATCGCTATAATAAACTTTTGAGTCAATCGGGTATTGTCGTGGAATCGGAAAGCTTACGAGACGAGACACAGGAACGTATTATTCTCGAAGAAAAATACAAGAATACGTCGATCTACACGAAGGAGCCTCGCATAACTCGTGAGGATACCGTGGATTTCTACGAGCGTTTTGTACGAGAGTGCTTATCCAGTGATGTGGTGGTTATCGCCAAAGGAACTCGCTCTAAGGATCCCGAATCCATGAAGCTTCCCATGGTGCGCTATGCGAGGAGTAAATCCAAGCCTGTGATCATTCTTTCCGATGAAAGAGACGATGTAGAAGAAGTGCGGGAGGCGAAGCCCTTCGGCATGATCATCGATCGCTCCGCCCTGAGTAAGCTTGTGAAACGTAATCTTCAGTTTCTAGGAGATATCGCCTCCACAGTGGAGAAACTTTATGGTGACGATATTCCCCTTATTCTCGTTACGGGAAGTTCCAAGGGATCGATCCTCTATTGCAGAGGAGACTACTTCTTTGCGAAAAACGACGAGATCAACGATTACTTCGATCCTCATCACGCTGCCGTGGCCATGGCGGCGGGGATCGTTCGAAAATACGATGCCCCCACTCTTTTAAAACTGACGGCAGCGGCGGCACAAAGTGAAAAGACGACGGATTTCGCCACAATTAAATCCGATATGAATCGAATCAATGTTCAGACTATGGAGGTTTAAATGAATTTTAAATTAGATCGTAAAAAGACGATGTTTTTATTTATCGACATTCAAGATTCCCTGGCAAATGCTATTTATGAGAAAGATCGCATGCTTCATTACGCAGGCGTCTTGGCCGATACGGCGGAAATCATGAAGATCCCCGCGATCTTTACGACACAGTACAAAAAAGGACTGGGTGAATTTAACCCCGAGATTCGCGAAAAGGTAAGCGAAGCCGTAGATTTCGACAAAAAATCTTTTTCCTGCATGTTGGATGAGGAGATCATCGCATACATCGAAAAAGAAAAACCCGAGCAAATCGTCCTTTGCGGCATGGAAGCCCATATTTGCGTACTCCTTACGGTTAGAGATCTGATCGAACGAGGCATCGAAGTCTATGTGGCACAAGATGCCATCAGTTCCCGCAATCCGGAATCCGCTATCTTCGCCTTTGAAGAAATGCGCCAAATGGGCGCGTCAATCCGCCCGACGGAGACGATTCTATTTGATCTCAACAGTGTATCGGGCACCGACGAGTTTAAAGCGGTGCAAAAGCTCATTATATAATGCGGTTTTTGCATACGGCGGATCTGCATCTTGGTAGAAGTTTCCCTTTTTCCAGACCTCCGGATCGGGAAGAGGGGCGGAAGAATCGCTTTTCAACTTTTCAGCGTATTTTAGAATATGGTGCCTCACAATCCGTCGATTATCTGTTTTTAGTCGGCGATATTTTCGAGCAGGAAAAGATTCGTCCGGAAGAAGTGGATTATGTACTCGGCCTTTTGAGAGATCAAAATTTCGAGACTCTTCTCCTGTTGGGGAATCACGACTTCAAACTTTACGACTATATTTCCGCTCGACTCCCCCAAAATGTCTATCTCTTCGAACAGGGAGCCCTCAGCGAATATCGAGACGACAAGCGTGGAATTATATTCTACGGTACCAGCTGGGATCGGGACAGTTACCATCGGATTTTACAGTGTAGCGGAGAGAGCTTCCGGGACGATTATCGCCATGTCTTGTTGCATCACGGCAATTGGACCGGAGGAGACGGCTATTTCCCTGTCGATGCGAATATCCTGTCTTTCTTCGATTACATCGCTTTGGGCCATGTGCACAAGCCGATTTTATACGAGAATAAATTGCAGATGTGCGGTACGCCGGAGCCCTTGGATCGCACCGATCGAGGAAAACTCGGCGTGGTCTATGGCGAACTGACCGACGTACTTTCAACGAAGTATATCCCCTTAGCGCAACGCATTCTTCGCCACAAGACTTTGGACGCATCCTCAGCAAATATAGTGGAGGAGCTGAAAGAAGGCCTGCAAGATGATCGGGCGATCTACAGTTTTCATCTAGCGGGAGGATATAGTGGTGTCCTCGACAAAGAAATTCGGCGCACTCTGGACCTGGCCGGAGTGGCCTATGAAGTAGAGTGGGCGAGAGACTTACCGAAATTAATTGAGCGAGTATATCGGGCTCACGAAAAGGACGCTTTGGGCGAATTTATTCGCAGGGCGGCACAATTGGATGAAGACGAAGATACGATTCTTGCCGTCTGCGATATGGGTATTCGTTCATTATTGGGAGAGCACTATGATTCATAAATTAGAATTGAAAAGTTTCGGAGGCTTTCACGATACGGAAGTAGTTTTCGGCGAGGGCTATCAATACTTGCCGGGACCCAATGAATCGGGGAAGACTACGACAATTATGTGCATCCGTGCGCTCCTTTACGGTTTTTCAAAGGACAGCTTGAATCGCAAGCTCTATTCTGACGATTACGAGGATTATAAACCTCTACAGGGGCGAGATTTTTCCGCTGCCATGGAGATTGAAACGGGGAAGGGACGCTTTCGAATTGAGCGTCAATTTCATAAGGAAAACGAGCAGTTGATCCTCACTAATTTGGATACCAATGAGATTGTAGAAGATGAATCTCTCTACGCTTTTTCAGGGATTCCCCAGCCGGGAAGTTATTTTTGGGGCCTTTCCCAAGACGATTTTATGCGGTTTTTTTGCATGGAGGATCTCCAGTCTACCGATGCAGCGTCGATTTTAAAGCGCATCGAGGAATCAAGAGACTTTCTCACTAAAGGCAACAGCTCGCTTCGTTTCAGCGACGGCTATGCCTATTTGGATAAGCGCCGTAGAGAAATCGGGACGCCGCGGGCAAAAAAATCTCCCATCGGGCGGCACCGTGATCAGATCGCCAGATACGAAGAGGATATGGCGAATTTAAGAGCAGAATCCAGAGAATTACAGAATCATCGAAGATCGAAGACGCAAATGGCGGAGGAACTTCGAAGCCTTCAGAAAGAGCGTCGTCTGCAAATTGAGAAACATCAAATTTTTCCTCAACTGAGGGAAAAGATGGAGTTGGTATCTCAACTGGATCAGAAGCTTATCGAAAATGAAAAGGCCATCGATCGCTTTGAATCCAAGAAGTCGAGCCGATTGACAAACAAATCGGGGATCGCCAAGGGAACGGGAGCAATGGCTTTACTCTTTTTAGCGGCGACGGCGATGTTCATATTCTTCTTTCAACAAGAACAGGTCGCTGCCTTATCCCTAATGGGAGCAGCTCTTTTCGGCGTGTTCTCCATCATCTTTTTTCTATGGAACAGTCGCACGAAAAAACTTTTGCGCACCTACCATAATTTATACGGGGAGCGAGACGGGCTTTTGGCGGAAAAGCAGGCCCTTTGTTCCTGGCTCGATCCTTATGTTGATGAAGAAATTGAAATGGATACGCTGAAAGATTCCCTGTACCGCTATGCGCATAAACTTGAATCTCTCCCTGAGCGGGGAGGCGAGTTGGATACGGCCATCGAAAATATTCAGCGACAGTTGGGCTTTTTAGAGGGCAAGGAGCGGGAGGCGGACGTTCTTCACCGTAAAATGGCGCAGACGGAACAAGCCTATAAAGAAGAGAAAGCCTCGGGAAAAGAACTGGAAGATCAACTGAAGATCATCGATCTGGCGGAGTCTATTTTAAGAGAAGTGGATTCCGACGGGGAAAAAGGGTTTAAGCAAGAGATTTTATCCGATGGTGAGAGGATATTCTCGGCCTTGAGTGGCGGCCGCTACGATAGCATCGCCTTCGGAAAGGGCCACTTTATAATATCGGGTAAAGACCGACCGAGCTTGCGGGATACGCAGCTTAGCCGTTCCACCGCCGATTTGTTGGTAATGTCTCTTCGCTTGGCGGCGGTGAATCAAATGGATCCCCACATTCCCATGGTTTTTGACGACGGCTTCGTCTACCTGGATGAGGGGCGTCGGGAAATGCTCGTAGATTATTTAAATGGTATGAGCCGACAAGTTTTAGATTTTACAACACCGAAAGGGAAAGGAGAGTAGATTGATCTGGGCTATTGGCGATTTGCATTTAGATCATAAAAAAGAGAAGCCCATGGATGTCTTCGGCAAGGCGTGGCAAAATCACGAAGAGAAGATTTTCGACGCATGGCGCGAGCGCGTGGCACCTGAGGACACGGTTCTGGTTGTAGGCGATATTTCCTGGGCTTTAAAATTAGAAGACGGAAAAGAGGATCTCCTTCGAATCGATGCCTTGCCCGGTCGTAAAATTTTAATTAAGGGCAATCACGATTATTGGTGGTCTTCTCTCAATAAACTCAATGAACTGGGCCTCGAGACCATGGATTTTCTACACAATACGGGAATGGTGGTCGGCGATGTGGCTATTTGCGGCAGCCGTGGCTGGACCGATATCGACGCCGGAAGCGTGGATGAACAGGACGAAAAGATTTACAAGCGGGAGCTCAATCGCCTTCAACTGAGCATCGATGCCATGGAGAAGGAAGCGGAGGGGAAGGTCATAGCCCATCGCATTGCCATGTTGCACTACCCGCCCTTTTCATCGAAAGGAGAGCCCAACGATTTCGCCGAGATTTTAAAAGATGCCAAAATCGATCTTTGCGTCTACGGCCATCTCCACAGTTACGGCCATAAATTCGTCGTGGAAGGGGAGTTCGACGGTGTGAACTACCAATGTGTGTCGTCGGATTATATCGATTTTAAAGTACGAAAGCTCGAGGTATAAATGGAACGGGAAATTGAAGTTAAAGTGTTAAATATCGACTTACATGCCATGGAAGAAAAAATCATCGACTGTGGCGGGGAAAAAATAAGCGACGAAAAACAAAAGACTATCGTGATCAATTCCGGCAATCATCCTATCCCGGAAGGGCTGGGTTATCTTCGCTTACGTGAAGTGCAATGTGACGGGAGAATTGAAAGAGTCTGCACGTTTAAAGAGAAAAAGGTGAACACCTCCGTGCGCGTCTATGACGAACACACGGTCGTCATCGACGACATGGATGAAATGCTTAGGATCTTTAAACTTTTAGGATACGATCGCACCTCCCTCGGCGAAAAGCATCGCATCAGCTATCGCTTTAAAAATTGCCGGCTGGATTTAGATCGCTGGGATCAAGACACGTATCCCGACCCCTATATGGAAATCGAAGGAGAAAGCCGCGAAGCCATCGAAGAGGTGATTCGCGCTCTATCCATCGATCCCGAACAGGTGAGCACCCTCTCCATTCGAGAATTGCAAAATTCAAAAAATAAATAGTACAACATAAATAGGTAATGTGCTATAATACTTGCGAGGAGGAATGATATGACAGGTTTTAAATTTATTCGCTTTTTCCACGAAATCCGTAAAGACGATGTCGATATCGTCGGTGGGAAAGGTGCCAATCTAGGAGAGATGACGAATTTCGGTTTGGACGTACCCCCGGGATTCTGCGTTACCTCCGCAGGTTATGACGCTTTTATCGAATACGCAGGTTTAGAAGAAAAAGTCCGTTTCTTAATGGAAGACTTGGACGTAGACGATGTAGATATGTTAACCGCCGCCAGCGACGATATTCGCAGAAGCATTGAAGAGGGCGGAATCGATCCTAAGATCGAGGAAGAAATTGTGTTGGCTTATAAAGAATTCAGCCGTTCCATCGATCTGAAAGATCCCCAAGTTGCCGTGCGTTCTTCTGCAACGGCGGAAGATTTGCCCGACGCATCCTTTGCGGGACAACAAGATACTTACTTACACATTGCCGGAGAAGAAGAGCTCGTACACCACGTGCGTAAGTGCTGGGCCAGCCTCTGGACTCCGAGAGCCATTTATTACCGTGCGAAACAAAATTACGATCACTTTGCAGTTTCCCTTTGCGTGGTCATTCAAAAAATGGTCAACTCTGAAAAATCCGGCGTTATGTTTACAGCCAACCCCATTAATTTCAGCCGCGATGAAATGATGATCAATGCCAGCTACGGCCTAGGCGAAGCCGTCGTCAGCGGTACGGTCACTCCCGACGAATACGTTATTAAAAAGAGCGACAAGAGCATTTTAGAAAAAGTCATCGCCGACAAAAAGAAAATGGTCGTTCAAAACGACTCCGGCATCGGTACACACGAAGCCGATGTAGAAGATATTCTCGGCGCCGGCGCCGTTAAGGAAGAATGTCTTTCCAAAGAAGAACTGGCTACTCTAATCGACGCCGGTCTTAAAATCGAAAGTCTATACGGAAGTGTACAAGATATCGAATGGGGTATGGACCGCGACACGAAAGGTCTCTACATTTTACAATCTCGCCCCATCACCACTCTTGGTGAAGAAATTAAACCGGAAGAGGAAAGTGATATGACGAAAGAACCTGAAAAGCTCAATCCTTTGGTACGCGGTCTCGCGGCATCTCCCGGAATCGGACGGGGTAAAGTTAAAAAGATTAAAGACGTTAGCGAAATCAATCTCGTAAAAGAGGGAGATATTCTCGTCACCGCCATGACCAACCCCGATATGGTACCCGCCATGCGTACCGCCGCAGCCGTCGTAACCGACGAAGGCGGCAGAACCTGTCACGCGGCCATTGTCAGCCGCGAACTCGGCATTCCCTGTGTGGTCGGAAGTAACGATGCGACCAGCGTATTAAAAGAAGGTATGGAAATTACCGTCGACGCCACTCGCGGTGTCGTCTACGAAGGCAGCGTCCTGCACGATCGCGACAAGAAAAAGCCGGAAGCGCAAACCGGCGGCGCAGGTCTCGGAATCGAACTCGACGAATTAAAGAGCTTGGTAGCTCCCGTAACCGCGACAAAGATCTACATGAACCTGGGCGAACCGGCGCTTATTGAAAAATACAAGAACCTTCCCTTCGACGGCATCGGCTTAATGCGCACGGAATTTATTTTCACCAATAAAATCGGCGCACACCCCATGTACCTTGCCAAAACCGGCCAAGGCGATCTCCTGATCGAAAAATTGGCTGAAGGCATTGCGGAAGTAGCCGGCGCGATTTACCCGAAACAAGTCGTCGTTCGCATGAGCGACTTCCGTACTAATGAATTCCGCGGCCTCAAGGGCGGGGATGAAGTTGAACCGCACGAAGAAAACCCCATGATCGGATGGCGTGGCGTCAGCCGCTACATTTCTCCGGAATATGAAAAGGGCTTCAGACTTGAATGCCAAGCTATGCGCAAAGTGCGTGAAGACTTCGGCCTCGACAATGTAGTGGCCATGCTTCCCTTCGTCCGTACACCGGAAGAGCTGGTAACCGTTAAGGAAATCATGGCGGAAGAAGGCTTGAAGCAATCTAAAAACTTCAAGATCTGGATTATGGCGGAAGTTCCCTCCGTCGTCTTCCAAGCGGAAGAATTTGCTGAATTAGTCGACGGCTTCTCCATCGGTTCCAATGACCTTACCCAACTTACCATGGGTGCCGACCGCGACAGCGGCATCTTAAACCGCATGGGTTACTTCGATGAGCGCAATGAAGCGGTTAAACGCGCCATTAAAACTTTAGTGGATGCGGCCAACAAAAAAGGCATTACCTGCTCTATTTGCGGCCAAGGCCCGAGCCAATATCCGGAATTTGCAGAATTCCTCGTAGAATGCGGCATTACCTCCATGTCCGTCAACCCGGATACGGTGGATTACACCCGCAGACTTGTTGCGAGCGTAGAACAAAAAATGATTCTTCGCAAATTAAGAGAACAATAAAAAGTAAAAGAGCCGCCGAGTTTCCTCGGCGGTTTTCGATTGAAAACTTTCTTGACGGGGAAGTATTTCTCGATATATTCTGTAACGAGAAAGAAAAGTTGCTGTGTTGTGGGGGTGCTTATGAATTTAAAGAGCAGAATATGTTTGTATGTGATCGCCCTGTCATTTATTCTGTTGGAATTGTTGAAGTTATGGTTGGAGCAATTCAGCGGATCTTCGAGCGGTATCCCCGTGTATTTCATATTGCCTCTTGCGCCTGTTATTCTAGCTTTAATAACATGTCTGATAAAGGCGGAGGAAGATTGAGAACAGTATACATAAAAAAGGTTCGAGCCACGACGGTTCGAACCTTTTCTATTTAAAAGTATAAATTAAAATTCCACATTGAAAAGCTTGGCAAAATCTCTTAGTCCCGTTTCGATTTCTTTCGTGGAAAAATCGTGAGTGCGAAGGGTCTTCTCCGGTATATCCAAGAGCATTTGATAAAAGAAAATGCCGGAGGCTAAATCCATCGTGCCCTCTTCGGCGCCGTCGAATAAAAGATCCTCGGCGTCGTTATAGCGTCCTTCGTCGATTAAATGGGCGAGCTCGCGAAAATGTTTCCTTTCCGTGATCTTTTTCTTTTCCAAAGCCAAATCGCCCTCAGGGAAGATCAGGCGCAGAAGAAATTGAATGTACTCCTGAATCTGTTTCAAGAGAAAGTCGTTTTTAAGCATGGTGTCCCTCTTTTAATTGGCGAGCGAGCCATTTGGCGTGGTAGGTAATAATCATTTTGGCGCCGGCCCGCTTCATGGCGATCATGTTTTCCATGATAATGCTTTCGTCGAAAATCCCGCACTCGATGGCCTTTAAGATCATGGCATACTCGCCGCTTACATTGTAGGTAATGAAGTTAGTATTAAAATGATCCTTTGCCCTGGCGAGTACATCTAAATAGGCGAGGCCCGGCTTCACGATAATAAAATCCGCGTCTTCGTCCAGATCCTGAGCGATTTCCCTAAGGGCTTCGTCGCCGTTATGAAAGTCCATTTGGTAAGATTTTCTGTCGCCGAAGGAAGGGCTGCTGCCGGCGGCGTCGCGGAAGGGACCGTAATATTTCGAGGCGAATTTGGCGGCGTAGCTCATAATGGGAATGTCCTTAAAGCCATTCTCGTCGAGAGCCCCTCGAATTTTAGATACGCGGAAATCCATCATATCCGAAGGTGCGATGACGTCGCTTCCCGCCTTGGCGTGAGAGACCGCAATTTTGGCCAGGTAGTCCAGGGTTTTGTCGTTATCCACCATGCCCGTATCGTCTAAAATACCGCAGTGGCCGTGATCTGTATACTCGCACATACAGAGATCGGTGATAACGACTAAGTCGCTCGTAATGTCCTTGATTTTTCGGCAGGCCTGTTGAATGATACCGTTGTCGTCGTAGGCTCCTGAACCGCAACTGTCTTTGTGATCGACGACCCCGAAGAGAATGACTGCGGGAATTTTTAAATCCACAATGTCTTGAATTTCTTCTTCCAGTCGATCGACGGAAAAGTGGTAGACACCCGGGAGGGATGGAATTTCTTTTTTTATATTTTCTCCTTCGATAACGAAGAGAGGGTAGATTAAATCCTTCACGTCCAGACTTGTTTCCGCCGTCATGGAACGAAGGATGGGATTGTTTCTAATTCTGCGCATTCGCATAATGCATCTCCTTTAACATACAGTCGCAAAGAGAGTCGAAAGTGGCTTTCTCTGACATAAAAATTTTATTATCGTCGATTCCGCAATCCAAAAGCGTGGCTTTTGTGGAGGGGCCGATGGCGAAGTAAAGGGTGCCCTCCAAATTTTCGTCTCCATAGTGGTGGAAGAAATTTTTCACGGCGGAAGAGGAGCCGAACATAACGGCGCTCATTTTATCGGGGAGTTCGGATCCTTTTCCGGGATCGATGGCATCGTAAACAGGAAGGTCTACAAGCTCACCTATGGTGCGAAGAACGCTCCCTAAACAAGGGTCGCTCTTTACAGAATGAGGGTAGAATATAGTGAGGTTCTTTCCTGCGTATTCTTTTTTCAGAAGCTCCGCCAAATGATGACCGTCGTAGATCTCCGGATGCCCTTTTGAACGAATGCCGTACGCCGCCAGGGCTTCGTCGGTTTTTTCTCCTACGGTATAAAAGTCCACGCTCCTCAAATCGCGAATATCTCTATTTATTATAAAGCTCTTCATGAAATAATCCACGGAATTTTTCGAGGTCAGAACCACGAGTTCGGCGGAGAAATTTTCGATGGCATGGAAAAGTTTATCCTCATTGACAGGTGCGATCTCGATCATAGGGCGGCGATGAACTCGATAGCCTTCTCTTTCTAAGATTCGCCTTGCCCGGCTTTTTTTATCTTCAAAAGTTAACACCACATTTCCCTTGTGATAGGGCGCGGGAATTAATTCTTCGTGCAGATCGACAACATCGCCGACGACGATCAGGGCAGGGCTCACGAGATTCTCCGGAATCCCGTTTTCCGCCACGTCCTTCAATGTGGAATAGAAAGATCGCATATCTTCCGTACCGCCTTTGGAAAGCACGGCCATAGGCGTATTTTTATCTTTACCTCCTTCGATTAAGAAGCGGGCGATCGCTCGGCTTCGGCTCAGACCCATGTAGACTACAAGGGTAGAGGGAAGGGCGGCATAAGCTTTAAGATCTTCCGGGCCGTCTTTTGAAAAAGCCGTTAGAAAAGTAACGGCACGGGCGGTATCCCTGAAGGTAACGGGAATCCCCGCCATAGCGGGCACAGCGACGCCGGAAGTAATCCCCGGGTACAGAGTAAAGGGAATGTCGCGTTCTTTTAAATAGAGCGCCTCTTCGCCACCCCGGCCGAATACATAGGGATCGCCGCCCTTTAAGCGGAGCACCCGTTTTCCTTCTAAATGTTTTTCGACCAAGAGAGCGTTGATTTCCTCTTGAGGAATCTTGTGATGGTCTTTCTTTTTGCCCGCGTCGATTTTTTCCGCATAAGGTGCAAAATCCAGCAAGCGTTGATCCATCAAGCGATCGTAAATGATGCAGTCCGCCGACTGAATTTTCCGCAAGACACCTAGGCTTACGTGGTCCATATGGCCGATGCCGGCGCCGGCGATAATGACAGGATATTTAGTCATGGCCTTTCACCTCTTGAACAAGTTTTAATACATCATCTTCCGCCGTATGAAAGGTGGAGGAGACGGTAGCGTAACGAAGGGGGCTTTTCCCGTCTTTTGCAAAGCAGCCATGCAATAGAATGTCGGTTTTATTTTTCTTTTCTATATAGATGCCGATGGGGGAATGGCATGATGCGTCGAGAGCCCTCTGATATTTTCGTTCCACTTTCATGCGAAAGTTTGCGTAGGGATCGGAGACTTCCTTAAAGATCTGAAGAAGATCATGCCGCTCCTCGGATATTTCGATGCCGAGTAAACCCTGGGAGGGGGAGGGGATGAAGCGGGTGGGGTCCAGTATGCCTGAAATTAAGTGTGTGAGATCTGCTCGCTGGAGACCGGCATAGGCGAGAATCGTTCCGTCGGCATGGGAAGCTTTCATTTTCTCTATGCGTGTTTGGATATTGCCGCGAATGGGCTCGATGGACACGCCCGGGTAGAAGTGGAGCAGTTGGGAGCGTCTTCGATTGCTTCCCGTAGCGATGGTCATTTTTGCCAAGTCTTCTTCATTTTTTAAGGGCGCTTTCCCCACGATAACATCTCGCACATCGGGAGAGGTGGGAGGCGGCGCCAAAAGATAGCCCTCCGGCAATAGGGAGGGCATGTCTTTCAGGGAATGAACGGCCACATCTACATGACCCGATGTAAGGGCAGATTCCAGCTCGCCGACGAAGACGCCGTTTTTGCCCACCCTGTCGATGGGAAGGTGCTGAAACTGATCGCCCTTCGTCGATACGGCGACGAGCTCCGTCTCCAAGCCCGCCTCATTAAGAATCTCGGCGATGCTTTTCGCCTGCGTCATAGCCAATTGGCTTTTTCTCGTTCCTATGCGAATTTTCAATTCGTTCCTCCCAAAATCTGTTGCTTATTTCCTCATTCTCCCAAAGTTCCGCCATAAGCTCGGAAATATAAGGGCTGTTCTCTTCGATTAAGCGCTTGCGAACCTCGCTCATAATCTTCATTTTTTCTTCTGAATATCCGTCGACAAACTTTTCCATATCCCTCTTAATCAATCGAGAGAGACTGGGATTGCCCGTTTGAATGGACACGGTGAGAGGTCCCTTGTACGTATTGGCCATCAAATGGAAGTCGGAGTTGTCGCTGTCCGTAAGGGACAGGACGGGCACGGAAGATAACTTCGCCCTCTTCGTCAGCCGACGATTAAGCGCTAAGTCGTCCGTGGCGAGGATTAAATAGTCGTAGGCGAAAAAACGAAAGTCTCCGTCGATCTCCATTTCCTTTAAAAAAATGCGTTCCTTATTTTCTTCTGCGAGTTTTAGAAGAGATTCGGTAAATTTTGTGGACAGGCAGTAGATTAAAAATTCCGAATTTAATAGCCCTTTGATCTTTGTATAGGCACCCCGACCGCCGCCGATAACGAGTACTTTTTTATTTTTCGTATCGATGCTTATAGGATAATAACGCATAACGCCTCCCGTTTTTGTGGATATTTTTCTTTACCATTATAACAAAGACTGTTTGCTTTTCCGTAAGATATGATACGAAAACGTAATAGGTCATGTCCAATGCCGTGATATAATGAAGATAAGTTGAATCTAAAAGGAGGAATGTTATGAAGAACAATAAAATAAAAGCAGTAGCCGTTCTGGCATTAGCAGGTACAATATTGACCCAACCGATCGCTACCATGGCCGCATCCTATTCCGATGTGCGCACCGGCAGCTGGGCTGAACCTCATATTACTAAACTCACGAATTTAAAAGTAATCAGCGGTTATAACGACGGCACCTTTAAGCCTAAACGTTCCGTTAGTTATCTTGAAATCATGCAGCTTTTAAAGGGCATTCAAAACCCGAGTGCACAAGATGTTACGGCGGCTATCAGCCGTTACGGCCACGTATCCGATACCTATAAGGTACCGGGATGGGCACGCTCGGCTATTTGCGTGGCTCTCGACAACGGCGTCATTACGGAAGAAAACCTGAAAGCAGCTTATAAAAAAGGCTTTATTACGAGCCAACCGAAAGAAAATCAATTCCCGAGCCG
This sequence comes from Aedoeadaptatus nemausensis, assembly GCF_903819165.1. Lineage (GTDB taxonomy): Bacteria > Bacillota > Clostridia > Tissierellales > Peptoniphilaceae > Aedoeadaptatus > Aedoeadaptatus nemausensis. Next base: position 17,403 of record NZ_CAIJCS010000014.1, read on the forward strand.
TGAACTGGTTATGGTTTACTACGCCAAGGCTTTAGGCATCGAAGCGAAAAAAGACATCTCGAATATTAAGGTAAAGGACTTGAATGCCATCGGCAAGACGCCGAAAGCGCTTATCGGCGATGTAGATGTAAAAGGCCTTTACGCGGGTATTATCGACGCGGGCGTGTTCCACACCACCGGTGACGACGGATACTTCAATCCTCAACAGCCCCTACACCGCGATCAAATGGCGACCATCACCAATTTGAGCTACGACTACAGAAATGCTGCAAAACAAACCACGGATTACGAAGGTGAAGTTTACTTCAACGAAGAAGTAAACGGCACGCCGAGCTTCGCCATTAAAGGCAAAGACGATAAGGCCATCGCTTTTGTATTGGGAAGCGACACGAAGATCACCCTTAACGGTAAACCGGGCACGGCAAAAGACATTACCATCGGCTCCAAGGTAAAGGTATCTGCCTACGCTTCTAATACGGGCGTCGCCTCTTTACACGCTCTTAAAGTAGATATCGTATCCAATGATATAGTGGGTACCGGCGTGGTCAGATCCACGGAAAAAGACGGAATTACCGTAGATTACGTGACGAAAAAAGATGCCAAAGTGGATTCCAAATTTAAAGCGGATTACACCACCAAATTTAAATTCGATAAAGACACCAAGGTGAAGTCCTTAGGTAAGGAAATTAAGGCGGAAGATATTCGCGCCACGGATATGGTCATCTTTAAGGCTAAAAACGGCGTACTGAGTGAAGTGGATGTCTATCCTTACGACGGCACCGCCTCCGGCGAACTCGTGGAATTTTACTACGGTTCCCGCTTTGAACAAGACGCCAAGCTTTATTTGAAGCTCGCCGACGGTAAGACCTATACCTTTAATGCGGAAGATTCTAAGATTGCCAACGAACTTTACGAATTGACCCGTAATTTAAAGAAAGGCTATCCTCTTACGATTAAGACCTCCTACGGCAATGTGGTAGGCGTAAGCGAAACGGAAGAAACTGTAGCCGGTCTATTTGATAATATGGCGATCTACACTTTCGGAGAAAGAAAGATCAGTATTAAGACGAATAGCGGTGTGCGCCAATATACTGTTAAAGATGAGCTTAATTTCAGAGAATATCCCGGTAGCAAAGCGGTGAAAATGTCTGCCGGACAAGTATCTGATTATATTACCAACTTAAAAGGTTATAAACAGATTGAAGTTGAACTTCACTTAAAGGGTGGCCAAGTGGAAGGCATTACGCTGGCTCGCCAATTAGTGAATCGAGATGAAAAAGTAGGAATCAAGAGTTTGGCTAAGATAGTCGATAAAGTACCGGGATCGAACTGGGCAATTAATACTGTGGAAGGTTACTCCGCTTACGCAGTTACCTATAAAGGAGATCTGAAGAAGTACGGAGAAGTAGAATTGCCGCAATATTTCCAAATCAAAAAAGATTACGACCGCGCCCTGAGTTTCGCAGGTAATCAAGATAATATGGAGATTAAATTTGACGTTTATCGACTTGGCAACGAATACTCCATCGGCAATGTTCGTATCAACGGCAAATATGAACTGAACGATGTGCCCATTTATTTCTACAAATAAAGAATAAAGATTTACAACAGATCTGAGAAAGTCCCCGCGAATTGTATTCGCCGGGGCTTTTTTGTTATAATGAGATGTTAGTAAAGTAGGGGAGGTATGTATGGATCCATTTCTAAGAACTCAGTGGTTAATCGGAAAAGAAGCCCTGGAAACGCTGAAAAGTAAAAGGGTCATCGTCTTCGGTATCGGCGGCGTCGGCGGACACTGCGCCGAAGCGCTCCTGCGTTCGGGAATCGGTACTGTGGACATCGTAGACTTCGACCGAGTGGACGTGACCAATATTAATCGCCAGCTCGTGGCCACCATGGAAACCGTGGGCGAACTGAAGGTGGATGCATTAAAGGACAGGCTTCTATCTATACTCCCCGAAAGCCGCGTCAATGCTTATCCTTTTCGCATCAGTGACGAAACCATTCAAAAATTCGACTTCGCCTCCTACGACTACGCCATCGACGCATTGGATCAGGTAAGTGCTAAATTACTTTTAGCTCAATCGGCTCAAGAGGCGAAGACGCCGTTTATTTCCGCTATGGGGGCGGGGAACAAATTACACCCCGAGCTTTTGGAAATTACGACCCTCTCCAAAACCACCATGTGTCCTCTGGCAAAGGTGATGCGCAGAGAGACTAAGCGTAGAAACATCGAGGACTATGCCGTGGTCTATTCAAAAGAAGTGCCCCACAAAAAAGAGGGAGAAGGAGAGCGCTCCCCGGCGAGTATTTCCTTTGTACCGCCTGCATCGGGCTTACTCATCGCATCGAAAGTAGTACGTGATCTTATTGGAAAGTAGAAATGAGGATAGAGTCCATGTTAAGTCGTTATAATGATCGTCAACGGGAAGCGATTCTCGCCACCGAGGGACCTTTGCTCGTCTTAGCAGGGGCGGGAAGCGGCAAGACCCGCGTGGTAACGGGGAAGATCGCCTATTTAATCGATCAACTTCGCGTATCGCCCTACCATATTTTAGCGATCACCTTTACCAATAAAGCGGCGAAGGAAATGAAGGATCGGGTGGCGAAACAACTGGACTATCCCGTGGACGGCATGTGGATCAGTACCTTTCACTCCATGTGCGTCAGGATCTTAAGACGCAGCGGCGACGCCATCGGTTACGATTCCAACTTCGCAATTTATGACAGTGCCGATCAGAAGACGCTTATTAAAGATTGTATGAACGAGCTCAATATGAGCAAGGAAATGTTCAAGCCCTTCGGCGTACTCAGCCAAATTTCCAATTGGAAAAACGAGGGCATGTCGGCGGATGAAGCCATGAAAATGTATTTCGGCGATTTCCATAAGCGGCAAATGGCGGAGGCCTATCGCTTATACGAGAAGAAGAAGCGGGAAAACAACGCCATGGACTTCGACGATTTGCTCGTAAAGACTGTGGAACTTTTTCAGGAGCATCCGGACGTCCTGGCGTTTTACCAACAAAAATTTGCCTATGTTTTCGTAGACGAGTATCAGGATACGAACCACATTCAATATTTACTCGTAAAGATGCTTTCGGAAAAAGCCGTGGGCCTTACGGTAGTAGGGGACAACGACCAGTCCATTTATCGTTGGCGCGGCGCCGATATCGGAAATATTCTTTCTTTCGAAAAAGATTTTCCGGGAGCCCGCACCATTATGCTGGAGCAAAATTATCGGTCCACGACGCCGATTTTAAAAGGGGCTAATACGCTCATCGCCAATAATCCGGCCCTTAAAAAGAAAAACCTCTGGACCGATCGCGAGGGCGGCGATCCCATTGTCTTCAAGGAGTTTTACCACAGCAGCGAAGAGGAAATGGCCGTCATTCAAAAGATGATCCATTTAAATTACAAGGGCGCTTCTTTCGGCGATATGGCTATCTTATACAGAACCAATGCTCAGTCGCGCGGTTTTGAAGAGGCGCTTATGCGGGAGGGGATTCCCTATCGTGTCGTCGGCGGTCTCCGCTTTTACGATCGCATGGAGATTAAAGATGTCATCGGTTATCTTCAAGTGATCGACAATCCGAAGGACGATGTGAGCCTTCGCCGCATCGTCAATGTGCCGAAGCGAGGCATCGGCGAAACGACGGTGGATCAGCTCCAATCTTACGTTGATGAAAAGGGCTTGGATCTCTTTACGGTTATGGAGACTCTCGAAGAAAACGACGAGTTAAAAATTCGTGCGCAAAAAAACATAAAGCAATTCGTCAACTTAATCCACCTCTTAATGAATAAGAAAGAGGAATTAAGTTTAAGCGAATTGGTGGAAGCGATTTTGTTCGAGAGCCACTATGCCGAAGACTTAAAAAAAGAAGATACGGTAATGTCCCAAACTCGCCTTGAAAACCTGGACGAGTTCGTGTCCGCGGCAGCTGAATTTCAGCGCGACAATCCCGATTTAACACTTACGGACTTTTTAGGCAATTTAAGTCTGATCTCGGATAAAAATGAATTGGTAGATGAGGATCGCTCCGTGCAACTGATGACGATTCACGGTGCAAAGGGCTTGGAGTTTCCCATTGTCTTCGTAGTGGGGCTGGAAGAAGGGCTTTTCCCCACTTCTCGCGCTTTTGATATGGAAGAAGAAATGGAAGAAGAGCGGCGGCTAATGTATGTCGCCATGACTCGGGCTGAGGAAAAACTTTTCTTATCTTCCGCCAAATCCCGCACACTCTACGGCAAGCGAAAGCCTGCGGTGAAGAGTCGCTTTATCAAAGAACTTGAAGATGTGATCGAGATCATCGACAACGAACCGGTGAAGAAGAATCAAAAATCCGGCCACGCCATTTTTACGGGAACCACGGGTGCAAGACCTGCAGTTAAGGCAGCTCCGAAAGAAAAAGGCGATGTGGACTTTGCCGTAGGCGATAAACTGATGCATAAAAAATGGGGCGAGGGTATGGTCGTGCAATTAAAAGGAGACGAAGCGGTCATCGCTTTTGAAGGAAAAGGACTGAAGACATTAAATATAAAAATTGCCCCTTTGAGAAAGAAGGAATAAGATGGACATGCGTGAGATAGTCGACCAGCTGAATACGTGGGCCCATGCCTATTACACTTTGGACGATCCCATCGTGAGCGATAAAGAATATGATGCTCTTTATGACGAGCTATTGCGATTGGAGAGTGAAACGGGCGAGGTACTCTTCGATTCTCCCAGCCGGAGAGTGGGCGGAGATCTGCTGGAAGGTTTTGAAAAATTTCAGCACGAATATCCTCTCTATTCCCTGGACAAGGCGCAAAATTATGAAACCCTGACCGGGTGGATGAACCGCATGGAAAGTGCAGGGGCGTCTGATAAAGGTTATATGGCGGAGCTTAAATTCGACGGTCTAACGATCTCATTGACATACGATGACGGTAAGCTTACCCGCGCCGTCACGAGAGGCAACGGCACCGTCGGCGAAGTGATTACGGAGCAGGTCCTTACGATTTCCTCGGTTCCGTTGACCATTCCTTTTAAGGGTCATTTAATCGTGCAAGGGGAAGGGCTTATGCCTTTTAAATCCCTGGAGGCCTATAATCGCACGGCATCAGTGTCTTTAAAAAATGCGCGAAACGGCGCAGCAGGTGCCCTTCGAAATTTGGATCCAAAGGAAACGAGACGTCGCCATTTAACGGCTTATCTCTATAACTTAACTTATGCCGAGGGCATGACTTTTGAAACCGACGAGGGGATTAAATCGTTCTTAAAAGAGCAGGGTTTTCTCGTCCATCCCATGACGCGAAAGCTTGACGATTTTAAAGGTGTCTTGGATTTTATCGAGGAAGTGGAGCGCAGGCGAGAAGATCTAGATGTGATGATAGACGGCGTGGTCATCAAAATCAACGACGTCAACGAGCGAGACCATTTGGGCTACACCGTAAAATTCCCTCGATGGGCCATCGCCTATAAATTCGAAGCGAAGGAAGTGGTTACCACTCTTTTAGATGTTGAATGGGGTGTCGGTCGCACGGGTAAAGTGACGCCGACTGCCATTCTCGATCCCGTAGAAATCGACGGCGTCACCATTTCAAGGGCGACCCTCAATAATTACGACGACATTCGGAGAAAGGGCGTAATGAAAGGCGGAGAAGTGTTACTTCGCCGAAGCAATGATGTTATCCCTGAAATTTTAAAGGGAGTAGGAGACGAGGGGGAAGAAATTCCCATGATCACGACCTGCCCCGCTTGCGGCACGGAGCTCGTTCAAAACGGCGTACACAGTTTTTGCCCGAACACCATCGGCTGTGAGCCACAGCTTGTGCGGCGCATGGACCACTTCGCCTCTCGGGATGCCATGGATATTCGAGGGCTGAGCGAAAAGACGGCTTCCGCATTAATCGAGGGGGGTCTTTTACATGAAATCCCCGATATCTATAGCCTGACAATGGAAGACCTTTTAACACTCGAAGGCTTCGGCGAAAAAAAGGCGAGCAATCTCCTGAATGCTATCGACGGATCCAAGAAGATTCCCTTCCATCGCTTTCTTTATGCCATAGGAATCGGCGGAGTGGGTATAAAGACGGCGAGGGATTTGGCCGCTCATTTTAAAAACTTCGACGAGCTGCAAAAATCAAGTGAAGAAGAACTTCAAACCATCGAAGACATCGGACCGGAAACGGCACGGGAGATACGGGTCTTTTTCGGCGACGATATTATCGGCCACTATGTAGGCGATCTTTTTAATGCGGGCATCGAAATTCAATACGAAGAGCTCAAGAGAAGCGGCGATTTGGAAGGGCTTACCTTCGTTCTGACGGGCACCCTTTCAAAGCCTAGAAATGAGATTAAGGAATCACTGGAGCGCCGCGGCGCAAAAGTGACCGGTTCGGTTTCTAAAAATACGGACGCCGTCCTGGCAGGCGATAATCCCGGAAGTAAAGTGGACAAAGCCGTAAGCCTGGGCGTGGAGATAGTAAATGAAGCAGAATTTTATGAGAAATGGGGAGATCGATAATGAAAAAAGATGAAATAAAACATATTGCGGAAATTTCGAAATTACATTTCAGCGACGAAGAGTTGGACGGCATTGTACAAGATTTTTCCGACACTATGGATCTGATCGATACGATTAAAGAGGCGAAAGTTCATTGTGCGCCGACTTTCCATACGAATAAATTACCGAATCGCCTAAGAGACGATGAGATTCGTCCGTCGCTGGATCGCGAGGATGCGACGAAAAATGCCGTATCGACGAAATATGGCTATTTCGAAATAATTAAATTTGTCGATTAAGGAGGGAATATGAATCTGATTCAAAAAACCGGCCTGGAAACCAGGGAGCTGTTTTTAAACGGCGACATTACCTGTAGTGAACTGGTGGAGGCGTATTTAGATAAAATCAAACGTGACGACGGCGAGCTCAATGTTTTTATTACCGTTATGGAAGACATGGCCCGCGCCAAGGCGAAAGAGCTGGATGAAAAACGTGAAAAAGGCGAACCTCTTGGAAAATTGGCGGGCATCGTCGTTTCGGTAAAAGACAATATCGCCGTAAAAGATGTACGCATGACCTGTGCGTCTAAAATGCTCGACGATTTCGTATCCCCTTACGATGCCATCGTGACCCAAAAATTAAAGCGTGAAGACGCCATCCTCATCGGTAAGGTCAATATGGATGAATTCGCCATGGGTTCTTCAACGAAGAATTCCTATTACGGAGTGACGAAAAATCCGGTAGATCCTACACGAGTTTCCGGCGGCAGTTCCGGCGGCAGTTCTGCATCGGTCGCAGCTGATTTTTGTGCCGTAAGCCTGGGAACCGATACCGGCGGCTCCGTCCGTCAGCCCGCGGCATTCTGCGGTCTGGTCGGCATGAAGCCTTCTCACGGCAGTATTTCCCGCTATGGCGTAGCATCTATGGCGAACACATTCGATCAAGTGGGCGTCCTCGCCAAAAGCGTCGACGATGTGGAGTACGTTCTTTCCATTTTGGAAGGGTCGGATCTGCACGATGCCACCTGTATCGGCAACGAGTCTCTCCACTTGGACGGAAAAAAAGATGCAAAATCTTTGGACGGCTTGAAAGTAGCCATTCCCGACGTATTCAAAACCTTCGAAGTTCAAGATGAGGTTCGGGAAGCCTTTATTCATACTGTTGAATTTATGAAATCCAAAGGTGCGAAAATCGAATACGTTCACATCGGAACTTTGGATCTCGCCATCGCCATTTATCATATTCTCGTCAACGGCGAAATCGCACCGAATATGAGTCGCTACGACGGCATCAATTACGGTTATATCACCGACGATTACGAAAATATCGAAGAACTTTACGTTCGAACCCGTAGCGAAGGCTTCGGTACGGAAGTTAAGCGCCGCATTATGATCGGTTCCTACATTATGAGTATGGATCACTCCAAAGAGTATTGGGAACAATCTCTTGAAATGCGCCACGCCATGATCGAGGAATTTAACGGGGTCTTTGAAGATCACGATATTATCCTCTGCCCCACTTCTCCGACGGTGGCAGTGCCCATCGACGACGATATGACGCCGGTAGAAATTTATATGCTGGATTTATTTACAGTACCCGTCAACTTAATCGGCACGGGCGGTATCAGCGTGCCGGCGACGAAGAAAAATAAATTGCCCGTAGGCATTCAAATCATTCCGAAGAAGGGCAATGATATTCAAGCGATTCAAACGGCAAGAGAATTGGAGGGGAATATCTGATGAGTTACAAGACCATTGTGGGATTGGAAATCCACGTGGAGCTTTCCACGAAAACCAAGGCATTTTGTGGTTGTGAAAACGCCTACGGCAGGGAACCGAATACCTGCACCTGCCCCGTGTGTTTGGGCATGCCCGGTGCGACGCCGGTTCTCAACAAAGGGGCTGTAGAGCGAGCCATTGAAATCGCGACGGCCTTCCACATGACTATCAATCACAAAAGTACGTTCTACAGAAAAAATTACTTCTATCCGGACCTTACAAAGGGCTATCAAATCACCCAAACCGACGAAGCCGTCGCAAACCACGGCTATATCGAAATCGAAGGCGACGAGGGGGAAGCTAAAAAAATCGGCATTCACCAAATTCAAATCGAGGAAGATACGGGCAAGAGCCTTCATACCGATGAGGGTACGACCCTTATGGACTACAATCGCTGCGGCGTACCCCTCATCGAGATCGTTTCGGATCCTGACATGAGTTCGGGTAGAGAGGCGAGAATCTTCCTGGAAAAACTCAGAAATACCTTGCGCTATCTCGGTGTTTCCGACGTAAAGATGGAAGAGGGATCTCTCAGATGCGACGTCAATGTCAATATTAAAAATACAGAAACGGGCGAGCGCAGCGCCATCAGTGAGGTCAAGAACTTAAACTCTTTCCGCGCCGTAGAAAAGGCTATCGACTACGAAGTGGATCGCCAAATCGCCATGATGGAAAAGGGCGAAAGTGAACCTCGCGCCACTCGCCGCTGGGACGACAGCGTCAATGAAACCATCGTCATGCGTACGAAGTATACGGAAAGCGACTATCGCTTTGCGCCTGAAGGGGATCTCGGTCCCTTGTTTATCGACGACGAATGGATCGCCGAGGTACGCTCCAAAATGGCGGAACTTCCCGATGCGAAATTAAAGCGTTTTATCGAAACTTACAGGCTGAAAGAATACGACGCCAAGGTTATCTGCGCCACTCAAATTGTGGCGGACTTTTACGAAAAAGTTGCGGAACACTTTAAAGATTACGATATGCTCTCCAATTGGTTTATGACTGAGTTCCTTCGTCGTATCGAAGTGACCGACGACGGGGAAATGAATGTCCCCTTTGAGGCTGAAGATTTCGCATATCTTCTCGAACAGATTAAGTCATCGAAGATCAACAATAACGCCGGCAAAAAAGTCTTCCGTAAAATGTGCGAAGAAGACAAAAAGCCGAAAGATATTATCGAAGAAGAGGGCCTCGTTCAAATCGGCGATGCCTCTGAAATCGAAGCCTTCGTAAAAGAAGTTCTGGACGAAAATCCCGAGTCTGTGGAGCAGTTCAGAAACGGTAAAGACCGCGTCGTCGGCTTCCTTGTCGGACAAGTTATGAAAAAAAGTCGCGGAAAGGCGAATCCCCAAATGGCCAACGAGTTGTTGGTAAAGTATTTAAAGGGATAAGGGAAAGGTAGAAAATTGGAATCTATTATTGTTTCGGCTATCGAATCCTACGGATACTTCGCCGTCTTTTTCTTGATTTTCGTCGAAAATATCTTTCCGCCCATTCCGTCGGAAGTGATTCTGCTCTTAGGTGGATTCTTTGTAGGGCGGGGAAATCTTAATTTCCTGCCCACGGCCCTGGCGGCGACGGCAGGTTCCCTGTTCGGCGCCTATATTCTCTACGGCATCGGTCGTCTCGTTCCCACAGAAAAGATTTACGATTCGGCGGAACGAGGCTGGATGAAAAAGCTGGGTTTTAAGCGCAAAGAGATCTTGACCGTAGTCCATCAATTCGAAGATAAAGGAAAGATTTTCGTTCTCATCGGCCGTTGCGTCCCCATTATTCGCAGCTTGATCTCCATTCCCGCGGGAATGGTGGAAATGCCCCTGCCTCTTTTTTCCGTCTTGACCGCCGTCGGTTCTCTCGTGTGGAACCTGATCTTGACCTATCTCGGGTACAAGACCGGTGAAAACTGGCATATTATTTTGACCTATTTGGGCTATTACAAATATGTCATCGCGGCGCTTCTCGTCGTGGCCGGTATAGCTTATTTGATCTGGCACTTTAAACAGAAGGAAGAATAAAATGCACTATAGCAGAATGGAAGAAGCGGTTTTTCTTAAAAGGGAAAATCGCTTCATTGCGTATATAGAAAAAAACGGGGTAAAACTTCCCGTCCATGTACCCAATACGGGCCGCTGCCGTGAGCTTTTCATTTCGGGGCGGAAAGTAGTTTTAAACGGTGCGGAGCCCGGCTCCAAACGAAAGACAGCCTACTCCCTCGTTACCGTGGATAAAGGGGGTATGTGGGTCAATATCGATTCCCAAGCGCCCAATCATTTAGTGGCGGAATATCTGGCCACCGAGCCTACGCTGAAGGGTTTCGGGAAAATTCACAGCTTTAAGCGAGAAGTTACCCACGGCGGAAGTCGCTTCGATTTTTACGTCGAAGGGAGCGAGGGGAGCGGCTTTATAGAAGTGAAGGGCGTAACGCTTGAAAAAGACGGCCATGCCCGCTTTCCCGACGCTCCGACGACGAGGGGTACAAAGCATCTCCGAGAATTAGGCGAGCTTGCGGCGGCGGGAGAAAAGGCCGGCGTGTTTTTTGTCGTGCAGATGAAAGGCCCCGTGCTCTTCAGTCCCAACGACGAAACCGATCCGAACTTCGGCGACGAACTCAGGAGCGCCTATGAAAAAGGCGTGGAAATTTATGTAATGGATACATTAATCGAGAGGAATCAAATGAAAATAGATCGGGAAGTGTCCTTCGATCTATACGAACCGCTCGAAATGGTGGTTGCGGAAGAAGACGATTTAGAAAGCGTCCTTTCATTGGTTCAGAGCGGACGTGAGAAATTAAAGCGAGAAGGCGTGAATCAATGGCAGGGGATGGACCCGACGGAAGAGACTATATTGGAAGGTATTTTAAAAGGTCATACTTTCATCTTCAAAGATAATGGTAATATCGTCGGCACTGCCGTTTTAGCTGAGGGAAAGGACCCGACCTACGCCGCCATCGACGGTGCGTGGCGCACTGACGGGGAGTACCTTACCATCCACCGCTCCGTGGTATCGGAAAAATACGTAGGCAAAGGGATGGGGCGCCGCATGATGAATCGTATTAAACTATATGCAGCATCTCGAAATGTGGATGCTATTCGAGTAGACACCCACGAGGACAATAAAGCTATGAGACGATTGATCGAGATTTCGGGCTTTTCTTACTGCGGCATCATTACTGTGGCCGACGGTACGGAGCGCGAGGCCTATGAATGGAGTTTAAAATGAAGCGTCTTATGATTTCCGCCGCGAGTTCAGGCGCCGGAAAGACTACAATTACCATGGGGCTGATTCGCGCCTTTACACGCCGCGGCTTAAATCTGTCCACTGCCAAAATCGGTCCCGATTACATCGACCCAATGTATCACCGCGCCCTCGGCGGCGACGGTTACAATCTGGATTCCTTTTTAATGGAGGAAAATTACATTCGATCCCTTTTATCCAAGATGGAAAAGACGGATCTCGTACTGATTGAAGGCGCTATGGGTTATTACGACGGCATCTATACCACGACAAAAGCATCTTGTGCGGAAATGAGCGTCTTAACCGACACGCCGACGATCCTCGTTATGTCGGGGAAGGGGAAGGGCGCGAGTTTGGCGGCGGAGATAAAGGGGTTCTTAGACTTCGACCCCAATCGCATTGCCGGGATCATTTTAAATGAAACGAAACCTATGCTCGCATCCTATTATGAAAAAATAATCGAAGATTACACCGGGCTTCCGCTCCTGGGGTGTATTCCCTCCGTCGAAGGCAGGCTTTCATCCCGCCACTTAGGCCTCCTTCGGCCGGAAGAGGTGGAGCATTTAAGAGTATACGCCGATCAATTGGCGGATTTGGTTGAAGAGCATGTGGATATGGAGAAGCTTCTCGATCTCGCCGATGTAAAGCCGACAGATGCAATGGGTCGGGAAAAAATCGACATAGGCAAAGTGAAAGTCGCCATTGCAAGAGACGAGGCTTTTCAATTCTATTATCGAGACGTCCTGGAAGATTTCCTGGAGGCCGGAGTGGAGTGGATTCCCTTTTCGCCCCTTCACGATTCCTTACCGAAAGGCATTTCGGGGCTTTATTTAGGAGGCGGTTATCCCGAGCTCTACAAAGATGAGATTTCAAACAATGCGGCTCTTAAAGAAGAATTACGAGACTATCTAAGTAAAGACCATTTGCTGATCGCCGAGTGCGGTGGTTATATGAGCCTTCTGGAATCTATAGATGATGTGTCGGCATGGGATCTTTTGCCGGGTAAAGCCGGGATGACGGATTCTTTAAAGAACTTCGGTTACCACTTTATGGAATCGAAAACTGACGGCCTATTAATGAAAGCGGGCGAGTCAGTACCCGTTCATGAATTTCACTACGGACAGACCACGGTAGTCGGGGAAGATTTTACGATGAAAAAAGCCAAACGCAATAGGGAGCGCAAGGCGGGTTTTCATGGGGAAAATCTTTATGCAGGCTTTCCCCATCTTCATTTAAGCGGCAATCATAATTTACGGCGACGAATTTTAATGAAACTGAAGGAGGCGACACCGTGGCAGGGATTATCTTATTAGGCACCGCATCCAATGCGGGAAAGAGCGCCATGGTGGCGGCGCTCCTTAGAATCTATAAGCGTCGCGGCTTTAAGGTATGTCCCTTTAAGGCGCAGAATATGGCGTTGAACAGCGGCGTCACAAAAAGCGGCGAGGAGATCGGCAGAGCGCAACTTATGCAGGCGGAGGCGGCGGGAATCGAAGCTGATCACCGAATGAATCCCATTCTTTTGAAACCGACGGGGAAGGGCGTAAGCCAGGTTATCGTAAACGGCAGGGTTTTAAAAAATATGAGCACGAAAGAATATTACGCATCGAAACCTGAGCTGTTTAAAGAAGCGATTGTCGCTTATAGATCCCTCGAAAAAGAGTACGATATTATTATTGCCGAAGGTGCGGGGAGCGCCTCGGAGATTAATTTAAAATCGGTAGATATGGTGAACATGGGCTTTGCCAAGTCGGTAAATATTCCGGCACTCCTCGTGGCGGACATCGATCGCGGGGGAATGTTCGGTGCCGTCGTGGGGACGCACGTTTTGTTCGATGACGAGGAGAGGAATCTTTTTAAGGGAACTATCGTCAATAAATTTCGGGGCGATGTGTCTATTCTTGAACCGGGACTTGAAATGCTTGAAGAATATACGAAAAGGCCCGTGCTCGGCGTCGTGCCCTATATGGATATTACATTGGATGCGGAAGATTCCCTGGCTACACCCTTTCAGTGGAAACAAAATGCCCCGATCGACATCGCTGTTATAAAATTTCCCCACGTCTCCAATATTACGGATGTGGCGCCTTTCGCACTCTACGACGATGTCTCCCTTCGCTATGTGGAGCGAGTGGAAGAAGTGGGCGATCCTGATCTATTAATATTGCCCGGGACGAAAAATACTATGGCGGATTTAAAGTGGTTAAAAGAATCCGGAATATACGCCCGGGTGCTTCGTCATGCACACAATAAAAAGCCGCTCTTCGCCATATGTGGCGGCTTTCAAATGCTCGGTGCACGCATACGAGACCCCCATAAAATCGAAGAAGGAGGCGAAATCGACGGCCTCCACCTTATAGATGCAGACACGGAAATTACATCTGTAAAGGAACAGAAGCGAGTTGAAACGACCATTACTTACGGAGGCGATCTTCTACGTTATGGAGAGGAACTAAAGGTAAAAGGCTACGAACTTCATATGGGTCGTACCACCTTATCGAAAGAGGAGAAACCATTAACTGAATATGGAGGTGTGGTACTCGATGAGCATATATTCGGATCCTATCTTCACGGCTTTTTTGACGCTCCGGACATAGCCGACAGTGCGATCAATCGATTGCGAGAATTAAAGAATCTGGAGCGAGGCGAATCGGTAGACTATTTAAATTTTAAAGATATGCAATACGAAAAACTTGCCGACGGTGTAGAGGCGGCCATCGATATGAACATCCTGGATAAAATCTTAGGCATCAAAAAAGAGCGGATCTGAAATGGTCCGCTCTTTTTTGATTACAGTAATTTCGGTAGAATCGTCGTAGCCAGTCCAAGGAAAATAAAGAAGCCGCAAATATCCGTCGCCGTCGTTAAAAAAATAGGAGAGGAGATGGCAGGATCGATTTTCATCTTATCGAAGAGTAGTGGAAGCAGGAAACCTACGACTCCTGCTATGACCATGTTTAAAATCATGGCGGCAAAGATAATAAGACCTAAATAGAAATTTTGGTACTTCAGATACAAGACCACGGCTGCAAAGAGACCGATGACGGCGCCGTCGAAAAGGCCTAATGCGATCTCTTTCAGAATAAGGGACAAATCATCTTCTAAGCTGATTTCATCCCGGGCGAGACTCGTAAGCACGATGGAAAGTGCCTGATTGCCTGCATTGCCTCCCATCCCCGTTACGATGGGCATGGCGGCGGCGAGTGCTACAACCTGGCTGATGGTAGACTCAAACATACTGACCACCGCCGAGGCCATAAAGGCCGTAAACAAGTTGATTACGAGCCAGGGTAGGCGGCTTTTAATGGAGTGGAAGAAACTGGAGTCGTATTCCTCATCTTTCGAAACCCCACCCATGGCGAGAATATCTTCATTATGTTCTTCTTCCATAACGTCGATAATATCGTCGCTTGTAATGACGCCTAATATGGCCATGTTTTTATTGACGACCGGAAGATATTTCAGATCGTATTTATAAATGAGGTTGGCGGCCTCCTCCTGATCCTGTTCGGCGTAAACGAAGAAAGGATGGTTTTCAACGAGATCGGCCAAAGGTTTAAAGCCGGGAGCCACGAGAATATCTCTTAAATTAACGATTCCCTGAATGCGGTGGCGATCGTCTGTAATAAAGATGGATTCGATAATTTCGGTGGTCGGTGCGATTTCCTTTATTTTTAAGAGGGCCTCCCGCACAGTTAAACTTTGACGCAGAGATATAAATTCCGTGGTCATAATCCTGGCGGCGCTGTCCTCTTCATAGGAAAGGATCATCTTTAAAATGTCGGACTCGCTCGCCTTCATATAGTTTAAAACTTCCTTGCGTCGTTTCGTCGACATAAGGCCCAGCAAGTCTGCTACATCGGCGTTCGTCATAAAGCTGAAAATTTCGATTAATTCTTTCGTAGAATAAAACCGCGTCATTTTAGGTTGCAGATCGGGCTCGGCATTTTCTATTAGATCGGCGACCTGTTCGGCATCGAGCATAAATAGGAAGAATTGAAGATCTGCAGGTTCCAGATCTTCTAAAACCTCGTCGATATCCACTGCGTGGTATTGATCAAAAAAGGCAGAAGCATCATCGACATCGCCACGTCGAATGACCTGTTCCAATTGTTCTTTTAAAAATTCGTAGTCGGATTCATATTCCAAATACATCACCTCCTTTTTAACTTCTATTTTATTATACCATTCTATTATTAATGGAGTGGCTATAAGCTTTAATCGGGAGGTTAAAAACATAACATAAAGTCACAAAGCTGTAACAAAGAAGTAACACAAATGACCCATGAAATAGTTACATTTTGTAACCGATCATGTTATAATTTCCAAAGATCATTAAGAAATATCTAAATTCCCGAGAGAATTCATGACGTTTGACGTTTGTTTTAAACGAAACAGATGACTTACATAAGGAGTGTAGCTTTTAAATGAATCAGAAAATTAAACTTACCATCGGAACTGCAGCACTGGCATTAATTTCAGTGGTAGGTCTAAGAGATACCGGCGTTTTCGTTCAGGATCATAGCACGACATTGTACAGTGGCAAGCAAATCGGTTTTGCCGTTGAGGAAAAGGCAAATATTATCGATACCACCGACAATGGTTATATCGTAAAAAAGGGCAACGCTAAAGTAACGGTTCCGAAGACTAAAATTCTCGTAACCGAAGGTAAACCCCAAGAATACGTCGTAAAGAAAAATGCTGTTCTTAGAAAAGACGGCAAGGTTGTTCGCAATCTTTTTATCGGCGAAACACTGGAAGCAGTAACACACTACAGCAAGGGCGTGGCGGTCAACACCGTCGACGGTCTTTTCGGCTCCATAGAATACGGTTTTGTCGAAGCTGTAGAAGGTCCCTACACCACAGCTGCAAAAGTAAAGCAAGATTTAACCCTTGAAAATACGAACGGCGTTTTCACAGTTAAGAAAAATAACACTGTCAATGTCGTAGGATATAAAGACGGTCTTTTTATCATCTTAAATGAAGAAGGCAAAGACTTCCAAATCGATCCGAACTATTTAGATTTCGGCGAAGGTGGAGTGCAAGCCGTAAAACGTGAAGTTATTCAACGTCAGGCGCCGAAGGTAGAGGCCAAAGCTGAAGTAAAGGGCGCTCCGGCTCCCAAGGTTGACGGCGCAAAAGCACAACGCGTCATCGATTCCGCTTACAGCAAAATCGGCTCCCCCTATGTATGGGGCGCAACAGGCGGAAACGGATACGATTGCTCCGGTTTGGTATATGCAATTTATGTAAAAGAGATGGGTATCTCCCTTCCCAGAACCTCTTCGGCACAATCCCAAGTGGGCACGCCGGTAGATCGTTCGGAACTGCAAGCCGGCGACCTGGTCTTCTTTAACACCACCGGTAAAGGTGTCAGCCACGTAGGCGTTTATGTCGGCAACGATGTATTCGTTCACGCTGCCAGCGGAAGTGCAAGAGTTAAAGAAAATAAATTAACTGAAAAATATTACAGCTCACGCTTTGTCAACGCGATGCGCGTCCTGTAAATGGAACGGAAGGAGCGGCACAGCCGCTTCTTTTTTATTAGGAGGATTTTATGAAATACGACATTTCCCCGTTAAGAGACAAAGTCAAGTGCATACTACGAGACAAAGCGGACCGGGCAAGGGAGCGTGAAATTGGCTACAAGCTTTTAATATTACGAGTCGGCGATAATCCGGCAGACATAAGCTACGAGAATTCCATTAAAAAATCCGCCGATAGTGTGGGCATCGAGGTAGAAGTGTCAACTTTTGCCGAATTGGCGACGGAAAGTGAAATCATCGCCGAAATAAAAAGAGGTAATCTCGACGAGAAAGTCGGGGGAATCCTATTGTTCCATCCGCTGCCGAAACATTTAGATACAGATGCAATTGACAGTGTCATCGACAGCGACAAAGATATTGACTGTTTGGGACCGTCCAATCAATGGAAAGTTTTTACATCCAAAGCTTCCATTTATCCGGCCACGGCCAAGAGCGCGCTTTTAATCGCTAAAGATATGATGGACTTAAAGGGTAAACGGGTACTTATTATCAATCGCTCCATGGTTATCGGTAAGCCTCTTGCCATGATGTTGCTCGATGAAAATGCTACGGTTACTATCGGCCATTCTAAAACCGAATCAATCCCCGAACTCGCGAAAAACTTCGATCTCGTTGTCTACGGTACGGGACAATGTCGATGGGTGGACGAGTCCTTCGTATCGAAAGACCAGTGTATCATCGATTGCGGCATCGCCTTTACAGAAGAAGGAAAGATGGTAGGAGATGTGGACTTCGATCGGGTGGTGGACGAGGCAAAATATGTTACTCCCGTTCCGGGCGGCGTCGGCAGTCTGACCAATCTCTTATTACTTGACAATATGTTCCGGCACAAATAAAAAGATCGAGTGAAACTGCACTCGATCTTTTTGTACTATAAAGTCCGTGGATATACCTGGGATTACATTCTAAATTTAAAGGACCTCGAATCACTTCGAGGTCCTTTACATATTATCTGCGTCTCAAGATTTTCCATAAAATGTACTTTTTGAAAATTCCTCCCGATGCCTTTCGCACGGGTTTGTGGTTTAGGGCTTTAAACGCTTTCGTAAAAGCTAATATTTTTAAAATTTTCTTAAACTTCATATCTGCCTCCTCACTATACATATAGTTTACCCAAAAGGCCGGTAGTTACACATTAGTTTACCGCCTCGTATTTTTACGATTATTCGTCGTTTTCTTCGACGAGGAACGATTATTCTTATTTTGCTTGGCTTGAGCTTTTAGAGCTTCTTCCTGTTCTTTCTCCTGCTCTTCCTGTTGTCGTTGCATTTCTTCGTACCATTCCTTAGTGTGAATCTTACAATAACCCGAGGGTAGCGTATAATAATCCTTCGGACGGATATTATCGAATTGAGACGGGTCATATCCCTTCGGTCGCACGAAGTAATAACCATAGGTAATGGTTTCGTGAGGGCAGTAGGTGGAAGCTCTCTCGCCCGAGACCGAGCAGATAAGAAGGCGTGTGTAATCTTCCGTAACCTCCTTCGGTGCCGTTCCCGGTAGGAAAGGAAGAGTAATCGTGGAGCCGGCGCGCCTTGCGTAAGTGGAGGCGAGTCCGCCGGTCTTGTCGCTTACCTCAACCATTTCCAAAGAATCGGGGAGAGTCCACTGATCTTTGTCACCGACAATTCCATAGAGGGAAGCGTAAAAGGACTTTGCGAGATCCTGATTGTCGCTTAGGGGTAGCTTTTGAATTTCATTGCCCATCCAAAGGCCGTAAGTATAGCGAGGGGTGGAGCCCACGGTCATGTAGTCGGAGTTAAATTTATTTTCACCGAAGATAGCGTATGCGTCGTAGCCCTGTTGCTGAATAGACTTCGATAAGGGCGAGAGGGAGAGGGCGTAGCGAAGAAGTACATTGCTTTCCTTCGGGAAAGTAACAGATTTCGATTCGTGTCGGTAGAGTATCTTGCCTTCCCCGTCCTGAATAGATTCTACTATATAGTTTTCGCCCACCTGAGGAGAAGCGATTTTAGAATAGGCACTTACGAGCTCTTTCAAACTTACTCCGTCTACGAGATTACCGGATGCCAGGCCGTCGTAGGTAAGGTCATTGCGCGCCTTATCTTCGGAAGGCGTGCGAATGGCATCTTCCGAAGAATTGTCGTAAAGGCCGAGAAGTTTCAGCGTCTTTAAGCTCCCATCGAAACCGTAGCGTTCGATGATTTTGCCGCTGATGGCCTCTCGCGTGTGGGCTGCACCGTCGGCCAAGACATCGTAGCCGTAGAATTCTCTCTGCGCCGGCCAAATGGCACCGTCGATCTTAAGAGGCGTGTCGTCGTAAGAAGTGGCGAGAGTATCACCTTCTATTAGTGCCGTCAAATAGGTCGATAAGGGCACGAGGGCGGTTCCCGGTTGGCGTCTGCTGTTTAAGTGATTGAAACGGAGACGGGCCGGATTACGTAAACTATTTCCGCCTGCAAGAGCGACGATTCCGCCGGTTTCATTATCCGTAATAAGGGCGGCGGACTGAGGTTGTAAACTGGACTCTTCCGGAAAGAGGAAGAGTTCTTTAGAAAAGACTAACTTTCCGTCTTCTTCTTTAATGAAATCACCGTATTTATCCAAGACGTTTTTTGAAATCTTAAACTCCTTATCGCCTGTAATTTCTCCCGGTTCAAAGGCGGTTGTGCCGCCGGAGATAGTTTTCAAATTGTCGCGTCCGTCCAATGTATAGAGATTTTTAAGATGAACCGTATTATTTTTTTGAACAAAGGCGGGATTATGGAAGATAAGATTTCCGTTTTTGAACTTGTAATAGTCTTTGGCTAAATGTAAATTACCATCGCTATCGAACAGATTGCCGTAACGCAGGTAGAGAGTGTCGCCTTTTTCATCTATCATATTTCCAAATTCATCGGTAGAAAAATCTACGAAATGAGCGCCACGGTTGCGTCCGTTTTGGATCAGTTGGGCGTAACCGTCGTACAAATCTTCCATGCCCTTTTGATATTGAGGGACGATTGTTGATTGAATGGTGAGGCCACCTTCCCGAATCATTTGTGTGGCGCGATCGCGATCGATTTTTTGAGCGGTCATCAACGCCTGAACGGCTTCCTCAGTTACGAAATCGGCTACATAAGATGTATAGGGAGAGGGTTCCTCCTGTTTCGGAGCAAAGTGAATGTCTTTTAATGATGCGGATTCGGCATCCTCGGAGGAAAGGTAGTGAGCGTCGGCCATGGCCTGCAGTACGGTATTTTTCCGCTCCATGGCGCGCTCGTTCTTTTCAAGATCGTATACCTTATCGCCGACGGATTGTGTGGCGACGATATTCTCATTCTTATCGTCAGAAGCCGGAATGCGCTTGAGTGCTTGGTAATTGGCGGGAGATTTTGCAATGCCCGCGAGAAGGGCTCCTTCTTCTACGGTTAAATCTTGGACATGTTTAGAAAAATAAGATTGGCTCGCCGCCTCCACGCCTTGGCTGCCAAGTCCCAGATCCACGCGGTTTAAATAGGCCTCTAAAATATCTTCTTTTGAAAGTTTTTCTTCTAAGGCCAGTGTTATGTACGCTTCTTTTAATTTTCGAGCCACGGACTGATCGGTGCTTAAATACACATTTTTAACCAACTGCTGCGTAATGGTGGATCCGCCTCGGACAACCCGGCCGCTTTTCATATTGGCGGCAAAACTCGCAAAGATTTGACGTAGATCCAGGCCGTGATGTTCATAAAAACTGCGGTCTTCGATGGCCAAAAAAGCATCCTGCACATGTTTCGGCACCTGATTTAATGCTACGTGTTCACTGACGACGGAAGGATCTACCTCGTCGATGGTGTTGCCGTCCGCATCGAGAATAATCGAGGTTTCGGCGATGGAGCCTTTAAGCTCGCTGAAGTCGACAGACTCGACGGAATGAAGAATGGTAACTACCCATGCGCCCAAAATACCCGCAATCAATACGACTACGAAAGCGAGAATGCTGAGGGCGAGGTGAATAGTATTTGAATGATTTTTTATTTGATGGGACATAGTCATCCTCCTGTCCACATTATAGCATAGCCCCCTTCTTGCGTAGAAGCTTGTGATTGTGTATATTTAGGAAAGGAGGTTTGGTGTGGAAAAACATATTACGGAACGACAGAAGGTTATTACCGCCGCAGCGTGGGACGATAAAAATAAATATAATGAAGAAAGTTTAAATGAGCTGAACGATCTCGTAGATGTAGCAGGCGGTATAGTGGTGGGAACAGCGACGCAAACGGTACGCAGCTTTCATCCGGCAACTTTAATGGGAAAGGGAAAGCTGGAGGAAATTAAGATGGCCGCCGAAACCCTCGAGGCGGAGCTCGTGATTTTTGACGGCGAGCTTACCGGTATTCAAATGCGGGAAATCGAAAAGGCATTGGATCTTCCCGTCCTCGATCGCACGGCACTTATTTTAGATATTTTTGCATCGAGAGCCCGTACCGACGTGGGAAAACTGCAAGTTTATCTCGCACAATTGGAATATGGAAAGACCCACTTGATCGGAAAGAAAAATTATTCCAGACTGGGCGGGGGAATCGGTACTCGCGGACCCGGTGAGCAAAAATTGGAAATCGACAGGCGTCGCATTAACGACGATATAATGCGCACGAAAAGGAAGCTGAAGCGGGCGCAAAAAGTTCGGGACACGGGTCGTAAACAGAGGGAACGATCGGACATTCCATCCATCGCTATTGTAGGATATACCAATGCGGGGAAATCCTCCCTTATGAACCGACTGCTCAGAGAATCGTCGGCACAGGGCAAGGAGGTTTACGTAGAAGACATGCCTTTTGCCTCTTTGGATCCCGATACGAGGAGAATCACCCTTCCCGGCGGGTTGGTTGTCTATGTAACGGATACCGTCGGCTTTATATCCAATCTTCCCACCACCCTGATCGAATCATTCCACACCACATTAGAAGAATTAAAAGATTCCGATCTCATTATTCATATGATCGACGGATCGGGAGAAGATGAAGCACTACGTTATGAGACGACACAAAAACTCTTAAGCGATCTGGGCGTTCGCGACACGCCGATTATTTTATTTGTCAATAAGGCGGATCAAATGGAACATAAGAGATTGCCTTTCCTTCCTTCGGAACATCGCGTTCTTTACGGATCGGTGAAAAAGGACCCTACTATCGAGCCTTTGTATGAAGCTATCGAAGAGGAATTAAAATCCAAATATGTTAAAGTGGAGATGGCATTTTCATACGGGGAAATGCACCTTGTTGAAGAAATAAAAAGTCGCTTTCCGGTGGATTCCTTCGAATATACTGATGAAGGCGTGGAACTCAAGGCCACGCTCCCGAAAGTTTACTTAAATCGCTATAAAGAGCAGATAAGGAGGCGCTATGTATAAGACAGTCTATCGAGAGGGAAAAGTAAGCCTGATCGAGAAGAAGTCTGAGTTTATCGGGCGCGTGGCTTTTGTAAAGACGAAAGAAGCGGCGGAGGCCTTTATTCAAAAGATTCGAGACGAAGGCAAGGACGCCACCCATCATTGCACCGCTTATATTATTAACGAAGATCAGTCCATTCAAAAGTACGACGACGACGGGGAGCCGCAAAAGACGGCGGGTCCACCTATTTTAGATGTATTAAAGCGAAACGGCCTGACCAATGTGGTTTGCGTGGTAACCCGCTATTTCGGCGGCACACTCCTTGGCGCCGGCGGCCTTATTCGGGCCTATTCCTCCGCCGCATCGGCGGCTCTGGATGACGCTGTCGTGGTAGAAATGCATAAAGCCTTAGATATTACATTTACCTATGACTATACGGAACACGGGAGCATCGAAAACTACATGATGCAAAACGGCTATCCCATTATCGACACAGTCTTTACCGATCGAGTGCAAGTGACGACGACGGTTTATGAAACGGGTTATGAATCGTTTAAGAATTATTTGCTGGATGCCACATCGGGTACCGTTCATATAGAAAAAGAAGACCCGACGGAGCGTGCCGTTCTCGACGGCAAGTTATTATATGAAGGAAAAAGTTACGATCAACGACTTTATAAAGGGGAAGAATAATGAATACTATTGAAGCAGTTTGCAATTGGATGAAAGAAATCGTAAAAGATGCCCATGCCGACGGCGTGGTCTTCGGCCTTAGCGGTGGTATCGATTCCGCAGTGGTGGCAGGCCTTGCCAAGCGCGCCTTCGGCGACGATGCTCTGGGAATTATTATGCCCATTAATTCCAATCCTCAAGACGAAAAGGATGCGCGCCTCGTGGCGGAAACTTTGGATCTGAAGATTGAAAAAGTAGATCTTACGGAGACATATCGCGCTTTGGTGGACGCGTCCATGAACAGCGACAACGATATGGCAAAGAACAATATTAAGCCGAGGCTTCGCTCCACCACGCTTTATTACTACGCCCAAGACCGCAACTACCTGGTTTGCGGCTGCTCCAATGCCAGCGAGTATCACATCGGCTACTTTACAAAATACGGTGATTCCGCTTGTGATTTAATGCCCATCGTCGATTTTGTGAAGAGCGAAGTGGTTGAGCTTGCTAAGAAACTTAATCTCCCAAAAGAAGTTATCGAGAAGAAACCGACAGCGGGCCTATACGTCGGGCAAACCGACGAAGATGATATGGGCTTCACATACGACGAGCTCGATGCGGTGATCCGAGAAGATTACCGAGGTGAAAACCGCGACGCTATCGATCGCAAACACGCTATTAGCGAACACAAGCGCCACATGCCGCCGAAGTTTGAAAGATAATCTTTATAAGTGATATAATTATTATTTGTTATAAATAAAGGAGGTTAATATGGCAGGACATTCTAAATGGCATAATATAAAAAATAAAAAGGGAAAGGCAGACGCCAAGCGAGGCAAGATCTTTACCAAAATGGCTCGTAAAATCACCGTAGCAGCCAAAGAGGGGGGAGTGGATCCCGAATACAATCCCGCCCTTAAAGCGGCCATCGACAGCGCCAAAGCTGAAAACATGCCTAATGACAATATCGAACGCGCCATTAAAAAGGCGGCGGGGGGCGGGGAAACGGATAATTTTGAATCCGTTACCTACGAAGGCTATGGGCCCTCCGGCATCGCCGTCATGGTACTTTGCTTAACGGATAATCGTAACCGTACGGCCCCCGATGTTCGTCACGCGTTCGATAAACACGGCGGCAATTTAGGGACCGACGGATCCGTTGCCTTTATGTTCAATAAGAAGGGCCAATTCGGTATCGAACTTACGGAAGATGTAGATTCCGACACTCTTCAGATGGATGCCATCGAAGCGGGCGCTGAAGATATTCAAGTTGATGAAGACGGGATTCTCGTCTTTACAGAACCTGAGGACTACGGCGCCGTTCGAAAAGCTTTGGAAGAAAAAGGATATAACTTCGCTATTTCGGAAATCACCTATATTCCTCAAACAACAACAGTCTTAGAGGATCCGGAAGATCGAAAGAAGATGCAAAAACTTATCGATCAATTGGAAGAAAACGACGACGTTCAGGAAGTTATTCATAACTGGGAAAACGACGACGAAGACGAGGAATAATGAACCGTATACTATCCATCGTCACCGTTCTGTCCTGTTTTTTTCTTTTATTTAGCTTTTCAACAGAAGCGGTGAGCCAGAATCAGGCATACTATGTGGCACAGATGGAAAAAAACAAGATTCCCGATGTGACGGGTAAAGACATGGACTCGTTGAGTGAAATATCCGCGGCACTCAGAGCCTATTTAAAAAAAGGGGAGGGAGAGATTCTTGCCCCTTATTTTTCCGCAAGCGAAATCGACCATATGGTGGATGTTTACGCTCTGTTTAAATTAATGCGGAAAATTTCCCTTTTAGCTATAGGAATACTCGTCGTGTCTTTACTCACTCTTTCTAGCCGTTTAGGTTGGCGGGGAGCGATGAGGAAGATAGGATCTTCGGCCATGGGACTGCTCGTCGTTCTCACTTTGTTTTCCATAATAGTGGCGCTGAACTTTCATGCAGCGTGGTTTAAATTTCATCAGATTTTCTTTACAAACGATTTATGGCTTATGGACCCGGAAAAAGATCTGATGATTCAAATGCTCCCCGAACCTTTTTTCTTCGGCATGGTGAAACGAATCGGCTTTACTATGCTCGCGGGAATGATCGGTTTGTCGGGACTGTATTTTATAAAAGGAGATTCCAATGAAATTAAATAAAACAATCGACCATACGATTCTTCAAGCGGACGCTACGAAGGATTTGGTAATTAAAACCATCGACGAAGCAAAAGCTTACGATACGGCTTCCATTTGTCTGGAGCCCTGCTGGGTCGAACTTGCCGCCGAGCGTTTAAAGGGGAGCGATGTAAAGGTCTGTACGGTAATCGGTTTTCCTCTCGGAGCCACTACCTCCGCTACAAAGGCATTCGAAGCGAAAGAAGCCGTGGCAAACGGCGCTGACGAAGTGGATATGGTTTTGAATATCGGCGCACTGAAAAGCGGCGATGAAGAAATGGTCCTGAAAGACATGAAGGCCGTGCGCGAAGCCGTTCCCTCCGCCGTCGTGAAGGTGATTATAGAAACCTGTCTTTTAACAGATCAAGAGAAGAAAACGGCCTGCCGTCTTGCGAAAGAAGCGAGACTCGATTTCGTGAAGACTTCTACCGGTTTCAGCACCGGTGGCGCCACCGTTGAAGATGTACGACTTATGCGCGAAGCTGTCGGCGAGGAAATGGGCGTTAAAGCCAGCGGCGGGATCCGTACGAAAGAGACGGCGGAAGCAATGATCGAAGCCGGCGCTACCAGAATCGGCGCTTCTAAAACCGCTGCCATTTTAGGAGAATAAAATGAACCCCATTGCCTTTACGCTTTTCGGTATCGAGGTGCGTTGGTATGGAATTTTCATCGCCATAGGCGCCATGCTCGCCATTTACTTCGGCGAAAAACTTATCGAGAGAAACCCCCGAATACCGAAAGAATCCATAGTGGATATGAGCCTCCTGGCTCTGCCGTTGGGGATCGTCGGCGCCCGACTATATTACGTTCTGTTCGAGTGGGAGTATTACAGCCAACATACCTCGGAGATATTCGCCATACGAAATGGGGGGCTCGCCATTCACGGCGGCCTTCTCGTCGGCGCCTTCGTCATTTTCCTTTTTTCAAAAACGAAGAAAGTTCAATTTCTGGACCTTCTGGACATGATCGTAGGAGGTGTCGCCCTGGCCCAGGGGATCGGACGCTGGGGAAACTTTATGAATGGCGAAGCCCACGGCGGGCCGACCGATTTACCTTGGGCCATTCCGGTAGACGGCGTCATGGTGCACCCGACATTCCTCTACGAATCTATTTTGGATATCGGCATTTTCCTCTTCATTTACTTCTATTTATCGAAGCGAAGAAAATATCCCGGCGAACTGTCGGGAGCTTATTTGATCCTTTATAGTATCGGCCGTTTCTTTATCGAAGGCCTCCGGACAGACAGTCTCTACATCGGGCCTCTAAAGACGGCACAGGTCATGAGCTTAATAGGAATTGCCATCGGAATTAGTCTCTTAATCAATGTTTATCGTCATAAAAATACAGACGATTACAGATTGATTAATAAAAACACTTAAACTGAATAAAAATCTTTAGAAAAACCACCGAATTCGGTGGTTTTTTTGTGTTTCTATCTTGAATCCCATTTTAAATCGTGTAAAATAGAGTTAAGTGGGAGAAAGTGGTAGAGAAGGGTTCATTCGGGGTGGAAAATGTTTTTTGGAGAAATCCGACACAATATAGACTCGAAAGGGCGCTTGGTCATGCCGGCAAAGTTTAGAGAGGGAATACTCGACGGCTTTGTCATGACCAAGGGCTTGGATCAGTGCATTTTTCTTTTCCCCTTAGATGAATGGAAACGCATGGAAGAAAAACTGAAGAGCCTTCCCCTTACCCACAAAGATGCACGCGCTTTCGTCCGCTATTTTTTCTCCGGAGCATGTGACGGGGAACTGGACAAGCAAGGGCGAATTCGCATTCCCCAAAACCTTATGGACTATGCCGAGCTCTCTACTAAAAGTGTGGTTATCGGCGTAGGAACGCGAATGGAAATATGGTCGGAAGATCTGTGGGATGATTACAACGACGACGAATCCCTTTCTTACGATCAAATCGCACAACAGTTGGCCGATCTCGGCATTTAGGAGAAGCTATGACCTTTGAACATATACCGGTGCTGAAAAATGAAGTCATTGAAGGCTTGCATATTGATCCCCGAGGAGTTTATGTAGACGGCACCTTGGGAGGCGGGGGACATAGCGGTGAAATTTTGCGCCGAATTCCCGAAGGGCATCTTATCGGAATCGATCAAGATGACGCCGCGCTCCAAGCGGCGGATCGCCATTTGGCGAGCATCGGAGATAATTACACACTCCTTAAGGGGAACTTTGTAAATATGAAGGATCTCCTGGCTGCGGAAAACATCGAGAAAGTCGACGGAATTTTACTGGATATCGGTGTAAGCTCCCATCAGTTCGACACGGGAGAGCGAGGATTCAGTTATCGTTACGACGGACCGCTGGACATGCGGATGAATCCATCCGACGAATTAAGTGCGCGAGACATCGTCAATACATATGACGAAGATGAACTTAGCCAAATCTTTTGGGAATATGGTGAAGAGCGTTGGGGGAAACGGATCGCCGAGTTTATTGTTGAGGAACGAAAAACCGATCCTATTGAGACGACTTTTGATCTCGTAGAAATCATCAAAAAAGCTATCCCCGGCGGAGCTAGGCGAGAAGGCGGCCATCCGGCAAAGAAGACCTTTCAAGCATTACGAATTGCCGTCAATCGGGAGCTGGATGTATTGGAAGAGGTCATTCCCGATGCGGTGTCTCTTTTAAAACCGAAAGGTCGGCTTGCCATTATCACTTTTCATTCCTTGGAAGACAGGATCGTAAAAAATGAGTTTAAATATCTCAATCAAGACTGCATCTGTCCGCCGCGCCAACCTATTTGTACCTGTGATAAAAAGCGGGAGATAAAGATCATTACGAGAAAGCCCATTACCGCTACTGAAAAAGAATTGGCCGAAAACAATCGGTCTCATTCCGCAAAGCTGCGAATTGCTGAAAAAATATAGGGGGAGTGATATAATGAAAAAGGTTCAGGCGCGACAAAATCGTCGCCGACCCATACCACGGAAAAAGAATCGTTCGATGTCCACTTCCGCCTGTATCGGCCTTATGATTTTAATGTTATGTATTACGGGGCTCGTACAACTTAAGGTACAGACTCGCCTTGCAAATATTAATTCGGCAATCGATCGGCAAGTGAGAGCTTTGGAAGATATGGACAAGACGTATAAAGATATGACGGCGAGTTTGGATGAGATCAAAAATTCCGACGACATTATGCGAAAAGCTAAATTCCAGCTGGGCATGGTGTATCCGGATAATGATCAGGTCAAGTACATCGATGTCGCTATTCGGGAAAAAGATAATGATGTAAACGAAAATGTTTACCTAAATCCTGTGATCTCCGTGTTGCATATTTTCAACGGAAAGTAGGAGACTTTTGTGCGAGAGCAGAAAATAAATCAGAACAAAAGAGTGAGAAAGAGAAAGAAGAATCATCGTTCTTTTGGTACGCGCTTTAAAAGTATGGACCGAAAGGCGGCACTACTGTATTCGATCCTTTTCTCGCTCTTTTTTATTTTGCTCATCCGCGTCGGTTATTTACAAACCGTCGAATCGGACAGTTTAACTCGGGACGCATTGGCGCTGGACAGTGCGCAGAACAAGAAAAATGCCCGCGGACTCATTGTGGACAGTAGCGGTAAAGAACTGGTCTCCAATATCAGCAGATCGGATATTTACGTGGACACGGAAACACTTTTAAAGAGTAAAAACAGTGCTAAATATAAAGAGCAGTTGATCAGCATCGCGGGAAAAACGCTGGATATGACGAAAGAGGAAGCCGAGAAACGTCTGGAGAAAAAAGGCCACGTTCTTCTTAAAGGAAATGTGGATCGGTCCTCGGCTATGCGCGTTCGCGACACCGATATTCCCGGCGTCGTCGTGGAGGATTTTGAAGCCAGGTCCTATCCCTATAATGATCTGGCTTCCCTCATTATCGGCTTTACTAATAAAGACGGAGAAGGGCGCTACGGACTGGAACGCTATTATAACGAGACCTTAAGCGGCAACAGTGCCATTCTTTCTTCTCAGGAAGATCCTTCTTCCGTCGTCGAAGGAGGAGGAAGTTTAAAGCTTACGATTTCCGAACCTTTACAACGAAAAACCGAGGAGATCCTCGACAATTATCGTGAAAAGAACCAAGCGAAGCGCATTACCGCCATCGTTCAGGAGACACAAACGGGCGCTATTGCCGCTATGGCTTCCACAGATGATTACAATTTAAACTACCCCTATCGACCGGCGACGAAGGCGCAAAGTGCCGTGTGGAAAGATCTTTCTCAAGAACAAAAATCCGAGATGTGGTTCGATAATTGGCGAAACTTCTCTGTAAGCGATACCTACGAGCCCGGCTCTACCTTTAAGACCATAACGGCGGCGGCAGCTATCGAAGAGAGCACGACCAATCCCAAGAAGCACTATTACTGTACGGGTTATGTTCGAGACATTCCGGGCATAACCATTACCTGTACCTCTCTGCCCAATCCTCACGGAGACATCACCATGGATAAGGCATTTGCGGAATCCTGTAATATCAGCTTCGTCAGTATTGCAAGAGAGCTTTCAAAAGAGGGCATGCTAAAATATATCCGAGCTTTCGGTTTCGGTGAAAAAACAGGCATCGACTTGCCTGCGGAACAGGAAGGAATGGTTCCGGAAAGTGAAGATAAGATCGGAGATGCGCGCCTCGCTACGATGAGCTACGGTCACGGCATTGCCGTCACGCCCATTCAAATGGTAACCGCCATATCCGCCGTCGCCAACGGAGGCTATTTGCTGGAGCCCTATGTGGTCGATGAAATCACAGATGCGGCGGGAAATCTCGTGGAAAAACACGGCACCGTCGTACGGCGACAAGTCGTGTCAGAATCTACGAGCAACACCATGCGTAATTTAATGGTGCAGGTAGTTGAAAAAGGAACGGGTAAATATGGTGCCGTGGATCGCTATTTAATCGGCGGAAAGACCGGTACGGCGGATAAGGTATCGGAAACCGGCGGCTATGAAAAAGATAAATATATCAGCAGTTTCGTTTCCGTAGGGCCTATGGACGATCCGAAATATACGGTGCTGGTTATCGTCGAGGAGCCTGAAGGAGATTATTTCGGCGCCACCGTTGCGGCACCGATCGCTTCGGATATTATGAACACGGCGCTCCGCAGCGCAGAGGTTCCCTATTCCGCGGGCATGAAAGAGAAACAGGCAAAAAAAGTCATCGTTCCCAATGTGGAGAACATGCTTCTCGAAGATGCGGGCAAGGCGCTTACGGATGTAGGCCTGAAATTTAATATGGCCTCCGAAAATGTGGGAGCCTTCGGTATTGTAGAAAAACAAGCGCCCAAAGCGGGCACGGAAGTGGACGAAGACACGATCGTTGATTTAAAAGTAGATCCTAACGATGCCAACCGAAAGAGTGTGCCGAACTTCCTCGGAAAATCTAAAGGCGAAGTTGAAAGACTGTTAGAAAATTCGAATATCGATTATATTATGGAGGGAGAGGGGACGGTTGTCTCCCAGGAACCCTTAGCAGGAGAAGAGCTTCAAAAAGGAATGAAAGTTCGCCTGCGCCTCGAAGAAAAGCCTTCATCCGATAAAGACAATAAATCCGAGGAGGAATTTGGAGCGGGAGAGGACCGCTCTAAAGATCGGAAAGATCCTAAGATGAAGACCTCTTCTACAAAGCAGAAGACCCAAGAGGCGAAAAACAAGAAAAAAAGGAGTCATTAGTTTATGTTTACAACTTTGCCAATCAGTTTTGGCCTGGGACTTATTTTCAGTTTAATAGGGGGGCACTACTTTATCCCCATGTTAAGAAGGTTACACGCTGGTCAGGAAATTCGGGAAGACGGGCCCCAATCTCACCTGGTGAAGGCGGGTACCCCCACTATCGGCGGCATTATCTTTTTAACATCCGCTATTTTAGCTACCTTGGTAATCAAAAATTTAACCTATGAAGCGATGGTTTTATTTATCTCCACACTGGGCTTTGGCCTTGTGGGTTTTGTAGACGACTATTTAAAAGTCGTCCACAAGCGAAACCTGGGTTTTACAGCGCGTCAAAAACTTCTGGCTCAAATCTTGATCGCCGTTTTACTCTATGTATTGATTCGCACATCCGACGGCTTATCCACGGCTATGTTGGTTCCCGGTAGAGGCACAACATGGGAAATGGGTATTATGTTTATTCCTTTCATTATTTTCGTCGTCGTCGGAACGGTAAACTCTGTAAACTTAACAGACGGTCTCGACGGGTTATCTTCCTCAGTTACCATCATCGTCATGTTATTTTTCTCCCTCGTAAGTTATAAGATGGGTCGAACATCCATCACCCTGTTTTGTCTGGTAATGGCTGGAGCTCTTTTAGGATTTTTGTTCTATAATAAATATCCTGCAAAAGTATTTATGGGGGATACGGGCTCTTTGGCGCTTGGAGGTGCCGTCGTAGCGGTGGCCATTTTGCTCAATCTACCATTACTGCTTCCCATTTGTTGCGGAATTTATTTTATCGAGACTCTCTCTGTGATCATCCAGGTAGTTTCTTTTAAAACCAGGGGCAAAAGAGTCTTTTTAATGAGTCCCATCCATCATCATTTTGAGCATAAAGGAATGAATGAAGTTCAAATCGTCGGTTTATTTTCCATCGTCGAAATTGTTCTTTGCGTGATCAGTTATTTCCTGATTTTTTAGGGGTGTACTATGAAAAACAAAAAGATATTAGTTTACGGCTTGGGGAAAACCGGCCTGAGCGCCATCGATGCTTTGGGCGACGATAATACGCTTTATGTCTACGACGACGATCCGTCCCACTTTGATCTGGCGGAAGGTCTTCCCGTGTACGACGGGGAGGCTATTGATTTCGTCATCAAAAGCCCAAGCATTCCACTGGATCAAGGCATTTTGCCGGAATTGGAGGAGCGAGGAATCCCCGTACTTTCGGACATCGAAGTCGCCTACCGTATTTCCGAGTGCGAAAATTTTCTCGCCATTACCGGCACCAACGGCAAGACGACGGTTACGGATCTGCTCTACCATCTCTTAATTGACGGCGGGAAAGTGGCCTATGTGGGAGGCAATATCGGCATCGGCATTTTGCCCATTGCAAAGCGCGCCGGTAAAGACGATATTCTCGTCATCGAATGTTCGAGTTTTCAATTGGAAACCATCGACGAATTCAAACCGAAAGTGGCGATATTAACTAATATTACAGAGGATCATTTAGACCATCATAAATCCGTAGATTCTTACCGCGAAAGTAAAAAGAATATATATAAAAATCAAGGAGAAGGCGATTACTTAATTTTAAATATAGACGATCCTTATCTCGCCATGACGGGCGAGGAGCTGGAATCTCCTCTTGTAGTAAGCACGACGCCCATTCAACAGGACGGAGCCTACAGGGACGGGGATAAACTTTATCTCGTTTTAGGCGGCGAAACGATCTATTTAATGGATCGTGACGAGATGCTTCTCGTAGGCGATCATAATGTACGCAATGCGCTGGAAGCTTCCTTAGCTGCTTATATTATGGGCGTAGATGTAGAATCTATTCGCAACACCCTTATGTCATACCGCGGTAAAGATCACCGTATGGAGTATGTGGCGGCTATCGGAGGGGTGGATGCCTATAACGACTCTAAGGGAACCAATCCCGATTCCACCGATGTAGCTCTGGCAAGTTTCTCGCGGCCGGTACGTTTACTGGCAGGCGGTTACGACAAAGGCAGTGATTTTAAAGAACTCTTTAAGCGCCATCACGAGGGTATTGCCGGCTTATATCTTTTCGGAGAAACGAAAAGTATTATGGAAGAGGAGGCACGGGAAGAAGGCGTTCGGAATATTCATGTCTTTGAAACTATGGAAGAGGCGACGGAAGAAGCCTTGGACGACAGTGAAGAAGGGGACATTTTATTGCTGTCTCCGGCCTGCGCTTCATGGGATCAGTTTAAGAGTTATGAAGAACGAGGGGATCGGTTTAAAGCGTTAATTTTAGAAAAGCGGAGCTGATGAGGCTATGTCTCAAATTAAAAAATATGTAGATCCTGTGTTGCTGGCTTCCATCATCATGCTGCTTATTGTCGGCGTGTTCATGGTGGCCTCCAGTTCGTGGGGAGAGGGCCTGAAGGAATTCGGCGACGGAAGCTATTACTTTAAGCGTCATGTCGTATTCCTCGTTATCGGCATCATTGCCTGTATCGCCGGATACGGCACGCCACTTAAAATCCTCAGAAAATTGGCCATGCCCCTTTGGGTCTTCAGCATGATTTTATGTTTAGCCCTTTTTACGGGTATGGGCGTTACAGTTAACGGTGCTACTCGCTGGCTGGCCATTCCGAAAACTAATTTTCAATTTATGCCCTCGGATCTGCTCAAGTACACCTCTATTTTTTTTGTGGCTCATCTTTGCACGATTCACAGAAAAAGGGGGAGGCGTCAAGGTTTTCTACCGATACTCTTCGTCATCGGCGTTTCGGCGGGGATCGTCGTCATCGAGGATTTTTCTTCGGCGAGCGTCATTACTATCAGTCTGATGAGTATGTTTTTTATTTCCGGCATGAGTTTCTCGGAACTGATCGCCATCCTTTCCTTAGGTGCGATGGGTATCTATGGGTTTGTCCTTCGCGTACCCTATCGTATGAAACGACTTACCTCCTTTTTAGATCCCTTCGACGATATAGGGAATACGGATTGGCAACTGGCCAATTCTCTTTATTCCATCGGCATCGGATCCATTACGGGAGTCGGTTATTTTAACGCCCATCGAACATTTAATCGTTTGCCGGAAGCATACAATGACTTTATCTTTGCGGTTATCGGTCAGGAATTCGGCTTGATCGGCTCTGTCGTCGTGATCTTGCTTTTTGCGATTTTTATAGCGAGAGGCTTTCAGACGGTCAGAATGCAGAGAAAATTTTACGAAAAACTGGTAGCGACGGGGATCGTCGTATCCATTGGATTTCAAGCTTTTTTTAACATGGGCGTCGCCGTGGGACTTTTGCCCGTTACGGGATTAACCTTACCCTTTATCTCTTATGGCGGTACCGCTCTCATTCTCGTAATGGGAATGAGCGGCATTTTACTCAGACTATCTGCGAAAGGAGCGTCACGTTGAAAGTAATTCTCTCAGGTGGCGGCACCGGAGGCCATATTTATCCAGCTTTGGCCATAGGTGAAGCGTTAAAAAATAAAGTAGAGGATGTGGACATTCTCTATGTAGGAAAAAAAGACAGCATGGAAGAGGAGTTGGCTAAGAAAGAAGGATTGAAATTTGCTCCTGTGCATATCAAGGGCTTTCCCCGAAAAAAAATCAACAAAGAGTCCATCCTCACTATGATGGAACTTTTACGAGGTCTACACGATGCGGGAGAGATACTGAAGGAGTTTGAGCCCGATGTGGTTATCGGTACAGGAGGCTATGTATGTGCGCCCATCGTACTGAAAGCCCAAAGAAAAAATATAAAAACGGTGATTCAGGAACAAAACGCCTATCCGGGAAAGACCAACCGCCTTCTGGCGAAGCGCGTCGATCTTATCGCATACAGCTTTAAGGAGGCGGAGCATTATTTTCCCGATCATGCTAAAAAGCTTTACACGGGTAATCCTATTCGCTCCAGCTTTCAGAAGGTACAAAGAGAAAAAGCGCTGGAAAATTTAGGTCTCGGGAATGAAAAATCCTTGGTACTTTCTTTCGGCGGTAGTGGCGGTCAGGAATCTACAAATGAAGCGATTTTAGAAATAATGGGACATTACAAAGAGCTTCCCTTCCATCTCGTACACATTACGGGGAAGGAACATTACGAAGGTTTTGTAGAGCGAATGCCTGAAGTCGACGAGAATTCCTATACTATTCTCGATTATTCTCATCAAATTCCGGAGTTTCTCGCCGTAGCGAAACTCGTGGTTGCGTCTTCTTCCGCCATGACCCTTGCAGAAATCAGTGCAATGCACTTGCCCTCGATCCTTATCCCCAAGGCTTACACGGCAGGTAATCATCAATACCATAATGCCATGAGTTATAAAAAAGCCGATGCGGCGGAGGTAATCGAAGAAAAAGATTTAAATGGACAGGTATTGCTCGAGGTCATGAAGAGGCTGCTCGATAATGAGGAAGCATGTCGAGCTATGGGAAATGCTGCCTATGGTCTTATTAACCCTAAGGGAACGGAAGAAATTGTTGACGCCATTTTAGAGGTGGTGTCCTCATGACGGAGAAAAGGCGGAAGAGAAAGAAAAAGCTCAAGCGGAAATATCGCAATCGCCGAATCCTACTTGTCGTCGTTTTAATCGCGATTATCGCCGGCGGATGCTTTTTGTTTTCATCTCTTACGGCTACTCAGGAAGTGGCGATCTCAGGAGCGAAGGTTGTTCCGAAGGCGACCATTCGCCAAATCACAGACGATTATGTAAACAAAAGTTACCTCACAATGGATAGGAAGAGCCTGAAGAATCGCTTGGAGCAATTACCTTATGTAAAAAGTGCAGACATCGGCCTTTCCTTTCCTCATACCTTAACCGTCTCAATAAAAGAAGAGGTGCCGTCTGCTCAGCTTTACAGCGGGGACGGATATATACTCGTTAACGAAAATTTTAAAGCTCTCGCTAAGACCAGATCCTATGACACGAGTCTTCCGAAGATTACGGGAATCCCCACAAGAGGGGTCAAGCTCGGTCAGGTAGCTCTTAAGGAAACGGGTAATGAAAAGAAGATTGCCATGATTCAAGCTCTCTTTCTTTCTGAAATAAAAAAGGATATCAATACACTGGCCATATTGGATCGAGGCGTAAAGATTTCATTTTCGGATGGAACCATCGTTCATATTCAAAGTTTTAACGATGCCGAATATAAGGTAAAACAACTTGAAGAAATTCGCAAAGAGATGAAACTTAAAGATGAAACTTATCGCGAGATTTATCTGGATCAGGGAGATCATCCCGTTGCGGTAAAACCCTCTTCCATGGATGAGGATTTAAGCGATGAAGAAGTCGACGGGCAATTGGAAGAAGGGAATACATCTCAAACTAAAAATAAAAGCGAAAAGATGGAGAAAGAAGGAGAAGAATCCTCAAAAAAAGATTCTAAAAACAATGAGGATGAAGAGAATAAAGAACAAAAACGCAGTGCCGAGAAAGAGCATGAAACGAGGTAGTACGCCTTTTCTTGACTTGTACTGATTTTCTCTATAAAATGTAATAAATTGATTTGATTTCATGGCTTATGTGCGCGAATTAGGAGGATTTAAATGTTGGATTTTGATATGGATCATGAAGAATTTGCAAAAATTAAAGTTGCAGGTGTAGGAGGCGGTGGAAACAATGCCGTCAACCGTATGATTAACGCCGGCGTTCGCGGCGTAGAATTTCTCGCTATTAATACCGATCGTCAAGCTCTAAAAAACTCTTTAGCTGAGACGAAGATTCAAATCGGCGAAAAAGTAACAAGAGGCCTCGGTGCCGGCGCAAACCCGGACATCGGCGAACAATCGGCTGAAGAAAGCCTGGATGAAATTCGCGAAGCCTTAAGCGGAGCGGACATGGTATTTATTACTGCCGGCATGGGCGGCGGTACCGGTACGGGAGCAGCCCCAATTATTGCCGATGTAGCGAAAGATTTAGGCGCATTGACCGTAGGCGTCGTAACGAAGCCCTTCTCTTTTGAAGGTGCTCGCCGTACGAAACAAGCTATTCGCGGTATTGAAGAATTAAGAGACAAAGTCGATACTTTGGTTATTATTCCCAACGACAGACTGTTTAATATTTCCGACAAGAAGACCACTTTCTCGGAAGCTTTCGTCATGGCGGATGAAATCTTGAAACAAGGTATTCAAGGTATCTCCGAACTCATCAGCGTCCCCAATGTTATTAACCTCGACTTTGCAGACGTTAAAACCGTTATGCATGACAAGGGCATCGCTCACATGGGTATCGGTTACGCTTCCGGAGACGATAGAGCAACTGAAGCTGCGCGCAATGCCGTAGAAAGTCCTTTACTCGAAACCTCTATTCAAGGAGCTAAATCCGTTCTGTTAAACATTACCTCCGGTAACGACCTGGGTATGTTTGAAATGAACGAAGCGGCCGATTTAATTCGTTCCACCGTCGATGAAGATGCCAATATTATCTTCGGTGCCGGTATCGATGAATCCTTGAAGGATCAAGTGAAGATCACCGTCATCGCTACGGAATTTGATCAAGATGACGACGATAAGTCGAAAAAACAAACGAAGGGCTTCAATGTCTCTAAAGACGATCAAAATGAAAAAGTGAGCGGATCCGGCAAGAAAGAAAAAGACGACGAGTTAAATATTCCGGATTTTCTTCGCAGAATGAGATAGTAAATTATTGACGTATCCTGCGGGATACGTCTTTTGTTTTTTAGGAGGTGAATCATGCGCTGTCCCTATTGTCATCATCTAGATTCGAAGGTTGTCGACTCTCGCCCGACGGAGGAAGGCGCGTCCATTAGGCGCAGGAGAGAGTGTATTGCCTGCGGTAGACGATTCACGACCTACGAACAGATCGAAGTGACGCCTATGACCGTTAAAAAGAAAAGTGGCGGTATCGACGTATTCGATCGCAATAAAATATTAAAGGGCCTGATCAAATCTTGTGAAAAGCGGCCGGTGACCCTGGAGTCTATGGAAGCCCTGGTCGACGATATTGAAGCCACCCTTCAGAGCAAAATGGTAAAGCAAATTACCAGCGAGGAAATCGGCGAAATGATTTTGGAGCGTCTTAAGGATCTGGATGAGGTAGCTTATGTACGGTTTGCATCAGTTTACAGGCGTTTTCAGGACATCGACAGTTTTTTAAAGGAGCTGGAAGAACTTAAGGCACGCGACGAAAAAAGTAGGTGATTATGGATTTATTTGAATTTCAGATGAACAATCGCCTAAAGGATACGGCGCCGCTCGCCGAGCGCATGCGGCCGAGAAAGCTTGAAGATTACGTAGGCCAGGATCACGTAGTAGGGAAGGGTAAGTATATCGATCGCATTTTGCATACTCGCTATTTGCCGTCCCTTTTATTCTACGGTCCCCCGGGCATCGGTAAGACGACGCTCGCAGAAATTGTCGCCAAGGCGTCCAATCGTGCCTTTGTCGCCATAAGTGCCGTTACGAGCAATGTTAAAGAACTTCGAGAAGTACTAACGGAAGCTGAAGACCGGTTGGGAGGGCAAGGCCAGGAGACCGTGCTTTTTCTCGACGAAATCCACCGATTCAATAAATCTCAACAAGATGTCCTGCTTCCCTATGTGGAAAAAGGCAAGATTATTTTAATGGGCGCCACGACGGAAAATCCCTATTTTTACGTAAACTCCGCCTTACTTTCCCGTCTGCAGGTGGTTCAGCTGAAACCTCTGGACGACGAGGCCGTAGGAGAGCTTTTGAGGCGTGCCCTTCGAGACCAAGTGCGAGGATTCGGGAAAGAAGATATTCAGTTTGAGGCGGGAGCTTTTGAGAATCTAATTGCCATGGCTCACGGTGACGGACGTTCGGCGCTGAATCTTTTAGAGGTCTGCGTTTTGAGCACATCGCCTAAAGAGAATGGCACTATATTTATTACTGCAAAGGATGTGTCGGAATCCTCTTTAAAGCGTTCCCATCGCTATGATCGAGACGGAAACGAGCATTACGATACCATTTCCGCTTTTATAAAATCCATTCGCGGTTCGGATCCGGATGCCGCCGTTTTTTATCTGGCGAAAATGCTGGACTCGGGCGAAGAGCCCGAATATATCGCAAGACGTATGATGATTTCAGCATCGGAAGACATTGGAAATGCCGATCCCTACGCTATTACCATGGCGGTCTCCGCGTTTCAAACACTTCGAGTGATCGGCATGCCTGAGGGGAGAATCACCCTGGCGCAAGCGGCGACTTATTTGGCGACGGCGCCAAAGAGCAATCGAAGCTATATGGCCATTAATCGTGCTTTGGACGATGTAAAGCGGGGAGTGGGGAAGGTGATTCCTCCTTATTTAAGGGATCAGCACCAGCCCCTGGAGGAACACGAAGGGTATCGTTACCCTCACGATTATCCCGGAGGATATGTTTCTCAGCGCTACTTGCCTTTAGACATGGATGAGACGAAATACTACGAACCCTCGAATCGAGGGCATGAAGAGATTATTAATAGATACTTAAATAAACTATATCAGGAGGACGAGAGTGAAAATTCGTGAAGTATTAGAACATTACAATGATTATTTGGACCAACAAATGGTGTTGGAAGGCTGGATCAAGACATCGAGAGATTCTAAAAACTTCGGCTTTATTCAACTGACCGACGGCAGTGGATTCGACGGTATCCAAGTTGTGTATGAAGGCGATATTGAAAATTTTAAAGAGATTTCCAAATATCCTCTTTACAGTTCCATTCGCGTGGAGGGGAATCTGGTAGAAAGCCCCGGGGCAAAGCAACCCATTGAAATTCACGCGACAAAAATTGAACCTCTTCACCTGGCGGAAGCGGACTATCCGCTTCAAAAGAAGCGCCACACATTTGAATATTTACGTACCAAAGCCCATCTACGTCCGAGAACCAATACGTTCCAAGCCGTGTTCCGTGTACGCAGTTTAATCGCCTTTGCCATTCACGAATTTTTCCAACAACGAAACTTCGTTTACGTTCACACGCCTATTATTACGGCATCCGACGCCGAAGGGGCGGGGGAAATGTTCCAAGTTACCACATTTGATTTAAATAACGTACCTAAGAAAGACGGTTCTATCGATTTCGAAGAAGACTTTTTCGGAAAACACGCCAATCTTACGGTAAGCGGTCAATTGCAGGCGGAAGCTTACGCCCTCGCGTTTAGAGACGTATACACCTTCGGGCCTACATTCCGTGCAGAGAACTCCAACACCCAACGCCACGCGGCGGAGTTTTGGATGATCGAGCCGGAAATGGCCTTTGCCGACCTCAATGTAAACATGGATGTCGCGGAAGATATGCTTAAATACATTATCAACTATGTCTTTGAGCACGCCCCAAGAGAACTCGAGTTCTTTAACTCCTTTATCGACAAAGGCCTGATCGATCGCTTGAAAAATGTTGTAGAATCGGATTTCGTCCGCATCACCTACACTGAAGCTATCGATATTTTAGAGAAATGTGATCGTGAATTTAAGTATCCCGTTTCCTGGGGTATCGATCTTCAAACGGAACATGAACGTTATATCACCGAAGAGGTCTATAAAAAACCCGTCTTTATTACAGACTATCCCAAGGAAATCAAAGCTTTCTATATGAGAGAAAATGAAGATAAAAAGACCGTCGCCGCTATGGACTTACTCGTTCCGGGTATCGGCGAAATTATCGGAGGCTCCCAAAGAGAAGAGCGTTTAGACGTTTTGGAAGCTAAGATGAAGGACCTGGGTTTAACAGGAGACAATTACGAGTGGTATCTCGACTTGCGCCGTTACGGAAGCGTCGTTCACTCCGGATACGGTTTAGGGTTTGAGCGTGCCGTCATGTATATTACCGGTATGAAGAACATTCGCGACGTCATTCCCTTCCCGAGAACCGTAGGCAATGCAGAATTTTAGAAAGGGCAATCCCATGAAAGCATATGATCCGAAACAGATAGAGAAGAAATGGCAAGACTTTTGGGACGAACACGAAACTTATAAGGCGACCTTAGAACCGGGGAAAAAGAAATTTTATCCCTTGGTAGAGTTCCCCTATCCTTCCGGACAGGGTCTTCACGTCGGCCACCCGAGGCCCTACACGGCCCTCGATATCGTAGCTCGCAAAAGACGCTATGAAGGCGAAAATGTAATCTTTACCATGGGATGGGATGCTTTCGGCCTTCCTACAGAAAACTACGCAATTAAAAACAAAATCCATCCGCGAATCGTTACGGAACGAAACATCGCCAACTTCAAGAAGCAATTAAAGAGCTTGGGATTCAGTTTCGATTGGAGTCGTGAAATCAATACGACAGATCCGAAATATTATCGTTGGACACAATGGATTTTCCTGCAATTATTTAAAAAAGGCCTGGCCTATAAAGAGGAGATGCCCGTAAACTGGTGCCCCTCCTGTAAAGTCGGCCTCGCCAATGAAGAGGTCGTCGGTGGCAAATGCGAGCGCTGCGGCACCGTCGTAAAACATCGTCGCCGCAGTCAATGGATGCTTCGCATCACGGAATATGCCGATCGCCTACTGGAAGGTTTGGATACGGTAGATTTTATCGAGCCTGTTAAGATTCAACAACGCAACTGGATCGGAAAGAGCGTCGGCGCCGAAATTCACTTTAAAGTGAAGGATACGGACGAGGTCCTCCAAGTCTTTACGACACGGCCCGACACCCTTTTCGGTGCGACCTACATGGTTGTTGCACCTGAGCATCCTCTCGTAACGGAGTATGCTCACAAGATTGAAAATATGGATGAAGTAAAGTCTTATCTTTCGGAAGTTGAAAAGAAATCCGATTTCGAGCGAACAGAGCTTTCTAAAGAAAAGACCGGTGTACCTCTAAAAGGACTCGTAGGCATTAATCCTGCCAATGGTAAAGAAATTCCCATTTGGATTTCCGACTATGTCTTGATGACCTACGGTACCGGCGCCATTATGTCGGTTCCCGGACACGACCAAAGAGACTGGGAGTTCGCCAAAAAATTTAATCTTCCCATTATTCCCGTTATCGAAGGGGGAAATGTTGAGGAAGAGGCCTATACCGATGTATCCGAAGGCATTATGATCAACTCCGATTTTCTTAACGGAAAATCCGTGGAAGACGCTATCGAGACCATGATCCAATGGATTACGGAAAAGGGCCTCGGCAAGAAACAAACTAATTATAAATTAAGAGACTGGGTTTTCTCGAGACAACGCTACTGGGGAGAACCGATCCCCTTGATCCACTGCGACGATTGCGGTTGGGTTCCCGTTCCGGAAGAGGAGTTGCCTCTCGAGCTTCCCGAAGTGGAAAATTATGAACCAACAGACAACGGTCAAAGTCCTCTCTCTGAAGTGGACGACTGGGTGAATACTACCTGCCCGAAATGCGGCAAGCCCGCTAAGAGAGAAACGGACACCATGCCTCAATGGGCAGGCAGCAGTTGGTATTATTTACGCTACACGGATCCTAATAACGACGAATTCTTAGCCTCTAAAGATGCCCTCGAATACTTTATGCCTGTGGATTGGTACAATGGCGGCATGGAGCATACAACACTCCACTTATTGTACTCTCGCTTTTGGCATAAATTCCTCTACGATATCGGCGTGGTGACCACCGAAGAGCCCTATCAAAAGCGGACGAGTCACGGCATGATTTTAGGGGAAGACGGCGGAAAGATGAGCAAGAGCCGTGGAAATGTAGTTAATCCCGACGACATTGTCGATCGTTACGGCGCCGATACGCTGAGAACCTATGAAATGTTTATCGGTGACTTTGAAAAATCCGTTCCCTGGTCTGAGAACGGTGTAAAAGGCTGCAGACGCTTCTTGGAAAGAGTCTGGTATTTGGCGGATGATATTCTTGACGGCGACAGCTATCGCAAGGAATCTGAAACTTTAATGCATCAAAGCATTAAAAAAGTCAGCTACGACTACGAACATTTAAAAGCGAATACAGCTATTGCACAATTGATGACCATGGTAAACTTCTTCCAAAAAGAAGGGGTCAATCGAAAAGAATTTAAAGATTTCCTCATCCTATTAAATCCCGTGGCGCCTCATATGACCGAAGAGCTTTGGGAAATGCTCGAGCTAGGCGGTAATTTATGCGATGCCCGTTGGCCGGAATATGACGAAGCCAAAACGGTGGAAGACGAGATCGAGGTTCCCGTTCAATTTAACGGAAAAGTTCGCTATAAAGTGGTTTTAAATCGAAATGCTTCTCAGGAAGAGGCATTTAATGTGGTTCACGAACACGAAGATTTTGCGAAACAAACGGAAGGCAAGACCGTCGTTAAAGAAATTTACGTGCCCGGAAAGATATTAAACATTGTCATCAAATAATTGACAGTGCGCTTTCTTTAGAGTATCTTATTCATATAGAATTACTCGGAATTAAGGAGGTGAAGACATGAAGTTATCGACAAGAGGTCGTTACGGCCTCATGGCCATGTACCATTTGGCAAATAATTATGGTGGAGGCCCCCTTTCGGTTAACTATATAGCTGAACAGGAAGGGCTCAGCGTGGCTTATTTAGAACAATTGTTTTCACGCTTAAAAAAACGCAATTTGGTAAAGAGTATTCGTGGTGCTCAAGGAGGCTATGTGCTTACAGAACCGCCTGAAAATATTGCCATAGGTGATGTTATTGCGGCATTGGAAGGCGAAATGGCTTTTTCCTGCTGCAGCAGCGACGATGCTCATAATTGTGAAAGAGGCCATGATTGCTCAGCTAAATCGATCTTGGATCGCATTCAAGAAGAAGTCGACGATGTCTTATACTCTATGACACTTGCAGATATGAGGTAGCCATGGTACAAGTTGATTCATTCTTCGATGCGGTTACCCCTAACTTTCTCGTGGTGCTCCGCGGATTGTTGTTGATTCTTTTAATAGGTCTTAGCGTC
Organism: Aedoeadaptatus nemausensis; assembly: GCF_903819165.1. Lineage (GTDB taxonomy): Bacteria > Bacillota > Clostridia > Tissierellales > Peptoniphilaceae > Aedoeadaptatus > Aedoeadaptatus nemausensis. Next base: position 61,083 of record NZ_CAIJCS010000014.1, read on the forward strand.
TATTATTTAATTAATATCGGAAACCAATACATCGATAAGAGCAAGCGAATACGATTGGATTTGAGACGCGTCGGACTCTTTTTATCGGCGATTCTCCTCTTTATAATTATTCGCTATGTATTTCAGCGGTTTCCCGTACTGCCGACGACACTAGCAGCTATTGTAATCTCGATGATACTCGCTTATATCATTAATCCTTTGGTAAGCTACTTGGAGACGAAAAAGATCTCCAGGCGACTGGGCGTGCTTATCGTCTACATCGGGTTTATCTTGATTTTCGTCGTATTGTTCCTCGTGGTATTGCCGAAGACCGTAGAGGAACTTCGGAATCTTTTCACATCTCTTCCGAATTTAGTAAACGATTTGAATCTTAGGATACTGGATTCGGCAGATCATATTGAAAAAGTAACCAATATCGATATGAGTCGTATCCTGAACAATGTCCAAGACGGAATCGAGCAGTATCTGAACTCATTGCAAACCAGTTTATTGGATCGATTGCGTTCGATGGCATCGGGAATGTACGCCGCCTTCGGAAGAATAGTAAGTTTTATTCTGGTTTTAATTTTGACCTATTACTTTACAGTCGATAAAAATAGGATCAAGGTTAAAATGTATAAAATGATCCCCTCGAGCTATCGCTCGGACATTCTTTATCTGGCGTCTGAAATTAATACCGCCATGTTGGAATTTGTAAAGGGCAAGCTTTTGCTCGCGGTAATCGTCGGCGTCACGACAACTATCATGCTTTTAATTCTCGGCGTGAACTTTGCAGTCGCCATCGGACTAATCACTATCGTCGCCGATATTATCCCCTATATCGGACCGTTTCTGGCTTTCGTACCGGCCTTTTTCTTCTCCGTTATGGATTCCTGGACCAAGGCAATATGGGTAAGTATTTTCTTCGTCTTCCTACAATGGGCGGAAAACAACCTATTTGCCCCGAAGATTTTAGGGAAACGGACAGGCCTTCATCCGGCGGTCGTCCTACTATGTATCGTTATAGGAGGCGGAACCTTCGGCGTGATCGGCATGATTTTATCGGTTCCTGTCTTCTCAATATTAACCATTCTCAAAAACTTCACCGTGATGAAATGGAGAGATCATCGACAACGTAAAAATGAAGTGAAAAAAGTACAATAAGCGACGGCTTTGCCGCCGCTTATTTATTTGAATAAAGTATTCAAATTGACATTCTATTCATGCAACTTTATAATTTTAATCATAATCAAAACTATCTAGATCAGCGGGAGGAAACATGAAACCATTGGGATTACACGATATTAGAAGCGCTTTTTTGGAGTTTTTTGAGAGTAAAGAGCACTTGGCCTTGCCGAGCTTTTCTTTAGTTCCTCAAAACGATAAATCCCTGCTCTTAATCGGGGCGGGTATGGCGCCGATGAAAAAATACTTTACTGGAGAAGCGACGCCTCCCGCATCACGGGTATGCACATCACAAAAATGTATTCGAACCGGTGATATTGAAAATGTAGGGAAGACCGATCGCCACGCCACTTTCTTTGAAATGCTCGGGAACTTCTCCTTCGGCGATTATTTTAAATCCGAAGTCATTCCCTGGGCCTGGGAATTTCTGACAGATGTATTGGAAATCGACCCGGAACGTCTATGGGCGACGGTTTATCTGGACGACGACGAAGCTTTCCGCATTTGGAATGAGGAAGTCGGACTTCCGGCGGAGCGAATCGTTCGCTTGGGAAAAGACGATAACTTCTGGGAATTGGCCGTAGGCCCGTCGGGACCGTGCTCGGAAATCTACTTCGACCGTGGCGAAAAGCACGGCTGTGGCGATCCGAACTGTAAGCCCGGATGTGAATGTGATCGCTATATTGAAGTGTGGAACCTGGTCTTTACTCAATTTGATAAGGATGAAGAAGGGGAGTACCACCCCTTGAAGCATCCCAATATCGATACGGGCATGGGCTTAGAACGTATTGCTACCGTCCTTCAAGATACGAATAATATTTTTGAAATCGATGCAATTCACGATATTTTGGAAGAAGTTTGCCGCATGGCAAATTACACCTATGGTACCGATGCTAAAATGGACGAATCGGTTCGCGTGATTACCGACCATATTCGTGCCATTACCTTTATGATCTCCGACTCCATTATTCCGTCTAATGAGGGAAGAGGCTATGTGGAAAGACGATTGACGCGACGTGCGGCAAAACACGGACGCAATCTCGGTATCCACGACGCATTTTTATATAAGCTCGCCGACATGGTTATCGACTCCTGGAAGGTGCAATACACGGAGCTGGATGAAAATCGCGAGGTCATCGGACGCGTCATCTTGAGAGAAGAAGAGCGTTTCTTAAAGACTCTTGAAACGGGTATGAACCTTCTCGAGACTGAGATTGAAAACAAAAAGCGCGACGGAATTAACGAGTTTTCCGGTTCAGATGCTTTTAAACTTTACGATACCTATGGATTCCCTGTAGATTTAACGATAGAAATCCTCGAAGAAAACGGGATGATCCTCGACGAAGAAGGATTTAACGAAGCCATGGAAGCACAAAAAAATCGCGCACGTGACGCCCGTGATGACTCCGACAATATCGGTTGGGCATCGGGTGGCGGCTTCGACTTTAACGATATTGCCGAAGAAACCACATTCGTGGGATATGATACCTTAAGCGTTAAAGACGCCGATCTTTTGCACGTCATTTCCGAAGATAAAGAAGTAGATGTCCTTGAAGCAGGAAAAAGCGGCATTTTCTACCTGGATCCTACGCCATTTTATGCAGAAAGCGGCGGCCAAATCGGCGATAGCGGTATCTTAAAAGGAGACGGTTTTACCGTAGAAGTGGAAGACACCCAAAAGACGAAGAGCGGACATATTTACTGCATCGGAAAGGTCTTAGAAGGTAATGCGAAGGTCGGACAGGTCGACGCCTATGTAGAAGAAGATCGACGGGAGATGATCCGCAGAAACCACTCGGTCACTCACTTATTGCACCAAGCTCTAAAAGACGTACTGGGAGATCACGTAAATCAAGCGGGGTCTTACGTTGCGCCTGGTATGATGCGGTTTGACTTTACACATTATGAAGGGGTTTCAGAAGAGGACATCAAGGCGATAGAAGAATTGGTTAACCGGAAAATCTTTGAATCCCTTCCCGTAAAAACCGAGCTTTTATCCTATGAAGAGGCTAAGGCCGACGGCGCTGTCGGACTTTTCGAAAATAAATACGGGGATGAGGTCCGCGTCGTCAGCATGGGAGACTACTCGAAAGAACTTTGCGGCGGTACGCATGTGGACAACACCGCACAAATCGGTATGTTTAAAATCTTATCGGAAAACGGAATTTCTGCCGGCGTCCGTCGCATGGAAACAGTTACCGGACCGGGCGCTTACCGCTTTACGAAAGATAAAGATTATTTGGTGAAAGAAGTCGCTCAACTCTTAAAAACGACAGACGGCAATGTTCTTGAAAAATTAAAGACCCATTTAGATAACGAGAAAGCTTTAGAAAAAGAGCTTAATCGATTGAATGCCGAAATTGCAAAGTCCAAGATGAGCGATGCAATCGGCGAGGTGGAAAAGATCGGCGATATTTCCTTAGTTCGCGGAAGTTTTGAAAATGTATCCGTGGAAGATTTGCGAAATATGGCGGAAACCATGCGCGATAAAAACGACGCTATAGTCGTTCTGTCAACACTTAATGACGACAAATTGAATTTCGTATGTGCCGCACCTAAATCAGCTATCGATAAAGGCTATAAAGCCGGAAATATAGTAAAAGAAGTGGCGAAAATCGCAGGCGGTGGCGGCGGTGGCCGTCCGGACATGGCGACAGCCGGAGCGAAGGATCCATCGAAGGTTGCGGAAGCAATGGATAGTGTGACAGAAATATTACAGGCTATTGGAAAATAATGTCGTAATCTGATATTTGTGCTATAATACTCTTATGGAGGAGATTATATGGACAATAATCAGTTTGAAACGCATATATTTGAAAAATCAGGCGGCGACAGCGAGAAAATTCGTTCAGGTATGACCGTAGTGTTTCATGCACTTGAGGACAAGGGATATGACCCGGTCGATCAAATTATTGGCTATATATTATCCGGAGATCCCACCTATATAACAAGTCATCGAGATGCGCGGAGCATTATACAATCAATTGAACGTGACGAGCTTTTAGCAGAGTTGTTAAAATTCTATTTAAAAGAAAAATAGAGATGGGCCCAGGCTCATCTCTATTCTAATGTTATAAGGAGATTTATGGCTATATTAGGTAAGACGGGGATCGAAGTATCGCCTTTATGTTTTGGCTCGCTAACTTTTTCGAGATTTCAGGCGAATTTATCTTTAAAAAAGGGCACGGAATTATTAGTATATGCCCGGGAAAAGGGTATTAACTTTATAGATACTGCGGAAATTTATGATAACTACGCCTACATTCGCGAGGCTATAAGAGAGTTAGGTCGCGAAGAATGGGTAATTACGTCGAAAGCATATTGCTACGACGCCAAAACGGCGGAGGAAAGTGTAAAAAAAGCCCTAAGGGAATTAAACACCGATTATATCGACATCTTTATGCTCCACGAGCAGGAGTCTCTTTTGACGCTTAAAGGCCACCGCGAGGCTTTAGAGCGTCTAAAACAGTTTAAAGATGAGGGTATAATTCGTGCCGTAGGTATTTCTACGCATTTTATCGGATGTGTCAATGCGACGGCGCTGTTTCCGGAAATCGAAGTGATTCACCCGATTATTAATCGCAAGGGAATCGGGATCCAAGACGGCACCGCCGAGCAAATGATGAACGCCATTAAAGCGCGCCACGACAAGGGCATCGGTATTTATTCCATGAAGGCCTTAGGCGGCGGTCATTTGATTCAGGAGAATCGCGAGTCCCTTCAATGGATCCGCGAGCAACAAGGAATCGACTCCACGGCTATCGGCATGCAATCCAAGAGTGAAATCGACTATAATGCCGACTTATTTTTACAGAATCGTGAAAATGAGGAGGCTTTAAAAGACGTTTCCGGTAAAAAACGGCATTTAATTATCGGTGATTATTGTATCGGTTGCGGTAGCTGTGAAAAGCGCTGTAAACAAAACGGTATCCGCGTCATCGATGGAAAAGCCGTCCCCAACGAAAACTGTATTTTGTGTGGATACTGTGCCACAGTATGCCCTGAATTTTGCATTAAAGTGATTTAAATGAACAGAGTACTAGGCCTAGATATAGGAAATAAGACCATCGGCGTCGCCGTATCCGATCCTCTCGGTATTTTAGCCCAAGGGGTTACGACGATAATAAGAAGCTCAAAAGCCGAAGATGTAAAAGCTTTAAAGAGCATTATTGACGAATATCGTGTGGAGAAGCTGATCATCGGGCTTCCCAAAAATATGAACAATTCTATGGGATTTCAAGCGACGCGGACGATGAATTATGCTGACTATTTAAAAGAAGCTCTCGACATGGAGATTGAATTTGTGGATGAGCGCTTAACGACCGCTTCCGCCACTCGCAGCCTTATTGAAGGCGGCGTGCGGCGAGAGAACAGGAAAAAGCATGTAGATAAAGTGGCGGCCGTTCTTATTTTGCAGACTTATTTAGATCAACAGTCCCTTTAATTTTACGCCACTGAAGGCGTGCTTTTGATGTCAAGATGTCATATTTAGAGAAATGGTGGGTAAACTATGCCAGCAAACAAATATAAAGATTATTTGCAAGATAAAGGATTCAAATATACGAAGCAACGGCAAGTGGTAATGGATGTTTTTATCGACCACGATGACGAACATATGACGACGGAGGAAGTGTTTCAATACGCCTCGAAAAAGATGCCTGAGATCGGCATCGCTACGGTATATCGCGCCGTAAGTCTTTTAGAAGAGATCGGCTTTTTAACGGCCTTGACCCTTCCCGACGGAACGACACGTTATGAACGCCGTATGAGAGATGAAAAGCATATTCACCACCATTTGGTTTGTAATAAGTGCCACAAAATTACGGAAGTAAATGTGGATTTACTCGATGACTTGGAAGAAGAGATTGAACGTACGGTCCATTTTCATATAACGGATCATAATTTAAAATTTTACGGCATTTGTGAAGAATGCGGACAGAAAATGAAAGGAGAGTCTCATGAAGACTAAGGAAAAACTTCGGATCATTCCTCTTGGAGGATTACAAGAAGTTGGAAAGAACATGACGGTCATAGAGTATCGTGACGAAATGATACTTATCGACTGTGGCATGACCTTTCCGGAAGACGATATGCCGGGAATCGATGTGGTTATTCCCGATATCAGCTATATATTAAAAAATCAGAAAAAACTGAAAGGCATTGTTATTACACACGGTCACGAAGACCATATCGGTGCCGTGCCCTATATTCTAAAACAAATTAATGTGCCCGTTTACGGAACGAAGCTCACTTTGGCACTTCTTGAAAATAAATTGAAGGAACATCGCTTGCTGCGTTCTTCAAAACTGGTTACCGTAAGCTATAAAAAGCCCATGAAGATAGGCAAACATTTCGATGTGGAATGGATCAGCGTCAACCACTCTATTCCCGATGCGGCCGCCCTTGCTATTACCACGCCTTTAGGTGTCTTAGTGCACACCGGCGACTTTAAGGTAGACTTTACCCCCATTGCGGGAGCACCTATCGACTTAAATCGCTTGGCTGAAATCGGCGACAAAGGAGTATTGGCATTATTCAGTGAATCTACGAACGTTCTTCGTGAAGGATTCTCTATGAGCGAGCGGAAAGTCGGCGCCACACTTGATCGACTATTTGCTCTTATGAAGAATAATCGTATTATAATCGCCACTTTCGCATCGAATGTATTTAGAATTCAGCAGATAATCAATGCCGCCGAACGCTATAATCGCAAGGTCGTATTAAGCGGGCGCAGCATGCTTAATGTTATGGGTATCGCCCAAAATCTCGGCTATTTAAGGGTAAAGAAAAATACTATCGTCGATATTAAAGACATGCATCGCTACAATCCCAAGCAGCTGGTATTAATCACCACCGGCAGCCAAGGGGAGCCTATGAGTGCCATGACCCGTATTGCAAACGGTCAGCATAAACAGATTCAATTGGCAAAAGAAGATGTGATCATTCTCTCTTCTCATCCCATTCCGGGTAATGAAAATGCGGTCAACACCGTCATCAACAGCCTGTTGGATAAAGGGGTCCGCGTAATCTATGAATCCCTTTCTGAAATTCACGTTTCCGGACACGCCTATCAAGAAGAGCATAAGCTCATGCTCAGCCTTCTAAAACCGAAGTTCTTCATCCCCGTTCACGGTGAAGTTAAGCATTTATTAAAACATATGGAAGTGGCACAGAGAATGGGCATTCCCAAAAATAATATTTTTATGCTTGAAAACGGTGCGTGCCTCGAGATGAACAGAACAGAAGCCCATCGCGTTAAAGATGTGGAATCCGGTCAGGTTCTTATCGACGGCCTGGGCATCGGCGATGTCGGTAATATCGTTTTACGAGACAGAAAACATCTCTCAGAAGACGGTTTGATTATCGCCATTATCGCCATGAATAAAAAGTCAGGCGAGATGGTCTCCGGTCCCGATATTATTTCGAGAGGTTTCGTCTACGTTCGCGAGTCCACGGATTTGATGAACGAAGTGCGCAATACTGTATCGAAGTCTGTCGAGAACTGTAAAAAGAACAATGTAAAAGAGTGGTCTGCCATTAAATCGCAAATTCGCGACGACTTAAGAAACTTTATCTTTAAAAAGACGAGACGTAATCCCATGATCCTGCCCATTATCATGGATGTATAATAGCCGGTTTATCCGGCTTTTTTATAGCATGTATACGACAGAACCATTTATCGAAGAATTTATAAATGATCTCGTACCGGAAAAAGATGGTTATTTGAAAGATATGCGACGCTTTGCCGAGGAGGAAGAAGTTCCCATTATCGACCGACAGGTAGAGAACTATCTTTCCTTTTTCCTCTCGGTTTTAAAACCCCGTTCCATTTTAGAATTAGGAACGGCCATCGGTTACTCCGCATCGGTCATGGCGGAGGCGACTGATGCGGAGATTACCACGGTGGAACTAGATGCCGATCGCGCCGTTAATGCGAGAACCCATTTTCAAAACCAAAATCTGGAAAAAAGAGTTCGTCTTATCGTAGGAGATGCAGCTGAGTTCATCGTACAAGACGAAGGATCTTACGATTTCATCTTTATCGATGCGGCAAAAGGTCAGTACGAAGTGTATCTTAAAGAGTGTTTGCGGCTTTTAAATAAAGACGGCGTCATTTGTATGGATAATGTGCTATTCCACGGCATGTTGGCGTCAAAAGAACTATTTAAACGTCGTAAAATAACCATCGTAAAGAGACTGAAGAGAATGTTGCACAGGGTTTTTCAATCGGATGAACTCAGCGTAAATTTACTTCCCATTGGAGACGGTGTGTTGATGATAAGGAGATTGCATGGATAAAGTAGAACTGCTGGCTCCGGCCGGAGATCTTGAGAAGTTAAAGACGGCCATCGACTATGGCGCCGACGCCGTATACTTGGGCGGCGAAGCCTTTGGTCTGCGAAAGGCGTCTAAAAATTTCCCTCTTGAAACGATGAAAGAGGGGGTAGAATATGCCCACGAGCGGGGAAAGGCCGTACACGTCACCTTAAACATCGTGCCCCACGACGAGGACTTCGAAGGATTGGAAGATTATGTAAGGGATTTGGAATCTATAGGCGTCGATGCGGTAATCGTCTCCGATCCCGGAATCTTTCAGCGCGTCAGAAAAGTATCGAATATTCCCATCCATATGAGTACGCAAGGCAGCATTACCAATAGCGATACGGTAAAATTTTGGCGCGATCTCGGTGCCGAAAGGGTAGTGCTCGCGAGAGAGCTTTCTCTGGAAGAGATTAAGACGATCGTTAACAGAGTGAATAATATCGAGATCGAAACTTTCGTTCACGGCGCCATGTGTATGAGTTATAGTGGTCGTTGCCTTCTAAGCAATTACATGACGGGAAGGGATGCTAATCAAGGAGACTGCTCTCAGCCTTGTCGCTATAAATATCATCTGGTCGAAGAGAATCGCCCCGGGGAATATTTCCCAATCGATTCTTCGGAAGAGGGTAGTTTTATCTTAAACTCTAAAGATCTTTCCATGATCGGACATATCGATGAACTTATCGAGGCGGGAATCCGATCCTTAAAAATCGAAGGGCGCGTGAAGAGTTCTTACTACCTCGCCACCGTCATCAGATCTTATCGCATGGCTATCGACGCTTATTACGCCGACCCGGAGAACTATAAGTACGATGAAAAGCTGTTCGAGGAGATCCAAAAAGTTTCCCACAGAGATTTTACTACGGGATTCTATTATGGAGAGGCAAAGGATACGCGTGGGATCAGCGATTCCACGACCTACATTAGAGATTATGATTTTGTCGGCGTCGTCCTTGATTACGATGAGAAAAATCAAAGGGTTACCATTGAACAGCGCAATCGTCTGTTTGAAGGAGATGAAGTGGAGATATTCGGTCCCGAAAAGGATCACTTCCTATGGACAATAGAAGATATGCGCGACGAAGAGGGAGAGGCAATAGATGTGGCCAATAAAGCGCGCCAAATCTTTACCGCCCGTCTCGATCGACCGGTAGAAGCAAAAGATATGATCAGAAAGAAGATTGATTAATATGCGACCAATTTTAATCGGCCTCTGCGGAGGATCAGGTTCAGGAAAAAGTACCGTAACCGAACAACTCTATGCTAAAACAGGAAGCGAACGTTGTACGGTAATTCGTCAAGATAATTACTATAAAGATCAGTCTCATCTGTCTTTTGAAGACCGCCAAAAGACCAATTACGACCATCCTTTCGCATTCGACAACGATCTCTTTATCGAACATTTAAAAATGTTACGGGAAGGGAAGGCCATCGACATGCCGGAATACGACTTTTCAGTGCATAATCGTAAAAAAGAATCCGTTCGATTGGAACCGAAAGATATTATTCTGATCGAAGGCATTTTACTTTTCTCCGAACCGCGTATTTTGGATCTCCTCGATATGCGAATATTCGTCGATACGGACAGTGACGTTCGTATTTTAAGACGAATCAAACGGGATATGAAGGAGCGGGCGAGAAGCTTGGATTCCGTTATCGATCAGTATATGGCTACAGTGCGTCCCGCCCATTTACAATTTGTTGAGCCCTCGAAACGATATGCGGATATTATCGTGCCGGAGGGCGGCTATAATAAAGTGGCAGTAGATTTGATTCAGACTAAAGTAGATCATATTTTAGAAGGACGGAAGAAATAGTTTGACAATGGAAGAAAATCCTGATATACTACCATCTGTATGAAGAAGAAGTCCGTTTCTCACCTTACGACTCACGTTTTAAGGTTTGTTCCAGATTATGTGAAAGCGGGTTTTTTTGTGCCCGCTTTTTTTGTTGCCTATGGAGGTGTTTAGTCATTAAGGAAGTTCAAATCAATGGTGAAATTCGCGCTAAAGAAGTGCGTCTCATAGATCCCGATGGAGAGCAATTGGGAGTTGTGTCCATTGACAAAGCAAGAGAAATTGCTGATGAATTTAAGTTAGATCTCGTAAACATCGCACCGCAAGCTAAACCGCCGGTGTGTAGAATCTTGGATTACGGTAAGTATCGTTACGATATGATGAAAAGAGAAAAGGAATCCAAGAAAAAGCAAAAGACCATAACCGTTAAGGAATTGCGTCTCACGCCTAAGATCGAGTTCCACGACTTAAACACCAAGGCTAATAGAGCAATTGATTTCCTTAAGGACGGAAATCGCGTCAAGGTTTCGGTTCGTTTCCGCGGTAGAGAAATGGGCCATACTGAAATCGGACGCGAGGTGCTTGATGAATTTACCGAACTTGTTTCAGAGTATGGTGAAGTCGACAAGAAGCCTAAAATGGAAGGCAGAAGCATGGTCATGTTCTTCAGTTCCAAGTCAGATAACTAATAGGAGGAAATGCTATGGGTAAAATGAAAACACATAGAGGTTCCGCAAAACGATTCAAAAGAACGGGAACCGGTAAAATCAGAAGATTTAAAGCCTTTAAAGGTCACTTGACCGGTAAAAAAACGGCTAAGAGAACGCGTAATCTAAGAAAAGGAGCGATGGTCTCCACAGCCGATGCACGTCGTATCGACAATATGATTCCGTAATCGGGGGGTAGTTAAGATATGGCAAGAGTAAAAAGAGGCGTAAACGCAAAGCGTCGTCATAAAAAAGTATTAAAGCAAGCAAAAGGTTATTTTGGTGCGAAATCCAAGCTTTACAGAGTAGCAAACCAAGCGGTTATGCGCTCCATGAGCTATGCCTTTGCAGGTAGAAAGCAAAAGAAGAGAGATTTCCGTAAACTTTGGATTACGAGAATCAACGCTGCCGCTCGTTTAAACGGCATGAGCTATAGTCGTTTCATTAACGGACTTAAAAAAGCGAATGTAGATATTAACCGCAAGGTTTTATCTGAGCTCGCAATTCACGACCCGGAAGCATTTGCACAACTTGTTCAAGTAGCTAAGGGAGAATAATTGCTACACCCTGTAGGGAATACTCCCTGCAGGGTGTTTTTGTATGGAGCAACCATTGAAATTACCTGACATTATTCACAAAAAAATAACGAAAAATCCGTCATTGGTTTTGGGTTTATCCTTTATCATACTCATATTAACAGGTGCCTTACTCCTTTCCCTGCCCTTTGCATCGGCCGACGGGAAGAGTTTGAACTTTGTCGATGCGCTTTTTAGTGCTACTTCCGCTTCCTGTGTGACGGGGCTCATCGTCAGAAATACGGCGGAAGCGTGGAGTATTTTCGGTAAAGTTGTCATCATTACCCTGATACAAATTGGCGGTCTCGGCACTATGACCATGGTGGCCTGGGTATCGATTTTTATCGGCAAACGCATCGGATTAAGCGAGCGGATGTTTATTAAAGAGCAGTGGAGCGCGGAATCTTTAACAGGCCTGATACGTCTTATGCGATTCGCGACGCTGTTTACTCTTATAGTAGAGGGGTTAGGAGCTCTTCTTTTAAGCTTTCGTCTGATTCCTATGTACGGTATAAAAAAAGGCTTAGCTTTTTCCGTATTTCACTCGATCAGTGCTTTTTGTAACGCCGGATTCGATTTGTTCGGCGATTCTCTCGTGTCTTTTCAAGACGATTATTTCGTCACATTGATTATTGCGGCTTTAATTATTTTAGGGGGTCTCGGTTTTATCGTCTATGTGGATCTCTTAAATTATCCGAAAAAGCGACGAACGAGACGCCAAACAAAACTCGTACTTTCTACGACGGTGATTCTACTTATCGGCGGAATGATTTTATTTTATTTCTTTGAGTCGACCAACAGCAGCACCATCGGTTCGATGCCCATGCCTCAGAAAGTACTCGCTTCCTTTTTTCAATCAGTGACCTTTAGAACGGCAGGATTTAATTCTATCGATATGGGTAGTATGCGTGATACCACTGTATTTTTCAGCTTTCTGTTTATGTTTATCGGCGGTTCTCCCGGATCCACGGCAGGGGGTCTTAAGACAACTACTTTCGCCATCGTTATGAGTTCTGCTTTTTCTACCTTAAAGGGACAGGAGGACACCGTCCTTTTCAAAAGAAGGGTTGAGGAGGAAATAGTTCGAAAGGCCTTCTCTCTATTTGTCATCGCCATTGCCCTCGTATTTGTCGTGGCGGCATTTATAGTAGCCTTTGAAAATGGTGTTTTTCAATTTATAGACATTCTTTTTGAAACAATTTCAGCCTTCGGCACGGTAGGTGTTACCCGTGGCATTACGGGAAATTTAAGCAGCTATTCGAAATTGGCTCTTTCATTTACAATGTATATCGGTAGAATCGGGCCCACCACTTTCGCCATGGGCCTATTCCACGACGATCATAAGAAAAAATACCGCTATGCGGAAGGCAAATATATAGTAGGTTAGGAGCGCATTATGGCTAAGAGTTTTATTGTATTCGGTATCGGGCGACTGGGTTCCACTGTCGCCAAGGAATTATATGCTATGCACAACGATGTGTTGGCAGTGGATGTAAATGTAGAAAAGGTTAAAAGTATTTCTGAAGATGTCACCACCGCCATTCAAGCTGATATTATGGACAGCGACGTGTTGGAAGATTTAGGACTCGGCAATTTCGACTGTGCGGTCATCGCCATCGGCAGCAGCTTGGAATCGGCGATTATGGCCACTATCGCCTGTGTGGAAGCGGGCGTTCCCACGATTATCGCCAAGGCGCCGACCAAACGTTATGGCTCGATTCTGAAGCGCTTGGGTGCTCATAAAATCATTTATCCCGAGGTGGATATGGGTGTGCGCCTGGCAAAGAGCTTGTCAGATAACGGAATTTCCGATTACTTTGAAATCTCCAAGAATTACGGCATCATCGAATATGAGGTAGCCGAGGACTGGGAAGGGAAGACTGTAAGACTTTTGGACTTCAGGGAGCATTTTCACGTAAATGTTATCGCCATCAGGCGTAATGAAAATTTGATCGTCCATAATATTGCCGATGAAGTTTTACGTACAGGCGACGCGATTATTTTCTTTGGAAGCGACGAAGATTTAAGAGAGATTCAAAAGGAACATAGGATTGAAAAGAATTGATTCGGAAAAAAATGAACGATTCAAAAACTGGAAAAAATTAAAAGACAAGAAATATCGCGGGCGTTTCGGTGAAATATTAGTGGAAGGTTCTGTCGTCATCGAAGAGATTTATAGGGAAGGCTATGTGAAGGAGATCTTGATCGACGAGAAGAAACTTCACCTATCCGAGAATTACCAAACAATGGATGTACCGGTTACGGTGTTAAACCACGCTTTGTTCGAAGAATTGGTGTCTACCGAAACCAGCCAGGGTGCCATTGCTGTATGTCGCCACTTTTTAAAAGATTTGAAAGAATTTCCCACTACCGGAAAATTCCTCTACACCGACGGCATTCAGGATCCTGGAAATTTAGGAGGCATGATTCGCTCGGCGGAAGCTTTTCATTTCGACGGCATTTTACTGGGAAAGGGAACAGTGGATCCGGGGAATGATAAATGTGTGCGCTCCTCCATGGCCTCGGCTTTTCGCGTGCCTATTGCTAAAATAACGGATGACGAGCTCAAAAAATTACATGAGAAAATGCCTTTTTACGCCCTGGATATCCGTGGACAAATTATGAAGAGCGATTTAACTACAGAAGATGACCTGGTGCTTATGGTAGGGAATGAGGCGCGAGGTCTTAGAGAAGAAACCTTAGAGCTTGTAAATTACAAGTTGCGTATACCCATGAAAGAAACCATCGATTCGTTAAATGCAAATGTGGCGACGTCTATTGCCATGTTTATGATAGGGGGAAGAAAATGAAAAATATAGTACAGCCTTCGACGCTGCCGGGATTTATGGAACTGCTCCCGAAAGACCAACTGGTCTTTAATCAAATGAAGGATATTATCCGAAATAATTATGAGAAACACGGCTTTTTACCCATCGACACGCCGGTTTTGGAAAAGCAGGAAGTACTTCTCGCAAAAGGGGGAGGGGAGACGGAAAAGCAAATTTACGCCTTCCAAAAAGGTAGCACCGATATCGCCATGCGTTTCGACCTGACGGTTCCTTTGGCACGCTACGTTTCTCAACATTACAGCGACTTAAGTTTTCCTTTCCGTCGGTACCACATCGGAAAGGTTTACCGTGGGGAAAGAGCTCAAAAAGGTCGCTTCAGAGAGTTTTATCAATGTGATATCGATATTATCGGAAACGACAAGCTTTCCATTATTAACGACGGCGAAATTCCTTCCATCATCGAAAGTACCTTTATGGATTTAGGTTTCGACGAATTCACGATTCATATTAACAATCGCCGTATTTTAAACGGCTTTTACCGTGCCCTGGGCATCGACGACACGACCGATGTCTTACGAGTGGTGGATAAATTAGATAAGATCGGAATCGACAGCGTGAAAGAAGAACTTGAAAAGCTCGGTCTTTCCCAAGACAGCATCGAAAAAATCGCCGAATTTATCGCCATCGACGGCACTACCGAAGAAATATTCGATCAGCTGGATAAGCTGCAAGTTGAGGACGAAGACTATAAAAAAGGCGTCGAAGAATTAAAAGAAGTCTTTGAAATAGCTTCCGCTCTCGGCGTTAAAAGCGAGCACATGATCCCCGATATGAAGATCGCCAGAGGACTCGACTATTATACAGGTACGGTTTACGAAACCATTTTAGATAATTATCCCTCCATCGGTTCAGTGTGCAGCGGCGGTCGCTACGACGATCTCGCGAGCCATTACACAAAGCAAAAGCTCCCCGGTGTCGGCATTTCCATCGGCCTTTCGCGTCTCTACTATCAGTTGAACGAGGCGGGATTATTAAAATCCTACGATCAAAAGGGCACTGATTGTTTGATCATCCCCTTTGACGAAACGAAAATCGAGGGCTTAAAGCTTTTAAAAACATTGCGCGATGAGGGTATTTCCTGTCAGCTCTACGGAGAAAGCGGAAAGATCGGAAAGAAATTTAAATACGCCGATCACATGGACGTTCCCTACGCCATTGTCCTCGGTCAGTCGGAAGTGGAAGGGGGCAAGCCTAAACTTCGCAATATGAAAACAGGGGAAGAAGAAAGCTTAACGATTGATGAGATTCTATCTGTACTAAAGAAATAATCATAAAAAAATTTGTAAACAGATTGAAAAATGAATTTCTTTCTGCTATACTACCTTTCAAGTATGAAGGGACGAGTACGCAAGCCATCAGCGAAAGAGGACGGTGTGAGCTCTTAATTTTGCGGAAAACCAACCCCGACTTCTGCCTTAATCGGCAGCGCACAGCAGGCGTTATCTGTTTTGAGAAGTAATAAAGGTGGAACCACGGTACCGATCGTCCTTTTTGGACGGTCGGTTTTTTTATTGAGGTGAATCATGTTTAAATTAACTCTACCCGATGGAAGCATTCGAGAATATGAAGAAAAGAAATCTGTAAAAGAATTAATCGCCGATATTTCGGAAGGCTTGGAAAGAGCAAGTGTCGGCGCTGTCTTTAATGACGTTATTTTAGGTAAACACGATGTAATTGACGAAGACGGTACTTTTAAAGTCGTCAAATTTGAAGATCCGGAAGGTAAGCAAATTTTCTGGCACTCTTCCGCTCACTTAATGGCCTATGCCATTAAAAGACTTTATCCGACAGCGAAATTTGCCATCGGCCCTTCTATCGAAAACGGTTTTTATTACGACATCGATTTAGACGAGCAATTAAGCCCGGACGATCTCGAACATATCGAAAAAGAGATGAAGGCTATCGTTAAAGAAGCCCCGGTATTCGAAAAAGAAGTGGTATCGAAAGAAAAAGCGGAAGCTATTTTCAAAGATGAACCGTATAAAATCGAATTAATCGAGGATCTCCCGGCAGATGAGGAAATCTCGATCTATAGACTGGGTGACTTCGTCGATCTTTGTCGCGGACCCCATCTCGAAAATATTAAAGACATTAAAGCCGTTAAGTTGACTTCTATTGCCGGTGCTTATTGGAGAGGCGACGAGAAGAATAAAATGCTTCAACGGATTTACGGTATTTCCTTTACCAAGAAAAAAGAACTTGATGAATATCTCGAACGCTTGGAAGAAGCCAAACGTCGCGATCACCGTAAGATCGGTAAAGAACTGGATCTTTTCAGCTTCCGCGAAGAGGGCCCGGGTTTCCCCTTCTTCCATCCCAACGGCATGATCGTGCGCAACGAACTGGAAACGTTCTGGCGCGATCTTCAAATTGAAAAAGGTTATGGGGAAATTAAAACGCCCATTATCTTAAATGAAGCTCTATGGCATCGTTCCGGTCACTGGGATCACTATCGAGACAATATGTACTTTACTAAAATTGACGGCGAAGATTACGCCATCAAGCCCATGAACTGCCCGGGATCTATTTTGGTTTACGAACAAACCATGCACTCTTATCGCGATTTCCCGCTAAAACTTATGGAATTCGGTCAAGTGCACCGTCACGAACTTTCCGGCGCTCTACACGGTCTTTTCCGCGTTCGTACTTTTACACAAGACGACGCCCATATCTTTATGTTGCCCGATCAAATTCAAGAAGAAGTTATCAAGCTTATTGACCTTGCCGATGAACTTTACAATACTTTCGGATTTGAATATACGGTAGAATTATCCACACGTCCGGAAGACAGCATGGGTACTGACGAACAATGGAATACGGCAATTGATGCTTTAAGAAAAGCCCTCGAAAGCAAAAATATGGATTACGAAATCAACGAAGGCGACGGTGCTTTCTACGGCCCGAAAATCGACTTCCACTTGCGCGACGCCATTGGTAGAACTTGGCAATGCGGTACCATCCAGCTCGACTTCCAAATGCCGGAACGTTTCGAACTCACTTATGTAGATGAAGACGGGGAAAAGAAACAACCGGTTATGAGTCACCGTGCGCTCATGGGCTCCATGGAACGCTTCTTCGGTATTTTAGTCGAACACTTTGCCGGTAAATTCCCCTTGTGGCTCGCACCGGTACAAGTTAAGGTTCTTCCCATCAGTGAAAAATTCCAAGACTATGCAGTGAAAGTCACCGAGGAATTAAAGGCGAAGGGCATTCGTACAGAATTCGACGAACGTAACGAAAAAATCGGAAAGAAAATTCGCGACGCCCAATTAAATCGCATCAACTATATGGTGATCGTCGGCGAAAAAGAAGAAAATGACGACGTCATCTCCGTTCGTAATCGCGACGGCGAAGAGCGTTCTGCTCTTAAGCTCGACGATTTCGTAGTCGAATTAAAAGAAGAAATCGCAAGCAAGAAAATTGACTAAGATTTATGCCATCGGCGATTCTTATGTAGCGGGCTACGGCGTCAGGCCCGGTTCCTCGTGGGTCGATACACTGGAGCAGAAGCTTCAAATGCCCATCGTGAATTTAGGCATAAACGGCGGGTGGATTACCGAACTGCAAGAAGAAAGGATTCCCCTCGAAGAAGGAGATTACCTGCTCGTCTTAGGCGGTTGCAATGATCTTTTAGGAGACCGCAGTGCGAAGGATGTGGAAAGAGCTTATGAACATTTCCGTGAGACAGCTCGCCAATCGAAGGCGCGAGTGTTGATCCTTCTGCCGCCCATGCCGAGCATTACCTCCGACGATTTGTTCGTCGGTATGGCCATGATCGAATCGTTGAAGAATAAGCTGTTGGAGCTTTATGAGATAAGTGAAGGATTTTCTCTCGAGAATATCATTCAGGGGGATGACGCGCGATTTATCGACGGCATTCATTTGGACGAAAAGGGCCATGAGCTTATTGCCGATGCAGTATTTAAAGAAATATCGAATTTATAAACAGAGGCTCGTTTCGGCGAGTCTCTTTTCTTGTTTGTAAAAAATGTGAAAATGCCGCGGAGTCGTCGACACCGGGGTTAGGCGATGGTACAATACTCATAGAGGTGATCACGTGAATTTTGATTTTTTACCTTTTGGGAAAAAGAACATTCCCGACAGAAATGACGAATTAAAACCTATTTTTAAAGATACATTTGCCCGCCTGAAACGAGGCGAGGTTTCTAAAAAAGAACAGGCGGCGCTGGCCGCTCTTCTCTTGGCCGCCACATGCGGCGTCGGCTACGGTGCTTTTATCCATGCGCCTCTCGCTGAGCAGGAAGCCTTAAAGGCCGCAATGAAAACGTCGGTAGCTCACGCTCAGGAAGCGACCGATGAACCGGTTCAAAATGCAAAGCCTCTCCTTAAAGAAACGGATGTTGAAAAGGCGATCGAGGACGATATTGCATCGGATCCTAATGTTGCCGTTGCCAACGAGGAGGTTGCCGGCGGAGGGGGAAGCGAAGGCAATTTAAATCTCGTAATCGAACATAACGGTCCCGCCGAAACCTTGACACAATACCTGGAAACTTTGGAATCCCTACCATACAAAGTTGTGATCGATTCTGTTTCTTACAGCAAAGATCCGTCAAATATGGAATCTACGACGATTCGCTTGTCCATTCCATATGAGATCGTAAACAACAGTCTGGAATCTAAGGAATTTGAAACATCCTCGCCGTCGACTCCTTCAGCTCCGGCTCAAACACCTGAAACTACAGCGACGCCGACGACGGGAAGCGGCTCTTCTTCGACGAGCTCATCCTCGACTTCGAGTAGTTGGACACCGTCTTCTTCGACGAGAAGCTCTTCTTCTTATACAAGAACACCTTCCACTACTGTTCGCCCTTCGGCGAGCTCGAGTTCGAGTACATCCAAAAACTCCGGTACATCCTCGACGCAAAAGTCCGAAGCCAAGAAACCGGCGAGCCCTGCTAAAAAGGCTCAAGTGAAGCCCCAATCGGAAAAACCGCCCATGATCTCGGAAACGACTTATCTGGCGCCGCCCATTACCCGCTATTCCGTAATGGATGCTATCTTGACTGTAACAGGCGACGGCACTTTCGAGACATCTCTCGATACCGACAGCACTGAAGACATGGCTAAAGAAAACCGTGTCGGTAATTTAGCCTTCTCAACGCCCGAGTTAGAAGAGGGAGGACAAGCTGTTAAGCGCGAAATCTTCCTCGATACGGGAGGATTCTATTTACCGAAAAACGGTTATGAATTTTCCATTGACATCGTTCCCGATTCGAGTGTGGGCGGTGAATTCAGTCTTCTCCTCTCGGATCTGGATGGACACACGAAAGAAGTGTTGCCCATACGTAAGGCAGAGGTGGATAATGGTTTTACGCGTCTGTTCTTCCCCTTAAACGGCATGGATGGTACGGTGCGTGCCGTACAAATGCGTTACAAGTTCCAAGATCCCGGTGGAGTATCGGTCAATATTCCCATGAAAAATGTTCAAGTTTTATCTCGTGAAAAATAAAAAACAGGCCATGACATTGGTCGAAGTGCTTACCGTCGTCGCAATATTAGCCATGACGGTAACCATAGCGACCCTTGGCCTTCATGGCGTTCGGCAATTTAAGGCTGAGCGCCAATTACATATGATGGCGGGAGAACTTAGCGATTTAAGAAGAAGAGCAATGGTGGAGCGAGAGGAAACGGTCATGTCCTTTATGAGGGATGGCTATAGTCAAAAGACGAGGAAGGGTTCGAATGTTTCGACAGCCTACGAAAAAAATCTTGTCTTTGTCAAGAGCCGTACTTCAGATGGAAGCGACAGATTAAGTTTTTCCCCTTCCGGAAGGCCCTCCAACAGCGGAACGATATATTTTGAAATAGGGAGAAAATCCTATGGCTTAATACTTTCTCCTGTAAACAGTCGGGTTCGAGTGGAGAAGTTTCATGAATAATAAAAGTTTTAGTTTGATCGAGGTTATTTTGAGTCTCGCTATTGTGGCTTTATTGGTCGTTATGCTGAGCGCAGCTTTAGGCGGGAGCGCACTTCAATTTGGTCGCTTAAATCGCAACAGGAATATTATGAGCGAAGCGGAAGATATGATGGAAGCGGCCGTGGCCTATGAAATCCTTGAGACAAAAGATTGTCGCGTGAAAATAGAGGATTACAGTGATGGATTGGAGCAGGTGGAGGTCTTTCATGGACAGACGGGAAAACTTCTTTTTTGGGGTCTTCGGCCGAAAAAAAGCATTTACACTCCTTGAATTAATACTTGCTTTAGCCATCGGTTCAGTTTTAATAGCTGTTTTGGGAAGTATTTTGCTGACATCGCTCAATACATCTTCAGGGCTAAGCCGTAAGATGACGAGAACCAATGATGAATATTTCGCTTTACAGTCCATGATCGATGAGATTCATGGTGCCGATGAGATCTACTTTATTGAGGACAAGTATTTGCAATTTTACGTGAGAGAAAAAGGACAGAACGGACATAAAGTCGTAAGTTATACTCTGCAGGACGATACTCTTTCCCGGTACGGCGACTATTATCGTCTAAAGTACTGTAGGGAAAAGATAAGAAAACGCCCGGGCGTCAGAAATATTATTCTGGATGAGGTTCAAGATCTACATTTTCGGCAGCAGGGAGATCTTTTAAACATCAGCTTAAAACGGGACGGTATAGAGTATTCTCGTTCTTTATCTTTGCGAGGCGGCTATGAGTAAGCGTTCGGGTTCGGTTTCGTTAATGGCCGTCATGATTTTTTCCGTTTTGGCCCTATTGTCACTCTATTTATTTTCTCGGATTGAAACCCAATCGTTGACGACGAAAGCTATGGGCGACAGTGCTCAAAGCGGCTATTATGCAGAATCACTTACATACTTAGCATGGCGCAATCTAAATGAGGAAAAACTCACATCCATATTAGTAGCATCTACTCAAGAGCTGCCTCGCCCAAGTTACGGAGAGGTTACCGCTCAATCTGTGGAGTTAGAACGTATTGAAGAAGAAGGGAAGTATTCCACTTTCACCCTTTCGACTCGCGTAAAATATAAGGGAATTTCTTCCATGGCGCAATTAAACGGAGAACTCGTGGATCCCGTTTTCTTTGTAGAAAACGGCCACTTAGATTTTAGAGATGATGGCTTTCATAAAATCGTATCGCCATGGATCGAATCTCTGGAAAAAGATCTATCCTATAAAATAGGGCGGAACGATGACATATGGAGTGCGCAAAACGGTGATTATATCGAATATTCAAACAGGCGATATCGCTTGATTCGTGAAGATAAAGAGATAGGAAGCTTTACATCGAGTTTCCCCGTTCGAGGATCCATAAGGGGTACCCTTCTTTTAAAATCTCCCGTTGCACTGAAGGGACTCGTCCTCGTAGGTGAAGATGCGGTTATAAAAGGTGATCTGCAGATTAAAGGTGTGTGTATTTTAAAGCCGGGTTGTCGCATCGAGGGGCGCCTATTGTGTGACGGCATTGTTTTAGGTGACAAACCGGAAGGAGTTTCGGTAGCTTTTAATCCAAGACAAGTTGAAAGCATTCTCCGTGAGTTTCCGAAATTTATAAAGGTTCACGATCTTCATATGAAAAAGACTTATGAGCAATAGCTCTTAAGTTGTAGGATTTTTTTCAATTTGATATAATATGTTAGCAGTACAAAGAAGGAGGATTATATGATCTCAGCTGGTGATTTTAGAAAAGGTGTAACTTTTGAAATGGACGGCGATGTTTATCAAGTCGTCGATTTTCAACACGTAAAGCCCGGTAAAGGTGCGGCGTTTGTTCGTGCTAAAATTCGCTCCGTATTAAATGGCGGTGCGAAAGAAACAACATTCAACCCTTCGGAAAAATTTGAAAATGCGGTTATCGAAACTAAGCAAATGCAGTACTTATATTCCGATGGCGAGCTTTACTACTTTATGGACAACGAAACATACGAACAAATTCCCATTGAAAAGGCATTTGTCGAAGAAGCGTTGAACTTTATGCGGGAAAACGACATGGCGACGATTCAAATCTATCAAAACAAGCCTATTAATGTTACTCCCGAAAACTTCGTAGAGCTCGAAGTTACGGAAACCGAACCCGGAGTCAAAGGCGACACCACATCCGGCGCGACGAAACCTGCGACGGTTGAGACCGGATTCACACTCCTTGTACCGCTATTTGTCGATCGCGGAGATACTATCCGCATCGATACGCGCAGTGGCGAGTATATGTCCAGAGTTTAGCTAAGGAGGCTGCCATGAAAAATATTTTACAAAGAATTGCGTACGTCCAAGGATTAGCCGACGGCTTGGGATTAGAAGAAAATTCCAAAGAAGGCCAAATTCTCTTGGAACTTGTCGATGTTGTGGCTGAACTTACAGAAGTCATCGATGAGAAATTTGAAGACCTTGAAGATTATGTCGATGTAGTAGAAGAAGATTTAGCCGAACTCGAAGATTACGTCTACGACGATGAAGGGTATGATGATTTCGACGAATTCGATCTCGATGATTACGATCTTTTTGATGATTACAACGATCCGACCGAAATCGATGTAGAATATGAAGGCGCCGAACCTTTTATGGATGAAAGTGATTTAAGCGAATAATCAAAACCGCCTGCGGGCGGTTTTTTTATGCTTACTTTTGTATCCGGTATATGTTTATAAATGTTTTTTCTGGCTGATCGTGATTCTAAATGAAATGATATGACAAAATAGGTTTTTATATTGTAAAATCATCTTCAATATTATATATTGATAAGGAATACACGAAGGAGGCATTATGAATCTCGGACGGGTCGGCGAAGAATTGGCTGTACGCTTTTTGAAAGAGCGAGGGCATGACATTCTGGAACAAAATTTTCGATTTGCTCATGGTGAAATCGATATCATAAGCTTTTACAAAGGCGTTTTGATTTTTACGGAAGTCAAGACCCGTAGAAGTGAGCGTTATGGGCGGCCCATGGAGGCGGTGGACAGCTTTAAGCGTCGGCAGATTTATACGACGGCGGAATATTTCCTTTCCACTCAATCCATTCGCTATCATTCGACCCGCTTTGATGTGATCGAAGTGTTTATCGGCGAGCAATCCATGATTCATTACATAAAAAATGCTTTTAACGGGAACGATTTGGAGGCGTGAGATGTATGCAAGAGTAAAAACATGCAGCCTGGAGGGACTTGAGGGTTTTGTCGTCGAGGTAGAATGCGATTTGGGGCGCGGACTGCCACGCTTTTTAATGGTGGGACTACCCGATGCACAAATTCGTGAATCCGGCGAACGCGTACACTCCGCCATTAAAAACATTGGCATGCCCTATCCGCAACAAAAGATAACGGTCAATTTGGCACCTGCCAATCGCCGCAAGGACGGTTCCCAAATGGACCTTGCCATCGCCATTTCCGTGCTATCAGCTCAAGGTCTTTGCGATCCTGAATTGATTGAAGAATACATATTTTTAGGCGAATTACAGTTAAACGGCGAAGTTTCCGGCATACGTGGGGCCCTACCCATGGTGGCCTCTCTTCGCGAGTTGGGGTTCAAGAAATTCATCGTTCCCAAGGAAAATGAAAGAGAAACTGCCGTTATTGAAGATGTGTCCATTTACCCTGCGACGAATTTACGAGAAGTAGTGGACCAGTTAAATGGCGGAGAAAGTATATCTCCTGCAAAGGTGCCGGAGCCCGACGAGGGGAAACGGCTTTATTCCCTGGACTTTTCAGATATTAAAGGACAAAGCGGCTTAAAACGGGCCATGGAGGTGGCGGCGGCAGGAGGACACAATCTCTTAATGATCGGGCCGCCGGGAAGCGGAAAGAGCATGAGCGCCAAAAGGCTTCCTACGATTTTACCGCGCATGGCATTTGATGAGGCGGTAGAAGTAACAAAGATCTATTCGGTTTCCGGTGAACTTACATCAAGTGGCTTAATGACTGAAAGGCCCTTTCGTGCGCCGCACCATACGGCGTCGGGTGTATCTTTAATCGGCGGTGGCCGCATACCTAAACCCGGCGAAATATCCTTAGCTCATCGCGGCGTTTTGTTCCTCGATGAACTCCCCGAATTCCAAAGTAAAGTGCTCGAAGTTTTACGACAACCGATGGAAGATGGAGCCATCCACATTTCAAGGGCGCAGGCCAGGTTAAAATTCCCTGCAGATTTCCAACTGGTGGCCAGTATGAACCCGTGTCCCTGTGGATACTACCAGGATCCTCATCACGAGTGCAGTTGCAGTATGCAGCAGATTAAAAAATATTTAGGGAAAATTTCCCATCCTCTCTTGGATCGCATCGATTTACAGGTGGAAGTAAAGCCTGTAAGTTATGACGATATGAAGACGATGGATAAGGGAGAAACCTCGGAAGTGGTGCGGAATCGTGTCGAACGAGCGAGAATCCTTCAATCGGAGCGATTTAAGGGAACTGGCATTCGTACCAATGCGGATATTCCCGAAAACTTAATCGAACAGTACTGCAAATTGAAAGAATCGTCGCAGAAGTTGTTAGATATGGCGTATAAAAAATATAAATTCAGCGGAAGATCTATTCATAAAATTTTAAAGGTGGCCCGTACGGTGGCGGATCTTCGTGGCGGTGAAGAGATCAGCGACGAAGATGTTTTGGAGGCCATTCGTTATAAAACCGTGGAGGGAAAATATTGGTCGGAATAAGTGATAATCTCAGAAAGCTTTTTATTCGACTGTCCCTCGCCGGGATGGCGAACGATGAACTACTTCAAGTCTACGGATTGCTTGCCGAAGACGATCAGCTTTCCTTTGACGACAGGATCGATTTCAGCAAGCTCGGTCCTTTAAAAGAGAAGGTAGAGCACTACCTTGATCAAGATATTCAAAGGCGTAAAGATTTTATCGAAAATCACTGCATTTACGTTTTGGTCGTCGGCGACGATTTTTATCCGGAGAAATTGGCCCTCACACCTAATCCGCCGGTGGTAATTTACGCCATAGGGAATATCGAGTTGATGGCTCGACCTGCACTTTCGGTGGTGGGTGCGAGAAAGCACACGCCTTACGGTTTAAAAATGTGCAAAAAATTCGTAGGTCCACTGGCAGAACGAGGCCTCGTCATTGTAAGCGGTCTGGCTCTAGGAATCGATAAATTGGCGCATATAGAGGCTTTAGATGCCGGAGGCGATACGATCGCCGTTTTAGGTAATGGCATTGGCGAATGCTATCCTAAAAGTAATAGAAGTGTTTACGAGCGCATTATACAAACGGGACTTGTATTAAGCGAGTACCCGCCCTTTACTCCGCCGAAGCCCTTTCGTTATCCCGAAAGAAACCGGATTATTTCTGCCCTCGGCGACGGTACTCTTGTAGTAGAGGCGAAGGAAAAGAGCGGCTCTCTTATTACTGCGCGTCTTTCGGCGGAATACGGCAAAGAAGTTTTGCCATATGCGGCAATTTGGATTCCATTTACAGCAGAGGATGTAATCGCTTGATTTTAGACGGTGCTCAAATGGTCTTAGATGTAGACGATATTGCCGATGATCCCGTATTCAATTTGAAGGAAGAGAAAAAATCTGTAGATTTATCTCAACTCTCTTTGGAAGAAAAAAGATTGTATGATAGTATAAAGAACGGCAATCAAACTGCCGAATCATTAATGGCCGATCTTGGCTGGGATATGACCGAGATATTGGCCCGTTTAACGATGTTGGAATTAAAGAATTTTATTACAGGTGTAGACAGTCAATGCATTGAACTGCTTTAAAGTTCTAGGAATAGAGGGATTTTTTTGGCAAGAAATTTAATTATTGTGGAGTCGCCGACGAAGGCGAAGACCATTCGTAAAATGGCGGGAAGCCATTATAAAGTAGTGGCGACTGTGGGCCATATTCGCGATCTACCGAAGTCGAAACTCGGGATCGATACGGAAAATAATTATGAGCCGAAGTATATTAATATTCGGGGTAAAGGGCCGGTTATAAAGGAATTAAAAAAAGAAGCGAAAAAAGCAAATAAGGTTTTGCTCGCAACGGACCCGGATAGGGAAGGGGAGGCCATCAGCTGGCACTTGACCCATATTTTAGATCTGGATCCGAAAAATGATGTGCGGATTTCTTTTAATGAGATTACGAAAGATGCCGTAAAAAACGGAATTAAAAATCCGCGGCCCATCGATATGGAGCTTGTCGACGCGCAACAGGCACGCCGTATTTTAGACCGACTTGTAGGTTATAAAATAAGCCCCTTATTATGGAAAAAAGTTAAATCGGGTTTAAGTGCCGGTCGCGTGCAATCTGTAGTTTTAAAGATTATTTGCGACAGAGAAGAGCAGATCAACGAATTTGAGCCTTCCGAATATTGGACGATTATGGCAAAACTGTTGAAGAATCGCAGACATTTAGAAGCGAAATATGCCGGTCGATTAGTCGGCGAGCGTTTGGAATCGGCGCCAATGGCGACGAAAGAGGATGCCGATACGGTTTTAAAGCGGATGGATAAGGAAAAGTTCACGGTTCACGACATCCAAAAGGGAACGCGAAAGCGGCGTACACTGGCGCCTTTTACCACCTCCACCATGCAACAGGAAGCCAATAAACGCCTGAACTTCTCTACGCGAAAGACTATGCAGGTGGCGCAGCGCCTTTACGAAGGGATCACCATTCCCGGAGAAGGTTCTGTCGGTTTAATCACTTATATGCGTACGGACTCGACCCGTATCTCCGATCAAGCCGTGGCCCGTACGAAATCCTATGTTTTGTCTACCTACGGAAAGGAATACTCTCAGCCTTCCACTTGGTCGAAGAAAAAGGATAATACTCAGGATGCTCACGAATGTATTCGTCCGGCCGATGTTATGCGGACGCCTTTCGAGCTGAAAGACAGTTTAGGAAAAGACGAGTACAAACTTTACCAATTGATCTGGTCTCGCTTTGTGGCTTCTCAAATGACGGCAGCGGAATATGCGACACAAAAGGTAAAATTACTCAGCAATGAAGAGCTATTCCAATTGAACGGAAACACCTTGGTATTCGACGGATTCCTTCGCGTGCTACCGTCGAAGGATCAAAAGGATAAAGAAATTCCGACTCTGGAAAAAGGCGAATCCCTAAAGGTAAAAGATATTATGCCGGAGCAACACTTCACGCAGCCTCCGGCTCGCTACAATGAAGCATCGCTGATTAAGCTTTTAGAAGAGCTCGGAATAGGACGGCCCAGTACTTACGCGCCGATTATCAATACGCTCCTCGCTCGATACTATGTAGTGATCGAGGAGAAGCGCTTTGTACCGACGGAACTGGGCGAGACAGTAAATAGCTTATTGACTGATTATTTTCCTATGTTTGTAGACGAAGAGTTTACGGCTAAAATGGAAAACAGCTTAGACTCCGTAGCCGACGGGGAGCTGGCCTGGCAAGAAGCGGTGGATCCCGTTTATAAGAAGCTGGTCGGCTATCTGGAGCAGGCTGAAAAAGAAATCGAGAAGGTAGAAATTCGCGACGAACCTACCGATGTGATCTGCGACAAATGCGGACGCAATATGGTAATAAAAATGGGTCGCTACGGCAAGTTTCTGGCCTGTCCGGGCTTTCCCGATTGCCGTAATACTAAGGCACTCGTAGAATCTATCGGCGTCAAATGCCCGAAATGTGAAAAGGGCGAGGTCGTCATTAAGCGAAGCAAAAAAGGTCGTAAATTTTTTGGATGCGATCAGTATCCCGATTGTGATTTCGTATCATGGGATCAACCTATTGAGGAGAAGTGTCCGAAATGCGGCGACGTGCTCACGATAAAACAAACTCGCAAGGGCAAACGCATTAAATGCCACAATATGGAATGTGATTATGTCAGATGGGAGAGCGGGGAGAATGAAGAAAAATGATGGTTTCAGTTTGGCTTCAAAATTTGATATCGAGTTTCTCGGCGAGAAAGACGGCATAGCTTATTTTCGTAGCGACGATTCTTCTGCCGAGATGCGCGATGATTTAACGGATGCCCTCGCTCAGGAGGTCGTTCTGGTCAAATCTACAGAAGGTAATCCGTTAGATTTCAAGGTGAACCGCTCAGAGTCTCCCCTCGATGCGGTCGCTTTAAGTGAGCAAATTTTAAGAGATGGTATTTTAAAGTGTTGTTCCGATGTGCATATCGAACCTGCCGACGACCATTGGCGGGTACGTATGCGCCGGAACGGCACTTTATTTTTATATGGTGAGTATGAAAATGAGCGGTACTCGGAGTTCATAACGCGCATTAAGCTTATGAGTCAAATGGACATAGGCGAGAGACGACGTCCTCAAGACGGGCGTTTTTCCATGACGCTGGACGGAAAGTATGTAGACGTTCGTGTGTCTTCTGTTCCCGTCAAGGGAAGAGAAAAGCTCGTTTTACGATTGCTCGATCGGGAAGGCCTGGACTATACACCGGAAGGTATCGGGTTAAAAGGAAAACAGCTGGAAGAAGTTCTAAAACTATTGCGCCAGCCTCTCGGTCTCGTCTTGATCTGCGGGCCTACGGGAAGCGGAAAGACTACCACACTGTACACTTTTTTGCAGCTTCTCAATAAGGTGGAACGAAACATCCTGACCATTGAAGATCCCGTAGAATACGCCATCGACGGGATTAATCAGATGCAGGTCAATCAAAAGGCGAATATTACTTTTACGACGGGCCTGGAATCTATGTTGCGTCAAGATCCGGAGGTCATGATGGTGGGCGAGATTCGTTCCAAAGAAACGGCGGAAATAGCCTTGCGCTCCTCTATTACCGGGCACTTAATTTTTTCGACTCTCCACACGACGGACTCCCCTTCCGCTATGATCCGACTGATGGACATGGGCGTCGAGCCTTACATGCTTTCTGCAGGGGTTATAGGCGTAATTTCTCAGCGGCTCGTACGTACACTATGTCCCGAATGTAAGAGAAAAGTAGAAACTCACGACGACTATTTTGATATAAAGGGAGAAACCTATAAGCCTATAGGTTGTTCTTATTGCGACAACGGTTACGTAGGTCGCGAGGCAATATTTGAAATCTTAACGCTTTCGGAAAGTTTACGCGCTCTTATTAAACCCGGTGTCACTCTTGATATGCTTCGCCGAGAAGCCGAAAAGGAGGGAATGGTCCCTTTAAAAGACTCCCTTCGCGAAAAAATAAAAGAGGGGACCATCAGTATGGATGAAGCATATCGAACTATAATGACTTTGTAGGTGTGCTATGAAATTTGTATATAAAGCAATCGACACTAAAGCCGTTCTCGTTACAGGCGAAGTTCAAGCCGAATCGTTAGAAAAAGCTGAGTTACAGCTTCGGCGAGAAGGTTTAAAAATTGTAAGTCTTCAATCGAAAAGGAGAGATTTTAGCTTAAACATTCAACGGCGTTTGCCGGCTGAGCAGCTTTCCATTTTATTTTCTCAAATGGGTCTAATGACTTTAGGCGGGATGGACATTGTGACGGTATTAAATTTAATCAAAAAAAGCTGCAAATCTTATGAGAAAAAAGTTATCGATGAGATGATAAACCATATGGAAGCCGGAAAGCTTTTATCGGAATCTGCTCAAATGGCAGGTGCCTTTCCGCCTTTTGTACCCGGCATGATAAAGAGCGGAGAATCGGCAGGAAGATTACCCACGGTCTTCGACGAACTCGCTGTGTATTTTAAGGAAGAGCATGCTATGAAACAAAAGATGCTCAATGCCCTGGCCTATCCCGTTATCTTAATGATTACATCGGTTATGGTCTTAAACATCGTACTTCAAACGGTTTTGCCCGTATTTACGGAAGTCTTTTCGAACGATCACGCGGAGCTGCCGGCGACGACGCGATTATTAATCCGGATATCCGAACATCTAAATCGCTTCGGTTTTTGGTATCTCGTATTTTTTTCATTCGTCATTTTGATGTTTATCTTTTTAAAAAATTACGGGAGGACTAAAAAGTCAGTGGAAAAAGCCCTCTATCATTTTCCACTCTTTAAACCTTTTTACAAAGATGCCTTCGAATTGCGCTTTCTCCGTACTATGAAAATGCAAATCGACAATGGAGTGGATATGCTGCAAATATTAGAAAACGGGGAAGCGTCGGAAAAGAACAGTTATAAAGGGGATCAACTGCAAAAGATGAAGAAGCATCTGATCCAGGGTGAGGAACTTTCACGTGCCATGGAGAAATCGAATTTGTTTAAGGAAGAAATCTGCAACTATATCTCTTTAGGTGAAGAATCTTCAACACTTTCAGATATGCTCGCCATTGCTATTCATATGGAGGACTATCATCAGAAAAATCGAGCGGAGCGAATCGCTGTCTACATAGAACCGGCACTCATACTATGTATGGCCCTTATCGTCGGCTTTATTATATTTTCCATCGCCATTCCCATGTTCGACATGGTCAATCACTTTTAGGAGGTTATGATGAAAAAGAAAGGCTTTACTCTCATTGAACTTATTATCGTTATTGCAATTCTCGCACTACTTATCGCCATTGCCATTCCGAAATACCAACGATCTAATTTAAGTGCTCAGGCTACTACGCACAATGCCAATGTACGCGTTATCAAAAATGCGGCTATTCTATATTCCGTCGATCATCCCGATGAAAATACTATTTCCATGGATGCGATCAAGCCTTATCTAGAATCTAAAAATCTGCCGAAACCTGCCAAGGCATTAAATAAAGATAGCTTTTCCGTTACCATCAGTGACGGTCAGGTCATCGTTACGCCCGGTCCCGTGAAAGTTTCAAATAATCAATTAGTTGAAGACAATAGCCAACAATGATTCTTGCTCTCTTAGCATTTTTTGTGGGAGCAAGTCTCAGTTCTTTCTTTAATGTGGTAATCGAAAGGCGAGAGAGGGGAGAGAGCTGGATATTTGGCCGTAGCCGCTGTGATCATTGCGGAAAGATTATCCCATGGTATTCACTTATCCCCGTAGCAGGTTATTTTCTTTCGAGTAAGACTTGTTCTTGCGGGGGTAAAATTTCTCCCCTTCATCCCCTAACGGAAACATTTGGTGGCTTAGTCGCCGTGTTCGTACTCCTGGTGATCACCAAAAGAGAAATCGACGGGTTCCTCTTTAGTGTTTTAATGGTATATTTCCTTTTTCTTTCCCTTGAAGACATTCAGTTTAAAGAAGTCTATACATCGGAGCTGGTTATTTCCGCCATTTTAATTTTGGTATATAGGTTTTTAGGAGAGCCACTCTATTTCTTAAGCGGGTTATTTATATTTTTCTTGCTCGGAGCGATCTATTTATTATTTTCGGAGGGATTCGGCGAAGGGGATCTTTATTTCGGATCTCTTTTAGCCCTCTTATTGCCCGGTGTTTGGATGAGTTATCTTTACTTTACCATCAGTTTTATTTTGGCAGCTGTAGTGGGGTTAAGCTTTAAATGGAGAGGCTATGACATAAGATCTGTGCCCATGTTTCCCTTTTTATTGACGGGTTTTTTAATTCTTTATCTTTTTTGAAGATAGACTCTCCCTATCATAAAATTTTCAAATCCATAGGTTATAATATAATCAGGAGGATGCGATGAAAATATTTAGTTCACAACCGACGGTCATCTATTTAGAAGATCGAGTGGGATATATATCTATAAACAAAAAGGGAAGCGAAGAGAATTCCCTCGTGTCTTTTGATATACCGAGCCATGTCCTCGTCGACGGGCATATCGAGGACAATAGCCAATTACATTATCTATTAAAACAAAATCTGGATTCTTTAAATGCATCAAAGAATCCTTGCTTATTTATCGTTAATACGAGCGACG
The DNA here is from genome assembly GCF_903819165.1 of Aedoeadaptatus nemausensis. Classification (GTDB taxonomy): domain Bacteria; phylum Bacillota; class Clostridia; order Tissierellales; family Peptoniphilaceae; genus Aedoeadaptatus; species Aedoeadaptatus nemausensis. The sequence continues at coordinate 93,180 of NZ_CAIJCS010000014.1, forward strand.
CCGTGAACCGTGCCATGCACGTTCCCGCCATGAGCGACAAGGAGATTCGCTCCCTTATCGAGAACGAAAGCGACAATTTGTTTGTTCAGAATTTGGAAGAATATCGCCTAAGCTATCGCGATCTGGAAAATGGGGAGAATATTCACCATCTGCTGATCAGTATTTGTGCAGAAGATTTAATTGAAGATTATATTGAACTTACTAAGGGCCTCGGTTTAAAGATGAAAGGCCTTATTCCCTTCTCAACCTATCTCATTCAATACGCTCATCATTTAGGGGGTGGGCGGATCGGATTAATGGCAACAAACCACGACGGTTTTTACTATGCCAACGAGAACAGGTACTACGGAAGGACCGAATCCAATGAAGGCTTTTCAGATCTTATGGATCGATACGGTATCGAGTTTTCCGACTTGCTTCGTGGGTACGAAGGACAATATGATGAGCGTATTATCGATATGGATCGAGATACTTTTCGTAGAGAAATGGAATCCTCTTTTTACGACGCATTGACTCATATTGAAAACATAGGACATGACTTTGCCTTGGAAAATTATAAGCTTCTTACGGGATCCTTATCGGAGTCGGGGCTTTACGAAGACATTACGACCAATTCCGACTATGCATTGTTACCATTTAAGGACGTTTTTTCGCTTGTTCATGAGCAAACTGAAGAAATACAGATTTTTTCGAAAAAAGAAAGTGGACGTGGCTTTAATAAAAATTTTATTCTGCCATTGGTAGCCGTTTTAGCGGCATTCCTCATTCTAATCGGCTCCTTTATCTACGGCGAGAAGATTAAGCAGGAGAATAGGGAACTGATCGTTCAATCGACCCGGGAACAAGAGCAAGAGGAAATGGACGAGAATTCGTCTCCAAATGAGGGCACTCAAGTAGATCTCGCAGACCTAATTACTAAAGTCAAGAGCTCGGCGCCCGATAGCATTTCCGTTAATAACTTAGAGTATCAAGGGGAAATGTTAGCAATTTCCGGTGAAACCACCGATTCGGCAGCTATCGAAAGCTGGAAAAACGAATTGGAAGATGTCCTCGGAAAAACTGTAAATGAAGAGCCGACGGCCACCATAGGAGATACTATTTATTTCAAATTTACCGTGCCTCTCGCGGGAGATGTTTCTCACGACGATGAAAGCTCTGAGGGTATGGAGAACAGCATGGATACAAGCCACTATGAAAATAGTGAAGGTGAAGTTAATACTTCGGAAAGCTTATAGGAGTGAAAGATGAAACGATATGAAGAGGTAGGAAAACTTCCAAACGATGAACTCGACAAGCTCATTCTTTCAAAGATTAAAAATCGTCGACCGGAGGTGGTGGGCGGCTCGTCCATCGGAGAGGATACGGCAGTTTTAGACTTAGAGGGAGACTACGTCGTGTTGAGTAGCGACCCCATTACAGGTGCTGCCGATCATCTTGGAACCCTCGCCATTCATATAAGTGTCAATGATGTGTCTACTAAATCCGCCGACGCCGTTGGGGTTTTGCTTACCTTACTACTTCCCGTGAACACAACTTCCGGTGAAATAGAAAAGATTATGAGCGATGCTCAAAAAGCGGCGGAAGAAGTAGGCCTCGATATCGTCGGGGGCCACACTGAAATTACCGACGCCGTTACGAAACCCGTTATGGTTTCGACGGTTATCGGACGAGTGAATAAATCGCTTATGCCCGATGCAGGAGCCATACAACCGGGTTATGTTGTTGCCATGACGAAGTATGCCGGCTTAGAGGGTACTGCCATTCTTTGTAGCGATTTCGGAGACAAGCTGAAGGAGATAGGCGAAGAAATTCTCTCCGAAGGTCGCGAATTAGTTCATGATCTAAGTGTTCAGCGTGAAGGACAAATTGCGGCTAATTACCGAATCGGTTACATGCACGACGTAACGGAAGGCGGTATCGAGGGAGCCTTATGGGAAACATCGCAAGCCATCGGGAAGGGAATAGAAATTAATAAAAAAGACATTCCCCTCCATATAGCTACTAAAAAAATAGCAGAACAATTAGAAATTAACCCCTATCGCCTTATTTCATCGGGTTCCATGATCATCGTTTTGGACGAGCGAGACGTGGAGGATATGAAGCGTGAACTGGAAAAAGAAAATATTTTATTTACCGTTATAGGTAGGGTCGTTGAGTCGAAAGGGATGATTTTTGCCGATGAGGAAATTCCTATCGAAGCTCCCGGACCTGACGATTTATTTAAAGCCATCGCTCAATTACAATAAAATTACAAAATCCTACATTCGTTGACTTTATGAGGTGATCTCTTCATAATTAATAATGACAAAATGTTACATATTATGAGGAGGTTTTCTTGAAACGATTATTTAAAGCCTTTGCGCTCAGTATGGCCATGATGATGTCGTTATCGTCTTATGCCATGGCGAAAGGATCTAATGTTCAAATAAAAGTTAGAGGCTCGCGTAAAAATGTAGCGACAGCTAATGTAGAAGTAAACGGATTCAGTCTGAAAAGTTCCTATGCGCCCTACGTTGATGGAAATCGTACCTTTGTGCCGATTCGTGAATTAACGGAACTTATGGGTGCCGATGTAAAATGGGATCAAGGTACCAAATCGGTTCGCATCCGACTTAAAGACCAGGACGTGAAGCTGAAAATCAACAGCTCAGTCGTCTATGTAAATAATAAAAAAACGCAGATGGACAAGGCATCTACGCCGAGGCTCACGGAATATGTGCGACAAAACGGCGATTGCAAGACCATGGTTCCCCTTCGTTTTCTTTCGGAAAATTTGGGATTTGATGTACAGTGGAATAATGCAAAGCGAGTAGCCAGTATTTCAAATGGTGTAGTACAGGCTCCGAAAGAGCAAGTGAAGCCGATTGAAAAGCCGGCTCCACAGGCTAAAGAGGCACAGGAAAAGTCCAAACCTGCGCCTGTTGAAAAGCCTAAAGTCGCTACCGAAGAAAAGAGGACCGCTGCTGCGGAACTTCCTCGTCGCGCCGAAAAGCCGAAAAGCGGCAAGCCTACCGTGGTAATCGACGCAGGCCACGGCGGAAAAGACAGTGGTGCTGTCGGAGTCGACGGCACGAAAGAAAAGGAATTGGCCTTGGATACGGCAAAACGTGTTGAATCATTATTGACTCAACAAGGTTATCAAGTGATTATGACGCGCTCCAGAGACGAATACATTCAATTGGCAGAGCGTGCCAGAGTTGCCAATAATGCCAACGCGGATATCTTCTTAAGTATTCACTTTAACTCGGCCGGTAGCGATAAAGCGAAGGGCATTGAAGTACTCTACGCCTCTGAAAATAATGTAAGTCGTAAAAAGGAAGCGGGAGATCAGCGTCGACTGGCCAATGAAGTGCTTAAATACATTTTAAAAGAAACCGGACTGAATAATCGCGGAATTAAGAATCGCCCGGAACTTGCAGTCTTACGTTTAACGGATATGAATGCGGCACTTGTAGAAGGTGGCTTCATGTCTAATCCGGACGAAATGGATACGATCAAGACCGACGCCTATCTCGACAAGTTGGCGAGAGGTATCGTAAGTGGTATTGTAAGCTTCGATCAGAAATATCTTTAAGGAAGGCGGAAAGCCTTCCTTTTTTTAAGGAGTAAGTATGAAAATTATATTATCTACAGATAATGCCCATAAATTAAAAGAAATTGCAGAATTATTGGACGGAAAAGTGGAGCTATTGAGCAAGACGGAGGCTGGTTATGGCGATATTCATCCGGTAGAGGACGGAGATACCTTAGAAGCCAATGCTCTTATTAAAATTAAAGACATTCAATCAGGCGCTGAGGACTTTATTATCGGAGATGATACAGGTCTTTTTGTCCGTGCATTAAATGGTGAACCGGGTGTGTATTCCGCTCGCTATGCAGGAGCTGAGGGAAATGACGAGAAAAACAGAACAAAGCTATTAAAGGCACTGGAGGGGATCGAGGATCGTTCCGCCTATTTTAAAACAGTCATCGCCGTTAAACATGGAAATGAAACCTACACGGTGGAAGGCATTTGTTCGGGTCGAATTACAGAAGAAGAAAGAGGGGATGCAGGCTTTGGCTACGATCCGATCTTTGTTCCGAATGGCGAAGAAAAAACTTTTGCAGAAATGACCGATGACGAGAAGAACAAGATCAGCCACAGAGGCCGTGCTTTACAGGCTTTTATTAAATCTATTAATTTGGCATAAACCATTTGACAGAATCTTAAATCGATGTTAATATATATCCATCGTCAAAATTGTGGTGGGTATGGCCTAGTCGGTTAAGGCGCCAGATTGTGGTCCTGGAGACCGTGGGTTCGATTCCCACTATCCACCCCATAATCCTTTAAGGATTTAACTCGCTTCGGCGAGTTCTGCGGGAATGGCGGAATTGGCAGACGCGCTAGACTTAGGATCTAGTGTCTTTGACGTGGGGGTTCAAGTCCTCTTTCCCGCACCAATTATCATGCGATTTCGACGATAACGTATGGCAACGACACCTTCGAGAGAGGGTGTCGTTTTTTATTTTTAATTTCAATCGGGTTTTACTTAATAAAAGATTAATTAGGATGTATATATTTGGATACCATTATAAAAAAGTAGTATTTCAAGCATTTATCTTCTTTATTATGCTTTCTGTTGAAGAAAGTGTCCCGTTTATATTACAATGATGAAGATAGTGCACAGACTGTGCGTAAATTGATATAAAGGGGTTATTATGAGAATAGCATATGATTGTCAGGGTGGAGATAATGCACCTGAAGCGATAGTGCGAGGCGCATTAAAAGCTGCCGAGGAATTCAACTGCACGCCATTATTTTATGGGGATGCAGAAAATATAAAAAAGATTGAAGGTGTGGATCCGGACTGTGTGATCCACTGTAGCGAATCCATCGAAGGTGATGAAAGCCCGACCATGGCCATTCGCAAAAAGAAAGACAGTGCTATCGTTCGTTCCTTCTTCGATTTAAAAGAAGGCCGCGTCGACGGTGTCGTAAGTGCCGGCAGTACGGGTGCCTTACTCGCAGGCGGTATGTTTATCGTTAAACGGCAAGAAGGCGTGGAAAGAGCTGCTCTTCCTGTTATTTTAAATATAGGAACTCAAACGAAGTTATTATTAGATGTAGGCGCCAATATGGACGCTTCGCCGGAAGTACTATTAAGCTTTGCAAAAATGGGCATAGAGTATTTATCTAATGTGGAAGGAATTAAAGATCCTTCAGTGGGCCTACTGAACGTGGGAACGGAAAAGGGTAAAGGCAATCGCCAAGTGAAAGAAGCTTACGAACTTTTTGAAGAGGCCCTACCGAATTTTTATGGCAATGTGGAGGCGCGCGACGTCTTATTTCACGGTAGCGATGTTATTGTATGCGACGGTTTCGCCGGTAATGTCATGCTGAAAAGTATGGAGGGAGTTATCGGATACGTTCAGCACGGAATGAAAGCCGCTATATCGCGTGAAGATTGTACCCCCGAAATGCGAGCTTGGGTCGGGAATTTTGCTAAGGAAACACTCGGGGCTCTCGATTACAATCGTTATGGCGGTGTGCCCCTGCTAGGACTCGAAAAACCTGTATTTAAGGCCCACGGATCGTCCGACGAAGCTGCTGTTCTGTCGGCTACACGAGCGCTAATAAAAATGATCAAAGAGTAAGAGGAGGATAATCATGATTAAAGATAAAGTTTTAAATATTATTGCAGAGCAACTTAATATGGAGCCGGAAGATCTGGAACCTGAAATGGATTTTGTCGATGATTTAAACCAAGATTCCATCGAGCTCGTGGAGTTGATCATGAGTTTGGAAGATGAATTCGGCATCGAAGTGGACGAAGAAAAATTGGAACAGGTTCGTACTGTCGGCGATGTTCTTGATCTCGTAGAGGAATTGGATCTTTAGTGGATTTTGCTGTACTCGAAGAGAAAATAGGGATTGTCTTTAACGACAAATCTCTACTGGAGGCGGCTTTTACCCATAAAACCTATTCCAAGGAAAAGAATACGAGTTCTTACGAACGTTTGGAATTTTTAGGCGATAGTGTCTTAAACTTTATCGTAGGCGATTTTTTATTTCATCGCGGACAGTACGATGAGGGTGGGCTGACGAAGTATCGTGCCGCCTTTGTTCGAGAAAAGTCTTTAAAACGTGTAGCTCGCGACTTGAATCTGGAGGACTTCCTATTAATGGGAGAGGAACTTCGTCGAGATGAAAAGTATAATGTTCAAATCGACGATTTGTATGAATCTCTTGTAGCGGCGATTTATCTCGATAAAGGTTTTATGACAGCGAAAGGTTTTGTAGAAAGGACTCTTCTGCAATATGATGTTACAATCGACGACGATTACAAATCTCGGGCACAAGAAATCATGCAAAAAAGATATCGCGATAATGTCTTAAATTATAAGACCTATGAAATCAATCCTTCAGCTCTCGGAGATGAAGATCGATTTGAGGCGGAAGTATGGGTTTCTCATGAAAAATTGGCGACAGGCAGAGGACGCAATAAAAAGAGCGCCGAAAACAGCGCCGCAAGAGTACTGATAGAAAAGATAGACCATGGCGAAGTGTAATATTATTCCCATTTTTATTCCCTTTTCAGGTTGCCCTGTTAAGTGTATTTATTGCGATCAAAATCGTATTACCGGGACTACTACCTATAAAACCGGAGAAGATGTTCGAGAAGAAATTCTGGAGGGACTTAGCCGAACAGGAAGCAAGCCGGCGGAGTTGGCTTTCTACGGCGGTACCTTCACGATGCTGCCTTTGGAGCGTCAAGACGAGTTGCTGTCTCCTGTCCAAGACTTTATACGAAGCGGCGAAATTTCATCGATCCGCATGTCGACGCGGCCTGAAAAACTAACTGATGATGACATGATCCGTCTAAAGAGAGCGGGGGTAAAGATTATCGAGTTCGGCATTCAATCTATTGATAAAGAAGTGCTGGATCGATCCAGGCGCGGATTAGATTTAGAGATTATGGAAGAAGCGGTGTGCCTTACGAAAAATCACGGACTATCCATAGGGCTTCAGCAAATGATCGGCCTCCCTGCGGACTCTTTAGAAAGAGATTTGAAGACCGCGGAGTGGATTGCCAAGTACGCCGACTTCGTAAGAATTTATTCTACGGTAGTGTTTGAAAACACGGATCTTTATGATAATTATCTCGAGGGGAGCTACCGACCTCTCTCAATTGAAGAGGCTATTAACATTGCAGCGGATCTTTTGGATTTTTACGAACTTAAGAATATTCCCGTTATTCGCGTAGGTCTTCCGCAAATGGAGCGTGAAGATTACATCGCCGGACCTTATCATGATAATTTCAGGGAATTTGCCGAATCGAAACGGCGAACCGAGAAACTGATTGACGAGTATTCGTCGATCAAAGAAATCGTAGCCTCTTCGCGGGAAATTAATCGAATCATAGGCCCGAGGGGATACGGACGAAAACTTTTAGAAAACCGGTACGGTCCTATACGCTTCAAAGTTTACGAAGGCAAGATGGATGACGTACGGATAAAAGAAAGATGATGTTATGCACTTAATTGAAATGGAATTATACGGCTTTAAGTCCTTTGCCAAACGTACCCGAATTCAATTTTCCGAAGATATTACCGCCATCGTAGGCCCTAACGGAAGTGGTAAGAGTAATATAGTGGATGCGATTATGTGGGCTCTCGGCGAATCCAGCGTAAAACAATTGCGTGGAAATAAGATGGAAGACGTTATCTTTAGCGGCACCGATCGGCAACAAGGGGTTAATTATGCAGAGGTCGTCCTCACTTTCGACAATAAGGACGGCTTTTTTGATTTACCTTATGAAGAACTTTCCATCTCCAGAAAATATTTTCGATCCGGAGAGAGTCAATACGCTATTAATAAAAAACGAGTGCGTCAGAAAGATATTCGCGAAATTTTCCTCGATACGGGTATAGGCAAAAACGGATATTCTTTTATCGGTCAGGGACAAATTGATGAAATTCTGTCTACTCGTCCCCAAGATCGTCGCCATGCTTTTGAAGAAGCGGCGGGCGTATCGAAATATAAACTTCGGAAAGAAGAAACGGTTCGAAATTTAACGAAAACATCTGATCACATCGATCGAATCGACGATATTTATTCCGAGCTATTAAGTCGTCGCGAGGAGATGGAAGAGCGGAAAGAAAAAGCCTTGGCTCTAAAAGCCCTCCAAAAAGATTTTCACCTTTATACTTATGCCCTCGCTCTTCGCGAGTCGAAAACTTCATATGAAAAGCGGGAAAAAATCACTGAGTCCTTGAAAAAGATTGAAAGGGAGCGAGACGAAGAGCGTTCCATTTTTAGTGCCAAAGAAAGGGAACAGAAAGCTTTAGAAGAAAGTTTGGAGTCTTTCACCAATAGAGAAACGCAACTTCGCGATGATCTTTTAGAACTTGTACAGAAGAAAGAACAACTTTCAGGTCTTTTACAATTAAAACATGAGCAGCAGGAGAGTTTAGCGGGCCGTATTTCCCATGAAAAAGCAAGGGCGGAACAATTTCGAAATGAAACCCGAAATCTCGAAGAGGAATTGAATAAAATTGATGCACTCTTAGAAGAAGCCAAAAAAAACCGAGATGAAAAGCAGGAGGAAATCGCCGGTATAGAAGACTCTCTCGAAAAACTGAGAGAAAGAGTAAGTTTACGAGACGAGGGAGAAAGAAGTCGTCAAGCGAAAGAGGATCAATTGAGAGATCGTCGCCACGATGCCGAATCACGTAAACAGGCATTGGATTATTTGCTCGCCGAACGTCGTGAACGCTTGGACAGATTAAATGAGCGAAAAGGTCAGTTGGACGGCGAGCACGAAGCTTTAAAGCTATCTTTAAATGATTATTCGGCAAAAGATGAGGCTCTGAAAGAGAAACTGAAAGTTCTCGGCGATAAAACCGCAAACATACAAGATCATCTTAATGATTCAAAAGAAGGCATTGCGGCCCTCGATAACGAGGTCATGCCACTCAGACTGAAGATAGAATCCCTATTGCGCGAGAGAGATTACCTCGTTAGGCTGAAAGATAATCACGAGGGGTTTCAATATGCCGTCAAGCAATTTTTAAAGTCCTATGATTACGAACATTTTGCTCATTCTGTCGTAGGGCCGGTAGCGGAATCCTTTGTTATCGATCCCGATTACGCACTGGCTGTTTCAACGGCCCTTGGTTTTAGCGGTCAAAATATTATTTTAAAAGATGATCGCCATATCGGCGATATTCTCGCTTATTTAAAACGTAAAAAGTTGGGACGCATAACATTTCTGCCCATTAATAATTTAAAGATTCGCTCCGTAGAAAGAGGACTCGAACAGCAGAGCTCTGTCAGTTTCAAAGTAGCATCGGACTGTATTCAATGCAACGAGGAAATTCGCCCTGTGGCACTTCATTTACTCGGGCGTATTTTACTCGTTGAAAATGCAGAAGACGGAAAAAGGCTGGCTAAAGATTTAAACTACAGATACCGCATCGTTACGAAGGAGGGGGAAGTATTCCAGGCCGGCGGCGCCGTCACGGGCGGTCAGTCGAAAAATACTTCCGTCGACCTGTACAACCGGGACGGAGAAATAGCGAAAAAAGAGCGGGGAAAAAAAGCGGCGGAAAAAGAACTCCGTCTTTTAGAGAGTCGACGGGAAGAAATGATTCGAGATCTGCAAAAGAGTGAAGAAAATCTCCGAGATTCCATTGCTCAATTTAAAGATCAGGAAGCGGCTAAGCATAAAATAGAAGAAACTCTTCGTAGATTAGCTTCATCCATAAATAATAGCGTGGATCAAGTCGCATCCATTAATAGCGAAGTTAAAAAAGAGAAAGAAGCTATAGCAAGAGATAACGCGGAGTGCGAAGAAAAGCAGTCTATTTTGGAGGACATCGATAACGATCTGGCTGCCTTATGCCAGGTTTCGGGAGCTGAAGATAGCGCTTTAACTGAAGAGTTGGAAACGATGCGCGATTTGCTTACTGAAGAGAAAGTGGTGCATCAAAAGCTTATTGCCCGTTGTCGCGAAACAGAGATCGAGCGAGATCAATCGAAAGGACGTCTTAACTATTTGCAGAAAGAAATAGAAACTGCACAAGCCAATATAGATGAAATAAGCGGAGAGCTTCATAAGGTAAAATTGATAATCGACGAACAGTCTCCGAAATCGGATACACTAGAAGAAAGAAAATCATCTTTAGAGAAAGAGTTGGAAAAGCTCCACGACGATTACGGCCTAAGCCGTCAAGAACTCAAGGATTTAGGCGACGAGCTCAATATATTGAGAGAATCCATTTTCTCGAAAGAAAAAGAATTGGTGAGTTTAAATAATCGCCTTGAAGATGCAGAAAAAGCTTATGCTGATTCGACCGATCAATTACAGACCATGGAAACTCCTGAAGAGCTCGAAAAGATTGAGAATGAATCTATAACGAGTTTGCGACAAAAATCGAAGAAACTATCCGATGAAATTAACATTATCGGGCCTGTTGACGGGGACGCTCTCGAGCAATACGAAGAGTGGAACGATCGGGTGAGCTTCCTATCGAATCAGAGAGAAGATCTTCTACTTTCTAAGGAAAAGCTGGAAAAAATGATTCGTCAACTGGATAGGGAAATGCGCAAGCAATTAGACGAAGCGGTGGTCTTAATTAACGGCTACTTTAATGATATTTTCAAGCAACTTTTCCAAGGCGGGGAAGCTTCTTTGGCTTGGGAAGAGGGAGATATATTAGAGGCGGGCATTTTAATTTCCGCTCGTCCTCCCGGAAAAAAACTCCAGTCTTTAAGTTTGCTATCCGGAGGGGAGCGGTCTATGACGGCCGTAGCTCTTTTATTCGCTCTGTTGAAGATGCGTCAATCTCCCTTCTGTATCGTAGATGAAATCGACGCAGCACTGGACGACGCCAATATTAGGCGCTATTCGCATTATGTAAAAAATATCGACGATATGCAGTTTATAATGATTACCCACCGTAAACAGACCATGGAAATGGCCAACCAGCTTTACGGCGTCACAATGGAAGAGAAAGGAATTTCCAGAATTTTATTCTTAGAATTAGAGGAGGTCGAAAAACATGTTGGAGTGGCTGAAAAAGAAATTCAATAAAAACGAAGAGGATGTTGAAACAAAAGAAGAGACTGGCAAGGAAGAAGCGGAAGTATCCGACGAGGTTCAAGATGAACCTGAAGCTGTAGAAGCTGATACCAAAGAATCTGATGAATCTTTAACGAAGGAAACCGAAATTGTCGATCCGGAGACAGAAGCTGATGAAGAAATTAAAGAAGAGACTAAGAAAGCTCCCGAAGAAAATTTAATCACGGAAAAATATTCTTTTGATAATAAAGAAAAAACTGGCGAAACTGTAGCAGAAGAAACTCTCGAAATAGAGGAAGAGCCTTTAGGCGAAGAACAACTGGAGGCTGAAGAAATTGTAGAGTCGAGAAAAGAGGAGAACTTAGTCGATGAAGAAGTTTTTGAAACTACCGAAGACTTTCAAACTCATAAAGTAGAAGAGGAAGTTATTGCGGTCTCTGAAAACGAAGAGATTATCGAGCCAAAGCTTACTTTTGAAGTTGACACTGTTGAAGAATTATCCGAAGAAGATGAAAAAGATTCCGAGGAAGTAAAAGAAGACTTCGTCGATAAGAGTCTTGAATCGAAGGCGGATGAGAACGCGAACGAAAACGATTCAGCAGCGGAATCGGAAATAACTGAATCTGTAGAAGAGGAAGAAAAACAAGAAGAAGAGAAGGTCGGTTGGTTCGGCAAATTAAAAGCGGGGCTCTCCAAAACTCGCGACGATATGAACTACAAGATCAATGATATCTTGGGGAATTACGTGAAAATCGACGAGGATATGATCGAGGACTTGGAAGATCTCTTAATCTCTTCCGATATAGGCATGGAAACTACCATGTTGCTTATCGATAATCTCCGCGACAGTATTCGCGAACAACAAATTCAAGACCCGAATGATGTTAAACCTCTTCTAGCTGAAGAAATTCGAAAGATTTTAGAAAAGAATGAAGAAGACCATCGTTTAAATCTGGATATCTCTCCTTCCATTATTCTGATCGTCGGCGTCAATGGTGTAGGGAAAACTACGACGATCGGTAAACTTGCCCATAGATTAAAGGGCGAAGGTAAATCCGTGCTAATTGCTGCAGCGGATACATTCCGTGCCGCCGCCATCGAGCAAGTGGAAACATGGGGAGAGCGGTCGGGCGTGCCGGTGATCAGCCATAAAGAGGGAGCAGATCCTGCTGCCGTCGTCTTCGATGCTATTCAAGCACAAAAAGCCAGAAACATCGACGTATTGATTTGTGACACGGCGGGACGTCTGCACAATAAGAAAAATCTTATGAATGAGTTGGAAAAAATCCATCGCATTATCGAAAAAGAATCTCCCGACGCACAGAAAGAATCTCTCCTGGTACTCGATGCAACTACCGGTCAAAACGCTATTTTACAAGCCAAATCTTTCGACGAGGTAACCCATTTGACGGGAATTGTATTGACCAAGCTGGACGGTACGGCGAAAGGCGGCGTGGTGCTTCCCTTGACTCAAGAGCTGGATATTCCCATTAAGCTAATAGGTGTGGGAGAAGGCATGAACGACTTACAAGAATTCTCGGGAAAAGATTTCGCAGATGCGCTTGTAAATATAGAATAAAAAACTAAATTATTCGTTAAAACAGAATACTTTACGTAGAAATATGGTAAAACAAAAAAATAAGAGTGGGAGGTGCATATGCTTATAACAAGACCTGCGTGGCTGGAAGTGGATCTCGATCAAGTGAAGCATAATATCGAAGAGATTAAGAGTCATTTAAAAGAAAATACGGATATTATTTCAATCGTTAAAGCCGACGCCTATTCCTTTGGCGCGGTAGAAATAGCCAAGACAATGGTAGATAGCGGCGTCAATCATTTCGCCGTGGCATCGGGGAACGAAGGTATTTCTCTCAGAAAGGCATTGCCCTCTGTCGAAATACTCGTTTTAGGCTTTACTCCGAGAGAAGTAGCCGACAGTATGATTGAAAATAAGATCGACATGGCCCTTTATCGATTGGACGTGGCGGAAGAGCTAAACGATCTCGCGGGACGCATGGGCAGAAAAGCCGGCGTTCATATCGCCGTAGATACGGGAATGAACAGAATAGGCTTTAAGCCCTGTAAAGAAGGCGTAGATGCCGTAGAAGCTATCAGTAAAATGGATCATATCGAAATAAAAGGTATGTTCACACACTTTGCCAAAGCGGACAGCGATCCGGAGTTTACGAAAAAACAATACGAGCGCTACGATTGGTTTGTTCAAGAGCTTGCCAAACGCGATATATATTTAAAGCGACATGTATCAAATTCTCACGCTATTATGAATTTTAGAGAATTCGACCTGGAGTACGTTCGCCCGGGTATTATTCAATACGGAACAACGGAAGGAGATCCGGCGGGGAAAGATTACGATGTACGTTTCATCGCCCAACTAAAGGCCGACATCGCCCATGTCAAAACAATCGGTCCCGGAGAAGGCATCAGCTACGGCCAGATTTATACAACTGATCGCGAAACCAAGGTCGCTACTCTTCCCATCGGCTATGCCGACGGGATGGAAAGATCCATGTCTGAAAAATTTGACGTATTGGTAGGTGGTAAGCGCTGCCCGCAAATCGGCAGAATTTGCATGGATCAAATGATGGTAGATGTAACCGGCGTCGACTGTAAGGTGGGCGATGAGGTCGTCATCCTCGGCCGCCAAGGCGACGAAGAGATCACCGTTGAGGAGCTTGCCGAAGCGAATAATGAAATCCCTACATCTTTCTGTACTCACTTTAAAAAGCGCTTGCCGAAAGTCTATATTAAGGGCGGTAAGCGTTATAAAACAGTCGATGAAATTTTAGGAATTGATTATTGACATTAATCTAAAGAGATAGTATAATTCACAGGGTCAAGGATTTAACCTGACCCTGTTTTTTATGGGAGTGATCATGGATAAGACAATACACATCAATGTTTTGCTGGACTTATACGATCAATTATTGAGCGATAAGCAAAAACAAGTGATGGACCTTTATTATCGGGAAGATTATTCATTGAACGAGATTTCCGATATCGTCAACACTTCGAAACAGGCCGTTTCCGAAAATATTAAACGAGGGGAAGCGGCACTTAATTCGTTTGAAGTGTCGTTAAGATTAGCTGAAAAGAATCGTAAATGGATAGAAGATTCCAAATGCATCCAAAAAGAACTGGATGAGTTGAAAGCTTTTTCCGACGATCCTGCTTTTCTTTTGCTTATTCACTCGATAAAATCTCGTATAGATAAGGAGGGATACTATGATATTTGAATCCCTTGCCGACAAATTGCAAGGCACTATCGGAAAGTTGCGAGGTAAAGGAAAAGTTACCGAACAAGATGTCGATGAGGCCATGCGTGAGGTTAAACTGGCACTTTTAGAAGCGGACGTTAACTTTAGAGTCGTTAAAAAATTCGTGAAACGAGTGAAGGAACGTTCCCTCGGATCTGACGTCATGGAAAGCTTAACGCCGGGCCAACAAGTTATTAAAATCGTAATGGAAGAATTGTCCGCGCTGATGGGTGACGACGCCAAAAAAATCGATTTTTCTAAAAATCCGACGGTTATTCTAATGGCGGGTCTCCAAGGGGCCGGTAAGACGACGACTACCGCAAAGCTGGCACGTCTCTTGAAGAAGCAAAATAAAAGACCTTTGCTCGTAGCCTGTGACGTTTACCGTCCGGCAGCTATTAAGCAGCTCGAGGTTTTAGCTTCTCAAATCGATGTTCCCGTTTATACAGAAGGTACCGATGTCGATCCTGTAGAAATTGCTACGAACAGTTTGCGACATGCCAAGGCAAAGGGCAACGATGTAGTGATCATCGATACGGCCGGCCGTCTGCACGTGGACGAAGCCTTAATGGATGAAATTAAAGGCATAAAAGAAGCTACCGATCCTACGGAAGTTCTACTGGTCCTGGATGCTATGACAGGTCAAGATGCCGTGCAAGTAGCTCAATCATTTCACGATGCAGTTTCCATCACCGGCGTCGTCTTAACAAAATTAGATGGCGATGCGCGTGGAGGCGCGGCACTTTCTATTCGATCGGTTACCGATGTTCCGATTAAGTTTATCGCCTTAGGTGAAAAGCTTGATGCTCTCGAGGTATTCCACCCCGATCGCATGGCGAAACGTATCCTGGGAATGGGAGACGTTGTCGGTTTAATCGAGAAGGCGGAAGAATTCGTCGATGAAAAAAAAGCGAAAGAATTAGAAGAAAAAATTCGCTCGCAAACTTTCACATTTGACGACTTTTTGGATCAAATGCAACAAATGCGAAAACTCGGTCCCCTTGAAGATTTACTCGGCATGTTGCCGGGAATGAACAATAAAGCCTTGAAGAATATGAAAATCGACGAGAAGGAATTTGCTCGTGTCGAGGCCATTATCCAGTCGATGACGAAAAAGGAGAGAACACATCCTGAAATTATCGACAGCTCGCGCAGAAAGCGAATTGCTCAAGGCTCGGGCACCGATGTCAGACAAGTTAACGCGCTCCTGAAACAGTTTAAAGATCTTAAAAAGATGATGAAAAAACTGGGAGCCATGGGTGGCGGAAAAGGCAAACGCAAGATGAAAATGCCTTTTCCCTTTTAAACAGAAATTTATGGGAGGAAAGAATGGCGGTAAAAATCAGATTAAAGAGAATGGGTTCTAAGAAAAGTCCTTTTTACAGAATTGTAGTAGCAGAATCCAGAAAACCGAGAGATGGTCGCTTCATCGAAGAGATTGGTTATTACAATCCTTTAACGGAGCCGAAAATCTTAAGGGTTGACGCAGATAAGGCGAACAACTGGATTAAAAACGGCGCTAAACCGACGACGACCGTCGACCGCCTATTCAAAGAAAATGCAGTTTACGAAGCAACCGGTAACTATGACAATACCGATGTTCAAAAGGCAAAACGTGAAGAAGAAAAAGCTCAAGCAGCGAAGGCACGTGCTGAAAGAGAAGCTGAATTAGATCGCCTCGAAGAAGAAGAAAAAGAACGCAAGGCTAAAGAAGCCGAAGCAGCCAAGGCAAAAGCAGAAGCTGAAGCAGCTGCAGCAGCAGAAGAAGAGGCTGCTGAAGAAGCCGATGAAGAAGCTGAAGAAACAGAAGAAGCGGAAGCTGAAGAAGCAACGGAAGAAGCTTAAGTTTCATACACTTGAGGAGGTGAGACTATGGAGGAATTAGTTTGCTACATCGTCTCTAAACTCGTTGACAATCCCGACGCCGTCGAAGTCATTGAAACGAGAGAAGAAGATCGGGTTCATATACAGGTTTATATTGCACCGGAAGATATGGGACAAGTGATCGGAAGACAGGGCAAAATTGCCCGCTCGATTCGAAGCATTATTAAAGCCGTCGGCACTAAAGAACAGGTGATGGTATCGGTGGATTTCGATGAGCGGGAAGAATAAAGTTCTCGTCGGCGAAATCACATCGGCTCATGGTATCCGGGGAATGGTAAAAGTTTATCCCTCAACGGATACACCCGAGCGATTAGCGGAAATTGAGCGTATCTATCTGGGAGAGGAATCATCTCTTCGAGAGATCGAGTCTTCATCGGTACAGAAATCCATGGTGCTTTTAAAAATAGAAGGCATCGACGACAGAAATGCGTCCGAACGGCTGCGAGGCGTAAAACTCTACATTCCCATAGAGGATCGTAAGCCCTTAGAAGAAGGACAATATTTCATCGAGGATTTACTTGAGCTTCCCGTATTTACAACAGATGGGAAGCATATTGGAGAAGTTTCCGATATTATGACGCAACACGTTAACGACATTCTCGTCGTTCGGAAAGACGATAAGGAACACTTGATTCCGTTCGTCCGCGCCTTTATTAAAAAGGTAGAAGAAGATCGTATCGTCGTAGATCCCATTGAGGGGATGCTGTCATGAGGTTTACCGTATTATCTCTTTTTCCCGAGTTTGTGGAAGCTATGGCGGATTATTCCGTTATCGGCCGAGGCGTTCAGTCCGGTCTTATATCTTTGGAATGTGTCGATATTCGCGACTATACCTTGGATAAGCACAATAATGTGGACGATTACGGTTACGGAGGCGGACCCGGAATGGTATTGCAACCGCAGCCTGTCGTGGATGCGATCTTGAAAAATCGCGGTTGGGAAGGGCATGTAATCCATCTTTCCCCGAGAGGTAAGGTTTTGACACAGGAAAAAGTAGAAGAGCTTTCCAAAAAAGAACACATCGTCCTCGTAAACGGACATTATGAAGGTATCGATCAAAGGGTGTTGGACCATTACATCGATGAAGAAATTTCCATCGGTGATTACGTACTTTCAGGTGGAGAATTAGGATCGATGATTCTAATCGATGCGGTAAGTCGTTTAATTCCCGGCGTCTTGAGTAATCAAGATTCTGCAATCGAGGAGTCTCATTCAAGCGGGATTCTGGAACACGGTCACTACACGAGACCTTATAATTTCAGGGGTTATCGCGTACCCGATATCCTTTTAAGTGGAAATCATAAAAAAATTGAAGACTATCGACGAAAAGAGTCTCTCAAGGTGACTTACTTACGTCGTCCCGATCTACTAGGATCGGCTGAACTCTCTTCATCGGATATAGATTATTTGAGAGCATTAAAAAAACAGATTAAGGAGGAGAAAAATGGACATCATTAAATCCATTGAACAAGAACAATTAAAAGACAATGTACCTGAGTTTAAAGCAGGGGATACGGTTGTCGTAAACTACCGCATTATCGAAGGTTCCAGAGAGCGTATCCAAGCTTTTGAAGGTACTGTTATTAAACGTCAAGGTGGCGGCATCGGCGAAACCTTTACCGTCAGAAGATTATCCTATGGTGTAGGTGTGGAAAGAACTTTCCCCGTTCACTCTCCGAGAATTGCGGACATTAAGGTAGTTAAACGCGGTAAAGTACGTCGCGCTAAACTTTACTATTTACGTTCTCGTCAAGGTAAGGCAGCTAAAGTTAAAGAAAAGAAGTTTTAATGTAAATAGGCATTGCGAACGCGGTGCCTATTCTTTGTACATTGAACTAAGAAAGTAGCAGGTGCCATGAAAAAATTATTTACAATACTTGTGGTCTTCGCCCTTCTTTTATTTGGAGGCTTTACCGTAATAAACAAAGCTAAGGGTAGTAATCAATATTCGAAATTTTCCGAGTCTTTTCATGTTATTTACGGAGACCGCGTTTTACCAAAAGAACAGACAATGCGTGAAGACGGTCAATTTTACCTCTCTTTAGAGGCCATAAAGGAAAACTTCGATGATAGCGCTCATTACGACGAAGGAAAAAATGCCGTTGTCTTCAATAACAAATTGGGAGAAAAAATCCTTCCCCTGGACAGCAATGAAGGCAGCATTAACGGAGGTAAAATCGGCCTGCGAGATCCCATTGTCAAAAAAGACGATCATATTTATGTGCCTGTCGAGGCTTTTGTCCACGATTACCACGTTATCATGCACTACAATAAAGATAAAAATGTGTTGCTTATTGACGACCGCAATACGAGTTATGCTACGGGGAAACTTTCCGGAGACGGGGTAAATTTACGTGAAGAAGCCACGACTAATTCACCGATTATGGCGACACTGAAAGCCGACAGTGATCTCATTGTCTTTGGAAAAGAGAACGACTGGTATCATGTACGCGAACGGGACGGCCTCTTAGGTTGGATTCGCGAAGATAATATTTCCGTGGAAACTTTAGACGGTGAATACGTGAAGAAGAGCGATGAGCCGACCTATTCAGCGGTAAAAAAGCCATTGAATATTACCTATGACTACACCTATGCACAAGTAAAAGACAGTGTAGTTCAAAATATTAAGCCCATTGAGGGACTGGATGTCATCATTCCGACTTGGTTTTCCGTTGAAAATGCCAACGGGGACATTAAAGATCGAGGGGATATTCGTTATGTGGAAAATTACGCAAAACTAGGCATCGACACCTGGGCCTATTTGGACAACAGTTTCGATCCCGAGTTGACCCATGCCTTTTTACAAAATGAAGAAGCGCGTAAAAAAGCCGTTGGCTTACTTGTCAATTTGACGAAATCCTATGGCATGAAGGGCATTAATATCGATTTTGAGAATACGAAACTGGAAGACCGCGACGGTATTACCACTTTCGTTCGTGAAGTAGCGGAAGCTGCCAAAGCGGAAAACTTGTTGGTATCCGTATGCGTTACGCCCCAGATTTCTAAAGATGTAGAAGATGAGTTATATGATCGCAAGGCTCTCGCCGAGGTAAGTGATTACGTCGTATTAATGGCCTACGATCAGCACTGGGGTACGTCTCAAAAGGCGGGATCCGTCGCCGAATATAAATGGGTCGAAGGGAATGTTAACTTAAGCTTAAAAGACATTCCTCCGGAAAAATTCATCTTATCCGTTCCCTTCTATGCACGTTTATGGCAGGAGCAGGATTCCAAAATGACGTCTCAAGCCGTAGGTATGAAGACCACGGCGGATTATGTAGCATCTCACAATTTAGAGCCTGTATGGGACGAGGATGCCAAGCAATACGCCATTCAGCAGGAGGTCAACGGCAATTCGGAGAAGATATGGATCGAAAACGGAGATTCTGTCGCATGGAAAGTATCCCTTATGCGGAAGTACAATCTTGCCGGTATTTCATCCTGGCGTCTCGGCTTTGAGACTCCCGATGTATGGACGACGATTCACGATCAATTCGGTAAATATAGATATCCTTATCAATAATTGCAAAAAGCCGATATTTTGATATAATTAGAGTATATGGAATATTAACAAAGGAGTGTTCATGGTACCTGAAACACATAGGATAGTAGCCGGAGGATTGGATCAGTACTTTAAATCCACCTTCGGCGTGGAGCTTGATCAAACTAAGCTTTTACGCGGATCGATCGCTCCCGACATTTATTCGAAATACAAATTTATTCCCCATTACTACGATGAAAGTATCGATTATATCGTCGAAAATATTGTGCGTTTAGTTCCTTATATGTCTGAGATCCTTCTCGACACACCGTGGAGCAAGCTTTTGATTCATGCCATCAGCTATAAAATCGGCGTCATCAGTCACTATCTTTGTGACTATATGACCCATCCTCATGCGCGACGCATTCGCTGCACATCAATGCAGGATCTGAGGGAGCACTTGCTTTATGAGAGAGAATTAAACCGACATGTACGTTCCAACGGCCTGGATCTCGATATGGCAAACGGTGAAGTGAGCCATCCTCTTTTCGTTGAAAGAGAGGAGCTTCGCGTCATGGTAAAAGGAAAGATCGAGTCCGCCGTGGAAACATACCTGGAAGAAAACATCAGCTTTGCAAATGACGCTGCATCGGCATATGGGCTGAATGTTACGATTATGAAATTAGTATGTGAAGCCGCATACGGCTACGCTGTAACGCGACAAGTTCAAATGGCATAACCTGAGAAAAGAAGCGACGCAAAATACGCTCATATACAGCGAGGCGGGATGGTGCAAGCCGCCGATGAGTATTTGCCGAGAACATCTTGGAGGTTCTGTTCTCAAAAGGACAGACGGTATTATCCGTTAACTTATAATAGAGTATGAAGTACTTGAAGTGGTGGCATAGCGAATTTTTCGTCCAAGTGATGAAAAATTCGCTTTTTTTAAGGAGAAAAGATGAGAAACAATTCGGAAGCAACGAAATTTACAATAAAAGAGACGCAAATTGCGATTAAAAGTATAAAAGATTATTTTGAGAGAGATTTGGCCAATACCCTTAATTTAACTCGGGTATCGGCGCCTCTATTTGTACGGCCGGAAACCGGTCTTAACGATAATCTCAGCGGCGTAGAAAAAGCAGTAGGTTTTAAACTGAGAAAATATGACATCGATGTAGAGATCGTGCAGTCATTGGCTAAGTGGAAGCGTAATGCTTTAAAAGTTTATGATTTCGGCTACTATGAAGGGCTTTACACGGATATGAACGCCATTCGGCCCGATGAATTCGTCGACGCTACCCACTCTATTTATGTAGATCAGTGGGACTGGGAGAAAGTTATTCGCAAAGAAGATCGTACGAGCGATTATCTACACTTCATTGTATCCGAAATTTACTCCGTATTTCTCAGAACTGAAACCTATATAAACAGCGTGTATCCATATTTGCTGACGAAAAAATTACCGAGCTCTATTTATTTTATGACGGCTCAGGAATTGGAAGATATGTATCCCGATCTTACGCCCAAGGAACGGGAGGATGCCATTTGTCGCGAAAAAAAGGCCGTATTCTTACAAGGTATCGGCGGTGAGCTTGAAAGCGGCGAATCTCATGACGGTAGAAGCCCGGACTACGATGACTGGGAATTAAACGGAGATATTTTATTCTACAATCCCATAACGGATTCGGCGCTTGAGCTATCGTCAATGGGAATCCGTGTCGACGAGGAAAGTTTAAAGCGTCAATTGGAAATTGCCGATATGACCGATCGTATGGAAATGGACTACCACAAAAATTTAATGGCCGGAGATTTGCCTTACACGGTGGGGGGCGGCATCGGTCAGTCCAGAATCTGTATGTTTTTCTTGGAAAAGAAATCTATCGCCGAGGTTCAAGCCTCCGTCTGGCCGGATTCTTTTATAATGGAAGCTAAGTTACGGGGAGAAGACATATTATAAAATCAGGTGAAGTCTTTTCGTCTTTATGGTAAAATGTTAAACGATAAGGAGGAAAAGCATGTCGCAGAACAGTTTACAATTACAAAATAAAAATGTAGATTTTGTCGATATTAAATCAAAACTGATGCATCGGTTTTTGTACCATTGCGACAGTTCGGCAATGCAAATTCTCCTGAACCTATACGATTTGGAAGAGAGAATTCATAATATTTTTCCTTCCTATGTGTCGATGAAAAATTTAAAGAGGGATATTCTTTATTTTTTAAGAAGAAAAGAAAATCGCTCCCTCTTTGCCGGCAGTTTAACAGACGCCATTTACGATGATGTGAATCGTTTTGAACTCGCCATGTATTTAACAGGCTATAGACAAGGCTTAAATGAAGTAGCCGGAGCCAATGAACTGGAAGTTTTGGCCCTCGATGAATTTGAAATATGCTCTATGTTTGAGAGAAAGATTTTATACCAATATGATCTTTCAAATGAAGCTGTGGAGGCTTTTTATAAACGATGTGTCGCTCGCCACGTTCACGGTTACGGAGAAAGTCTCGTTAAGGAGCAGGCGGCACGCTTTTCGAAGCATATTTTAAAGCGAAAAGTTTATACTTTAAACCATTACGTTGACCGCCAACTGCAGGTAAATTTTCAATCGCCGAAAAATCCATATAGGGAATCGGAATACACTTTGAGCCAGCAAGAGCTTGCAGGTTTAAACCGTAAGCTTAAGAATTTTATATACCGAGACGGATTGCGAATCTATTGTTCCGCTTATTGGTGCGGGATTAATGATCTGGTCTTAAGACGTTATCATCCGTAAGTAAAGGGGCTCGCAAGAGCCCTTTTTTTAAGGAGTTGTATGAGAGTATTGGGAATAGATCCGGGCCTTGCGACCATGGGCTACGGGATCATCGATGTGGAAGGGAATCGATTGAATGCTGTAGAATACGGCACCATCGAGACCTCCAGCAAAACAGAGTATTCAAAACGACTGTATCAATTATATGAAGAATTAACAAATTTAATACGAGACGCCAAGCCCGATGAAGTGGCAATGGAGGAACTTTTCTTTAATAAAAACATTACGACGGCCATATCGGTAGCACAAGCGCGCGGTGTGGAGATTTTAGCTTGTATGCGGGAAGGTTTGGAAGTGTACGAATATACACCCTTACAAGTAAAGCAAGCGATTACCGGTTATGGACGTGCGGAGAAGCGGCAAGTACAGGAAATGGTAAAGATGTATTTACATCTTCCGAAGATCCCGAGACCTGACGATGCCGCCGATGGTTTGGCCATCGCCATCGTCCACAGTCACTCTATGAAAAATAAGCAGAAGTTTAAATTAAAGTAGGTGAAAAATGATCGATCGTTTAATTGGAAAAGTGGTGGATAAAAGACCGGATCACATTGTAGTGCAAACGGGGGGGATGGGCTATGCGGTTTATGTTCCGATTATCGCCATCGGTCGTATTCCTATGGGAGAGAAAACTCTTCTCTATACACACCTGCAAGTGCGGGATGATGCCTTCACCCTCTATGGCTTTACTCGAGAAAAAGATCGAGAACTTTTTCATTTACTTATAACGGTCAGCGGCGTCGGACCGAAAGTGGCCATCGGTATTTTAAGCGGCTATGAAACGGAGTCCATCGTAAGCTTTATTCGAAATGAAGATGTAAAGAGCTTAATGAAGGCGCCGGGTATCGGAAAGAAGACAGCGGAGCGCATTTTACTCGAATTAAAGGATAAACTCACCGGATTTGAAGCGAGTGAGGAGTTTGAGACAGAAGGAGTTGCCATCGCTACCAGTGCCCAGGAGGAAGCCTCCGACGCTTTAATGGGTCTCGGATACTCCGCAAGTGAAGCGAAAAGTGCCGTGGCGGAAGCTGAAGGTGACGATGTGGAAGCAATTTTGAAGTCTGCGCTTAAAAAGCTTTCGAGTAATAGGTAGGGGGGAATATGGAAGAGGAACGTCTGGTCTCTCGTACAATTTTGCCTGAGGAAGATCGAGTAGAAACAGCTTTACGGCCGAGTTTTCTCACCGATTACATTGGGCAGGATGCAGCGAGGGAAAAACTTGAAATATTCATTGAAGCGGCCAAACGCCGGGGAGAGGCATTGGATCATACGCTCTTAAGCGGACCGCCGGGCCTCGGCAAGACAACACTCGCCAATATTATCGCCAATGAAATGGGCGTGAATATTCGCGTGACTTCCGGACCGGCAATCGAAAGGCCGGGGGATCTTGCGAGTATTCTTACAAATTTAGAAGAACACGATGTATTGTTCATCGACGAGATCCACAGAATTCCCCGAACGGTTGAAGAAGTTTTGTATCCGGCTATGGAAGATTATGCGCTGGATATTATCGTCGGAAAAGGTCCGTCTGCCCGCTCATTACGATTGGATTTAAATCACTTTACCTTAATCGGAGCTACGACAAGGTCGGGCCAATTGGCATCGCCTCTTCGAGATCGTTTCGGGGTCTTGTTGAATTTAAAACTATACGATGTGGAAAGTTTGCAGAAGATTTTATTGAGATCGTCTCAAATCCTGAACATTCCCTTAAGCACTACCGGAGCAATGGAAATCGCTCGAAGAAGTCGAGGTACGCCGCGCATCGCCAATCGTCTTTTAAAGCGAATAAGAGACTTTGCGGAAGTATGTAAAGACGGCTTAATCGATGAAGAAGTGGCAAGCGAAGGATTGAAACTTTTAGATGTGGATGCTTTCGGTTTGGACGAGCTGGATCGACGAATTTTAAAGACGATGATTCTCGACTATGACGGAAGGCCTGTGGGGATCGATACGATTGCCGCTTCCATAGGAGAGGAACGTATCACGATTGAAGATGTGTACGAGCCTTATTTGCTTCAGATTAATTTTATTCAACGAACGCCGAGAGGAAGAGTGGCCACTCGCCACGCCTATGATCATTTGGGGATTCCCTTCAGAAAGGACGAGCAATGAGAAAATATCTAGTTTATATTCTGGCGATTTGCTTTTTATTATTCGGCTATGTAGAGAATGGCTTCGCTGCCGGCGAATCTATTCACGTAAAGATCGGCCCCAATCGCTCTTCGGTTACCTTGGCGTCTCCAAAGGGCGTTTATAAAAACGGCCAGTATTTGGGAAACAGTGCGAGATTGACGAGGAGTAATGTTTCGGAGAGTGACGAATTTTCTTCTCCTGCAGGTTTTTTAACTGTTCAGGGAAAAGATTATCGCGGATCTATTCGCTTTATTCCCACAGGAAGTAGCCTGGGCACTGTCAATATTGTGGATGTGGAAGATTATGTAAAGGGCATTATACCGAAAGAAATCGGAGCCTCGACTACAATGGAAGCTCTCAAGGTACAGGCTGTCATTTCCAGATCCTTCGCCTATGCCAACTGGAATAAATTCGAAAAACAGGGCTATAATCTCGACGACACTTCCGCTTCTCAAGCCTATGCAGGTATGAGCGTAGAAACAAAGAACACGAATCAGGCGGTAGACGATACTCGAGGCGAGGTTCTATACTTTGGCAATGAAGTGGCTAACACGATCTTCCATGCCACAAGTGGCGGAGTAACGGAATCGATCGAGGATGTTTGGGGAGGCAATGGTGTTCCTTATTTAAAATCCATGGCGGATCCCTATTCTGTTAAAACCAATCACAGTCAGTGGAAGGCCACATACAAAAAAGCTGAGTTGAACCGTATTTTTCCCGAAATAGGGGATATGCGTGGTATTCGCGTCCTCGAAAGGAGCAGCAGCGGCCGCATTAAGCGCCTAGCCGTCGAAGGTTCGCGGGGAACGAAAGAAATGACGGGCAATCAATTTCGCATGCGCATGGGCTCTATTAAACTCAAGAGTACTCAATTTCAAACGAGCCCCCTTGAGACCGAACCGCAAGTTACGGCAGTTACCGCGATTACAGCAAACGGTACGGCTCCCGTTACACAGCAACACGCCATTACATCTGACGGCCTCGTGGCAGTAGACGTTCAGAATATTTTAACGGCGGACGGTATTCAATCTGTCGAGACACAAGATCAATCTATGGATTCCTATATGACGATTTCGGGCGATACCACTTTCTACGGAAGAGGGTACGGTCACGGCGTCGGGCTTAGTCAGTACGGAGCCATTAATATGGCGGAAAATGGAATGGGCTATCGCGAGATTCTCGCCTATTACTATCCGGGAACCCATATTCAATAGAGAAAGGACACTATGAAGACAAGGGACTTTTACTACGATCTACCGGAAGAATTAATCGCACAACATCCGGCGGAGAAACGCGACGAATCGCGTCTTTTACATTTAAAAAGTAACGGAAGTTACGAGGATCTTCATTTTAAGGACATCCTAAACTTTATTAATCCGGAAGATGTGCTGGTTATAAACAACACAAAGGTGTTACCTGCGCGAATTTTCGGATCGCGCCCGGGAAAGGATGAGCATATCGAGGTGCTCCTCGTTAAAGAAATGGAAAAAGATCTTTGGCAGTGTATGGTGCGTCCGGGAAGAAAGATGAAATCAGGTACGGTAATTGAATTTCCTCACGGGCTATCCGGCAAGGTAGTAGATATTTCTGAAGACGGTCTTCGCTTCATTTGCTTTGAATACGATGACGTCTTTCTGGAAATTTTAGAAAAGCTCGGTGAGATGCCCTTACCTCCTTACATTCATGAAAAATTAGAAGATAAAAATCGATACCAGACGGTATATGCGAAATATGAAGGCTCCGCCGCGGCGCCTACCGCAGGTCTTCATTTTACAGAGGATTTGTTGGACAAAATCCGTAAACAGGGAACGGAAATTGCGGAGATCACCCTTCATGTAGGCCTGGGAACTTTCCGTCCCGTAAAGGCTGAGACGGTGGAAGAACACCATATGCATAGCGAGTATTATTGTATCGACGAGGAAGCGGCTCGTAAAATTAACGAGGCCAAATCGAGAGGCGGACGCGTAATTGCCGTAGGAACCACCTCCATACGCACGCTTGAAAGCGCTATGGCAGCTATGGGAGAAATTAAGCCTATTTCAAAAGAAACGGATATCTTCATATATCCCGGCTACGAATTTAAAATCGTCGACGGCATTATAACGAATTTCCATTTACCGGAATCTACTCTTATTATGCTCGTATCCGCCTTTGCAGGGAGAGATGAAATCTTAAACGCATACTGTCACGCAGTAGAAGAAAAATATCGTTTCTTCAGCTTTGGAGACGCTATGTTTATAGAATCGAGGAAAGAATGAAATTTACCGTTACCCACACATCAACTGAAACGAAGGCGCGTCGAGGCGTTTTAGAGACGGAACACGGCACCATTCAAACGCCGATCTTTATGCCCGTGGGGACTCAAGCCACCGTAAAAACCATGACGCCTGAAGATTTAGAAGCTATGAATGCCCAAATTATTCTGTCCAACACCTACCACTTATTTCTGCGGCCGGGAACGGATATTATCGAAAAGGCCGGAGGTCTCCACAAGTTCATGAACTGGAACGGTCCTATTTTAACGGATAGCGGCGGTTTCCAAGTATTCAGTCTTTCTCATCGTCGAAAGATTACGGAGGAAGGGGTCATGTTCAGAAGTCACATCGACGGTTCCAAACAATTTTTATCCCCTGAAAAAAGTATGGAGATTCAGCATATTTTAGGCTCCGATATTATTATGGCCTTCGACGAATGCGCTCCATATCCCGCCACGAGGGATTATATCGCTCATTCAAGCGATCGAACCACGCGATGGGCGGAACGCTGCAAAGTCTATCACGACGACAAAAAGGGACAAAATCTCTTCGGCATTGTTCAAGGGGGAATGTATAAGGACCTCCGAAAGAAAAGTGCGGAGGAGCTCGTGTCCTTAGATTTTCCGGGCTACGCCGTCGGAGGTCTTTCCGTAGGGGAACCTCTGGATTTAATGTGTGACGTTTTAGATTATACGACAGACTTTATGCCCGAGGATAAGCCTCGTTACCTAATGGGGGTCGGAACGCCGGATTATCTTTTCGAAGCGGTAGAACGGGGAATTGATATGGCGGATTGCGTATTGCCTACGCGAAATGCGAGAAAGGGCACAGTCTTTACGGCCCATGGACGCTTGGTCATTAAAAACGCCAGATATGCGGAAGATTTTCTGCCCTTAGACCCTGAATGTGATTGCTACGTATGTAGAAATTATTCACGTGCTTATATCCGCCATTTATTTAAAGCTAACGAAATCTTAGGACTCAGACTTGCAAGTTACCATAATCTTTATTTCTTATTAAAGTTAATGGAAAATATTCGCATCTCTATCGAAAACGATAACTTCTTGTCCTTTAAAGATGACTTTTACGCAAAATATGGTTATAATAAGATCAACGGATAGGAGGTTTGTATGGAATTTGGAAATGGAAATTCTATGGTCCCTACGTTAATTTCCGTCGTGCTCATGATCGGCATTTTTTACTTCGGCATTATTCGTCCGAATAAGAAGAGGGAAAAAGAAGCCCTGGAGATGATGGAAAAGCTGGCGGTGGATGATGTAATCCAAACCATTGGAGGCATTATCGGCAAAATTGTTCAAGTTAAGGCGGATGTGGTGATTATTGAAAGCACCGGCATGAAGACTCGACTTGAAATAGCTAAATGGGCCGTCAAATCGGTTATTAAGCCGGGACACCGCAAAAATACGGCAGAAAATAAGGAAGAAGAATAGGAGTTTGTATGAAATACATAAAAACACTTACGAAACGTTCGCTACGTAAAGGTCTTGAAAAAGCCGGCTGCGGCGAGTGCCAAACATCTTGCCAATCTGCTTGCAAGACATCTTGCACCGTTGGTAATCAAAAGTGCGAAAATAAAGAACGATAAAAAGGTTGTGGGACTCCCACACCTTTTTATTTTAGAAAGGGAAATCTGTGCGTAATATTCATCGTTTTAAGGGAAATGGTCAGTTTGTAATACTGGATGTGGCATCCGGATCGGTTCATGTCGTAGACGAAATGATTTTCGAGATGGCGGCGGATCTTTTGGATCTCACAAAAGACGAAATAATCGAAAAATATAAAGATCGTTATGACCAAAAGGCCTTGGCCGAAGGCTATGACGAACTTTATTATCTTATGGAAGAGGGTCTGCTTTATTCAAAGGACGAGCCGGTGGACTTAAGCGGATTCAATCCCGACTGTCATATAAAGGCCATGTGCCTTCACGTTTCCCACGATTGCAACTTGAGATGCGCCTACTGTTTTGCATCTCAAGGAGACTTCCACGGGGATCGCATGATGATGGATTTAGAAACGGGGAAAAAAGCCTTAGACTTCCTATTGGAAAACAGCGGCAATCGCTATAATTTAGAGGTAGACTTCTTTGGTGGCGAGCCCATGATGAACTTTGAAGTCGTCAAGCAACTAGTGGATTACGGCAGAGCGAGAGAAAAGGAATATAACAAACACTTCCGCTTTACCATGACCACTAACGGCCTCCTATTAAATGACGACAACATCGAATACCTAAATCGTGAAATGGCCAATGTGGTATTATCTTTAGATGGACGCAAGGAAATCAACGACCCGATGCGGCCGACAGTTAACGGCAAGGGAAGTTTCGATACGATCGTGCCGAAATTTAAAAAGCTGATCGCCGGCAGGGGAGACAAGGATTACTACATTCGCGGCACATTTACCAATCACAATCTTGATTTTTCGAAAGATGTTATGCTTTATCATGATCTCGGCTTTCAAAAAACGAGTATGGAGCCGGTAGTGACCGATCCTAATGAAGAGTACGCTATTCGTGAAGAGCATCTGGATCAAATCTTAAAAGAGTATGAAAAACTAAGTGAAGATTATTTGCGGATTCGCGAAGAAGATCCCGATTTTCTGTTTTTCCACTATATGATCGATCTTTCCGGAGGACCCTGTGCCTATAAAAAGAGCATCGGGTGTGGTGCCGGCAGTGAATATGTGGCCGTAACGCCTACAGGAGAAATTTATCCCTGCCACCAATTTGTAGGTGAAGAAGATTTCTTACTGGGAAATGTAGACGAAGGTATTGTTAACAAAGAATTACAAAAACAATTCCACGAAGCCGATGTCTTCCATAAAGATGCCTGCACGGAATGCTGGGCAAAATATTTCTGCAGCGGCGGCTGCCACGCCAACGCTTATCACAATAACGGCACGATCTATGAGCCTTTTGAAGTAGGTTGCCAAATGGAACGCAAACGTCTCGAATGTGCCCTTACAGTTTACGCCAAGGAGTCTAATGAAGTTGTATGAAATACTGGTCCGTCAAAAATAATCAGCCAAAAGAAGCCATCGATTTCCGCACATTAGGTTTAATGGAGTGGGAGTATAGGGTTTTATTAAATCGCGGTTTAGATACAAAGCGTGCCATAGAGGATTACATTCATCCTTCTATGGAGAATATTGCCTCTCCTATTTCGATGAAAGATATGGTGAAAGCCGGCAATATTCTCCAATCGACAAAGGGAAAAGTGCGCATTATCGGCGATTATGATTGTGACGGAACTATGAGTACGACTATTCTGGTAAAGGGTTTAAAAGGCCTCGGCTATGATGTAGACTACGATATTCCTCATCGCCGAAAAGACGGCTACGGTATGCAGGTAGACATGGCGGAGCGGGCGAAAGAAGACGATATCGAACTCATTATCACCTGCGATAACGGCATTGCTCAGTTTCAAGCCATTCAGCGTTGCAAGGAACTGGGCATTAAAGTGATCGTCATCGATCATCATCAGGTGGTAAAAAATGAAGAGGAAGAAATTCTTCCCGAAGCCGACGCTATTATTAATCCTCACCAAAAACAATGTCGCTACCCATTTAAAGAATTATGTGGTGGCGCTTTGTCATATTATTTTATAAACTATCTATATACTATTTCAGGGAAAATAGAGGAGATGGATCCCGACCTCATCGGTTTTGCCGCTATGGCTACTATTTGCGATGTTATGATTTTGCAAGGAGAGAACCGGATCCTTACCATAGCGGGTCTGGAAAGGCTGAACCGAACGGATCACATTGGCTTTAATGCCCTTCGCGATGCTGCGAGTATTCGCGGGGATATTGGAGGCTACCATATCGGTTTTATTATCGGGCCTACGATTAATGCGGCCGGGAGATTGGAAACGGCGAAAGATGCGGTGGAGTTGTTCTTAACTGATGATCCGTCCTTTGCTGAAAAGACGGCCATTTATCTCAGGGATTTAAATGCCAAGCGT
Organism: Aedoeadaptatus nemausensis; assembly: GCF_903819165.1. GTDB lineage: Bacteria > Bacillota > Clostridia > Tissierellales > Peptoniphilaceae > Aedoeadaptatus > Aedoeadaptatus nemausensis. The sequence continues at coordinate 124,064 of NZ_CAIJCS010000014.1, forward strand.
CAAGCCCTAACTGTCGAGGGAACGAAGCGACTGGAAGCGCAGCTGGAAAGCCCGAAGGAGCGGGAGCAGCTACTCTATATTCTGAAAGATGAAAGTATCGACGAGAGCATTGCGGGCATCATTGCGGGCAAGCTGAAATCCAAATTCAACCGTCCCTGTATCGTCATTACGAGAGGAGAAAAGGGACTAAAGGGAAGCGGGCGCAGTATCGAAGCTTATAATATGGTGGAGAATATTCGGAAGAGTGAAGAATACCTCACGAGCTTCGGTGGCCATGCCATGGCCTGCGGTTTAAGTTTAAATCGAGACCGCTTTGTTCCTTTTAAACTGGACGCATTAGAAAAATGTGGCTTGGATCCTCGGGATCTTGTTCCGCGTATTCGTCTCGATGCTATCGTCCCCATCGATAAAGCGAGCTATGAAACCGTATCCAGACTGGAACGTTTTCAGCCTTACGGAAACGGCAATCCCAAGCCTCTTTTTGGCGCCACGGGCATTTATATTCGAGATTTTCGAATTTTCGGGAAGAATAGAAATGTAATTAAGCTGACCTTGTACTATAAGGGAAGAGATTACGATGGCATTTTATTTCAAGAAAGCGACGAATTTATTGCCTTTACCCAAAATGCGCGGCGCCCCGACGGCAGTTTGATCGTGGACATAGCCTATGTCCCGACTATCGATACCTATAGAGATAAAAACACACTTCAATTCCAAATTGAAGATCTGCGACAATCTAGACATGGTGATTAAATGATTCAAAAATTAATTGAAAAGGTTCTATCTTATAATCCCGAGGCGGATACGGATATTATTCGCGAAGCCTATTATTTTGCCGAAGAGCACCACGAGGGACAAAAGCGTAACTCCGGCGAAGATTACATCGTCCATCCTTTTAACGTGGCGTATATTCTGGCTGAAATGAATATGGATGTGCCTACGATTATTGCAGGTCTTCTTCATGATACGATCGAAGATACCAGCGTAACCTACGACGATGTTAAAGAAAAGTTTGGTGAAGAAGTAGCGGATCTCGTAGACGGCGTGACAAAATTGAAGATGCTCTCTTATCAAACCAAACAAGAGAAGCAGGCCGAAAATATTCGGAAGATGGTGCTGGCCATGGCGAAAGATATTCGCGTCATCATCGTTAAATTTGCCGATCGTTTGCATAATATGCGAACGCTCGAATATATGACGCCTGAGAAAAAACGCGAGAAAGCTCTGGAAACTATCGAAATTTACGCACCTCTCGCTGATCGACTGGGTATGAGTCGTGTAAAGAGTGAGTTAGAGGATTTATCTCTGCGTTACCTAGATCCCGAGAATTATTATAAGCTCGTGGATATGATCAATAAGCGTCGGAGCGAACGAGAGGAACTTATCGAGGAATTGATTCGCGATATTTCCAATCAATTAAAGCGCACCGGAATAGCGGCGGATATTACAGGAAGGCCTAAGAATTTTTACAGCATCTATAAAAAGATGATGAAAAAGGGAAAGACTTTCGAGGAGATTTATGACCTTCAAGCCATTCGCATCCTTGTGGATGACGTAAAAGACTGTTATGGCGCTCTCGGTGTGGTACACACTATGTATAAGCCTATTCCGGGTAGGTTTAAAGATTATATTTCCATGCCGAAACCGAATAAATACCAGTCTCTTCACACGACTGTTATCGACGACAGGGGAGAAACTTTCGAGGTGCAAATTCGGACTTGGGAAATGCACAAGACGGCGGAATATGGTATCGCCGCGCACTGGAAATATAAAGAAGGGGCAAAAAAATCCACGAGTTTTGACGAGAATCTGACCTGGCTTCGTCAATTACTCGAATGGCAAAAAGACCTAAAAGATCCCAATGAATTTATGGAAACTTTAAAGGTCGACTTTTTTGCCGACGAAGTATTCGTCTTTACCCCAAACGGAGATGTTATAAATCTCCCGGATAATTCCACGCCTATCGACTTTGCCTACCGTGTGCATACGGCTGTTGGCAATACTTGTGTAGGTGCAAAGATTAACGGCCGCATCGTTCCCCTAAGTCATAAACTTAAAAACGGCGAAATCGTCGAAGTTATCACAAATAAAAACTCAGAGCCTTCTTTAGACTGGCTTTCCATTGTCGCCAGTCCCCAAGCACGTACAAAGATCAGACAATATTTTAAAGTCAAAGATCGGGACAAAAACATCGCGAAGGGACAAGTTATGATCGAGCAAGAGATTAAGCGTATCGGCTTAAAGCCTAATGAGCTGATCCGCGACGATTGGATGGAGGATGTAAGGGAGCGCTTAAAATTCGACAATCTTGAAGATCTCTATGCTCAAATAGGCTACGGCAGCATGAGCGTACGCCAGGTAACGGCGAAGCTCACAGAGCATTATAAAGAAGAAGTCCAGGAAGCTAACGCGACTACATTCGATGCCGAGGACTTTACGACGCCGGTGCGGCATGAACATCGAAATACGGGTGGCATTATTGTAAGAGGAATAGACAATGTAAAGGTGCGCATTGCTAAATGTTGTACGCCGGTTCCCGGTGATGAAATTGTCGGCTTTATTACCATGGGTCGAGGTGTAAGTGTCCATCGATCCGACTGCATCAATCTGAAAAACAATATGAGTGAAGAGCGTCTCATTCCCGTAAGATGGGATATAGACGAGCAGGAAACTTACAGTGCGGAGTTGGAAATTCGCGCCGACAGCAAAAGCAATGTACTCGCCGACATTGCCAATCGAATTCACGATGCACGCCTCGATATTCAAAACCTATCTGCTCGAGAAAATAAAGAAGGTGATCTCATTATTCGGACCACCATTCGCATTCATCATATCGAGGAATTACAGCGTCTAATTAAGAAGCTGGAAAATGTTCAGCATGTCATCGAGGTTTATCGCGTAAGCGGTTAAGGAGGTAATATGCGCGCAGTAGTTCAACGGGTGAAACGTGCAGCCGTTAGTGTCGACGGAGAATCAGTTTCATCGATTGAAAAAGGAATGATGGTTCTCGTCGGTATTTCTGCAGAAGACACAGAAAAGGACATGGAATACATCGGAAATAAAATCGTCGGCCTCCGCATTTTTGAAGATGATGAGGGTGTTATGAATATAAACGCCAAAGATAGCGGAAGCGATATTATGATCGTGAGTCAATTTACTCTATACGGTGACGGACGTAAGGGAAATCGACCGAGCTATATTCGCGCCGCTAAAGGCGATGTATCCGAACCCATGTACGAAAAATTGATTCAATATGTTGAATCGAGGGGATTTTCTGTAGCTAAGGGAAAATTTGGCGCCGATATGGCTATCGATATGGTGGCAGACGGACCCGTTACGATTTTATTAGATAGCGAAAGGGGTTTTTAATGGCATTTAAAACGGTTTTGGTCGGCGGTACGACCAATTGTTACATCGTATATAATGGCGAGAATAAAAAAGGATTTATTGTAGATCCCGGAGCTGAAGCCGGCCGCATTCTTGCCGAAGCCGAACACTTAGGCTTGACTATCGAAGCGATTTTACTGACCCACGCACACGGCGATCACGTAGCGGCTCTTAATAAAGTACGGGATGCTCTCGGCGTTAAAGTATATATGCACAAGGACGAGTTGGAAAACTTCAATAATCAAGCGCCGCAATTTATTGCCATGATGGGCGGTGAAGTGCCGGATAAAGAACCGGATGTTCTCTTAAATGACGGAGATACTATTGAGCTGAATTGCGGAAAGATAAAAGTGATGCAGACGGCGGGCCATACCCCCGGCTCAGTATGTTATTTTTACGATGATCTCATTTTAAGCGGAGACACTTTGTTCCAAGGCTCCATCGGGCGTACGGATTTCCCGGGAGGAGATGTACAGGCCATGATGCGTTCCTTGCGGAAATTAGCACAGCTTGATGAAAATTTAAGAGTATTATCGGGCCACGGGCCGGAAACTTCTATAGGGATCGAAAAACGCATTAATCCTTACATGCAACACGTCTTATGATCCGCATTGTAAAAGGTACAGATTCGGAGATTCATACATTCTATGAACTTCTTCGAATCTATTTTCCGTATTATGAAACTTCCGGTGAACTTTTTTTATCTATCGAAACGAAAGAGAATATAAAAAAAGTCGTACTCGTTATCGGCGACGATCGCTTTGAAAAAGATTTTGTCTTCAGTGATGCATACGTAGCGAAACGCGCTATAGCGTCTTGGATCGTTCGAGATATAGATCACGAATCGAAAGAAGATTGTTTATGGGGAACTCTGACCGGCACGCGGCCAATAAAATTCCTACAAAAACAACGCAGTCTTTTAGGAGATGAAAAGACGAAAAAGTATTTAATCGACGAATACTTGCTTAGTCCTTACATCGCCAATCTCTTAATGGAGATCGCCTTACTGGAAAGCGAAAAGACTGATCATATAAAGGGAAAGGGGTATTCTCTATATATTCATATTCCTTTTTGTCCGACTCGTTGCGACTATTGTAGCTATCCTACCATTCGAAGCGACAACACGGATGCCGTGGTTCTTTACATGGAACATTTATTGAAAGAGCTGGATTTCGTTTTAGATGAGATGGAAGAGGAGCCGACGACGATTTACATCGGCGGAGGAACGCCGACCTCTATTCCGAAGCCTCAGCTTAAAAGGCTGTTGGATCATTTGTCTCATTTAAATCCTGTGGAGTTTACCCTGGAAGCAGGAAGGCCTGAAACAATCGATGAGGAACTTTTGATTATGCTAAGGGATTATCCTATTACGCGAATCAGCATCAACCCTCAAACGATGGTGGATGAAACACTGGAAAAAGTAAAACGTCCCCATAACAAAGAGGACATAAAACGGGCGTACTACAAGGTGCGTGAAATGACTGATTTTGAAATTAATATGGATCTTATCCTGGGACTTGGAGACGAAGGTATTCCACAAGTAGCCCACACTTTCGATGAAGTTATAGACTTAAATCCCGAAAACATAACGGTTCATGTACTCTCCCTTAAAAACGGATCTAAGCTGTTTGAAAACGAAGGGGTCTATACAAAAAATATCCGGAAAATGCAGAATTATTCGATGAAACGAATGGCGGAATCCGGCTATCATCCTTACTACCTCTATCGTCAAAAACGTATTATGGGTAATGGTTCCAATATCGGCTTTTCCAGAGAAGGCCATGACAATCTCTACAATATGATCATGATGGAAGAGATCCATTCGGTTATCGGCGTAGGTATGTCCTCCACGACAAAACTCGTAGATGAAACGGGTAAGACCGTGAGCAAATTTTCAAATTTCAGAAATATGAGAGATTATACCGAGCGATTCGGTGAAATTATCGATAAAAAGAAGAAGCATTTGAGAGAGGTTTTATGAAACTGAATACCTTACTTGAAAGAGTAGAAATAAAAAATAGAATCAGACAAATTGACGGAGATTTAAATATTTCCAATATTTCAAACGATTCGAGAGAGATCGGCGAAGGGGATATATTTGTCGCCATGAAGGGCGTACTGGTGGACGGTCACGATTATATTGAAGAAGCCAAGAAAAGAGGAGCGGCACTTGTGGTTTGCGATCACGAGGTCGAGGTGGATATTCCTCAAGTAATCGTCGAGAATCCTCGCAAAGCGTTGGCCGATCTCGCTTGTACCTTTTACGGCGATCCGTCGAAGGAGATGAAGGTTTATGGCGTAACGGCTACCAACGGTAAAACCTCCACCGCTTATATGCTTCGCGATATTTTCAAAGCGGCGGGATACGAAGTAGGCGTTATCGGCACGGTAGAGGTGCAATATAAAGATGTCTCCATTCCCTCGATCTTAACGACCCCCGAATCTATTCATCTCCAAAAACATTTACGGAACATGGCCGACAGCGGCGTTGAGGTCGTTGTAATGGAAGTTTCTTCCTCGGCTCAAGAGCTCTACCGTAGCAGGGGTATCGATTACGATATCGTAAGCTTTAATAATATTTCCGTAGAACACTTAGAACAACACGGCACCTTTGAAAATTATTTCCATTTTAAGAGCCGATTGATTCGTCATGCCCAGAAGGAAACGGCGGTTATTTTAAACATCGACGCCCAACTTATCGACGATTTGAAAGATAAGACGGAAGGTCAAGTTTTTACGGCAGGCGTAGAAAAAGATGCATTGATCGGCGTTTCAAATATCGATATTTCCAGCGGTTTTCCGAAATTTACCTACACAGTGAAAGAAGATCGCAAAGCCGGTAAATGGTCTCTAAAAAAATTGGAGCTTCCCATTGACCTTCAGGTCACGGGATTCCATACAGTTTTAAATGCTATGATGGCCATCAGTTTCGGTTTATTGGCAGGGGTGAACCCTTCCACCATACAAAAGGCCTTATACAATTTCAGAGGAGTCGAAAGACGCTTCGAATTGATCTATAATAAAGAGTATATGATCATCGACGATCATTATGCCAATGTTAAAAATATTGCCGTTACCTTAGAAACACTTTGTCGCATGGATTATAAGAATCTTCATTTACTTTATGCGATTCGAGGAGGAAGAGGGGCGGAACTCAATCGCGAGAATGCGGAAGAAACAGTAAAGTGGATGCCGAAATTGCCTCTTAAAGATTTCATTGCGACGAAATCTGTCGAGGTTGTATCTTCGAAGGATGAGGTAACGGATAAAGAGCTGGAGGCTTTTCTCAAAGAAATGGAAAAAGCGGGGCATACCGTACCCGTTATCGATTCTTTAAAGGAAGCCATCGATACCATTCTTCCCAAGGTAGAGCCGGGAGATGTTTTACTCCTTGCCGGTTGCCAGGGAATGGATCATGCTGCAAAATATATTTGGCAGATGTTAGCCGACGCTTCTTCGGGAGAAGAGAGAGCGGAATGGCTTAAAAAGATAGACGAAAGAATTTGTTAGGAGGAATCATGGGAGAATCACTGGGAACATTAAAGCGCACCCATTTGTGCGGTACTTTAAACGAAGAACATATTGGAGAAGCAGTTACGGTTATGGGATGGGTACAAAAATCCAGGAACCTTGGTGCTCTTGTCTTCACAGATGTTCGGGACTATACGGGTATCGTCCAGGTCGTCTTCGATAGCGAAGTGGACGAATCCGTTTTTGATAAAGCAACGTCTTTACGCTCCGAGTTCGTCGTGGCCGTAGAAGGGGATGTAAGAGCTCGCAGTTCGGTAAATGAAAATATTCCTACAGGACACATTGAGATACTGGCGCGTGAATTGAAAATTTTAAACGAATCTGAAGTACCTCCCATTTACGTGAAAGACGACGATGATGTAAGCGACGATCTTCGTTTAAAATATCGCACACTGGATTTGCGTAAACCTCACAGTCAACACGTTTTAAGGACGCGTTCTCGGGTATATAAACTAACGAGAGACTTCTTCCACGATGAAGGCTTCGTCGAAGTGGAGACGCCGATGCTCAATAAACCGACGCCTGAAGGAGCGAGAGACTATCTGGTGCCCAGCCGCATTCACGACGGTTCGTTCTATGCTCTTCCTCAATCTCCTCAACTGATGAAGCAACTTCTAATGGTATCGGGCTTTGATCGCTATATTCAAATCGCCCGTTGCTTTAGAGATGAGGACTTACGCTTTAATCGTCAACCGGAATTTACACAAATCGATATGGAGCTCAGCTTCGTCGAGGCAGACGATGTAATGGAAATCAACGAGCGTTATTTGAAAAAGCTCTTTAAAGAAGTGATCGATGTGGATCTCAAAACACCTTTTGATCGCATGACCTATCGCGAAGCCATGGATCGCTACGGCGTGGATAAGCCGGATGTACGCTTCGGTATGGAACTGAAGAATGTTTCCGACATCGTCGAAAACTGCGATTTTAAAGTATTTTCCGGCGCCGTTTCTTCCGGTGGCAGTGTACGCGCCATCGTGGTAAAAGGCGGTGAAGAATTTTATTCCCGCAAAAAGATCGACAAGTTGGAAGCTTTTGTGAAAGACTTTAAAGCTAAGGGATTAGCTTGGGCAAAGGTAAAAGAAGACGAAATCCAATCTCCTATTCTAAAATTTGTCGGCGACGATATTATGAACAGTATTGTCGAACGGGTTGATGCGGAAACGGGCGATTTGATTTTATTTGTTGCGGATAAAAATGATATAGTGTTTGCCGCACTGGGTAATCTAAGAAATCACATTGCCGAAGAAATGGATATAATTCCAAAAGACGTTATTGCGCCTCTTTGGATCGTCGAATTCCCCTTATTCGAATACGATGAAGAAGAAGAGCGCTATGTGGCAAAACACCACCCCTTTACGGCTCCCATGGATGAAGATATCGATAAGATCGAATCGGATCCTGCAAATTGTCGTGCGAAGGCCTACGACATCGTTATGAACGGCGATGAAATGGGTGGCGGCTCCATTCGTATTCATGACGGACAGGTTCAAAAGAAGATGTTTAAGGCCTTAGGCTTCACGGAAGAAGAAGCTCAAGATAAGTTCGGTTTCCTATTGGAAGCCTTCAAATACGGCGCACCGCCACATGGTGGTTTAGCCTACGGTTTAGACCGATTAATAATGTTATTAACCGGTGAAAAGAATATGCGCCACGTCATTGCATTCCCGAAAACTCAATCGGCGAGCGACCTCTTAACCGGGGCACCTGTCGAACTTTCGGAAAAACAACTGGAAGAGGTGCATATTCGCGTAATAGAGGAGTGATAGCATGATTCAAATTGGGCGTATACTTTCGGTAAATAAAGGAATGGCCTATATGGAAGTGACTCGAAAAGGAGCTTGCGGTACGGGATGTGCCAGCTGCTCCAGCACTGCATGCGAATCCAAGTCCGAGTTTATTTCCGTTCCCAATGATTTAAATGCGGAAGCGGGAGACACGGTGGAACTCTACGTAAACGATCATTTCGTCCTGCGTTCCATCTACAAGGTCTACGGAATTCCATTAGTGGCTTTCTTAGCCTTGATTTTTATAGGTCAGTTTTTAATACCGACGAGCGTTTCCAATCGCGATCTCTATATATTTGCTTTGGGTGCCCTTTCCTTTATTATCAGCTTTGTGGTTTTAAAGAAGGTTGATAGAAAAGAAGGGGATCGCGCACAATTGAAAATGACGAAAATATTGTAAAAAAAGCCATAGATCGGAAGAAAAGTATCTCCGATCTATGGCTTTTTGAATTCTCATTTTCAACGGTAGCGATCCAATCTGGGACGTCCTTTATATTCGGAGCGTTTTCGGAAAGCTCGAAGAGATTTGGAGAATAGGCCCGATGCCACAATTCCCAAAGAAAGGGCGATAGCGACTGAAAAAGTTTTGACTGCTTCTCGAAGAAACATATCCATATTGTCGCTGATTAAATAACTCATAGTATAGTACATTCCGCCTCCGGGAACCAAAGTAATGAGTGGAGGCATTATAAAAATAGTGGCCGGCATTTTATAAAGTCTTGAAAAAAATTCACCTAAAATACCCATTAAAAAAGCGGCCAGGAAGGCGGCAAAAAAAGCATTGCCGTCTAAATCGAGAATCTTAAGGTATAGAAGGTAAGATATCCCTCCGCTGAAACAGCTCGATAGGAGAGATCGCTTCGGCGCTTCCACGGGTATGGCATAGCCTATGGTGGCGCAAAACGAAACGAAAAACATTATAATAGCTTTTTGAATCGTCATATCAACCTCCTATAATCTTTTCTAAATTTAAAATAAATCCGACGCCGAGAGCAATAGCGAATGCGACGAAGATACCTTTCGTGATCCCGATCAGTCCGGAAACATAATCGCCGCTGATAATATCCCTTAGAGAATTTGTTACGATCATCCCCGGAACCAGGGGCATAATAGCTCCGATAATGATCATATCCATGTGAAGGATCGGCATGGCCTTAACGCCTATAAGTGCTAAAATTGAAACAACCATGGTGCCTAAAAAAGCTTCGGGAAAGAAGGAGACATTATGCTTCGCCGTAAGCCGCATGCAGTAATTAAGGATGAAACCTACAAAAAAAGTGTAGGCGAAATCATGCCATGTGCCTCCAAACATAATGGCGAAAGAGGCGCTACAAAGGCCGGTAAAAAACATGGTCACGGGGAGAGAGCGCTTGGTAGCATGGGATATAGACATCAACTTGTTGCGTGATTCATAGAGTGAAATCTCTCCCGAAACGAAACGTCGTGAAAAAGTATTTAACTCGTCGATCTGATTTAAATTGACTCCTGAATTTTCAATATCCCTGAACATGGTAATAGATTCTTCATCATATTCGGCGGAAACAAAAAGTGCGGAACTAAGGGCGAAGACGTCGACCTCCGTTATATTTTCCATAGACAAGATCATGCGCTCGATGGTGTCTTCGGCGCGATATATTTCGGCTCCATTTTTAATGAGCATTTGGCCGGTTGTCATGGCAATATTAATTAAACTTTTAGCCTCTTCTAAGCTATTTATCTCTTGTCGGCCCAAGGCTATTTCCTCCTTTCCGGATTAGCTTCATTTTCTTTTCTCTCGTTAATTTTTTTATGGCGTGTTCTCGTTTTAAGCCCGTGGATCTGTCCGAAACAGACTCCAAGTATACCATGGATACGGGGAGTCGACTTCGCGTATATTTTGAGGCCGTTCCCTTGTTGTGCTGTTGAAGTCTTCGTTCAGGATCGGTGGTGTAGCCGGTGTAGAAACTTTTATCACCACATTCTAAAATATAAACGTAGTGTTTTACGGCCATCGATTGAGCACCACCTTAATGGCGGGGTATTGAAAACCGCGAGAGAGTAAAAAGCGAATGATTTTAGTTTTGTCTTTCGACAAACCATGACCGCGTACATACTTTTTTCCGACGATCTTGTCAATCATTTCTACTTCATCTTCGTGAGTAAATTTTTCTAAAGCCATGGCGATAAATCTTTCGTCGACGCCTTTTTGCTTTAAAAGATAGCGGATTTTAATAGGGCCGTAGCCGTTAAGGTTCCGCTTGTCTCGAGCGAAGAGTTCGGCAAATTCCTCGTCGTTAAGAAAGCCATATTCCTTCAGGTAGTCGACGGCGCCTGCAATGGCATCTTCGCCGATACCTTCCCGGATAAGCAAATCTTCTATTTCCCATGTGGTCTTACGATTACGAAGTTTTTTAAGGGCGAAATCGATGGCGATTTGGCGCTCGCTATCTTTTCGGATTTCGAGTATATCATTTTCCGTCAGCTCTTTTCCCTTATAGAGATTGTGCCTGACAAAAACCGACTCCGGTAAACTTAAAGGGTTCTCCTGATCCAGCTCGACGATAAATAGATTATTTGATTTTTGAATGCGTTTTATTTCCATAGTCATCATCGGTCTATTTTAACATAATTTAGATATTTCTTCTCTCAATTAGCGAGCTTCTCAAGTGCCCTCTCGTTGAAAATCAGCGATTTCTATGATAGTATTTAGGTAAAATTAAGTTGAGGTGTACGATGAATTCAATACTATCGCAGTTATTTAAATATATTTTCATACTGATCATCTACTTGTTTATTTTTACTATTATTCGCATGATCTATTTGGATATACGTTCCATGCGTTCAGTAGAAGCGAATAAGGATGAGGCCTATTTAAAAGTAGTCAATCGATTAGATTCATTAAATTTTAAAATGCAAGAATATTACGTTTTGAAAGGTCTGACGAAATTGGGACGAAGCAGCAAAAACGATATCGTCATTAAAGACAATTTTGTCTCTAAAAATCACCTGGTAATACAGGAAGAAGACGGTCACTATTACATTCGCGATCTTCATAGCGCTAACGGCACTTTTTTAAACGGTCAAACATTATATGATGAAGCGGAACTTAAAAACGGCGACCGCATCGGCGTCGGTTTCATTCAATTTTTATTTGTAGATCAAGCAAAGTAGGTGGACTGTGATCAATAAACTGTTAAGACGACCTCGCGATATACTCTTGATTTTTGAAGTATTGGCTATTCTTTTGGTTTTTTATACCTACGAGGGAGATCTCGACCGCCAGCTGTTATTTTTAACCGGCGGTCTTGTTTTTGTTATCTATATTTCTAATTTTATATTGGGAAAGATTACGACCGGGGATAATTATATTTTTCTTATTATATCGTTGCTCCTCACCATAGGGGTAGTTACCATCTTTAGGATCAAACCGGAAACCGGGATTAAACAGTTGCAGTGGGCATTTATCGGTGTTCTGCTTTTCTATGCGACCTATTTTGTCGTACGAGTGTTTCCGAATTTAGAACGATATGGATCTTTGGCATTGATTATAAGCGTCTTGCTTTTTTTATCTACTCTTATTTTCGGTAAAACAGTGGGTGGATCGAGAAACTGGCTTAGCCTTGGATTTATAGTCTTCCAACCTACGGAATTTATAAAGATCCTATTGATGTTTATACTAGGCAGCTTTTACACCAATTACGAAAAATATAGGAGATATCCCTACGCCAGCTACATTATTATGGCCATTATTTACTTCTTTGTTCTCTTACTTTTTATCCAGCGAGATCTGGGAACGGCAGTAATGTTTATGGCGATGTATATGTCGGTTCAGTTTATATACGATCCGGACATTAAGGCTAAGCTTATTAATATTGCACTCTTGTTATTAGGGGCTATTGCAGGGTATTTTTTATTTTCACACGTAAGGACGCGTTTTGATATCTGGCTAAATCCCTGGAACGATGTTTATAATGCGGGGCGCCAGATCGTGCAGTCTCTTTTTGCCATTGCGGAAGGTGGATTTTTCGGCGCCGGCATCGGCTTCGGACATCCGGAGCTTATACCCGTGTCGGAATCGGATTTTATCTTCCCGGTTATCTGCGAAGAAATGGGACTTTTTGCAGGTTTTGCCATTATTCTTCTTTACATTCTTCTCATTTATAGAGGGATCAAAATTGCCTTGGAGCAAGAATATAAGTTTTACAGAATACTGGCCATTACCGCCACTGTAATGATTTCGATTCAGGCCTTTTTAAACATTGGAGGTGTGACGAAGTTCATTCCCATGACAGGAATAACCTTGCCCTTTATGTCCTACGGGGGTAGTTCGATTTTATCGAGTTTTATTGCCCTCGGTATTTTACAGGTAGCGTCCGAGGACTTAACTTGGAAATATGAACGAGACGGAAAGCATGAGGTGAACGATGAAGAAATCAGAGCTTAAGCGAATCGTCATCCTTATGGCCGGTTTGATTGCCCTTTTTCTAGGAACCATTATTTATTTAACCTATTTTTATATCGTCGAGGCGGAGACCGTGCGAAATCACCCTTCCAACCGAAGGGGCTACATTGAAGAAGCTCAAATTAAGAGAGGCGATATTTACGATCGCAATGGCGAACTTTTAGCTACCTCAAAAGGGGAACCCGGCCACTACCATAGGGAATACAGTTACCCTATTTTGTATTCTCACATTATCGGTTACTCTCATCCTTCCCTCGGCAAGAGTGGGCTCGAGGCAAGCTACAATGATTTTCTATTGAACAGAAATAGCAACCGAGCCATTGTAAAAATTTCAAACTGGCTAAGCAATAAAAAACAAGGAGGAAATTCCCTTATTCTAACGATAGATACTCAAGTACAATCTAAAGCTCGTGAACTTTTAGAAGAAAACGCCGAGCGGGGTAGTATTGTCGTCATGAATCCGAAGACGGGTGAAGTATACGCTATGGCTTCTTTACCGGACTTCAACGCCACGTCCGTGGCGGAAGACTGGAATTCTTTGCAAAAAAACAAAGCGGGAGCCCTTTTGAATCGCTCCATCAATGGTAGATATCCACCCGGCTCCACTTTCAAAGTGATCACTGCAGCGTCTATATTGAACGGGGATTTGAATCAAAATTACGACGATGAGGGAATTCAAACCATCGACGGTAGAGACTTTAAAAATGCGGAAGGTGCCGTTTACGGAAATGTAGATCTGAAAGATGCCATGACCCATTCCATTAACACTTACTTCGTTTCTAAGGGTGCCAAATTGGGCAAGGAGAAATTAGGCGGCACAGCCGATCAGTTTTACTTTAATAAAAAAATTCCCTTTGACCTTCCCGTGTCGCCCTCCGTATTCGATTATAAGAAAAATATTCCGAAAACGACCTTAGCTGCATCAGCCATCGGTCAGGGCGACGTTTTGGTAACGCCTCTTCATATGGCCATGGTGGCAGGCGCTGTGGCCAACGACGGTAAAATGATGGAACCGATTCTCGTTAAAGAAGTAGAGGATCAAAAGGGTAAGAGCATTCGAACCCACGAATCTAAAGTATTGCAACAGGCTACCGACGAGACAACGGCGAAAAAGCTAAACGAATACATGATCTCCGTCGTAGAAAACGGAACGGGTAAGCGCGCCGCTATGCGACGCACAAAAGTTGCCGGTAAGACGGGCTCTGCAGAAAATGCATCGGGAGAAAACCACGCATGGTTCATCGGTTATGCGCCTGCCAATGATCCTCAAGTAGCGGTAGCTGTTATCGTAGAACAAGCCGGACGTTCCGGCGGGACCATTGCGGCTCCCATGGCGCGAGACATTATTGCTTATGCCCTCAATAATATCGACTTCTCACAAACTCTGGAAAAGGAGTCGGGCGATGAATAATCATAAGGTATGCGTCTTAATAGCCGCTGCCGGCATGGGGAAGCGCATGCGTCTCAGTCAAAATAAACAATATCTTCCCATTCATGGCAAACCCATGATACGCCATACAATCGAAGTTTTTGACGCCCTAGAAGCAATCGATAAAATCATTCTCCTTATCCGCTCCGGGGAAGAGGAAATGATGCGTAACATTCTCAATACTATGGAGCTGCAGCATGAGGTTTCTATCGTTCTCGGCGGGGATGAAAGACAAGATAGCATCTGGGAGGGCCTACGCTATTTGCAGGATTTCGACGGCATTATATTAACTCATGATGGTGCCAGACCCTTCGTGACCGAACGGGAAATCTTATCGGTAATTGAAGGAGCTCGTTCATCGGGAGCATGCTGCCTCATGACGCCGATGAAGGATACGGTAAAAATAAGTGAAGACGGCAATTGGGCACAGTTTACCCCCGATCGTTCAAAACTTTATGCCATTCAGACGCCTCAGGGCTTCCATAAAGAAGTCTTAATTCATGCATATAAGCAAGCTTATGAAGAAGGTTACTACGGTACGGATGATTGTTCACTGGTGGAAAAGACGGGGAAGAAGATACGGCTTATACGTGGTTCTTACAAAAATATTAAGATCACCACGCCGGAGGACCTTATTTTCGCAGATGCAATTTATTCAGATAGGATGGAAGAATGAAAATTGGAATTGGATACGATGTTCATGCTTTGGTAGAGGGGCGTAAGTTGATTTTAGGAGGCGTTGAGATCCCTCATGAGAAAGGTCTCTTAGGTCACTCCGATGCAGACGTGCTCGTTCATGCGATTGAAGATGCCATTTTAGGAGCTTTAGCTCTAGGCGATATCGGTAAATTATTTCCCGACACAGACCCGGCTTTTAAAGACGGATCGAGTTTGAAAATGATGGAAGAGGTCATCGATCTCATCGAGAACAAAGGCTATCGTGTGGGAAATATAGACAGCACGATTATCGCCCAATCACCGAAGCTCGCCCCCTATATCGAAGAGATGCGCAAGAATATTGCCCATGTATGTGGAAAACCTATAGAAGATGTTTCGGTTAAAGCGACAACTTCGGAGAAAATGGGGTATGAAGGTAGAAAAGAGGGCATGACGGCCATGGCCGTAGTTCTCTTAGAATCAATTGATTAGAGAAAGGACTTGACTATGCTAGTTACAGGAAAACAAATTCTTGAACATGCCGATCAAAACGGTTACGCCGTAGGGGCATTTAATGTTAACAATATGGAGATTATTCAAGCTATTGCAGAAGCTGCAGGCGATCTAAAAGCGCCGGTTATTTTGCAAGCTTCTCAAGGAGCTATTAAATATGCGGGCATCGAATATATCACCGGACTCGTCAAGACGACGGCTGAACTGGTCGATGTCCCCATGGCCCTTCACCTGGACCACGGAACGGATTTTGACGAAATCATGAAATGTATTCGCAACGGATTTACATCCGTCATGATCGATGCCTCGAAACATGAATTAGAAGAAAATATTCGCCTTACAAAAGAAATCGTGCGTATTGCCCACTCCGTCGGCGTTTCTGTTGAAGCGGAACTCGGAAAGATCGGCGGTACCGAAGATCACATCGTCGTATCGGAAGCGGAAGCCACCTATACTGATCCCGAAGAAGCACGTATTTTTGTAGAAGAAACCGGTGTAGATTCCCTGGCTATTGCCGTCGGTACGGCACACGGGGTCTACAAAGGCGAGCCCAAGGTCGATATCGAGCGTATTAAAGAAATTGACCGCGTGGTACCGGTCCCCCTTGTCCTTCACGGATCCAGCGGAGTACCCTATGATACCTTGGAAAGTGCTGTGAAGGCGGGTATTCGTAAGATTAATATCGACACCGACATTCGCGCAAGCTTTGCAGGCGCAGTAAAGGAATTTGTGGAAGCCAATCCCGGCGAAATCGATCCTAGAAAAATTCTTAAACCTGCTCGTGCTCGCATGGCAGATACGGTTAAAGAAAAAATTAAAGTATTCGGCAGTGACGGTAAGGCTTGGAAATAATGAAATTTTTTATCGACACAGCTAATATAGATGAAATAAAAGAAATCGAATCCTGGGGTGTTCTTTCCGGCGTCACCACCAATCCCAGTCTTATCGCCAAGGAAAAAGACGTAGTTTTTGAAGAGGTTATAGAGAAGATTACATCCATCGTCGACGGTCCTATCAGTGCCGAGGTAACGTCGGAAGATTCGGAGGGCATGATCCGCGAGGGTAAGGCGCTGCACGCCATCCATGAGAATGTCGTCGTCAAGATTCCTATGACTGTCGAAGGCTTAAAAGCTATTCGGGCTTTGGAAGATGAGGGGATTCCGACCAACTGCACGCTGATATTCTCCATTAACCAGGCTCTACTTGCCCTGCAAGCCGGCGCAAGTTTCATAAGTCCCTTTATCGGACGACTGGATGATATCGGGAATGACGGATTAGATTTAATAAAATCTTTGGCCGATACTATCGATTTTTACGGCTACGAAAGTGAAATTATCGCCGCCAGTATCCGCCATCCTTTGCATGTTCAGCAAGCAGCAATGGCAGGAGCTCATATTGCTACTGTGCCCTTTAAAGTGTTTAAACAAATGGTGAGCCACCCTCTGACAGATAAGGGAATCGAACAATTTAACAAAGATTTTGAAGGAACGAGGAGAGTCAATGGATAGAGATTTAAGTCTGAATATTGCACGTGTAACAGAGGCGGCGGCTCTTTCCGGCGCAAAATTCCTCGGAAAAGGGGACAAGAACGCAGCCGACGGTGCTGCAGTTGATGCCATGCGTCGCATGTTCGATACGGTGCATATTAATGGAACTGTCGTTATCGGTGAAGGAGAAATAGATGAAGCGCCCATGCTTTACATCGGCGAAGAAATCGGCACACGCCAAAACGACGATGTAGCCGTTGACATTGCAGTCGATCCTATCGACGGTACCACCGCCATCAGCAACGGCATGAACAACGCCATTGCCGTCGTGGCAGTTGCACCGGAAGGATGTCTCCTACATGCTCCCGACGTGTATATGAAAAAAATCGCCTGTGGTCCAGCGGCCAAGGGTCAGATCCAATTAGATGACACCGTAGAAAATAATATTAAGCGCGTTTCAGAAGCTATCGGCAAATCTCCGGAAGATATTACCGTTTCTGTATTGGATCGCCCGCGCCACGACGATCTCATTAAAGAGATCCGGAAAACCGGTGCACGCATTCGTAAGATCAGCGATGGGGATATAGTAACGGCTATCTACACTTGCTTCGACGAAAGCGGTATCGATTTAATTATGGGTGTCGGCGGCGCACCTGAAGGCGTAGTCGCAGCGGCTGCTTTAAAATGTTTGGGTGGCGACTTTCAAGGGCGCCTCGTTCACTACGATGACGCTCAACTTTCCCGCATCGAAAAAAGCCCTGCCGAAGAAGGTAAAATCTACACTATCGACGACTTGGTTAAGGGCGACGATGTTATATTCTCCGCCACAGGTATTTCCAATGGAGATCTATTGAAAGGTGTTCATTTCATGAAAGGGAATAAGGCGACGACTCAGTCCCTCGTCTTGAGATTGCCCTCTCGCACTGTGCGTTTCATCGATAGTGTTCACGATTTGAATCACAAGCCGGAATACGCAAAGTAATTGACAATTTAGGACGATTATGTTATCCTAAATTAGTTAGTAAATTGAATTAAAATCTACAGAAAGGAGTGTGGACAGATGAAAAAAGGTATCCATCCCGAATATAAAGAAGCAACTGTAACCTGCGCTTGCGGCAACACCTTCAAGACGGGCTCTGTAAAAGAGGATTTAAAAGTGGAAGTTTGTTCCGAATGTCATCCTTTCTTCACAGGACGCCAAAAGTTTACGGATACAGGCGGACGTATTGATAAATTCAACAAAAAATATAAGAGATAAAGAATGGTCCGTGAAAACGGACCTTTTTTTATAAGGAGTATCTTAAATATATGAAACAATCGTTTAAGACCACTATCGGCGGGCAAGCACTCATCGAAGGGGTCATGATGAAAGGTCCCTCTAAAACGGCCTATGCCGTCCGAAAGCCCGGCGGAGATATCGCCATGCGCATTGAAAATAATAACAGTATTTTAGAGAGGTTTCCTTTTTTAAATATTCCGATTTTACGAGGAGCGGTCAAACTGATCGAGGCCATGCTCGTCGGTGTGGACGCCATTATTTACTCGGCTTCTTTTTGGGAAGATGATGAAGACGAGGTGGGTTTTTTGGAAAAACACTTTCCGGAGCACCACCAGAAAATGGAAGAAGTTCTTTCTGTCCTTATTTCCATTCTATCGGCGGTTTTATTTTTTATGATCTTGCCGAATTTAATGGCGACGTTTTTCCAAAACAAAATCGAAAACCATATTCTTTTAAACCTCGTCGAGGGGATCTTTCGCATCTTCATATTTTTTCTTTATTTGGCACTTATCTCTAAACAAAAAGACATTGCTCGAGTCTTCCAATACCACGGAGCTGAGCATAAATCCATCGCATGTTACGAGGCCGGAACCCCTCTAACAGTAGATGAAGTACGAAAATATTCGAGACTCCATCCCCGTTGCGGCACGAGCTTTCTTTTTATGGTACTGGTTATCTCTGTGGTCGTCCTTTCATTCTTCGGCTGGCCCTCACTTTTAGGTCGCATCGTCGTACGGCTTTTGATGTTTCCGGTCATTGCGGGAATAGGATTTGAGGTCAATCGATTAATAGGAAAATATGATAATCGACTCACAATGATTTTGCGCTATCCCGGCCTTATGATTCAAAAGTACTTTACGGTGAAAGAGCCTAATGAGGAACAGATGGAAGTGGGAATCGCCTCGTTAAAAGCCGTTCTTCCTGAAGCGGGAGAAGACGATACATGGAATTAAAAGAAGCTTTTCAATTGTGCATGGAAGCATTAGGTCCGGGCGAAGAAATAAAGGCACACGATCTTTTAGAAGAACTTTTCAATATTACGAGGAAAGACTTTATTCTTGAGAGTAAACGAGAACTCACTACAGATGAGACGGTGCTCCTTAAATCCGTTTTAATAGAGGTGGAGGGAGGGAAGCCACTACCTTATATTCTCAACAAAGCGTATTTTATGGGCGAGGCATTTTATGTCGACGAACGAGTTTTAATCCCGCGATACGATACGGAACATAGTATAGATCTTATCCGCTCACTGAATCTAAAGACGCCGCGGATTTTGGAAATCGGAACGGGTTCAGGTTGTGTCGCCATTAGCTTGGCTAAACTCTTTCCCGACGGGGAGATCATCTCTGCTGATATTTCAAAAGATGCATTAGATGTGGCTTCGATTAACAAAGAAAATCATAAGGTTCATAATTTAAAATTCATTCAATCGGATTTATTTGATAAAATAGACGACAGCTTTGATTTGATCTACTCAAATCCGCCTTATATCAGTGAAAAAGAAATGAGAGAGCTGGATAAAAGTGTCTTAGACTTCGAACCTCATCTCGCCTTACATGGCGGGAAAAACGGATTGGATTTCTATGAGGCCATTACAAAAGAGGCTCGTCGTTATTTAAAATCCGACGGTTATCTCGTATTTGAAATCGGCGCCTATCAAGGGGAAACCGTTAAAAAGCTTTTAGAAGATCATCGATTTAAAGATATACACATACGACGAGATTTTTCCGGTCTCGATCGCGTACTATATGGGAGGTTGTAAGATGTTTGAAAATTTAACAGTTTATGAGGATCGTTACCAAGAATTAAATAATATGATGATGGATCCCGAGGTTCAAAGTGACAGCAAGCTCCTGCAAAAAACCGCCATCGAGCACGCGGAGATCGAACCTATCGTAAAAAAATACAGAGACTATGTTAAGGTTTCTCAAGATCTAAAAGATAATAAGAGCATGTTCGACGACAAGATCGACGACGAAATGCGTGAACTCATAAAAGAAGAGATCAAAAAAGATGAAGAATCTCTCGAAAAAATTGAGGATGAACTTAAGGTATTGTTGATCCCGAAAGATGAAAACGATGATAAAAACGTCATCGTCGAAATTCGAGGCGGGGCAGGGGGCGATGAAGCGGCCCTCTTTGCGGGAGTTCTACTTCGTCAATACATTCACTACGCTGATAATAACGGATGGAAATCGGAGCTACTTTCAAGCAATGAAATCGGCATCGGAGGATATAAGGAAGCTATTCTTTTAATTCAAGGAAAAGGTGCCTATTCCAGATTAAAGTACGAATCGGGTGTTCACCGCGTACAACGGGTTCCCGAGACGGAATCTTCCGGAAGAATTCATACTTCTACGGCTACGGTTATCGTCATGCCTGAGATCGACGATGTCGAAGTTGAAATCGATCCTAACGAGGTCCGCGTCGACGTATTCCGCTCCTCTGGTAATGGAGGACAATCGGTCAATACGACAGACTCCGCAGTGCGTCTAACTCACGAGCCGACGGGCATAGTCGTAAGCTGCCAAGATGAAAAAAGTCAGCTTAAAAATAAGGACAAAGCTTTTAAGATATTAAAGACCAAGCTCTACGACTTGGAGCGTCAAAAACAGGAAGATGCCGTAAGTCAGGAGAAGAAATCTCAAATTGGCTCCGGCGATCGTTCCGAACGT
Source organism: Aedoeadaptatus nemausensis (assembly GCF_903819165.1). Lineage (GTDB taxonomy): Bacteria > Bacillota > Clostridia > Tissierellales > Peptoniphilaceae > Aedoeadaptatus > Aedoeadaptatus nemausensis. The sequence goes on from NZ_CAIJCS010000014.1 coordinate 145,250, forward strand.
ATTCGCACTTATAACTATCCTCAAGGACGGGTAACCGATCACCGCATCAACTACACCAGTCATCGTATCGATGATATTAATAACGGGGATTTAACGGACTTAATCGATGCCTTGACCGCAGCAGATCAAGCGGCAAAGATCGAAAATATGCAATAATTTAACCTGTACAGCGGGCTCTTTGATAAACTTGTTAGTTTTCATTCCATCGTTTATAATGGTTATGTACTAAGCAATATTAAGGAGGATTCATTATGCACGCTATGACACAAGATAACTTAAGAAGTGCTTTTGGAGGCGAAAGCCAAGCAAGCATGAGATACGGTATTTGGGGTAAAACTGCTAAAAAAGAAGGCTTCCCAAATGTTGAACGTCTTTTCAAATGCACAGGCGATGCTGAAAAAGTACACGCCAACTTACATTTCCAAGCTTTGAAAGATGTTCACGGCGATTTTCCCGTAACCAGCATGGCAGGCTTCGGTATCGGAAACACTTCCGAAAACCTTCAAAAAGGTATCGACGGCGAAGTTTTCGAATACACGGAAATGTACCCGGCATACATTGAAGTTGCTAAAATGCAAGACGAAGATGAAGCAGTGAAGGCAATGGAATATGCAGTTGCGGCAGAAAAAGTACACGCTGAACGCTACGGAGAAGCTAAAAAAGCAGTAGATGCAGGCAATGACTTAGATGCTGAAGATATTTTACTTTGCCCTGTTTGTGGCTACATCACCTTCGATAAAAACGAAGAAGAGTGCCCCATCTGCGGTACCAAATCTAAAGCTTTTGTAGCTTACTAAATTAGAAAAAAGACATCTGCGGATGTCTTTTTTATTGCCTAAATAGAGAAAATGTCTATGGTATAATAACAGTTACATTGTTTAAAGGAGCGATTATGCAAGATTTAAATACAGAATTTATCGAACGTGTTCGTGAAACACACGGCGGCGAACGCTACGTCTTGACGACGCACGGATGCCAAATGAACGAACATGATTCGGAAAAAATAAAAACTTTACTGGATACCATGGGCTTGATCGAAATTGACGATGAGGAAAAGGCCGACTTTTCTATCATTAATACGTGCTCGGTTCGTCACAGTGCGGAAGATAAAGTAATCGGCCACATCGGTCGCTTAAAGCATATAAAAAAAACAAATAAAAATTTAAAAGTTGCTGTTTGCGGCTGCATGATGCAGAGAAAAGAATCAAGAGATTATGTACTGGAGACGTTTCCCCACGTAAACATCGTCTTCGGTACTAATAATATCTACAGATTACCTCAACTGATCTTAGAAAATGACGATCGCAACTCGAGGGTCGTGGACATCGAGGAGAGCTACTCTAATTTGGATAATCGTATTTTCTCAGAAGTATCCGGAAATTCGGCCTATGTAAACATTATTTACGGCTGTAATAATTTCTGCACCTATTGCATCGTGCCCTATACGCGAGGACGTGAAATATCCAGATCTCCCGAGGATATTATAGAAGAAATTGAAGCTCTCGTCGCTGACGGCGTCAACGAGGTGACCCTACTGGGCCAAAACGTAAACTCTTATGGAAAGACCTTGGAAGAAAAAACTTCTTTTGCCGATTTGCTTCGAAGAGTTCATGAAATCGAAGGTATTGAAAGGATTCAATTTACCACATCCCATCCCAAAGATATGAGCGATGATTTAATCGCCTGTTACGGAGAATTACCGAAACTTGCCAATTTCTTACATCTTCCGGTTCAAGCGGGCTCCAATCGCGTGCTTAAAGCCATGAATCGCCATTACACGAGGGAAGATTATTTTGAGTTGATCGATAAGCTACGCGACGTCCGCCCGGATATCGCATTATCTACGGATATTATGGTGGGCTTTCCCGGCGAAACGGAGGAAGATTTTGAGGATACCCTAGATCTTGTGCGTCGCGTTCGGTACGACAGCGCCTTTACTTTTATTTATTCTAGAAGAGAGGGAACCCGCGCCGATCGAATGGAAGATCAGGTGCCGAAAGAAGTTAAGGACGCCCGCTTTCAAAAACTTTTAGATGAGGTTTATCGCATTCAAAGAGAGAAGTACGAGGCCTTAATCGGTACGGAACAGGAGGTTCTCTTCGATTCCAGAAGCAAAAATGATGAGACTATGATGAGCGGACGAACCAATGGTTTTAAGCTCGTTCACGTGCCATATGAGGGAGAATCTATCGGAAGAATTCGCAAGGTAAAGATTGTGGGAGGAAACACTTTCTCGCTTAGAGGAGAAATCGTCCATGAAGACAATTGATATTGACAAGCTCACGCCGGCTATGCGCCATTATGTAGAGACAAAAAATAAAAATCCCGAAGCCTACTTATTCTATCGAATGGGCGATTTTTACGAGCTCTTTTTCGACGATGCCATCGAGGTATCGTCGCTTCTCGATTTAACTCTTACGAAAAAAAGCGGTGGCCTGGAAGAAAAAATCCCAATGTGCGGCGTACCCTTTCGAGTAGCAAATCAATACATTAAGCGTCTCGTAAAAAAAGGCTATTCAGTAAGTGTATGCGATCAAGTGGAAGATCCGAAAGAGGCCAAGGGACTCGTAAAGCGTGAGATTATTAAGATCGTGACACCGGGTACCTTTGTCGATGAAGAAAATCCGGACGAGACCAGAAGGATCACCTCGGTGGCTATGGAGGGCAAGCTAATGATGCTCGCCCATTGTGATTATGCGTCCGGTCGTGTCAGTTTGGAGCAAAAAATCATCTGGGACCACCGAGATGCTTTGAGCTTTCTCGATAAACAGTTCGGTTTTTATCGGCCGGCAGAAGTCATTTTTAACGACTTTACCTACGAACGGGAGCTTTCGGCCGCCTCTAAACAAGCGGGCGTGGTTAGCATTCATAGGGTAGAGGAAGGGGATCCCGAGCTTTATAAGCGTTACTTTGAATTATTTCTTTCGGAATATAATCCCGCACTAAATTTACTCGTCGCTTATTTGGAAAAAACACAGCTCCACGAGCAAGATCACCTCTATATTCAAAGCATAAATGACGGAGACGGCTCCATGGATTTGTCGGATACGACAATTCGCAATCTGGAGCTCGTAGAAAATACCCACGACAGTACGAAAAAAGATTCACTTTACGATACATTGGATCACTGTACAACGCGCATGGGAAGTCGCAAGATGCGTGAAAAAATCCTGCGGCCCATGATGGCGATCGATCCATTAAATGCGCAATATGACCGAATCGAATTTCTCCAATCAAATCGTATTTTATTCGACGATATACTTGAAAAGTTGGGTTCGATTTACGATATCGACCGCTTAGCTCTATCCATCGCCAATCAGAATTTATCGCCTAAGCAAATGCTCCGCCTACAAAAAAGTTTGGCGGCCTTCTCGGATATTCTCTTTCTACTGGAAAGGGAAGGTGATGGGGTTCTCTACGATCTTTTCAAAGATATAGATCCCTGTTCGAAGCTGGCGAAAGAACTGGAAACAGTTTTTATCGATGATCCTCCGGCTGCCTATCATGAACAACGCTTTATTCGTAAAGGATATGATTCGGAGCTCGACGAACTGTTTGACAGCTCCGAGGGTGGTGCTCAATGGATCCTTCAACTGGAGGAACGGGAGAGGGAAGCCACGGGAATAAAAAACCTGAAGATTAAATATAACAAAATACTCGGTTATTTTTTCGACGTGTCCAAATCGAATATCCCTCTGGTGCCTGATCGATTTATTCGAAAACAGACCTTGGTTGGTTCGGAGCGTTTTTTCACCGACGAGTTGAAGGAACAGGAGGAGAAGATCCTCCACGCCAAAGAGAGAGCTTTGGAGCGTCAGTTGGAACTTCTGGATTCTTTACGTCTTCGTATAGCCGGTGATCTTGAACATATTCAAGCCGTTTCAGAAGCTGTAGCTGAATTGGATGTCATCTGTTCCTTTGCGACTATTGCCGATCAATATGGCTACGTTCGTCCTTCACTGAATAGCGCAGGTATTCTTTCTATCGAAAACGGCCGCCACCCCGTAGTGGAACGCACAATAGAAGAAGAGTACATCCCGAACAATACTCAGCTGGATCCCGATGGTGGCTTTTTACAAGTGATTACCGGACCCAATATGGCCGGGAAATCCACCTATATGCGTCAAGTTGCCCTGATTCAAATTATGGCGCAGATCGGCTCCTTTGTACCCTGCGAAAGGGCCGATCTTCCCATTGTGGATCAAATCTTTACGCGCATCGGTGCATCGGATTTTCTTACGCGAGGGAAGTCCACCTTTATGGTAGAAATGACGGAGGTAGCGGAAATCTTAAGGCTCGCCACCCCGAGATCTTTGATTCTCTTCGACGAGGTTGGTAGGGGTACGAGCACTTACGACGGGCTTTCCATCGCCTGGTCCATTATCGAATATATTTACGATGAGGTTCATGCCAAAACCTTATTCGCGACCCACTACTTCGAACTTACGGAACTTGCGGACAAATACGACGGTATTTTAAATGTGACGGTAGCTACAGAAGAAGTAGATGGAGAAATTCGTTTTTTGCGAAAGATCGTTCTCGGAGAAAGTAACTATTCTTTCGGAATCGATGTGGCTAAGCTGGCCGGCGTAAAACCGGCGGTTATCGAACGTGCTCGTCAAGTATTAGTCGATCTGGAAAAGCAGAATAATTTGGAAAGTGCAGCTCTCTACATTAAAGATGAGCCGGTAATCGATGGCGAAGACGACGAATTAAGAGAAAAAATAAAATCGATCGATCTGGATAATACTACGCCCTTAGAGGCGCTTATGCTTTTACAATCTTTAAAGGAGGAGGTAGACCGTGCGTGATATCCTTTCATTAAGCGATCAGACGATTTCGCAGATCGCCGCAGGTGAAATTGTCGAAAATCCCGCGTCGATTATTAAAGAACTCGTAGAAAATGCTGTGGATGCAAAGGCTACCTCCATTAATATCCGCTTATCGGAAAATCTCCTCGACGAGATTCGAGTGTCCGACAATGGAGAAGGTATACCGAAAGATCAAATAAAAAAGGCCTTTAATCGCCACGCTACGTCTAAATTACGTACTATCTCCGATCTCTCTATGATTACGAGTTTGGGTTTTCGTGGCGAGGCCTTGGCGAGCATAGCCAATATCAGTTATATGGAATGTATATCAAAAACAGAGCATGAATCTTTCGGCTATTCCGTATCGGTGGAGGAAGGAAAGGTTTCCGAAGTGAGTCCCGTAGGTTCGGCTCGTGGTACCACCATGATCGTAAGGGATGTTTTTTATAATACGCCCGTTCGCAAACAATTTTTGAAAAGTACGAATAAAGAAATCCGCCGGATTATAAAAATGGTGGAAGTCATCGCTTTAAGTCGAAAAGATATTTCCTTCCATCTCCTCTGGGATCGGAAAACTTTACTTCAGTCCCATGCGTCGGGGGATAATCGGAACCATATTTATTCCATTCTCGGAAAGGAAATCGCCAAGAATCTGGTGCCCATAGAGTTCGAAACGGAATCCTATAGTATCGAGGGTTATGTTGGGAACAATTTACTTCATCGATCCACGCCGGAACGGGAATATATCTTCATTAACGGACGCGGCGTAAAGAGTGACGATATTTCAAATGCCGTGAGAAAAGCCTACAGGTCTCTAATTCCCCTGCATCATTATCCGATCTTTATTCTCTATTTAACCATCGATCCCGTTTTGATCGATGTCAATATTCACCCTCAAAAACAAACTGTACGACTATCGAATCACAATCAAATCGCCGTCTTGTTAGAGCGATTGGTGGCGCGAGCCTTGGAATCCAAAAGCGAAATCCCCGTAGTGGAAGAGATTACCGGCTCTTCATCTAAAAAAGAAGAGATACAAAAGCCTGAGAAGACGATTTTTGAACTTCATCGCGAAAAAATGGAAAGTCCGACTATTGCTGAAAATACTGAGTGGGAAACTCCCGGGATAACCGTTGAGAAAGTCTACGAACCGAAAGAGAGTTACAGTACTTCTGAAGATAAAACGAATGAAAATAGCAAGAGAGAAGAGGTAAAAACCAAAGAGGACAAAGTGAAGACGCCCCCGCTCAATGTGGAGCTCTATGAGTTTTTAGCCGTAATTTTCCACACCTACATTCTCTTCGAAAATAAACGAGACCATCGGGTGCTGTTAGTGGATCAACACGCAGCCCACGAGCGCATCCTCTATGAAGAATATAGACGATCCATTGATTCCGGTGCTGTAGCCACGCAATTACTTCTGGAGCCCATTCAAATCTCCCTGACGCCCGAAGAAATGCAGCTAATCGAAAGCTATGGAGAAGCCTATAATTTATTAGGCTTCACCCCGGAACCTTTTGGCGAAAATACCGTCCTTATTCGAGAGGTGCCTCAACATATTTTAATTCCCGATCTTCGACAATTTTTCCTTAACTCACTCCACGAACTGGAAAAGGGCGTGGATGTGAAGGAGCAAAATATTTACAAGATCATGCGTCTCGCTTGTCGAAGCGCTATAAAAGCCGGCGATCAATTGTCTGAAGAAGAAGCTTATGCATTGTTAGATGATTTAAATCAAGCGGAGACACCTTTCACCTGTCCTCACGGCAGGCCGACGATGATTCACTTGGAAAAAAGAACATTTGAAAAACTGTTTTTAAGGGAGGGGATATGAGACGCTTTATTTTAATTACGGGACCTACAGGTTCGGGAAAGTCCAATCTCTCCGTACAACTGGCCAAGATTATGAATACGGAGATTATTTCCGCCGATTCCGTGCAGGTTTATAAGGGATTCGATATCGGCTCGGGAAAAGTAACGGAAGAGGAAAAAGAAGGAATCGTTCATCATTTAATCGATATAAAAGAAGGCGACGAGCCCTATTCTGCAGCCGATTTTTACGAAGAGGCCATGATTATAATCGACCGCTTAAACGGAGAAGGAAAAATTCCCATTATTTGTGGCGGCACCGCTCTCTATATTCACGGTTTGATTTACGATATTCAATTCGGCAACAAGCCGTCTATGAAGTATAGAAACGAGCTTAACTCAATTTACGAAAAAGAAGGACTCGGTCATCTGGTCGAGATGCTTGAGGAGAAAAATCCTGAACTGGCTGCTAAAACCGATCTATTAAATCCACGACGCGTCATGCGTGCGTTGGAAAAAATTGAGACCGGAAATTATGAGCCTGAAAACTTGCGTAAAAAGCGTGAAGATGTAGAGTGGGATTACTTTATCCTTCATTGGGAAAGGGAGACCCTTTATGATCGCATCAACCGCAGAGTGCTTCAAATGGTGGAGGAAGGTCTGTTTCAAGAAGTGGAAGAGCTCTATAAACACTATGGCGATGTAAAACCCCTTCAGGCCATCGGCTACAAAGAGGTAGTAAGCTACTTAAAAGGGGAGTGGGACCGGGAAACCGCCATCGAAAAAATTCAGCAACACAGCCGCAATTTCGCCAAACGTCAGCTCACATGGTTTCGAAAAGAAGAAGACGGTATTTTGTTAGATATGGAATCTATGAGCGTGGACGAAGCAATAAAGACTGTATTGGAAAGAGTGAACTAGAATGATAAATGACAATGAATTACAGACTATTGAGAAAAGTCTGGAGGAACAATTTCTGGAGTTGGATCGCATAGCCTATGCCAATCAGGAAAAAGTACTAAACGCACTGCAAAAGGTTCGCTTAGCCTCGACAGATTTTAACTGGGCTACAGGCTATGGCTACGGCGATGTAGGGCGTGAGAAAGTTGAAGCCGTCTATGCGGATATCTTCCGCACAGAAGACGCCCTGGTGCGTCCGAATATGGTTTCGGGAACGCATGCCATCGCATTAGTGCTTCGTGCCCTAACATCTTACGGCTCCACCATTTTATCCATTACCGGATCGCCATACGATACCCTCCATAAGGTCTTGGGAACCTCCGGCGATGAACCCGGAAACTTAAAGGAGCGAGGGGTCGAGTATAAAGAATTACCTCTAAAAGACAGTATGATCGACTTCGACGGCATCAGCGACGCCATTACCGACGATGTGGACCTTGTGATTATGCAGCGATCCACGGGTTATTCCGATCGCCGAGCCTTTACTGTATCGGAGATCGAGCGAGCGGTTAGAGAAATTCGCAAGAACTACAAGGGGATTATCTTTCTAGACAATTGTTACGGCGAATTTACGGAAATCCAAGAGCCCAGTCAGGTGGGCGTAGATGTGATGGCCGGCTCTCTCATTAAAAATCCGGGGGGAGGCTTAAGCCTTTCCGGCGGGTATGTGGTCGGAAGCGAGGATATCGTCGAGCGGGTCGCTGCGGAACTGACAGCTCCCGGAATCGGAAAAGAGTGCGGTTTAAGTTTCGGCCAGACGCGAAATACACTCATGGGTTTATTTCTCGCACCTCACAGGGTCAATCAGTGTATAAAGGGAGCTCTCCTCTTTGCAAAGACATTCGAGCACTTAGGATTTGATTGCATTCCTTCGTCGAAAGATCCGAGAAGTGATATCGTCCAATCAGTGGCGCTGAAAACCGACGAAAACCTCATCGCTTTTTGTCGCGCCATTCAAAGCGCATCACCCGTGGATTCACACGTTACGCCTTATCCTTGGGATATGCCCGGATATGAAGATCAGGTCATCATGGCGGCAGGAGGCTTTATTGAAGGCTCCTCTATTGAGCTATCGGCCGACGGCCCTATGCGCGAGCCTTATCGCGTCTATTTCCAAGGGGGGCTGACCTACGATCATATTAAAATCACTCTTAAAAGAGTATTAAAAGCAATGGAGCTCATGGATTAAGCAAGCCCTCGGGAAACCGAGGGTTTTTTAGTGCAACAAAAAAGTGCTTATAGATCGCTATAAGCACTTTAGTTTAATACATGCGATAAAGACCGATCACTTTACCGAGAATTTGAAGCTCCTCGACATAAATCGGTTCCATGGAAGAGTTCTCGGGTTGTAAGCAGTAGCGGTGATTTTCTTTATCTTTATAAAACGTCTTGATTGTGGCTTCTTCGTCGATGAGGGCGAGGACAATTTCTCCCTCGCGTGCCGTCGAGCATTGCTCGATAAGAACCTGATCTCCGTCTAAAATACCGGCCTCAACCATGCTTTCGCCCCGAACGGTCAAATAGAATAAATTGCGATCCCTTACCACATCATTGGCCAGGGGAATCGTATCGGAAATATTTTCTGCGGCGAGAATGGGCATGCCGGCGGCCACATTACCTAAAATGGGGATGTCTACAGTCTTCTTTTTTGAATATAGAAAATCGTCATCTTGCTGAACAATTTCGATGGCGCGATTAATAGTGGCACCTCGTCGAATATAGTTCTTATATTCCAACTTTTCCAAATGGGAATGTACAGTGGATGTACTCTTAATATTGCAACCCTCGCAAATATTTCGAATAGAAGGGGGGTAGCCATTGGTTTCGATGTAACGTTTTATAAATAAAAGAATAGTTGATTCGCGATCGGTCAAATCTTCATACATAGAATAAAGCTCCTTTTCTAAGTTAATGTCAGTATACCAAATGCGAACATATATTTCAAACATATATTCTAAAAACCCTTGACATCAAACACATGTTCGAATACAATAAGAACAAATGATCGAACAAGCGTTCCAGATACTATTGGAGGGTTTCTATGAATAAAGTACAAATAAAAAATAATAATCAGCGGCTCGTATCAAAATCGGAGTATCGACGCCGTCGTTTGCGTCTGATTCCTATAATAGGAATTCTATTACTAATTATGATGGGTATGAACTTTGCGCCCTCTGCAAAAACAACGTATTTCGTTCGAGAGGATTATCATGTTCAAAGCGGCGATACACTTTGGAACATAGCCGCATCTTATGCCGGGGAAAAAGACGACTTACGAATGATTGTCGACTCCATAATGGAAGAGAACCAATTAAAAGATTCAGCCGATATTCATCCCGGCGATGTATTGCAAATCGTAATCAAGCATTAGAATTAAATTTACCTATATTAAAAAAGCTTCCTTCGTAAAAGAGGAAGCTTTTTCTATTGAGCACGATTCCCGATTGAGTCAGACGATAAACCTTACGCGATGTTCTCCAATCGCAAATGCTTAGATATATCCGCACCACAGAAGTAAAATAGAATCTCTATAAAAAATACTTTACAGATATCTCACTACAATTCCGGTAAAGGTAGAGTAGAAGGAAGAGTTAAGATATAGAGCACGAAATTAATTTAGTCACAAAATACAAATTTTGTGACTAAATATAACCCATTCTCTTCAAAAAGGGGTTTTAAGAACGTCTCTGAGGATCCTGTTTTTAGCTTTAATAACTGAATTTACGTCCACGTCATTTAGTTGATCCGCCTCATAAGTTTTATATCTGCACTACATGATGTATACGCAAATTCAATAGAGACTTTTAAAAAGGTATTTTATGGCTGAAGATGTTTTAAGGTCTGCTACAAATAAATTACAGCCTAACTTCAATTTGATAATATACTCTATCGTGATTTATTTCTACTTTGTGAAATAATCAACTTATAGATAGCTTCTCTTAACTCTGATTGTAAAACACAAAGAACGGAACACACGTTCAAACATATGTTTACTCTTGTGTATCATCGTCGATGATTTTCTTTACATCTTCCATATTGGAAAGAGGATTTTGGTTCATAGTATAGCGTATATCTTCCAAATTAACGTGAGTATAAATCTGTGTCGTGGAGACGGATTCGTGGCCCAGAATTTCCTGTAGAGATTTAAGATCTTCATTGCCGTATTGGTACATTAAGGTAGCGGCTGTATGGCGTAATTTGTGGACCGTGTATTTGCGGGTATCAAATCCGGCGGCTTTTAAGTGTTTCTCCAGCATATGTTGAATAGAACGATTGCTCATGCGGTTTTTACGCATGCTTAAAAATAATGCATCCTGATCCATCTCTAATTCATTTCGCTTCCTTAAATAGGCTCTGAGAGCCTCCTGTACGCTGCCGTTTAAGTAGACAAGTCTTTCCTTTGAACCTTTACCCATAATGCGTAAGGTATTGTCCTTGTTTAAATCTTCTACGTTCAAACTCGAGAGCTCGCTTAATCGTAAGCCGCAATTTAAAAACAAAGTTGTAATAGCATAATCTCTAAGGCGATAAATGTCCTTTTGCTTGGAGTTTTCCACCGTATTTAGTAGTCGAACCGCTTCTTCCAACGTAAGGTAGACGGGAAGTGAGCGCTCGATTTTCGGCATATCGATGTTTTCCGCAGGGTTTTTGTCCAGCAGCTCTACTTTATAAGTAAGATAGTCGAAGAAGGAGCGAACAGATGAAATTTTTCTGAACTTTGTACGTCCGCTGTTGCCTCGTCCGGAATCCAGATAGGAGATATAGGCATAGATATCCGATTTATCGATAGACTCCAAAAGACTTTTATCTACTTCGTCAATGGAGACTTCATCTAAGCTCTCCACTTTTAAATGTTCTTTTCGAATGCGCATATAGCGTAGAAACTGACGTATATCGTAATAATATTCTCTCGTCGTGCTTTCCGAACGGCCTCGTGCCGCTTTTAAATAGTTTAAATAGTCGTCGACTATACCGGATTGGATCATCGGCGAATTCCTTTCTAAATTGATTTCTATAATAAAAAAACCTGCCTTACGGCAGGTCTTTATTTTGCGTACTCGATGGCGCGTGTTTCGCGGATAACATTGACTTTTATTTGACCGGGGAAATCCAGTTGTGATTCGATTTCCTGAGCGATCTTTCGAGCCGTCGTTACCATATGCGCTTCATCAACTTCGCCGGGTTTTACGATAATGCGTAATTCTCTGCCGGCTTGTACGGCATAGGATTTTTCGATGCCGTCAAATTCTTCGGCAATAGCCTCTAATTGTTGTAAGCGTTTAATATAGGTTTCGATAGTTTCCCTACGAGCGCCCGGCCGCGCCGCACTGATTGCATCGGCAGCTTGAACAAGTATAGCCTCCAGATTGGCAAACTCTACATCGCCATGGTGGGCTTCGATACCGTTTATAACAGCTTCAGGCTCTTTGTAGCGTCTCGCAAGGTCGACACCCAACTCGACGTGGGGACCTTCCACTTCATGATCGATGGATTTTCCTAAATCGTGTAGCAGACCTGCACGTCTTGCAAGTTTCGAGTCGACCCCTACTTCTTCAGCCAAATAGCCTGCGATCTTCGATACCTCGATAGAATGTCTCAAGCAATTTTGACCGAAACTCGTACGGAATTTTAAACGTCCTAGGTATTTTACCAGTTCCGGATGCAGACCATGGACTCCCGCTTCAAAGGCGGCCTCTTCACCGCTTTCCTTGATCACTTCATCCACTTCTTGTCGCGCTTTTTCTACCGTATCTTCAATACGCGTCGGATGTATACGACCGTCCAGGACGAGCTTTTCAAGGGCCAATCGCGCGATTTCTCGACGAATGGGGTTAAAGGACGAAACTACTACTGCTTCCGGAGTATCGTCGATAATGAGGTCGACGCCGGTTAAAGCTTCGATTGCGCGAATATTGCGACCTTCTCTTCCGATAATGCGTCCCTTCATTTCTTCATTAGGAAGGGCAACGACGGAAACCGTGGCTTCTGCTACTTCATCGGCAGCGAGACGTTGAATGGAATGCACGATAATGTCTTGTGCAATCTTCTTACTATCGTCTTTAATTTGGCGCTCAAATTCGCGAATCCTTAGAGCCGATTCCTGGGTGAGTTCGCTATCCAGCTGATTTAGAAGAATTTGCTTAGCTTCTTCTTTCGACAATCCGGAAATTCTCTGAATCTCTTCAGATTTCTTTTCGATAAGTGCATCCACAGAATCTTCCTTTTCCTGAATTCGAGTTTGTTGTTCAAGAATTTGCGATTCCTTCTTTTCAAGTGTCGCACTTTTGGATTGAAGAAGATCTTCTTTTGAAATCAAACGATCTTCAAAACGCTGAAGTTCCGACTTTCGAGCATCATTTTCTTGTTGTACCGTGTCTCTTAGCTTATGAATTTCTTCTTTCGCTTGGAATAAAATATCCCGTTTATTGTTTTCTGCTTCTCGTTCCGCATCAATGATGATATTTTTGGCTAATTCTTCCGCATGCTTCAGTTTACCTTCTGCTATATTACGACGAATAAAATAACCAATTGCTACTCCGAGGATTCCAATAAACAATGCCACAATAATTGAAATGTATGCTGGCAAATGGAACACCTCCTATTCAATTTTCAAGTTTCAAATGGTGTAAACCACGTATTCATTATAACATAGAATCACTTTACCGTGTAATGATTAGCGGAGGCTTTCGTCTTCATCATTAATTACAGGACTGACGGTGCTTTCACCGTTTCGGATCTCTACTCGAAAACTCTTATCGCAAATATTGGTAAGATAATCGTCGTGTGTCACCATGATGATTTGCCGGTGGAAAAGACGGGAACATTCTTTTAAAAACTCCCCCATATTAAAAATATAATCATTACTGATGTGCTTGCCCGGTTCGTCTAAAAAAAGAGGTCCTTCGATTTTAGGACGATGGTTTTCAAGAAAAGCAATGCGAAGTGCGAGGGAAACGATATCTACAACCCCTCCTCCCCTGCTCTGCTCAGGTTTTGTTTTGACGCTATAATCGCCGTAATCGGATTCCACAAAGAATTCAGCAATAGGAAGACCCCTCTTTTCCGATAGATCAACCGTAAATTTCGAGCTGTTTTGCATAATATAGGCTATGGACTGCGTTACGATATCCTCGATTTGATGCTTAGCTTGATTTCTGGAATAATCAGCCGCCTTTTGCAGTAAGATTACGACTCCATTGAGTAGCTTTTCTTTTGATTCTACCGCCTCTAAAGCAGCATGTTGTTTCTTCAGATTCTCGAGTATAAGATCTCGCCGAGCCTCCTCTTGATCCACGGTTTTAGAAAAAATTTGAAGACGATCTTCAAGTTCCTGAATCCTCATGAACGTTCCTCAGGAAGAAGGCGTTCCGCTTCGCTCAACAGGTCTTGTATTTCTCTTTCAATTTTCTCTATTTCCGTTTCTAAAGAACCGGGATCTAAACCGAGGGCTTTTATTTTTTCATTGAGCTCTTTTTCTTCTTTTTCAAGTTCTTCCATTCGCCATTCTGCCCGTTTACGCGTGTCTTTTGCACGTTCGTAGCGACGATTTAAATCATTGATTTGTTGCTCCAGATCCATTTAATCCTCCAAACTTTTCTTAATCGCTGACAAGTGATCTTTATCGATGGGTTGTCTGCAAAGAGGACATGTGCCGGCTCCGGAAAGAGCGGTCATATAAGCCTCCATAGCGTCCTCTGTTTGTTTCTGAGAGTTTGTTAAAGTTCGTTTGTGATTCTCTTTTTCTGCATATAGGTTTCTCCAAGAAGTAACAAGCGATTGAATTATCTGAGTCTTTTCTCTATTCTCTTCAGCCTTTATCAATATATCTCCCGCTTTGTCAACGGTTCTAAATTGTTCTAAAAAAATATGGCCACGTTGAAGTCGCTCTTGAAGTTCTCTGTACTGGAGAAAAAGATCATTATATTGCTTGTATGTAGCAAAGTATGAAACGAGCTCTTCTCCACGAAAGTCATCGATAGAAGATAATCGACTCAACATCTCTCTATTTATGTTTAAATCATCTTGAATTCTTTTATAAGAGGCATAGAGCGGTTTTAATTCCGCCAGATTTTCATAGTTTAACTTTAGAGAATAGAAAAGTTCATCCTGTTTTTTTCCATCTCCCATGGTGGCCATTATATTTCTAGTACCTTCTTGCTCTCGACGGTTTCGAATATAACTCTCCATTAATAAACGATCTCTGGAATAGCGTCTGGCTTTGGCTTCCAGTAAGAGGAGATGATCTTTCATTTCATCGAGATGGGCGTATTCATTCAGTACATCTATGATTTTAGAGCGCTCTTCATTTATATATCGACGCTTGCTTAAAAAGCTTTTGGCATCATTTGAACGCTTTTCCAGATCCTTCAGTTTTTGCAAATATACTGCTAATCTGTCGCGTAGCTCCAACATTTCATCTAAGGATTGGAAAGCCTCGAGAGATTTTTCGGTCTCCTCTATTTCCGATTCCATCAAATCTTTTTGCGTAGACAACTGTTTTTTATCCCTAAGGGTATTGCGCATGGTTTCATCTAAAACGTCTACTCCAACCATACGTCCGATAGCCTGGGCTTTATAGGCATCGGTCTCTTGCAGCAAAAAAGGCCCTTCCAACTGATCTGAAAAATTTAGGGGAAGAGATTTTTTATCATCCAACATGACCTTATAGATGCCTGTTGTCTCCCGTATTTCTTGAGGTACATGGGTACCAAATCCTTCAAATACAATTTCCTCTTCGTCGGGTTTTCTTAAAATATATTGATTTTTAGATTTACTCCTGAGCCTTGTGACCTCCACACGATCTTGGAAACGGACAGTAACCGCTACTTCGCTCTCCCCTTCCCGTACGAAGTCTACTCCGGAAGGTTCGTTAAATAGATTCCAGCGAAGAGCTCGCATAATAGCAGTTTTTCCGCTGTCGGAAGGTCCGACGATAACATTGACGCCGCGAGATAAATCGAGTTCTGTATAGTTGTGGGATTGAAAATTCTTCAGAATTATTTTTTCAATATACTTCACAGATTACTCCTTCGCTCCTCTACATCGGCGATGCGCCTTAAAGCTTCATCTTTTATTGTTTTATCTAGTTTTTCATTTTCGGCAATATCGACGATAACATCTAAAAAATTAATATGATCGTATCTACCTGCACCCTCGATAGATTCTTTAAATTCCGCTAATTCTCTGCGCTTAAATTTATGCATCTCGATCTCTGTGCGGTCCAGTACTTCGTCACCGGGCTGTGCGGACTTCAAATAGTATTCTTCGATTGTGCAACTATTCTTAACGACTTCGATCAAAAGTATTTTAGGTCGACGCTTCAGCTCAGTAAGAGAATTCGAAATACGAACCGTAGCGCCCGGATTGGCGAAGATCTTTCCTTCTATTTCAGTAATGGGAATGCCGTCGTGCAAATGGCCACTCAGTGTTAAATCCGCCTTAGTTTCCAAAATATCTGAAATCGTCGTATGGGAGAACATAGCCTTCGTGCTGTCGGTCATTAAAAACCCGTGCACAAGATGAATAGCAAAATCAGCTCTAGGATCTTTCTCTTTCACAATATAAAGATCGCGATTTTCCTCTCGATCCAAACCGTAAATATAAGGTGCACCGCTTAATTGAACCGTGGTCTCTCCATCTTCTAAAAGAATAGCTTCGTTATTTAAAATATGAATGATTCCCAAAGTATCCAAAAGCCCCATCATGGTTCGCGGTAAGGTAATGGGATTGTGGCCATAAATATCGTGATTTCCACTAATAGCGTAGATAGGTTTCGTGAATTTCTGTAAGACCGGAATAACCTCGTTCATAACCGAAATAGAGACATCGGGACGATCGAAGAGATCGCCTCCATGAAGAATATAATCGGCATTCCAAGAAATGGAAAGCTCCTGTATCTCTAGGATTTTATTTAGTACCGTTTCAAAAAAATTATCTGTTCGCGATTTCGGATTGGTACCCCGAACATGACTGTCGGTGAAGTATATAAATCTCAAGGATTATTCCTCCTCAAAGGGCTGATTATTCTCCTCCACTGTATCATTTTTATTATCCATATGATAATGCTCGCGAACTTTATGATCGATTTCTTCTAATAGATCGGGATTTTCAAGTAAGAAATTCTTGGAGTTTTCCCGGCCTTGACCTAGCTTTGCCTCGCCATAACTGAACCAGGATCCCGCCTTTTCTACGATCCCGGCTTCGACGGCAGCATCCAGCGTACTCCCCACTTTCGATATGCCGGTTCCGTACATAATGTCAAATTCAGCTTTTTTAAAAGGAGGTGCCACTTTATTTTTTACAACTTTAACGCGAACGCGATTACCGATTATGTCGTCTCCCTTTTTAATGCTGTCGATACGACGGATATCCATACGTACAGAGGTAAAGAACTTAAGAGCGCGACCTCCCGTAGTTGTTTCCGGATTGCCGAACATAACGCCGATTTTTTCGCGAAGTTGGTTAATAAAAATAACAGAGGCTTTGGATTTGCTGATGGCTCCCGTTAATTTCCTTAATCCTTGGCTCATAAGGCGCGCTTGGAGGCCCATATGACTGTCTCCCATTTCCCCTTCGATCTCCGCTTTCGGTACGAGGGCGGCTACGGAGTCCACAACGATTAAATCCACTGCATTACTGCGCACCAAGCTTTCGGTAATTTCCAGCGCCTGTTCTCCCGTATCCGGTTGAGAAATAATGAGGTTTTCTATATCCACACCTAAGTTTTTGCTATAGGTCGGATCCAGAGCGTGTTCGGCGTCGATAAAAGCTGCAGTTCCCCCCAGCTTTTGTGCTTCGGCAATCATATGAAGTGCCAGCGTCGTCTTACCGGAAGATTCAGGGCCGTAAATTTCTAAAATTCTACCGCGCGGAATACCTCCTATTCCCAGGGCGATGTCTAGGCTTAGAGAGCCGGTGGGAATGGATTCTAAATTTAAATTGGCATTTTCGCCGAGACGCATAATGGCGCCTTTACCATATTCTTTCTCGATTTTTGCAATAGCGTCGTCTAATGCTCTTCTTTTACTTTCGTCCATTATTCTCTCCTAACTCGTGTAATAGAATAGAAGCCAAAATAAATTTAGAGCTTCTAAATTGGATAGTCTTTCGATCCCCTTTAAAAAGACGTTTGCCGCCCATTATTTCTTCACCATTTTTACTAATGGAGTAGAAGACGGTACCGACCTCGTGATCTGTGGAGGGCTCGGGGCCGGCCTCCCCTGTCGTGGCTACAGAATAAGTGGATTGCGTCTTGTTGTAAAGACCTGCGCTCATTTCTCCGGCCACCTCTTTCGATACCACGCTATGAGCCTCTATAGTTTGGGGTTTAACCTTTAAAAGCTTTTCTTTAGTTTCATTGCTGTAGGTAATGTAGCTTTCTTTTAAAACATCACTGGCCCCGGCGACTCCCGTGATCATCGTCGCCAGGGTTCCGCCGGTAACGGACTCCGCAAAACTGATCGTCATATTTTTTTCTCGCAAAAGGTCGACTAAGGTTTCAAAGGAGTCTCTCTCTCCATTGCCGTAGAGGTGATCTTTAAAGAGCTCCTTAACCCGTTCTACAGCTTGGGCATGCTCTTTTCCAATTCTTTTAACATCTTCCGGATTTTCGGCATGGGCAATTATTTTTATTTCCACTTCACCTGTTTTTGCAAAAGTGTTAATCTCTACATTTTCCGTTTCGATTTTTTCTTCTCTAAATATAGATTCACATAGAGATTCGCCGATATTGAGAAGGCGAAGACTTGTTACAAAGTTCTCACCGGCAACTTTTTCCAAATAGTTCTCGACTATATCATCGGCCATCGGCTCAAATTCTCTCGGCGGGCCCGGCATAAGGAAAAATTGCTTGCCTTCATAATTTAAAAGGCAGCCCGGTGCTGTTCCCTTATGATTATCGATTATAATGGCGCCCTTCGGAAATTCGGCTTGACGCTTATTATTTTCCGTAATGTTTTTTGAAAAACTCATGGAAACATTTACGATATATTCCCATGCTTCCTCGTCGAATACGAGTTCCAGTCCCAAGGCGTGGGCTAAAGCCTGTTTCGTCATATCATCCTGAGTCGGTCCCAGACCGCCGCACAAGAAGATAACATTGCTTCGCTTCATAGCCAATTCAATAGCGTCGCGAATGTCGCTATAACTATCCCGTACGGATTCGTGATAGCGCACCTCATAACCTACATCTGTAAGTTTTCGAGAAAGATAAGGACCGTTTGTATTGGTTATGGAACCGATAAGAATTTCGGTTCCTATGGTGATGATTTCTGAAATCATAAAAACTCCTACATGTTTTCCAGGTCAAGTACGGTTTTGTTTTTTACGAAATAATCGATACCGCTAAGTACCGTTAAGATGACGGCGATATAAAAGATAAAGACACCGATTCCCTGAGGAATTGGCGGAGAAAACAACAAGGCGATTAAAGACGCGAGCTGCGTGATGGTCTTCAATTTACCGAAGGGACTTGCCGCAATAGTAATATCTTCGGAAGCTGCAATAATACGAAACCCTGTAATAGCAAGCTCGCGTGCCACAATGATAATGACGCCCCATGCGGGAATAATACCTTGTTCCACCAAGATTATAAATCCCGAAATCGTAAGAATTTTGTCCGCCAACGGATCTAAAAACTTACCGAAAGTAGTGACAAGATTATGCTTTCTCGCCAAATGTCCGTCCAGAAAATCTGTAAAAGAGGCGATCGTAAATACGACAGCGCCTAAAACAGCTGCGGATCGCGAACCGATCAACATAAGGATCACGAAAACAGGCACAAGTGCCAGTCTCAGTACCGTCAATTTATTTGCTATGTTCAATGTAAACGCCTCCCAGATCATAGGCCGTGGCCTCGGTAATTTTTACCTGCACAAATTCTCCCGGCTCCAAATTCTTATCTGCTTGAACCATAACGATACCGTCAATATCAGGAGAATCTAAATAAGATCGTCCGATATAGCCTTCGTCCGCTTTTTCCGTAATAAGAACCTCTAGGGTTTTGCCCACATGATTTTCCATAAGCTTTTCAGAGGAGAGCATTTGAGCATTCATAAAACTTTCTACACGCTCCCTCTTGATCTCTTCAGGTACCTGATCCTCCAATTCCGCTGCAGGCGTCCCTTCCTCTTTCGAATAAGAAAAGGCACCGGCACGATCAATAGGCGTTTCTTCAATGAAATCTATAACCTCTTGGAAATCATCATCAGTCTCTCCCGGAAAGCCCAGTAGAAATGTTGAGCGAATGGCCATATGAGGAATCTCATCACGTAGACGTTCGATCAGACGCTCAACAGCCTTACGGTCGGTTTTACGATTCATAGCATGCAGAACTTTATCCGATGCGTGCTGAATGGGAATATCGATATAAGGTAAAATCTTGGGATTATCTCGCATTTCTTCGATTAAAGAGTCATCGAAGTGATCGGGATAGGCGTATAAAATCCGAACCCATTTTAAATCCTCTATATCTCTCAAGACCTTTAAAAGTTCCACGAGAGCGTAGCGGCCGTAAAGATCAATGCCATAATCCGTTGTATTTTGCGCGATAAGAATAATCTCGCGTGTACCGCGACTTACGAGGTATTTAATTTCTTCGACAATGGCCTCTATAGGTCGACTAATATTGTTTCCTTTTAAATAGGGAATAATACAATAGGTGCAACGATTATTACAACCTTCGGAAATTTTCACATATTCTGTTATCGAAACTTCGTCACGTTTAAATTCCTCGATGTAATCTGTCTCGATGGATTCGGTGTAAATCGGTTTTTCATCTTTATAGGCCACTTCGATGGCCTCATTAATCGAACGTATATGGCCGGGACCTATAATTCCATCGGCCTCGGGAATGGCTTCTAAAAGCTCCTCCGGGTAACGCTGTGCAAGGCAGCCGGCGAGGAGCAGAGTTTCAAGTTTGCCTTCCGTTTTTAAACGAGCGAGGTCTAAAATAGTATCGATGGATTCTTCTTTAGCCGCGTCGATAAAGCCGCAGGTGTTGACGACGATTACCTCCGCATCTGTTACGGAGTTTGTGAAGCGATATTTTTCTTCGTTTAAAACACCTCGCATTTGACCGGAATCGACGTCATTTTTAGAACAACCTAATGTAACGATGGACACTTGCTTCATATATTCTCCTGATCTTCTTTCATTGCTTCTATCTGTTCTTTTGTCATTAATAATTTTCTGGGCTTTGAACCTTCATGAGGCCCTATGATGCCCATTTCCTCGATTTGGTCGACGATTCTTGCCGCACGTGCATATCCTACTTTTAACTTGCGTTGTAAAAACGAAATGGAGGCCTGCTCCTGATTGAGGACGATGTCAATGGCATCGTAAAGCAAGGGGTCTTCGTCGGAAACCGCCTTCGTAACTTTCTTCTCCAGTGTATCCATTGCCTCTTCGTCATATTCAGTCTCAGTTGTATTGGACTTTACGAAGTTTAATACCTGCTCTACTTCGTGATCCGAGACGAAGGCACCTTGAACGCGTTTCGGCTTCGAATAACTACTCGGATAGAATAGCATATCTCCTTTTCCGAGAAGTCGTTCAGCGCCGGACATATCCAAAATCGTACGGGAGTCGATGGAAGAGGATACGGAAAAAGCGATTCGTGAGGGAATATTTGCCTTAATGGTACCCGTAATAACATCAACCGAGGGGCGTTGTGTAGCTAAAATAAGGTGGATTCCGGCGGCTCGAGCCATTTGCGCGAGTCGCGTAATATAATCTTCCACTTCTTTTGCTGCTACCATCATAAGGTCACTCAACTCGTCGACGACGATGACGATCTTCGGCATCTTTTCTCCGTCTTCCGCTTTAATTTTCTCGTTATAGCCTGAAATGTCGCGAACACCGGTTTCCGCAAATGCTTTATAACGTTTTTCCATTTCTTCCACCGCCCAAGCTAAGGCAAAGGCGGCTTTTTTAGCGTCCGTTACGACAGGAATCAACAAATGGGGAATCCCGTTATAAATTCCTAACTCTACCACCTTCGGATCGATCAAAATAAGGCGTACTTCCTCCGGCGGTGCTTTGTATAAAATACCCATTAATATAGAGTTAATACACACGGATTTACCTGAACCCGTCGCCCCGGCGATCAGTAAGTGGGGCATTTTATCGATGGAAGAAACGATCGTTTCGCCGCTGACATCTTTTCCTAGGGATAAGGGAACTGCGGAATCTAATTGTTTAAAAGCTTTGCTTTCGATAATTTCACGTAAACCTACGCTGTCTTTTTCTGTATTGGGCACTTCGATACCGATAGCACTTTTACCGGGAATAGGAGCTTCAATTCGAATATCGGAACTCGCCAAGGATAAGCTTAAATTATCGTGTAATGATACGATCCGGCTGATCTTTACACCCGGGGCCGGTTCGAGTTCATAGGACGTAATAGACGGGCCGCGATTGATAGCGGTAACATGGCAGTCTACATTAAAATTATCCATGACTTCTTCGATAATATCGGCATTTTTACGAATATCTTCGTGACTTCCGCCTCGCTTTCCCTCCGTAGGTTTAAGCAATGAAATTGGAGGGTAGTCGTATACGATGTCCACGCTCTCCGTTTGAATTGTTTTAGAAAAAGATTCCTTTTCGGCATCATTTAACGGCTCGACCCGTTTCGGTTTCTTTTCTTCTTCGGGAATATAATCGCGAATCTCCACCACAGATTCTTTTGGACGGTCTTCATCTTTAAAGGCGGCCATACCCGACATAACGGGCTCTTTTTTACGATTTTTTCGAGTTTTTGTATCCTTCACCTTTTGATTTTCAACTCGATTATCTTTAGCTTCGCGTAGAGAGGTACGAGAATTTTCGATTTTATTTTTAAAGCTCTTCCCTATTCTTTTTTTCTGATCCTCCGTCAGCATTCGATATAGGATAAAAATAGTGATAAGAACAAGTAATATACGACTTCCAACAACTCCTAAAAATCCCACGAGAAGACGCGCAAACTGATCACCTACAAGACCCCCGTCAATTGGGAGATGATGAAAGTTATCCACTCTCTCACTCCATGCTAAAGGCGTACGATCGGGGTTATAGACCAACAACATGCTGCCTAGAAACAGTACGACAGACAAAATTAAAAATTTAATTTTTTGTTTTAACGGCCATTCGGTAATAAAACATAGACCGATAATAAAAAGTAAGACACAAAAAAGAGGCGCCACGGAGCCAAATAAAAAGTAAATTGAACTGCTCGCCCACTCACCGAAAAGGCCCATTTGGTCGCTATATAAACTGATAAGAGATAATACGGCTAAAATAACGAGGAAGCCGCCGACCAAATATGGCCTTTGTTCATCTCCACTGTGTTTTTTATTATTTCCGGCTTTTCTTTTTTTAGGCAAAATAGTCTCCTTTAATCAAATATATGTTCGCCTCTATTATACCATAATAATTCCATTCTGAAAGTGTTAGCGAACACCTGTATGGCCGAATCCTCCTTCGCCTCGAACAGTTTTTGACAGCTCGCTTTGTTCTTCGACCTCTTCCCATTGGGCGGTCTCATAGCGCATAAAAACGATTTGTGCGATGCGATCCCCATCTTCTATGGTTACATTTTCCTTAGACAGATTGATTAATAAAACATTTAACTCGCCACGGTAATCGCTGTCGATAGTACCGATACCATTGACCGTAGTAAGGCCTTTTTTTAATGAGAGACCGCTTCTCGCGCGCACCTGTCCCTCTACCCCTTCCGGAATTTCAAAGAACAAACCGGTGGGCACCATAACGCGATCTAAGGGTTCGAGAATCATGGGCTCTTTAAGATTTGCCTGAAGATCCATGCCACATGCACCGCTGGTTTTATATGCGGGAAGGGGGTGATTGGATTGATTGAAAACTTTTACTTTCATTATTCCTCCATATGAAAAAACCGCCGAAGCGGTTTTCAGTTTTACTCTTTATTATCTTGTGGCTTTGCTTCTTTATCCTTGCGTTCAGGCTTAGGTAAAAGAGCCTTTCTCGACAGTCCGATTTTTCCACGCTCGAGATTAATGACTTTTACTTTTACATTATCGCCTACGCTCAATACATCGGAGACTTGAGCGATGCGCTTGTGGTCAATATTGGAAATATGAAGGAGTCCTTCTTTTTGCCATAAGATTTCAACGAAAGCGCCGAAGTCCACGATCTTTGTAACCGTACCTTCGAATACTTCACCCACTTCGATTTCGTGAACGATGTCTTCGATAATCTTTTTAGCAGCTAATGCGCCGTCGTCATTGGCAATGATGGAGACGCGACCGTCGTCTTCAATTTCAATTTGAGCACCTGTCTCTTCTGTAATTTTATGAATAACCTTTCCGCCGCTACCGATAACTTCACCGATTTTTTCGGGATCGATCATTAAGCCGGTAATGCGCGGTGCATAAGGCGACAGATCTTCGCGGGGCTCGGCGATTGTACCGTGAATATGATCCAAGAGCTCAATACGTGCATCCTTCGCCTGAGCGAGAGCGCGCATTAAAATATCTCTCGATACACCGTCGATTTTAATATCCATCTGAAGGGCGGTAATTCCCTCTCTCGTACCGGCGACTTTAAAGTCCATGTCGCCGTAGTGGTCCTCTAAACCTTGGATATCCGTTAAAATAACCGGGTCGTCACCATTATCTATTAAGCCCATAGCAATGCCCGCTACCGGTGCGTGAATGGGAACGCCGGCATCCATAAGGGCTAAAGTAGAACCGCAAATACTCGCTTGAGACGAAGAGCCGTTGGATTCCAATATCTCATTAACAACGCGAATATAGTACGGGAATTCTTCTTCTGTAGGTAAAACGGGAATAAGTGCACGTTCAGCAAGATTGCCGTGACCTATTTCTCGGCGACCCGGACTTCTCGGCGGACGGGTCTCCCCTACCGAATAAGAGGGGAAATTATAGTGGTGTACATAGCGTTTTGTGTACTCCGGATCAAGACCGTCGATGATTTGTCCTTCCGTCAACGCCGCCAGAGTAACTGCCGTAAGAGCTTGGGTTTGGCCGCGGGTAAATAGAGCACTACCGTGGGCCCGTGGCAGTAGACCGACTTCTGAAGATAGATGACGAATTTCAGTAAAAGCTCTTCCGTCGCTGCGTACGCCCTCTACGAGAATTTGCTTTTTGAAAACTTCCTGAGTAATGGATTCAAAAATTGAATTTACTTGAACATCCCGATAATCTTCCTCTTCTTCCAGAGACTCTACGAGCTCATCTTTAATTTGACCCAATGCATGACCTTGCTCTGTCTTATCGGCAATTCGCAAAGCTTCTTCTATTTTTCCATAGACCAATTCATTGATCTTCTGCTCGTAAGATTCGTCGATTTCAAGACCGATGTAGTCCATCTTTTCACGTCCAACTTCGGACACGATGTCTTCGATAAAGGTGACGATTTTTTTAATTTCATCGTGAGCATACATAATGGCGTCAAGTACTACATCCTCACTTAGAAGATTAACTTCCGCCTCTACCATCATAATGGCACCTTTAGTTCCCGAAACGGCGAGATTCAAATCGGAATCTTGCTGATCGTCCACCGATGGATTTAGTATAAATTTATCGTCTTTCATCCCGATGCGCACCGATCCTGTAGGTCCTTGGAAAGGAATATCGGAAATCGACAAGGCAATGGACGAGCCTATCATCGCTAAAATATCCGTAGGATAATCGGGGTCATAGCTTACGACAGTAGCTGTTACCTGTAAGCTATGGTGAAAATCGTCGGGAAAGAGAGGACGAATGGGTCGGTCGATTAAACGACTGGTTAGAATAGCATTCGTACCCGGTCGACCTTCGCGTTTATTAAATCCGCCCGGTATTTTACCCGCGGCATAGTATTTTTCCTCATAATCGCAACTTAGGGGAAGAAAATCCACCCCTTCTTTAGCTTTCGTAGAAGCAGTGGCCGTTACAAGTACGACGCTGTCCCCTTGCTTAACCCAGCATGCGCCATTGGCTTGTTTTGCAACTTTTCCGACTTCAACAGTTAAAGGTACACCGTTCAATAATGTTGTAAACGACTTTTCCATGTCACTCTCTTTCCTTATAAAGAAAGAGCGGTTGCCCGCTCTTCAGTAATTCCTTATCCTCTAATGCCGAGACGTTCAATTAATTCTCTGTAACGCTCGACGTCTTTATTTTTCAAATAGCGAAGTAAGTTTCTTCTCTTACCGACCATTTTCAAAAGACCTCTTCGAGAGTGGTGGTCTTTTTTATGTTCTTTTAAGTGTTCGTTCAAGGTATTAATGGTGTGCGTTAAAATAGCAACTTGCACTTCAGGAGAACCGGTGTCCCCTTCTTCACGTTGGTATTCTTTAATGATCGCTTGTTTTTGTTCTTTAGATAACATAATTTCCTCCTAAAATTTAATTCGGTTTGACTAAGTCAGCGTCGAGGAACGACAAACCGAGCCAAACTAAAACATTCCTTTACATTTTAACATGATCTAAATACTTTGTAAATTCATTCCATTGATTTCTTCACGTATATATTCCAGATCGTCGTCCATTTTTTTCTTAAGTTCATCTACACCGGTAAAGGTAATTTCAGGGCGAATAAACTTAATTAAGTCCACTTCCATAGCCTTGCCGTAAAGACTCTCTCCCTCGTAATCGTACAGATAAGATTCCACTTTTATTTCTTTTTCTTTAAATGTGGGATTGGTGCCGATATTCGTAGCGGCAAAATAAAAACGATCTTCTATTCGTACTCGGGTCAAATATACGCCGAATTTCGGCGTGACATAGTGGGTGTCCAACAATAAATTAGCAGTAGGGATGCCGATGGTACGACCCAATTGTTTTCCCTTTACGACCGTTCCTTCGATGCTGAAAGGTCTTCCCAAGAGACGATGAGCGAGATCGGGCTTTCCGTCTTTAATGGCCCGGCGAATACGAGTCGAAGATATGGCCTCCCCTTCATACATGACGGCATCTTCTACGGCGAGTTGAATATTGTTATCCCGGCACAAAGTTCTCAATTCGGTAACCGTACCTTTCGCCTTGAATCCGAATCGATAGTCGTAACCGACGACGATCCCCTTAATTTTCAGGTGATCGCTTAAAAAGCGCTCTACAAATTCCGCAGGCGTCAAGTGCATGATGCTCTTATCAAAATCCATTTCGTAAATAATATCGATGCCCGCGCGTTTGAAAATTTCATGTTTTTGGGAACGAGAGGTCAAAAGTTCTTGAGAGATGCCTTCTGTAAGATTTTTGGTGTGGTTTTTAAAGATCAGTACGGACGCAGGGCACCCCAATGATCTTGCCATGGCGACGACCTTATCCAATAAGGCACGATGACCTAGATGGATGCCGTCGAAGTTTCCTAGGGCGATGGCCGTTTCTCCGGAAATATTAGATTCTAAATTGACTTCCAAAAGCTCCATATACACCTCAATATAATACCTTCTTAATGTACAGCTCTCTCTTTTCGCCATTCCCTTCCAGGGTTCCGATTCCGATGAAATCGCCACCTGCATATATGCGATAAAGAGGCGCTTCATCGACTTGAAAATGAATACGACTGGACATTCCGTTTAACATAGGCTTTTTACGATGCCCGGGCAAATGAATTGCGGGAACGTGATCCAAAAGGCGATCCATGGGGATAAGAATACTTTGCCGCTCATCTTCATCCATAGCCTCGATTTCATCCAGAGTATGGGCATCTTCGACTTTCTCGTCCCCTACCGATATCCGTCGCAAACTGTCCATGGTGAGAAAAGATCCCATCGCTACGCCTATGTCGTCTATAAGCGTGCGAATATAGGTACCTGAGGACACTTCAGCTTTCAAAGTGAGGCCATCATCATTTCGTTCCAAAATGATAAGACTCGAAACATTGATCGGTCTCTCTTTACGCGGAACGCAAATTCCCCGGCGCGCATATTCGTAAAGTTTTCGACCCTTATACTTTAAGGCCGAGTGCATGGGAGGAAGCTGCATTTGTTCGCCGCGAAAAAGATCTAAAATAGGCTCCGGATCTTCAGGAATCTCGATTTCACTTTTCGCAAAAACAACTCCTGTAGTGTCAAAAGTGTCGGTTCGAATACCTTTTACGGCATGGGCTACGTATGCCTTACGATTATCTGCTATATAGTCGGCGATCTTTGTAGCTTTGCCGATACAAATAGGAAGCAAGCCGGTTGCCATCGGGTCCAATGTTCCCGTATGACCGACTTGCTTCGTTTGATATAGACGTCGCATTTGATGAACGACATCGAAGGAGGTAATGCCCTCCGGTTTATCTACAAGTACGACGCCCTTCATAATTTCAAAGATCCAATCTTTTCATCTACGAGCTCTTTCACCTTATTTGCAATGTCATTGAGATTCATGGCTGCCGATGCACCTGACGCTCGAACATGTCCCCCGCCACCAAATTCTCCGGCAAATTGAGTGCAGTCGATATAAGACTTGGAGCGGAAGGAAAGCTTTACTTCCGCTTCCTTTTCTTTTAAGAATACAGCCATTTCTACGCCCTCAATATTTCGAATTTGCTCGACGATTCCCTCAGTATCTTCAGACGTTGCTCCCGTTTCTTCAAGATCCTCGAGTTGACAGGCGGCCATAGCCACTTTCCCATCGGCTAAAAATTCAATACGAGATAAAACTTTCGTCATTAAGGCGAGCTTTTCTCGAGAACGGGATTGGTAGACCGATTGAACCACTATATTGTGATCGCAACCGTAGTCATATAGCTTGGCGACAATGCGATGGGTCCCTCCGTTGACACTGTCGTATTGGAAGCTCCCCGTATCGGTAGATATGGCGGTATAAATTCCCGTGGCCATATCCCCCGTAAATTCAGCGTCTAAACATTCCAATACGTTAAAGAGCACTTCCCCTGTGGAGGTAGCCTGCGGCACGACATAGTTCATATCACCGTAGAGAGTATTGCTTAAATGATGATCTATATTCGCCGTAAATCTAGCCGCTCTTACGATCAATTCACCTGCTTCTCCGAAGCGATGAATGTCGGAAGAATCTAGCGCAATAACCAAATCAAATACTTTATTATTTAGAGAATCCACGTCGACACGGTGTTTAGTAGATGGCAGAAAGCTGAAATCCTTAGGCACGGAGTCGTTGCCGACGTAGGTGACCTCTTTTCCTAAGGAACTAAGATAGCCGTACATGGCCTCCAAGCTTCCCAAATTATCCCCATCAGGACTAACGTGGGAAATAATGGCGATTGAGTTTGCTTTCTTAATTTCTTTTTCCAGTGAGATGCTGAAATCCTTTAAATCACTCACCGTCATACTCCGCTTTTTTCAACTCATCGATTGTCTTTTGCAGCTCCATACCCTTTTCAATGCTCTCGTCCAATTCGAAAATAATATCCGGCATGGCGCGAAGTTTCAAGTTCTTGCCCAATTCCATTTTTATAAAACCTTTTGCGCTTTCCAGCCCGTCGATGGCATCCGCTTTTTGATCTTCATCTCCAAAGACGGAAATTCCTACATTGGCAAATGAAAGATCGCGAGTGATCGACACGTAGGATACGCTGGTTAAGGGAGGTATTCTCGGATCTTTCAACTTGGTTTGAATGATCTCTGAAAGTTCTCTTTTAACTTCCTCAGATATACGATGTACTCTTTTGTCTTTCATTTATAATTCCTTCTTTATTTCTTTTTCGATAAAGCATTCCAGTAAGTCGTTAACTTGAATATCGTTAAAGTTTTCGACCATTAAGCCGCCTTCATAACCTTGAGCGATTTCTCTTGCGTCATCTTGGAAACGCTTAAGGGAAGAAATTTCACCTTCGTGAATAATAACGTCGTCGCGAAGTACCTTCACTTTCGCCTTACGTTGGATCTTACCTTTAAGGACATAGATACCGGCGACGATGTCGTTGCTTGGGAGTTTAAAGGTTTCACGAACCTCACAGCGCCCCAATACTTCTTCAGTAATTTCGGGTGTCAACATGCCGCTGATAGCATTCTTAACATCATTCAAGATATCGTAAATTACACGATAGGTGCGAACGTCGACGTCTTCTTGTTTCGCAAGTTCCAGGGCGTTAATATTCGGGCGAACATTGAAGCCGATAACCAGAGCATTGGACGCGGAGGCTAAGTTAATATCGCTCTCATTGATTCCGCCGGTGCCGGAGTGAATAATGTTCACTTGAACTTCGTCCACGTCTTCGTTGTCGTTAAGCTTTAAGAGAGATTGGTTCAGAGCTTCTACCGTACCCTTTACGTCGGCTTTTACGACGAGGTTTAAATCCTTTAACTCGCCCTCTTTAATCTTATCGAAGAGATTATTTAAGCTGACCTTATTTTTAGAAGCCAGTTTTTCTTCGCGTTCCTGCGCGATATTTTTTGCAGCAATTTCCTTGGCGATTTTTTCTTCTTTTACTGCATAGACCGTATCTCCGGCATTGGGCACGCCGTCAAAACCGAGCACCACAACCGGTGTCGCCGGACCGGCTTTTTTAAGATGCTTCTTCTTGTCGTTGGTCATAGCGCGAATGTGGCCGTAACAGGTTCCGGACACGACATAACAGTCGCTCGTAAGGGTACCTTTTTGTACGAGAATCGTCGCCATGGGGCCCTTACCTTTGTCGAGACGAGCTTCGATAATCGTACCGATGGCTAAGCGATCAGGATTAGCTTTAAGCTCTTGAACTTCCGCCACGAGAAGCACCATATCGAGGAGATCGGAGATACCTTCTTTGGTTTTTGCAGAAACTTCAACCATGATGGTATCGCCGCCCCAGTCTTCCGCTACAAGACCTTCTTCTGTAAGTTCTTGGCGCACGCGATCGGGATTGGCTCCTTCACGGTCGATTTTATTGATGGCCACAATTATAGGAACACCTGCCGCCTTGGCGTGGTGAATAGCCTCTCTCGTTTGGGGCATAACACCATCGTCGGCTGCAACGACTAGAATGGCAATGTCGGTAATGGACGCGCCTCTTGAACGCATAGCTGTAAAGGCTTCGTGACCGGGGGTATCCAGGAAAGTAATATGTTTTCCATCCACCGAAACTTGATAAGCGCCGATGTGTTGAGTAATGCCGCCTGCTTCGGAGTCGGTTACATGGCTGCGCTTAATAACGTCAAGGATCGATGTTTTACCGTGGTCGACGTGGCCCATAACCGTAACAACCGGAGGTCTTTCCTTAAGGGATTCTTCAGGGTCTTCAGAGTCAAGTCCGTAGATTTCTTCTATATTGAGATCTTCTTCGGAAATAAACTCAATTTCCTTACCTAATTCATCGGCCAAAATTTCGATTACATCTCGATCAATGGATTCGTTTTGAGTTGCCATAACCCCTAAACCGATTAATTTGGTGATAACCTGTGCCAAACTGACGCCGATAGTATCAGCAAACTCTTTTACCGTTAACGGTGCTTTTACTTTAATACCGTCATCCCCCTTCGCCTCTTCTCGCGCTTCACGTTCTTTGCGCTTTTGACTTCTCGACTTTTTCTTTGGAGCTCTGCGTTTTTCAAAATCTTGATTTCCAAAACTTTTTTCGGATCGTTTATCTACATCATCTTTTTTCTTAGATTGCTTGGACTTTTTATTTTTCTTTTGTTTCTTATTACTGGAACGTTCAAAATGATCTGAAAAATCATCGTCCTCTTCAATCTCTTTACGATGAGGTTTACGACTTTTTACAGGCTCCTCAGCACGCTTCTTGTTTACGTGAGGGTCCTTGACCTCGGGTGCTTCCGCCTTTCGATCGACCTCGACATCGTCTGCAGATTTCACGTCTTTTTCGGTTTTTACTTTTTTTGTGGAAGATTCTTCAGATTTCTTTTCTTCCGTCTTTTTCTGACTTTTAGAGGATTTTGCTGCCACCTCAGTCTGAGCACCTTGTGCTTGACGGATAAAAGTAAACAATTCCTTTTGTTGATCTTCCGTTATCGTACTCATGTGACTTTTAACAGGTATCTTTGCCTGCTCGAGAATAGCCATGAGATCTTTACTCGCCATTCCCATTTCCTTGGCAACCGTGTACACTCTTTTATTCGACATGAGAACACCTCCTAGTGCGAGGTCTATAGATCTTCTAAGGTTTGGCGCAGCGCATCAATGGTCTCCTTGGGAACATCTTGACTTAATGCACGCTGAATAGCCCTGTGTTTTATGGCTTTATCGAAACATTTCGTGTCCCGACAAAGATAAGCACCGCGACCATTCGCTTTTCCCGTACTGTCTATAAAAACCTCATTGTCTTTGTTCTTAACTATACGTATTAATTCTTGCTTCGGCTTTGATTCCGAGCACCCAATACACTTTCTCAAAGGTATTTTTTTAGGCTTTTTCATTGCTTCTCCAGTTATTCATCGTCTGTCAAATAGTCTGGAACGTCATCTTCTTCTACATCGTCCGATGCTTCCGTTTCATCGTCAGTAGTTTCAGAGGAAGCGTCGACAAATAAATTATTTAAATCCATACCTGTCAAGCCGCCGATACTTGCGAAATTATCGTATTCTTTAACTTCTTCCGCCGGGGCTTCTTCATCTTCAATTTCATCATCTTGAACCGCCGTGTTCTCGAATTCATCACGGAATTCATCGATTGTTTGGTCGATTTCATCGAGATATTCGCTAAATTGCGTTTCCGATTTTATGTCGATCTTCCAGTTGGTAAGTTTCGCGGCCAGTCTGGCATTTTGGCCTTCTTTACCGATGGCCAGAGATAATTGATAATCCGGCACCACGACCATGGCTGCCTTTTCTCTATGATTAATAAAGACTTCCACCACTTTTGAAGGACTTAGAGCATTGCCGATAAAAGTGGCGATGTCTTTTTCATAAATCACGATATCGATCTTCTCATCGTGTAACTCGTCAACAATTGTTTTGACGCGGCTTCCCTTAAAACCTACGCAGGCTCCCAGAGGATCTACTTCTTCATCTTTTGAGAAGACGGCGAGCTTCGTGCGACTTCCCGCTTCACGTGCTACGGAATAGATTTCAACGACACCGTCGTGAATTTCCGGAACTTCCAGTTCAAATAAACGGCGAACCAAATTCGGATGGCTTCTCGACAAGACAATTTGCGGTCCTTTTGGTTGCCGATTTACCTCTAAAATCAACATCTTATAGCGATCGCCTTGGGCATAACTTTCACCAGGTGTTTGCTCTGAAACAGGTAAAATAGCTTCGGTTTTTCCTAGATCTACGAAGACATTGCCTTTGCTGACGCGTTGGACATCACAGGTTATAATTTCATTTTCTCTATCCGCATAGTCGTCATAAATGACTTCTCGTTCGGCATCTTTGATACGCTGAATAACTACTTGTCTCGCCGTTTGAGCAGCTATGCGACCGAACTTTTCAGGATCGATGGCTTCATAGTAGACATCGCCGATTTCGAGACGAGGATTTATTTTTTTCGCATCGTCTAGGGAGATCTCCATTTGATCGTCCAACACTTCGTCTACTACGATTTTCTCGGCGGATACGCTTATTTCTCCTGTATCTCTGTCGATGGAAACATCAACTGTTTGAGAAGTTCCGTAGTTTTTCTTATAGCTCGATATTAGAGCTGTTTCCAGTGCTTCTAAAATAACGTCTTCGCGAATACCTTTTTCGCTTTCCAATTGCTTCAGAGCTAAAATAAACTCTTCATTCATTCTTATTCAACTGCCTCCTAAAATTCAATGACCTGTCGCATTAATGAGATGGATTTTGAATCGAAAGTGACAGTTTCTCCGCTCTCCTCACGGATGTCGACAGTATCGTCTCCATAATCCGTCAAAATTCCAATAAAATCTTTCTTGTCATCCATTTTTTTATAAAGACGAACTTCCACCTTATTACCTAAGTTTCGGCGATAATCATCTTTCGTCCGAATGGGTCGATCTAAACCGGGAGATTGTACTTCCAGCGTATATTGACCTTGTATCAGATCGTCGTCAATACTCTCATTAACGGCACGAGATATTTCCGCACAATCATCTATATTGACGCCTTCTTTACGGAATACCGTTATAATAACGCGCGTCGGTTGTTTCTTGGTAATCTCGACTTCTACAATCTCATACCCTCGTTCTTCTGCAGCAACTTCAGCAGCACGAACAATTTCTTCACGTACTTGAGGACGCTTCAAGAACTCACCTCCCATAAAAAACTAGAGTGGGGGCCCCACTCTAGTTCTAAACGTCTATCTATCTCTTTCTTTCAACTATTGTATCATAAATCGGCTGGAGATCCAACTAGGTCCAGCATACTTAACTGGTTATCTTTCGGAATTCCGTTTAAGGCGCCGTGTTGTGTTAAAGCTTCTACTACCGTTTTTGAAGCCCCCGTTCGCCTAATCATATCTTCCACTGATAAGAACGGACCTTTTTGATACTCGTTGTAAATTTCTTTTGCAATGGTCTTGCCGATTCCAGGCAAGGAGCTTATGGGAATAATAACTTTTCCCTCATATATACTGAAGCGATCGTAATGAGATTTTCCCAAATGTATAGGTTCAAATTCATATCCTCTAGCGTACATTTCCAAAACTACCCTTAAGAGCGAGGCTTCGTCCTGTTCCTTTTTCGAGGCCTCATCGCCGAGATTTTTAATATTTTCTATCCGCCGTTTCACGTTGTCTGCTCCTTCGATTAGAAGGTTGCCGTTCAAGTCGTTGAGTTTTGTGGTGAAATAGGCTGCGTAAAAAGCCAAGGGATAATAAACCTTATACCAGGCGATGCGAATACTCGTCATAACGTAAGCGACGGCATGGGCCCGCGGGAACATGTATTTGATTTTTTCACAGCTTTCGAAATACCAGCTTGGAACATCGAGCGTCTTCAATACATCCATATATTTTTCGGGAAGTCCCCTGCCCTTTCGGACGGCCTCCATAGTATCAAAGGCTACTTTATTTTCGGCTCCGGCAATGATTAGATAGTTCATGATATCTTCCCGTGTACTGATAACTTCGGATATCGTCGCTTTTTTAGAATGGACCAGATCCTGTGCATTGCCTGTCCATACGTCTGTTCCATGGGAAAGGCCGGATATGTTCACGAGGGCGCCGAATGTATCGGGCTTTGTATCCAAAAGCATCCTGACGACAAAATCCGTTCCGAACTCGGGAATGCCCAGTGTGCCGGTATCGAATTTAAAAATTGACTCGTCGGCTTTCAAAGCGTCCATGCTCGTGAAAAGACTCATGACTTTATCATCATTTATATCCACTTCATTCATATCGACGCCGGTCATATCTTCTAACATTCGCAAAATGGAAGGGGCATCGTGTCCGAGGATATCTAGCTTTAAAATATTTTCACTGATGGAATGATAATCGAAATGGGTGGTAATGACATTTTTCTTTTTTTCATCAGCAGGATACTGAATCGGCGTAAAATGATGAATGTCATTGTCCTTCGGTACGATCATAATGCCGCCGGGGTGTTGGCCACTAGTTCGTTTTGCCCCCTCAATTCCTTTGGCAAGGCGCGCAATATCAACGGGATTTCGGACAATTTCGTTTTCTTCCAAATACTTTTTCACGAGACCGAAAGCCGTTTTTTCCGCCAATGTACCGATGGTACCTGCGCGAAATACAAACCCCTCGCCGAAATAGTCTTCGATAAACTGATGGGCCTTCGGTTGATATTCTCCTGCAAAGTTTAAATCGATATCAGGCTCTTTGTCGCCGTAAAAGCCTAAGAAGACTTCAAAGGGAATCTTATGGCCGTCGCGGATTAAATCCGTACCGCAGTGAGGGCAGGACTTTTTAGGAAGATCGAATCCTGTGCTGTATTGTTTGTCTTCCACAAATTCGCTGTATTTACATTGGGGACAAACATAGTGAGGCGCCAAGGGGTTGACCTCTGTAATTCCCGTCATCGTCGCCACGAAAGATGACCCGACGGAACCACGTGAGCCTACGTAGAAGCCGTCATCATTGGATTTCTGTACTAACTGTTGGGCGATCCGGTACATAACGGCATAACCGTTGCCGATAATACTGTCCAGCTCCGTATGGAGGCGATCGGCGACAATTTCCGGCAGAGGGTCTCCATAAATTTCTTTAGCTCGATTGACCGCATCGTTTTTTAAGTCCACATCGGCATTCTCAATTTTGGGCGGAAATTTTCCCGATGGTATGGGAGGAAATTCCTCGATACTGTTGCAAATCGCTTTCGGGTTATCTATAACGATTTCTTCGACTCGATCCTCCAAAAAGTCGAAAGCTCTAAGCATCTCTTCGGTAGACATGAAATAAGCTGCCCCATTGCTGAAGGGACGGCCTCTAAACTTCGAATACTCCAATACCTTGAGATATATTTCGTCGTCGGGATCTAAGTAGCGTACATTATTCGACGCAACTACCGGCACGCTGCATTTATCAGCAAGCTTCAGCAAGTGTTCTATCATGTCCTCAGCATCTGTTTCGTTTCTCAATAAACCATCCATATAGCTTTTGCCGTATCGTTTTGGCGGCGCCACTTCTACAAAACTTAGAGAATTTATAATATTTAAAAGTTCCTCATCGTCGGCTCCACGCAGATAGCTGTCCATTAAAAGTCCCTGTTCTCCCCCGCTTCCGATAATAAATTCCTCTCGGTGCTTTATTATCTCGCTCTTTAAAATCCGAGGCGTACGATAAAAAGTCTCTGTATGGGATTTTGAAATCAGACGATAGAGAGTGGTCAGCCCGTCAACTGATTTTGGGAATATGGTCAATCTCGTAGGAAAGAGTTTTTCCGGTTCCGGATGCTTCAGTCGATTATAATCTTCCGGAGACATTATACCTTCTTTTTCAGCCAATCTTTCCAGATGTAAAAAGAGCTCGGCCGTAGCCTCCGCGTCGTTGACGGCGCGGTGAGCGCCCTGTAGATTAATACCGAATCGTTTGGCCAATGTTCCCAGTTTATAGTTCTTTACCCTTAAGTCCAGACATTGAGCGAGTAAAAGAGTATCGATTGTAGGATAGCTCGCCTTTTCCTTTCTCCTGAATTCGATAAAACGAGAGTCGAACGAAGCATTGTGGGCTACTAAAATGCTGTCGCCGATAAAATCCTCAAATTTAGGAAGAGCTTTATCGATGGTCGGCGCATCGGTCACCATATCGTCTGTAATATTGGTAAGTTCAACGATTTTAGATGGAATAGGTCTAAGCGGGTTTACAAATGTAGAGAATCGATCGACAATTCTACCGTTCTCAATTTTTACGGCACCTATTTCTGTGATTTCATCGTATCGAGGGGAAAAGCCGGTAGTCTCCAAGTCAAAAACCACAAAACTTGAACCATAGCTCGTGTTGCTCGGGTTTTTAAAAATCTTTTCTTCGTCGTCAACTACATCGGCATCGATACCGTATAAAATTCGAATATCGTGTTTTTTCGACGCCTGCATTGCCTCCGGAAATCCCTGAACCACATTATCGTCGGTTATGGCGATGGCTTCGTGGCCCCAAAGCTTAGCGCGCTTGGCGAAGTCATTAATGGTATGAGTGCCATCTGTATTGCTCATCTTCGTATGGACGTGAAGCTCTATACGTTTTTTTGTGCTTCTGTCCCCGGGAGAGGCTTGGTGTGCCTTTCGAATGTTTCGCGCCATGATACTTTCGTTGCGTTCAAAACTATCGAATTCGAATTTACCGTAAACTTCTACGGCACTATTTACTTTAAATGTAGAGGCGAAATCATCGGCCTCTTTATTTTTAACGAATGCTTTAACATTGCGACTGTCACTTCCATCGAAAACGGATAAGATGAAGAGTGTCTTATCGTTTTTTATAGAGCGGGAGTCCATGGCAAAAATATTTCCTGAAATAGTTACCATCTCTCCGACTCGACACTGAGACAGAGGCACGATTCCTTCAAATTTATTTTTTCCGTAGCTGTAGACTCCCTTATCTTCCTCTTTAGGCATGCTCTCCGTCGTACGCACGACAGTTTCTTCAAACGTTTCGCGGAACACGATCTCTTCTTCATCTATCAGTTGACTCAGCTCGTGAAGTTCACAACCATTTTCATCGCATTCGCAGCGAATCTGATACATTTCGCCGGTTTCCTTTAGGAGAAGTTGATCTAACTTTAGAGAAAGAATATTCCTCTCCACTGTAGGATTGGGAACGCGAATGGTAAGGCTTCGAGCCTCTAGGCTGAAAGATTCTTTACTTAGCCAACTAGCTCCTGAAGGCAGTTGTTCCAGTATCCATTGAAAGAGATCCTCTTGCGTCATCTTTCTCGTTACTTTCTTCTTTTCCTTACAAGATAAAATAACGTCCAATCCGTCGTAACAGGAGGTCATTCTCTTTTTAAGCTCCAGCCATTGTTCGTTTTCCTCGCTGTCTGTAAGGATGGTTATTCGACCTTTTTTCCTATTATAAATTAATTTATTTATTTGAAGATTCTCTGATAAAAGAAAATCCATCAGATACTTTTCTGATGGATGGCTATTTTCATTCTTCACTCTGATCCCTCTCTATTAAATCAATTAATTCGTCGAGGAGAGCTTCCTCCGCTACCGAACGCACGACTTCGCCTTTTTTAAAAATGACCCCTCGGCCATTTCCTCCTGTAATACCATAATCCGCCTCTTTTGCCTCACCGGGTCCGTTAACTCGACAGCCCATAATGGCGATTTTACCCTGGAAATCCACATTGGCGAGCCGCTTCTCAGCTTCTTCGGCAATAGAAATAAGATCGATTTCCGTTCTACCGCAGGTCGGGCAGGATATAAAATCGATCCCGTCGTTTCGAAGTCCTATGCTCTTTAGAATCGACTTGGCGCACAACACTTCGTCTACTGGATCCCCCGTTAAGGAAACTCGGATAGTATCGCCGATATCGTCGAGAAGCAAAGAGCCTATTCCAACAGAAGACTTAACGATCCCGTTCATTCGGGAGCCTGCCTCGGTAATACCTAAATGGAGTGGACAATCTGAAACTTTTTTAAACGCGCGGTAAGCCTCCACCGATTGACGAACGTTCGAGGATTTTAAAGAAACCTTGATGGCATCCAGACCGAATTTTTCTAACATGTTAATTTGCTCAATAGCAGACGCCACGATGGAATCGGGATTGACACCGCCCATTTTTTCTATAAATTCCTGTTTTACCGATCCGGAATTGACACCGACACGGATGGAAATTCCCTCAGCTTTAGCTGCCTCCGCTACTTCTTTTACTTTCCAACTTTCACCGATGTTTCCCGGATTTAACCGCAGACCATGTACATGATGCTCCATAGCGTATAGAGCCAGGCGGTAATCGAACTGAATATCAGCAATGACGGGAATAGAAATAGCGGGAATAATAGTATCCAATGCCTTGGCATCGTCTTCGTCGTTGATCGCCATGCGGATAATATCGCATCCTGCTGCTTCCAAGGCTTTTACTTGTGCGATGGTTCCTCGAATATCCTTGGTCTTTGTATTGGTCATGGATTGAATGCTTACAGGCGCTCCCCCGCCGATCAGCACATCCCCTACTGCAATTTGTTTCGTATATCTTGCCAAAGGTCATCGTCCTTTCTAGTTTAAAAAGCGCGCAATATCTCCGAATATCGTAACATAAATCATTAGACCGATTAAGAGCGCAAAACTAATAAACGATAAAGTCATCTCTATTTTTTTATCAACAGGTCTGCCTGTAATGGCTTCGATTAAAATGAATAAAAGTTTTCCTCCGTCAAGTGCAGGAATGGGAAGCAAGTTCATTACCCCTAAGTTGGTCGATATATAGGCCATAATAAACATAAGTGATCCGAATCCGAATTTTGCCGAATCGCCGATAATTTTTACTACACCAACCGGGCCGGACAATTTGTCCACCCCAAGATCGCCTGTAAATAATTGTTTTAGCACGTCAAAAATGGTCACGATCACTTTCCCCGTCATAGTAAAACCATCTTTTACGGAGCGTAGAGGATGGTGTTCGCTTTCCGGCTTAATACCGATATAGCGTCTACCGTCTTTTGCGGCAGGCTTTATCGTAATTTCCTGTTCCTCTCCGCTGCGACTATAACCAACGGTTACATCTTCTTTTGATTCGGCGATGAGAGCAGAAAATTCATTCCATTCTTTTACGGGCTCACTATTTACCGAAAGAAGAACATCCCCTTTCTTTATACCTGCTGTTGCGGCGGGGGTGTCCGGGAGTACCTCCCCTACAGTGTTGGTAGGATAGCCACTAATAAGCGTAAAGAGCGTGAAACCAACGATGGCGAGGACGAAATTCATAGCGGCGCCACTGGCAATGACGGCGGCGCGCTGCGGAAGCCCGGCATTATTAAAACTTCGCGGGTCGTCGGACTCGTCCTCTTCCCCTTCCATGGCTACATAGCCTCCCAGGGGAAGAGCCCTTATACTGTATTGGGTTTCATCTTTTTGTTTTTTATAGAGCAAGGGTCCCATGCCGATGGAGTACTCGTTGACACGAATCCCCACAAGTTTCGCCATACCGAAATGGCCGAACTCGTGTAGTCCGATGATTAAAACGAATACAAATATAGTACCTAATAAACTTGCCATATAACCTCCTAAAGGGGAAACCGATAGAGCATATACACCATCGGTATTATCATTAAAATACTGTCGAAACGATCCATAAAGCCTCCGTGACCCGGCAGCATATGGCCGTAATCCTTTATACCTGTAGCCCTCTTCATTTTAGAGGCGAACAAATCGCCGAGCTGAGCTGTAACGGATGCTACTCCTATAAACAATGCGTGCATCCAATCGATAGAGATGCCCACGAATCGACAGTAAATTAAACCGACGATAATGGTACAAACGACGGCACCTACGGCTCCCTCTACAGTTTTGTTCGGACTGATGGAAGGAACCAGTTTGTGTCTTCCGAAAGCCATACCCGTTAAATAGGCAAAAGTATCGGTAGATACTGCAATAATGAAGACCAGGTAGAGGTAAAAAGTTTTCTCGAGACTTAATATGGGAAAGAGAAAATAGGGAACATAGACTAATATCAACATGCAAAGACCGAACTCTTCCAGCGTAAATTGTGGACTTTTTAAATAATAAAGTACGAGTAAGAAGGTGGAAACAGAAAAGGCTAAGAAGGCAGGCCATGACAGAAGAAATACGGCAAAATGAATAAAGCACGACAATAGAATGTAATGCTCGGGTATATCGTGTCCTTTATGTTTAAAAGCTTGAGAAAGTTCGTGACATAGCTCGAGAGAAAACAGGAGGACGGCAATGCGAAGCACGTGACCTCCAAAGTATAAAATGACGGCGAGCAATGCCAATAAAACCACAGCCGTCAACGAGCGCTTTAGAAAATTATTCATTACAGCCCTCCAAATCTTCGGTCTCTCGTACGATAGTCATCTATAGCGGCGTTGAATACTCCTTCATCAAAATCCGGCCAAAGTACATTCGAAAACCAGAACTCGCTATAAGCTAATTGATAGAGCATAAAATTACTTACCCTCAACTCTCCGCTCGGTCGTATTAAAAGATCGAGTGGCGGCTGATCTTTCGTGTACAGAAGGGACTGAAACAGAGTTTTGTCGATAGACTCGGGATCCAGCTCGCCTTCTTGAGCGAGGGAGGCTATACGGCGAGCAGCTCTTACGATTTCATCTTGTCCGCCATAGTTTAATCCGATATTTAAAATCATTTTATCGCCATTCGATGTACGATCGAGAGCCATTTCCACTAAATCTCTCGTCTTTCCGTCGAGAGCGGAAATATCGCCCATTATATTTAATTTTACCCGGTTCTCCACCAACTCATCGATATATTTAACTAAGAAACTCTGTAACAGTATCATTAAATTGTCGATCTCTTTTTGTGGCCGCTTCCAGTTTTCCGTAGAAAAAGCATAGAGCGATAGATAAGGAATCTCCAGTCGATAGGCTTCTCGTACAATATCAAGAACTCGTTTGACCCCTTCCTTATGGCCATAAGTTCTCGGTAATCCTCTTTTTTTTGCCCAGCGACCGTTACCGTCCATGATAATGCCGATGTGCTTGGGCATAGCTTTTTTATCAGAGTCCATAGTTCCCCCTAAAAAGAAAGAACCCCCGTAAGGGGGCTCTATTAAGTTTTATTTAGATTTCAAGTAATTCGTCTTCTTTTGCCTTGGCGACGGTGTCGATATCTTTAATAGCTGCATCGATCAGCTTTTGAACTTCTTCTTCGTAGACTTTTAATTCGTCTTCCGAGATTTCTTTATTCTTTTCAGCTTTTTTAATAATATCGATGGCGTCACGACGAATATTGCGCACGGCGACTTTGGATTGCTCGGCATCCTTTCCTACGACCTTGATCATTTCCTTACGGCGCTCTTCTGTTAGAGCCGGAATGGCGAGACGAATCAGTTTTCCGTCGTTAGAGGGGTTAAGCCCTAAGTCGGACTTTAAAATCTCTTTTTCGATTGCGGGAATTAAGGATGCGTCCCAAGGTTGGATAGTCAGTAAACGAGCTTCCGGAGCGGTAATTCCCGCCACTTGATTAAGAGGCGTTTGCTGTCCGTAAGCTTCTACCGTAACTCTGTCCAATAAGCTCGGGTTGGCGCGTCCGGCGCGAATGGAGCCTAGATCTTCTTTTAAGCGATCAACTGTTTTTTGGGTTTTCGTACGAATTTCCTGTTTTACGTCATT
The DNA here is from genome assembly GCF_903819165.1 of Aedoeadaptatus nemausensis. Classification (GTDB taxonomy): domain Bacteria; phylum Bacillota; class Clostridia; order Tissierellales; family Peptoniphilaceae; genus Aedoeadaptatus; species Aedoeadaptatus nemausensis. The sequence goes on from NZ_CAIJCS010000014.1 coordinate 187,378, forward strand.
GAACTCCATACATAATCCTCCTTATTTAACACAAGTTCCCAACTCTTTACCCATGGCCGCGTCGAAAATATTTTCCGATTGGTCGATGCCAAAGACGATAAGAGGAATGTCGTTTTCCATGCATAGAGAAGTTGCCGTAGAATCCATTATCTTGAGGTTTTTGCTTAAAATATCGAAATAACTCAAGCTTTCGAACTTGACGGCATCGGCATTAAGATTCGGATCGGAATCGTAAATTCCGTCGGTGCCTTTTTTTGCAAGGAGAATAACATCGGCGTCGATTTCAGCTGCACGAAGAGCAGCCGTCGTGTCGGTGGAAAAATAGGGGTTTCCTATACCGCCGGAGAAAATAACCACTCGACCCTTTTCTAAATGGCGAATGGCGCGGCGACGAATATATGGCTCGGCTACCTGTTTCATTTCGATAGCCGTCATCACACGCGTCACAACATCCATTTGCTCCAGGGCATCTTGAAGGGCCAAAGCGTTCATGACCGTACCGAGCATCCCCATGTAGTCGCTCGTTGCACGATCCATATCCTTGCTGTCGCGACCGCGCCAGAAATTGCCGCCGCCGACGACGATGCAAGTCTCTACACCTTCTTCGGATATTTTCTTAATTTCTCTTGCAAATAATCGAACGGTCGAGGAATCGATGCCGATTCCCTTTTCGCCAGCCATGGCTTCCCCGCTCAACTTTAAGACAATTCTTTTGTATCTAGGTTCCATGGTCTAAATCCGATTTATTGCATTTGCTTTGCTACTTCTTCAGCAAAGTCTTCGGTGCGTTTTTCCATACCTTCGCCTACTTCATAACGGCAGAAGCGACGGATGCTGATTTTTTCACCGATTTTAGCGACTAAATTGGTTAAAAGTTCGTTAACGGTAACGTCGCCATCTTTAATATAAGGTTGATCCAATAGGACAATCTCTTGATAGAATTTTTCTAAACGACCTTCCACCATTTTTTCAACGATGTGTTCGGGTTTGCCTTCATTTAAAGCTTGTTCTTTTAATACGGCACGTTCATGATCAAGTTCTTCTTGGGAAACTTCTTCACGAGTAACATATTTGGGATTGGTTGCAGCAACTTGCATCGCCATGTCGCGAACAAACTCTTTGAAGTCTTCGTTTTTAGCGACAAAGTCGGTTTCGGAGTTAACTTCGATTAAAACGCCGATGCGGTTGTTGTGAACATAGCTCTCTACAATACCTTCAGCTGCAATACGATTGCTCTTTTTCGCAACCTTGCTAAGGCCTTGTTCTCTTAAAATGTCCGCTGCGCGTTCGATGTCGCCGTCGGAATCTTTAAGAGCCTTCTTGCAGTCCATCATACCGGCGCCAGTTTTGTCTCTAAGTTCTTTGACCATTTTTGCAGTAATTTCCATGATAGTCCCCCTTATAAAATTCTATGATTTTCAAAAAAATAAGAGTTCCGTTGGCTCAGAACTCTTATAAATTTCCTTATTATTGTTCTTCTGTTTCAGCCGCACTATCCGTGATTTGATTTTCAGTTTCCACTTTGGATTGTTGCTCGGATTCAACTTCGGCGTCGTCTTGAGCACCTTGCTTGCCTTCGATAACGGCATTTGCCATTGTTTCGGTAATTAACTTAACGGCACGGATGGCATCGTCATTGCCGGGAATCGGGTAATCTAATTCATCGGGATCGCAGTTTGTATCGAGGATACCGACGATGGGAATACCAAGCTTTTGTGCTTCTTTAACGGCGATGTTTTCTTTTTTCGGATCCACAACATACATTACATCGGGAAGTCCGTTCATATCTTTAATGCCACCGAGGAACTTTTCGAGACGTTCTCTTTCGTGGCGTAAACCGATAACTTCTTTTTTGGGAAGTACATCAAAACGGCCGTCTGTTTCCATTTCTTCTAAATCTTTTAAACGTTCAATTCTGGTTTTGATCGTTTGGAAGTTAGTAAGAAGACCACCTAACCAACGTTGGTTGATATAGAATTCACCGCAACGTTTAGCTTCTTTTTCAATGGCATCTTGTGCTTGTTTTTTAGTGCCGACAAATAAAATTTGGCCGCCGTCTTGAACAGTTTCGCGAACAAAGTCGTAAGCTTCTTCGATCTTACCGACGGTTTTTTGTAAGTCGATAATATAAATACCATTGCGTTCTGTGAAGATGTATTTCTTCATTTTCGGGTTCCATCTTCTGGTTTGGTGACCGAAGTGGACACCTGCTTCGAGCAGGCTCTTCATTGATACTACAGACATTTTTACCTCCAATTGTTTAGTCCTCCATGAGGTTTTAAAATACAGCTACTTTTCAGCAACGGCTATATTCTCGCCCCATGTGTGTATTTGTACCGATATATTATAACATGAGCCTATTGGCTGCGCAAGGTTCCCGGAGTAATTATGATATAATTCCATATATAAGATAAAGGAGGAATTTATGAATCTGAAAAAAAGACTCGATGCCTACGCCGAAACGCTCATAAAAGTAGGCATTCAAATAAAAGAAGGACAACCGCTCGTTATACGCTCCCCGATTGAAGGCCGCGAATTGGCTGTCCTCTCGGCAAAACACGCTTATTTAAACGGCGCTAGTGATGTTCATATTATCTGGAGCGACGACGATTTGACTCTTATGCGTTATAAACACGCTCCACAAGAAGTATTAAATAATGTACCGGAATATCAGAAAGAAATGTTTCGCTATTATCTCGATCAAGGTGCAGGATTCTTATCGTTTACGGGGACCGATCCCGATCTGTTAAAATCTGTCGATCCCAAAGTCCTTCAAGCCACCATCATGAACAGGAGCAAGGCAATGGAGTTTTATTCCGAAGCTATGATGAGTGACAAAAATCCCTGGACAGTTGCCGGTGTAGCGACGAAAGCTTGGGCGAAGAAAGTATATCCTGAGCTTCAAGAAGAGGAAGCTATCGAAAAGTTGTGGGATGCTATTTTCGATATGTCACGGGTAACGGAAAACTCCGTTAAAACTTGGAAAGAACACATGGACCGTGTTAACTCTTTGGCCAAAAAAATGACCGATTATAAGTTCAAATCTCTTCACTATCGAAATAGCCTCGGTACAGACTTAGTCGTTGAGCTCCCGAAAAATCACTTGTGGGCAGGAGGCGGAAGTACAACGCCCGACGGCAGTCCTTTCGTCGCCAATATTCCTACAGAAGAAGTCTTTACGCTTCCCCACGCCAGTGGCGTAAACGGTATAGTCTACGCTTCCATGCCTCTAGCCTATAACGGCAATGTAATCGATAAATTCTATTTGCGTTTTGAAAATGGTTCCGTCGTTGACTATGACGCCGAGACCGGGAAAGATACGCTAAAACATCTATTGGAAACTGATGACGGCGCGAAGCGCTTAGGCGAAGTAGCTCTCGTTCCCTATGACAGCCCCATTTCTAACCGCAATCAACTTTTCTATAACACCTTATTCGACGAAAACGCTTCTTGCCACTTGGCTCTCGGAAGAGCTTACCCCACCTGTTTAGAAGGAGCCGATGCATATTCGAAAGAAGAACTCGAAGGATTGGGCGTAAATGACAGTCTCGTACACGTTGACTTTATGGTGGGCTCCAAGGATATGTCTATTGTCGGCAAAACCGAAGAGGGTCAAGAGATCGTCGTATTTAAAGACGGCAATTGGGCATTTTAAGCATGAAAAAAGCTTCCGATGAACGGAAGCTTTTTTTAGATTTCTTCGCTTTTAGCAATAACTTCTTTGCCTGCATAGTATCCACAGCTCGGGCAGACACGGTGGGGCAATTTTGTTTCGTGACAGTTAGGACACTCAACGATAGTTGCTTTATTTAGACGATAAGAAGATGCACGTCTTTTATTTTTACGTTGTTTTGAAGTTTTTCTCTTAGGTACTGCCATTTCTACACCTCCCTATCTTCAGACTCATTATCAAATAAATTTTTTAAGGATTCAAAGGGACTGATTCCCTCCTGCTCACATTCGTGATCGGGATGTTCATTTAAATCCTCACCGCAGACCGGGCAAAGCCCTTTACATGACGAATCACATAAGATCTTTGTCGGAACTGAGGTTATAACTTGTGAGAATACCAATTCTCTTAAGGGGAATGCTTCAAGTGAATCCACAACTAAGACATTGGCTTCGATCTCTTCGTCAGGATCAGTTGTGACCACCATATGGGACATACTTTCAACATCCTCTTGCATCGGTTTTAAACAACGATCGCAACGGCTGTTAAAAGTATAATCAACATGTACATCCACATCCAGGTCTCCGTCGACCTTGTAAATATCCAGTTGATAATTTACAGGATCTTCCAGACCTAAGCCTTCAACATCTAAAGGACTGTCCTCAGGCGAGAGTTCGCCGGAAACAGATTTTTGGATGCCATTTCCCCTTAAAAATTCAGAAATATCGGTACGCATGGTATCACCTCTAAAACTGCTGCACATTATTATATGACAGAAAAAGACCGATTGTCAAGAGTTTATACGAGTTTTGCAGTCTCCATGGCGATCTTCAGTTCTTCGTTTGTGGGAATAACGAGAACGGGAATGGAAGATGCGTCGGTGCTGACGACAGCTTCTTTTCCGCGCATATTGTTCTTTTCTTTGTCGATTTCAACTCCTAAGCTCTTCAAGCCGTCTACGACACGTTCCCGTGTGGTAATGGAGTTTTCGCCTACACCTGCAGTAAAGATAATGCCGTCGCAGTGATCCATTTCAGTTAAATAAGCACCGATGTATTTACGTACGCGGTTTTCGAAAATATCCAATGCAAGTTGTGCACGGTCATTTCCCTTTTCGGCAGCTTCTTCCAAATCTCTGAAGTCGCTGGAAACGCCGCTTACGCCTAGTACGCCGCTCTTCTTATTTAATACATTGTTCATTTCTTCAGTGGATAGTTTTTCTTTATCCATGATGAAGGGAATGATGGCCGGGTCCAAGTCGCCGGAGCGAGTACCCATGGCAAGGCCTTCAAGTGGCGTAAAGCCCATAGACGTATCGAAGCATTTTCCGCCTTTAACGGCACTGATGCTGGATCCGTTACCTAAGTGGCAAGTAATCAGGTTTACTTCATTGAGATCTTTGTCGAGCATTTCCGCTGCACGTTCGGTAATGTATTGGTGACTGGTGCCGTGGAAACCGTAGCGACGTACTTTGTAGTTTTCGTAGTATTCGTAGGGTAATGCATAGATATAGTTCAACTCGGGAATGGATTGATGGAATGCCGTATCGAAAACTGCAACCATGGGAACATCGCCCATAATTTCTTTACAAGCTTCAATACCGATAATGTTCGGCGGGTTGTGTAAAGGAGCAATTTCAACATTGTCGTTAATCGCTTGCATTACTTTTTCGTCGATTACGACCGATTCAGCAAAGGCTTCACCGCCGTGAACGACGCGGTGACCGACTGCATCGATTTCATCCAAGCTCTTAACCGCACCGTAATCTTCGTGTTTTAAAGAATCGAGAACGATCTTAAGTGCAGCTTTGTGATCGGCTAACATTTCTTCGATGACGATTTCATCTTTTCCGGCTGCTTCGTATTTTACGCGGCCACCTTCGATACCGATACGTTCTGCCAAGCCTTTCGCTAGAACTTCTTTCTTATCCATATCGATTAATTGGTATTTCAAAGAAGAACTGCCACAGTTAATGACTAAAATATTCATACATTTCCTCCTCAGTACTTTCAAAATTTTCCTTAGTTATTATATCATATAAAGAGCCGATGTCTAAACTATGAGCTGAATAGGAATGAAAAACTATGAAAAACGCATTAATCGTTGCAGAAACCAATCCTCTGCATCATGGCCATGTATATTTAATCGAGCAAGCTAAAAAAGAAGGCTACCGCATCATCATCCTAATGAGCGGTCCCTTTACCCAGCGGGGCCTCCCCGTCATTACCGATCCCTTTACGCGGTCGCAGGATCTCGTGAAAAATGGAGCCGATGTTGTCATTACACTTCCCATACAGATCGCTTCGAGCTATGGCGAGATGTTTTCCCACGGTGCCATGACTGTCGCCGAAAAACTCGGATCCATCGATGCCGTTTTTTGCGGCACGGAATGGGGCAATAGGGATTTATTTCAACAAATTTACGATTACGAGAAGAAACCGGCCTTTTCTCAACGAGTAAAAAAATCCCTGGCGCAGGGAAAATCTTTCAGCACGTCATATTTAGCAGCTCTCGAGGCAGAGAATGCACTTTGGAAAGACCTCTTTCAATCCAATGCCATTCTCGCCTACGGCTATTTTAAAGCCCTTAAAAAGCTAAACTCTACTATTGAGTTTCGTCCCATTGAAAGAGTAAAAGAAAGTGATCGCCCGTTAGTCAGCGCCTCTTATATTCGAAAGAATTTCCATAATAACCCGCAAGAATTGGCAAAGGCTTGCGCCGGAACCCCTCCCCAATTTTCTGAAGATCGTTTGCTGGAATCTCTATATCTTCTTTACCGCACTTTAAGTTTAGATAGATCCCGTGACTGGAGTCTTTACGACGGTTACGAAAAAGGAATTGACGATCGCATCTTAAAATCCCTAGGTGAATTTAATTCATTTGAAGAGTTTTTGGAGAATACGAAGACCAAACGATATTCTCGCTGGAGAATTTCCCGACTGCTCCTCCACCGCTTCTTAAACATGACATCGATAGATGTTCAAGATGCCGTCAAGAACCAGAGCGCTTTTCACGTATTAGCTTTTTCTAAACAGGGAAGAACTTTTTTAAAAGATATGAAGGAGTCCGACGTAACCCTCTTTACCAATTATAAAGACGCTCGAAAACTTTCCTCTCAAAATCAGAAATTTTTACTGTATGAAGAAAAGGCCATGAATCTCTGGAGCATTCTCACCTATTCTTCTATAAATCGCCTCTTTAAAGGCAGATAAAAAACGGCCACAAGGCCGTTTTTTAAAGCTCTTTTCTGTTTTCGTTGATGGTCTTAATCATTTCGGATAGATGAACTTGCGTATCTTCCAACAGACCGTCTACATACTCTCTTGCCGAATGGCGAATCTGTTCGCTTTCCGTTTCGGCGCGAATCATAATTTCTCTCGCCTGCTCTTGAGCTTCCATAGTAATTTCATCTTCGTCGACTAATTTCTTGGCTTCTACATGAGCCGCTTGAATAATCTGTTTAGCCTGCATATTGGCGTCATTAAAGATTTCATCTTTACGATCGCGAATACTTTGGGCCTCCGCCATATCTTGAGGGAATTGGGATTCGATACGGTTTAAAAGTTCCGTTACTTCTTCCTTATCTACCATAGTCTTTCCCGTAAGGGGGATAGTAGAACTTACTTCCAATAAATCTTTCAGATCCTCAATGTAACGCATGACTTCCATAGTTTTACCTCTCTCTCACTTTTTCTTTCATTGCCTTTCCCACAATCTCCGGAACAAATAAGGATGTATCACCGTCAAAAGCTGCTACCTCTCTCGCAAGCGACGAACTTATAAATAAGTGTTCCTGAGTAGTAAGTAAGAAAACTGTTTCCAAATCGGTGCCATAGTTTTTATTCGCCATGGCTACCATATATTCATTTTCGAAATCGGAATTGGAACGCAGTCCGCGCACTACTGTACCGATATTCTTACTCTTAGCATATTCGACGAGCAGACCTTCGAAACTTTCTATTTCGATATTATCTTCGCCCTCCAATGTTTTTTCAAGAAGTGCCAGTCGCTCGGAAATTGTAAAAAAACCGGTCTTTTTCTTATTATTTAAAACGGCGACCACGACTTCTCCAAAGACTTTACGTGCCCTTAAAATAATATCGAGATGCCCGTAAGTTACCGGATCGAAACTCCCGGCATAGATAACTTTCACTTCTTAATCACAACTTTCGTAAATCCAAATATTTTTGTTACCATACTTCTTCTTTCGAAGGAGCACTAAATGCTCATACTCCGAAAAGTCATAGATATTCGGTGCTTCCATGATAATCCGCCCACCATCTGCCAGAAGTTTCTCTTGTGCGATGATGCGCACCGATTCATCATAAAATTTCTTTTGATCGTAGGGGGGATCTATATAGACGTAGTCAAATTGTAAGCCCTTTTCCTTCGCCATGTTTAAACATTTTTCATAAGAGCCGTTCACAACATGTCCTCTATTCCCGTATTCGGTCAAAGAAAGATTCTCTTGGATAAGGCGTAGGCTATCGGGGTGATTGTCACAAAACCAGCAGATATCGGCACCGCGGCTTAGAAATTCTATTCCCATATGTCCGGTTCCGGCAAAAAGATCTAAAACAACGGTTCCACTGAAGGGACCGAAGAGCACATTGAAAATATTTTCTTTAATTCGATCTTCCGTCGGACGGATGCGATTATCCTTCGGCGTCTTCAGTCGTCGACCTTTTACCTCACCTGCAATTACACGCATAATATCCTCCCCTAAATTCTAGCATATTCCCTTATCGTTGACAATTTATCGTAACATTAAATACCTAATGTTCTTTTTTCATAAGCCAAGACGCCGTTTAATAGATCCGGTTGCTCTTCAGCATTCAAATGTTCCCCTTTTAAAATGGCGTCTGCCTCGATTTTAGCGTAGCGCATAATATCCATATTTTCGAATAGATCGCCTATGCGAAAGCTCACCATTCCAGATTGGCGAGTGCCGAAGAAATCACCGCCTCCCCTAAGTTTCATATCTTCTTCCGCAATATAAAATCCGTCGTTTGAAGCGGCCATAATTCCGAGACGCTGTTGCGTTTTTGTTGACTGATTCGCCGAGTGCAAAATGCAGTAAGCCTGACTATTGCCCCGGCCCACACGCCCTCGCAATTGATGTAGCGTGGCTAAGCCGAAACGATCGGCGTCGAACACAAAGAGTAAATTGGCATTTACCACATTAACGCCTACTTCGATGACGGTAGTAGATACTAAAATCTGATGGCGATTCGACTCGAAAGCCTCCATAACTTCATTTTTTTCTTCGGGAGATTGTTGTCCGTGAAGGAGCCCGACGCTGTAATCTTTAAAGCGCTCTGTCGAAAAATACCGGTAAACCGATTCTGCGGCGTGCAGGGAAAGCTCCGGATTTTCTTCGATAAGAGGACATACGATATAAACTTGCTGCCCGCTCTTCAAATAAGATTCGATAAAACCATAGGCTTTTTCAAGATCTCCGTCACCTATAAGCGTGGTCTCCACGGACTTTCGTCCTTTCGGCATGGTTCGAATCGAAGAGATGGAAGTGTTTCCATACATAACGATGCCTAGGCTCCTCGGAATGGGCGTCGCCGTCATAATCAAACGATCGCTTTTCGATTGCTTTTCTTGTAGTGCTTCCCTTTGCATTACGCCGAAACGGTGTTGTTCGTCGGTAATCGTAAGCCCTAAGTGATCGGATTGTATGTCTTCATTATAAAGACTATGGGTTCCGATTAAAATGTCGCAGGAACCATTGTTAAAGTTTTCTATTATTTCACGATGCTTGGCAGGTTTAGTCGATCCCGTCAAGAGCTCTACTTTTACGCCCATAGGCATAAAGTGTTCGAAGGCATCTGCATAGTGTTGTTTGGCAAGGATCTCCGTAGGCGCCATCATCATAGCCTGATAGCCGCTGGCCACACAGCGAGCCATAGCGAGAAAGGCTATCACAGTCTTTCCACTCCCTACATCGCCTTGTACGAGCCTTTCCATGCGCTCATCGGAAGCCATATCTTTCTTTATATCCTCCCAAGCTTCCCTTTGACCTTCCGTCAATTCGAAAGGTAAATTCTCGAGAATTTGATCGCTTAGGCTTTCCTCATTCATGGAAAATCCTTCCGCACCTCGCTTCTCGTCGAAACGACCTAAAGCGAGTTGAAAACACAAAAATTCCGAAAAAATTAGGGATTGACGAGCCAGGAGAGCTTCATCCATGGTCTTTGGACGGTGGATGCTTTTCAGCGCCTCTTCCTCGGAGAGCAAGCCGTAGCGTTTTAAAAGATAATCCGGAATAATCTTAGGAATCTCAAAACTTGCCAACGCTTCACTCATCAGCTTTTGCATACGTCCTTGTTGTATTCCTTCAACTAAAGGATATATGGGCGAAATGCGCATAGCCTCCTTGCGCTCTTTTTCCGTAAAAAGCTTAGGACCTGTGAATTGAAGCTTTCTATTAAAGAATTTCGGCTTCCCGTAAATATAGTAGTCATTTCCCACTCGCAATTGTTTGTCGAGAAAGGGCATGTTAAAGAAAGTAAGTTCCGCTTGGGAGTTTCCGTCGCTAATTTTAAAATTCTGCATCTTTAAGCCCTTTTTTAAATAACGAACTTTTTCTTTTCCCATTATGCGAACTCTATACATCTTAGGTTCCTCGAAGGAAGCGTGTTCAAAATCTACGAGCTCTGTTCGGTTTTCGTAGCGGTAAGGAAAGGTATAAAGTAAATCTTCCACCGTATGAATATCTAATCGTTTAAGGCGCTCTGCAATCTTCGGTCCTACGCCCGATACATTTTTTACATCAGCATCTAACATAGTTCCTCCAATGAAAAAGCAGGCTTTCGCCTGCCCTTTACTCAACTGAAATTAAATAGTAATAAATCGGCTGATCGCCGCGCATCACATCGTAATCGAGATCCGGGTACGCTTCATCCAGGGCCGCTTCTAAAGATGTAATACTTTCGTCATCTACATCACTTCCGGCATATAAAGAAATAAAACTGGAATCGTCGTCGATCATATACTTCAACACATCGATGGTCGTCTCTTCAATAGACGGGCCTTTGGACACGATCTTCTTTTCAGATAAACCGATAAAATCGCCTTTCTTAATGTCGATTCCGTCCATTTCCGTATCCCGCACGGCATAAGTTACCTGTGCCGTCTTAAGATCTTCAACGGCCGCCATCATAGCTTCCGTATTTTCTTCTACGGATAAATCAGGCATAAAGTGGATGCAGGCGGTAATACCTTCGGGGATAGAACGAGTCTTTAAAACCGTTACATCCTTGTCGGCAATTTCTGCAGCCGCTTCGGCAGCCAGGAAAATATTACTGTTATTCGGCAAAACAAAAATATGCTCCGCATTTACCTTGTTGATGCCGGCTAAAATATCTTCCGTACTCGGGTTCATGGTTTGACCGCCTGTAACGAGATAGTCGACGCCTACATCTTTAAAGATGGACTCGATCCCCTCCCCTGCACAGATGGAAACGAAACCATAGGGCTTAAGATCCTCATCTTTTTGTTTCTCTAAATTCTGCTTTTCCTTCACCTGATCGGCGCTGAATAGGCGCTCAGAGTGTTGGATGCGCATATTATCGATTTTAATATCTTTAAGAAAACCGAATTCCAAGCCGCTTTGTAATGCGAGACCGGGGTCGTTGGTATGCACGTGAACCTTAATCATCTTGTCGTCGCCAACGACGAGAAGACTGTCTCCCCGCTCCACAAGCTTCGCCTTTAAATCTTCCACATGATCGGATTCGGTTGTGACAATAAATTCCGTACAATAGCCAAACTTAATATCGTCAGTAGAAATTTCGGAACGCACGGTCTTGTCTTTAGAGGTTACAACCTCTCCTTCATCGACTGCAGCGACGCTGTCGCCTTTTAAAGCCATAAAGGCGCCTTCTAAAATCGTAACGAGACCTTGTCCGCCCGCATCCACGACACCTGCTTCTTTAAGCACGGGTAAGAGATTGGGCGTATTATTTAGAGATTCATTGGCTCGTACGATGACTGCCTCGATAAATTCGAGCATATCCTTGTACTTCTTCGCATTTTTCATTGCGAACTCGGCACTTTCACGACCGACTGTCAAAATCGTACCCTCTGTCGGTTTCATGACGGCGAGATAGGTCATTTCCGATGCCTTTTTCATTGCGTAGGCAAGGGACGGGATATCGATTCGGTCTTTTCCCTTTAGACCTTCGGCAAAGCCGCGAAATAATTGAGAGAGAATAACCCCGCTATTACCCCGTGCACCCATTAAGGCGCCGCGACTCATCTCCGACGCCACTTCGTCGATGGCCGTTGCGGACGTTCCCTTAACTTGCTTTACGGCACTTTTAATGGTCATGGACATATTTGTTCCCGTGTCTCCGTCGGGTACGGGAAAGACATTTAGGTCATTGACCATGGTTTTGTTTTGTTCTAAATAATTCGAAGCACTATAAAGTGCTTCAATAAAATCTTCTGTTGTAATAAATTGCATAGCTACCTCTAGTTCATCCGTATACCTTCGACGAGCACCTCGATATCATCTACGTCGAGACCCGTTAAGGATTCTACATTAAATCGAACGCGGTCGATAATGTTTTGACCGACAGTGGAAATTCTTATTCCAAATTCGATAATAACGTGTAAACTAATGACAACCCGTTCGTTCTCGGTATTCACTTCAATACCACGAGTTAAGTTTTCAAATTTTAATAATTGGAAAATACCGTCGGCCGCATTTTTAGATGCCATACCGACGACACCGTAACTTTCCATTGCCGATATGCCGGCGATGGTAGCGATGACTTGATTATCTATTGTAATATTGCCCTTATTTGTAGGGATTGTAACTTCCATTAGTAAGTCTCCTTTCCTGATTGCGGAGTTTACCCCATTATATCACAGATAAGTTTCAGAAAACATCTTTGAATAATTGCAATTTAATTTTGACTGTGGTAAAATACGAGGAGTCAGAAAAAGAGTCGGAGGAGGTGTAAATATGGCTAAAAGATGCGAAATTTGCGGCAAGCAAAAACAATTTGGTAACACGATTTCCTTCTCCCATAAAAGGGGAAACAGAGCGTGGGCCCCGAACCTTCAACGTGTTCGCGCCGTTGTCAATGGTTCCAACAAGAGAATTTATGTCTGCACACGTTGCCTTAGATCCGGTAAGGTAGAGCGCGCACTTTAATAATGAGTCGATTCGAGGGAATCGGCTTTTTTTATTTTGATAGGAGTGACCATGAAACTATTTATTTCAAGTAAAGTTCCCGACGAGATTATTGAAAGATTATCGGGAGTGGATTACGATTACAACGATAGTAACGAGCCTTTAGGGAAAGCTGAACTTATTGAAAGGTTAAAGGGAGTCGACGCCCTTATTTGTCCCCTGTCGGATAAAATTGATTCAACCGTCATCGACGGCGCTCCCGATTTGAAGATTATTCTAAATTATGGCGCCGGTTTCGATAATATCGATATCGCCTATGCCCGTGAAAAAAACATTATCGTATGCAATGCGCCGGCTCCTTCTTCCGCCGTATCCACTGCGGAGCTCACCTTCGCCCTTATGCTCGCTCAAGCACGTAAGCTCGTGGCCGGTGATAAAGATTTACGCGACGGCGGCTTTAAGGGATGGCGCCCCACTTACTTCCTTGGTCAGCAGCTGAAGGGGAAAACTCTCGGCATCTTCGGCATGGGAAATATCGGAAAGAATTTGGCAAAGCGCGCCCTCGCCTTCGATATGGACGTAATTTATCATTCGAGAAATCGTAAAGATGATATCGAATCCCTTGGAGCGCGTTACGTACCCTTCGATGAACTTTTAGAGTCCTCCGACTTCATCAGTCTACACTCAGCTTTCGTACCGGAACTTCATCATCTCTTCGATGAGCAAGCCTTTAAAACCATGAAACCTACGGTCACTTTTATTAATGCGGCGAGAGGTCCTCTAATTGACGAGCAAGCCTTAGCCGACGCTCTAAAGCGCGGTGATATTGCCGGTGCCGCATTGGACGTTTATGAATTTGAGCCTAAGGTTACCGAAGATTTGCTCGAGCTCTCCAATGTCACCTTGGCTCCCCACTTGGGAAATGCCACAGTGGAAGCGCGTCTGGAAATGGGAAATGCCTGTGTCGATAATTTAGAGGACTTCCAAAAAGGTATTAAACCCCGTAATCAAGTAAATTAATCTATCCCCTCACTAAAAAAGCCTTTGGCCGTTCATGACCAAAGGCTCTTTCTTATGCATCTTTTGATTTTATAAATAAGGCGATTCCTTCGTGAATAGTTACGGAAGCATTATCTTTTACGATTTCATTGCTTACGCCGCGTGTCTTTTTACGAAGCAATTTCAGCTCACTCACTTCATATTTTAAACCATGAGTTGAAAAAATGACGGAATCGCTGATGGGAACGACACTGAAATAATAATAGTTTCCTTTATTTACGGAGTATGTTCCGGGGTGAACTATTTGGAGCTCGTTCTGTCCGTCGATCATGGTGATCTTCTCGCAGCGATCCAAATAAGCTTCCAAAGAAAGTACTGTAGCCAAACTATGATCCCACCGACTGCCCATGCCGCCGAGTAAGTGAATTTCCTCAGGCTCATGTTCCAGCATACGTAGGAAAGCCATCTCCGTGTCGGTCTCATCCTTCATGGGAGGAAGAACTTCTACAGGTATATCCAATCTTTCGATAGCGTCTTTTCGGTGGGTGCTGTCGAAGTCGCCGATAACGAGAATAATTTTTTCTCGATAGTCTTCCACGGCATCAAATCCGCTGTCGGCGCAAATAATGCCGTCGGCCCAATGAATTTCTCGAAGTAATATTTCTCGGGCGGGTCTATCTCCCCCGGTTATAATAAGACCTTTTTTCATAGGGATTTTAAACCGCGAATAGCTTCCGATGGATCCTCGTGTTTGAAAATAAAGGAACCTGCTACTAAGCTGTCGCAACCGGCATCTACCATTTTTCTTCCGGTTTTCAAATTGATACCGCCGTCTACCATAATTTCGCAATCTCGATCTCCTAAAAGTTCACGGAGATCTTTTGCCTTTTGAACGGTAGATTCAATAAAGGATTGGCCGCCGAAACCGGGATTGACGCTCATTAAAAGCACTAGGTCCAAATCGTCGAGCAAATAACGCAAAGCTTCCGGCGATTCGTGGGGACAAAGACTAACCCCCGCCTTTAAACCGGCAGACTTTACTCTTTGAATAAAACGCTCTAAATGCCTCGTGGCATCCAGATGACAAGTAATTCGGTCGGCTCCCGCATCGATATAATCCTCTAAGCTTCGTTCGGGATGCTCTATCATCAAATGAACGTCGAAGGGAATATCCGTATAAGAACGAATGGATTTTATCACCGGCGGGCCGAAGGTCAGATTGGGAACGTAATGTCCGTCCATAACATCTACATGAATAAAATCGACTTGTTCCCGATCCAAGCGTTCGATCTCTTCCCCTAATTTCGAAAAATCAGCGGATAAAATAGAAGGAGCAACTAGCGCCATTTAGAATTCTCCTTTTCTGATAACTCTTCGTAAATCTTCAAATAGTTTTCGTAGCGTGACCTTTGAAGTTCACCATCTTCGTAGGCTTTTAATACTCTACAGCCGGGTTCTTTTCTATGGGTGCAATCTAAGAATTTACATTGGCCCAGATAGTCGTGAAAGTCTATGAAATATCGATCAAGTTCCCCCGAATCGATTTCGGACAGCTCCATACTGGAAAAACCGGGAGTATCGAAAAGATACATATTATCTTTCCCTTTAAATATTTCCGTGTGACGAGTCGTGTGTTTACCACGGTTGGTTTTTTGGCTCACCGATCCCGTTTCCAGATTTAAGCCCAATATATTATTTAGGAAGGTGGATTTGCCGGAACCGGAAACGCCGCTTAAGGCCGTCGTCTTTTCGGGCAATAGTTTTTTTATGGAATCCACAGTCTCGCTTTCGAAGGTCGAAAGACGATAAACCTCGTATCCTCCTGCCTCGTAAAGTTCTACAAGCTTCTCCCCTTCCTCGGGATCCATATCATATTTCGAAACCACCGGCACTACATCCACATGTTTCGATTCATAATAGGCGAGCATCTTGTCGATAAGCAGCAAATTATACTTCGGATTCGCCGTAGGGATGAAAAGAAAGATTTGGTCCACATTGGCAATGGGCGGACGCAATATACTATTGGTCCGCTCCAAAATTTTCTCCACAGAATGAAGTTGATGCCCCTCGTCAATCGAAATTTCTACATAATCGCCGACTACAGGCTTTTGTCCTACGTGGCGAAAAATACCGCGAGCTCGTGTTTCATAGTGTTCTCCGTCTTCGCCTGCGACATAGTAGTAGCCGCCGAGAAGTTTTGTGATCCTGCCTTTAATTCTCATTAAAAGTTCACCGTTTTTACGACACTGCCGTCGACACTTAATATAGCTCTGTCGCCGGAACGTCCTTGGACGGGATAGGTTACGGAGGAGCCTCCATTTACAGATTCTTCGCTTACGATTTTTTCCCTTCCATTGGATTCCAAAATCACTTGCACGCTGTGTTCATTCCCGTCGTCGGGAACTTTATAAGATATTCTCTTTTGCGTTACCGACTGTTCATTGGAAGAATTTTCTTCTCCGCTATTTTGAGAAGAACGCTTGCTGACAATAATATCTACTGTCTGTCCTTGCTTGATTTGATTACCGCTATTGTATTGTTGCCAAACCACTTCGCCGGGTCCTACGGAAATATCTTCCCGTTCGTCAATATTGCCGAGTTTTAATCCTTGTTGATTTAAAAGTGCTCTCGCCTTTTCGATAGTAACGCCTCGTAAATTGGGAACTACGGCCATTTTACTATCTTGACCCTTGCTCATTACGACGTGGACATCTTCTCCCTTTGCAACGGACTCTTCAGATCTGGGCTTTTGTCTGATAATTCTGTCCGCCGGAACGTCCTCGTCATATTCCGTTTTGTCGACTATAAGATTCAGGCCGAGGGACTTGAGCACCGATTGAGCCTCGGAGATCGTCATATTTTCCAGATCCGGAACATTTACCATTTCCTTTTCCTTTGCAATGACGACCGAGAACTGATCTCCTCGCTTCAACACCTCTCCCGGTTCAACAGATTGTGAAAGAATCGTACCGGGAGATACACCTTCGTCGGATTCCTTCTCGTTAATCTCAAGTTTTAAATCGTGAGTACCGGCAAAATCTTTTGCGTCGGAAACATCTTTACCGATAAAGTCTACCATCTCTACAATGTCTTTGTCTGCATTTCCGCTCAAGATATTCTTAATCTTCGAACCGCCGAACGCCAGGGCAAAAAGGACGAGAAGGGCCAAAACTACGCCGCCTATGGTAGCCAAAGGATTGGATTTTTTCTTTTTGGATTTCTTCGTCGCCACTTTACCCGTCGGCTTTATGGGCGCTGTGGTGCCATGGGATGTATGCCCCTCGGCTCCCCTTGTTTTCGGCGGAATGACCACTGTAGTTCGCGTATCCGTTTGCCCGTGATCTCCATAAACTTTTCCGAGCAAAATAGTTTTAACATCGTCTATGATTAAACTCACATTATCGTAACGATCCCCGGGCTTTTTCTCCGTCATGTGTTTGAAAACCATGTCCACTTCGGGACTCACTCTCGGATTACGTTCCGATGGCATGGGCATTTCATTTTGCACATGCATGAGTGCAACGGTAATGGGATTTTCCGAATCGAAGGGAACGTCCCCTGTAAGCATTTCATAGAGCACGATGCCCATAGAATAAATATCGCTTCGAGCGTCGACTTTTTGTCCTCTCGCCTGTTCCGGAGAGAAGTAATGCACGCTTCCCATAACCGCATTGGTTACGGTCATCGTAGCATTTCCGGCCATGCGAGCGATGCCGAAATCCGTCACCTTCACCCGATTATCTCGCGTCACCATAATGTTTTGAGATTTAATGTCTCGGTGAATTATATTTTTGTTATGGGCGATTTTAAGAGCTTCAGCGATTTGAATTAAGTAATTCAGCGCCTGATTTTGACTGAGCACACCTTCTTCGCGAATAAGCTCTTTCAGTGTCTTCCCGTCGATATATTCCATGACAATATAATAGACGTCCTGATCGGTGACGGTTTCCATCCCTACATCATATATACTTACGATATTCGGGTGGGAAATACTTGCCGCAGCGAGGGATTCCCTTCTAAACTTACGTATGAAATTATCATCTTCATTATATTCACTTTTTAAGACTTTTATGGCGACGATACGATCTAAACGGCGATCATGGGCTTTATAAACATCACCCATGCCACCGGTGCCGATGCGTTTTATGCATTCATATCTGTCAGCTAAAATCATTCCTTGCATTCTCTCACCTACTCTTATTAAAGACAATAACGGTTATATTATCTTGTCCGTTTCGATCCAAGGCTTCTTGGACCAGCAGTTTCGAGTAGTCGCCTTCACTACTCTCTAAGACCTTTGCAATGATGTCGAAGTCCACGACATCAGATAAGCCGTCGGAGCATAAGACGATGAATTGCAAATCGGCATCTAGGCTTCGTATCTGAAACTCTACGCCTTTTGTCGTACCCAAGGCCTTCGTAAGCACATTTTTCTTCGGATGGACTCTCGCTTCTTCCTCTGAAATATCGCCGATGTCCACGAGATAATTCACGAAACTGTCGTCTTTCGAAATTTGAAAGAGGCCGTCTTTGTATCCGTAGATTCGGGAATCTCCGATATTAATATAATAAAGCTTGTCGTTAAGTAGATAGACCAAGCTCAAGGTAGTACCCATGCCTCTGTATTTTAAGTTGTCGACGGAGCTTTTAAAGATTTGATGGTTTGCCTCCCGAACTCCGTCATTTAATAAATTCAGAAGATCTTTTTCACTTTTGACAGCGACGGATAATTTTTCTTTTAATATTCCGACCGCCAGTTCGCTTGCCTTTTCACCGGCGGCGTGGCCACCCATACCGTCGGCCAAAATAGCGAAGTGTCCACTGGGGTCGACATAATAGCTGTCTTCGTTGTTATCTCTTCCGCCTATATGGCTATAAGCAGATATTTTCATAGCATCACCTTGTTTCTTCTATGGTCGTACCGGCCTTCAATTGACCGCAACTGGCCTGAATGTCGCTGCCTAATTCTCTTCGTATTGTACACGATACGCCCCTTTGGGACAACTCCCTTTGAAAGCGGAGAATGTGACTTCGGTCGGGTTTCGTATGATCAAAATGACTCGTCGAATTAAGGGGAATAAGATTGACGTGACATCGCATACCCTTGGTCCAATCAGCCAGCTCTTCCACATTTTTCATCGTGTCGTTCTTACCTTCGATCAGGGTATATTCAAGGGTCACCCTTTGCCCGGTTTCGCGGTCATAGCGATGTAGAACGGCAAATAAATCGGCTAAAGAATATCGCTTAGCTATTGGCATAAGAGCCTCGCGATCTTTCTGTTCCGTTTCGTGAAGGCTGATCGCAAGATTAACAGGAATATCTTCCTCGATTAAACGTTCGATGCCTTCGATAAGCCCGCAAGTAGAAATAGTCATATTGCGATAACTCATATTTTTACCTTTCGGATCGTGTAAGAGATGCAAAAAGCGAAACACATTATCCGAATTATCGAAAGGTTCGCCACTGCCCATTAAAATAATATTGGAAATAGAAACACCTTCCGCTCTCTCCACTTCATAAATTTGGGAGAGCATTTCGTAAGGGCGAAGATTGCGAATCTTTCCGTTTAAAGTGGATACACAAAACTTACATCCCATACGACAGCCCACTTGAGTGGATACACAAAGGCTATAACCGTGATGGTACTTCATCAGGACGTCTTCGATTATTTCGTCGTCACTTAGACGATAGAGGTATTTCTTTGTATCGTCGATTTTCGAACTGAGACGCTTTACGATTTGAATGCCATCAAGTTCATCCGGCAACTTTTCTATGATCGCCTTTGAAATATTGCTCATTTCTCTCAGGCTTTTGCGGTGGTTGTGTATGCCTTCAAAGAGCTGAGTCCCTCTAAATGATTTTTCACCGAGAGACTCCATATATTCTTTCAGCTCATCAGGCGTCATTTCCATCCAGTGCATAGTCTTCCTTTCTTACGATGACGGCCATTGAAAAACCGTCGCAATCTTTTTGGTGAGGCCAGTAGCGCAAACCCTTTTCCCTAAGAGTGCATTCCGGATGATCCTTTAAAAAGGATGCCAACACCCCTTCGTTTTCCTCAACTGTTACGGTACAAGTACTATAGATCAACTCTCCGCCGGGCGCCAATGCACCGTAGGCGTTCTCGAGAATAAGGCGTTGGGTTTGCGCCAAGTGCAATACGTCTTCTAACTTGACACGATTTTTTATTTCCGGTTTTCTGCGCAAGAGGCCCAAGCCCGAACAAGGGGCATCTACTAAAATACGATCGTATTTCTTTTTAGGGAGAGGTGTCTTCGCATTTCGAACTCGAGTCGTAATATTGTCATACCCCAGCCGCTTTATATTTTCATCCATTAGTTTCAAGCGCTCGGCGCTACTGTCGCAACTGTCCACATGGTTAAATAACTCCGCCATCTGAAAACTCTTACCGCCGGGAGCAGCGCAAAGATCCAGCGCTTCTGCTTTATCATCTTTTGTAAATAACGGCACCACCTCTTGAGAGGCGCCGTCCTGTACATAAAAAATTCCGTCGTGAAAAGACTTGGAATCGAAAAGTCCTCGGGGGTTTTCTACATTAAGAGCACTTTTCCCGAGTATAGCTTCGCTTATCTCAAAGCCTTCTTCCTCAAGTCTTTTTCGCAGTTCTTCCTTTTCAATACAGATAGGGCGGAGCGTAACGGGAGCGGAATTAAAAGTTGACGCCAGAAATTTTTCTACATCATTTCCCAATAAAGTCTTGAAGTACTTTACCCATTCTTCTGAAAAGCTGTAACGTAAGGAGAGGTAATGAATTTCGTCTCGAGCATCGATTGTAAATGCATTTTCTCCTTCGCGAATAATGGAACGTAAGACGCCGTTTACAAGGCCCGCCGCTCCCTGATTGGCGATCTTCTTTGCGAGCTTGACGCTTTCATCTACTGCCGCCCTCTCCGGTACGCGATCGAGGAAATGTAGTTGATAAATCCCCATCCGAAGAATAATACGGATATTATCTTGAAGCTTGGAGGGTGATGAGACAAATTTATCGATCACATAATCGAGAAAGAGTTCGTTTTGAATTGTTCCGTTTATAATAATTTCGGCCAATCGCTCATCTTTCGGGCTTAGTCCTTTTCGGTCGAATGCGTCTTGAATAAATTCGCCTTGAGATACTCTTTGCAGCGTCTTCAGAGCGCTAAATCTCGGATTTCGCATCAATCACGTCTCCTGTCCAAGGATAGAAATCTGAGTAGTGTGCCGATAGCGGTAACGAGGCTCGCTACATAGGTCAGGGCTGCGGCGGATAAAACTTTTTCTACGCCTTCCATTTCCTGCCCCGATAAAATTCCGTCTCGTAAAATAACCTTGGCACGGCGACTGGCGTCGTACTCTACGGGAAGGGTTAGGAGTTGGAATAACACCGTAATGGCGAATAAGGCAATGCCGATTTTCAATAGGGGCCTAAAAGCCATTAAACCTATAAAAACGAATAAAAACGAAAGATTAGATCCGATATTGGCGGCGGGAACAATGGCGTTTCTAAATTTCAACGGCGCATAACCAATATTATGTTGGATCGCATGGCCCGCTTCATGAGCAGCGACGCCTACGGCAGCGATAGATGTGGAGTCATGCACCGAATCGCTTAAACGAAGTACATTTTGTGTAGGATCGTAGTGGTCTGTGAGCGATCCTTTAACCCGTTCTACTCGAACGTTATCGATATGATAGCTCGAGAGAATTTGACGGGCCGTCATTTCTCCTGTAAGCCCTTTAGAGTTGCTTATCTTACTATACGTTTCGAAATTTGTCTTGATCTTTGCTTGAGCATACATGGCGAGCAGCATACCCGGCAAGAGATACATAAGGTATTGAATATCGTAACCATAATATCCGTACATTATAATTCACCTCTTTCCGGCAAATGGGCGCCGGCTAAATAAGATCCTACGGCCATGCGTTTCTTTCCGGGCCGCTGAAGTTCTTTTATGGAAACAGATCCTTCCTTCATGCCGATATATAACTTTTTCTTCGTCGACTTAAATTCACCGGGGGCGAGATTTTCTTCGCTTATTTCGGCATCGTAAAGCTTAAGTCTTTCACCCTGCATCACGAGATGAGCACCCGGTTCAGGGGAAAAAGCCCGTATTTTTCGAAGAGCTTCTTCAGCCTTAAGATTTTCGGGATCAATTGTCAATAAATCGTCGTCGATCTTCGGTGCATAGGTAGCCAGGGAATCATTTTGTTCTCGAAGGACAATATCCCCTCTCCCCATATCCTCAATAAAACACTTCAAAAGGTCGGCACCCATCTCGGCGAGGGTATCGTGAATCTCTCCGAAATTTTTGTCGCCTACTTCGATAGAGCGCGTATCGTAAACCGGTCCGCTGTCCAGACCTTCTTCAATCTGCATAAAGCTGACACCAGTCTCCTTATCTCCCGCTAATATGGCCCACTGCATAGGTGCCGCTCCCCTGTGGCGGGGAAGGAGGGAGCTGTGAACATTCATAATATAGCGCTTCGGAATTTCCAAAAGTTCCTTCTTCAAAATTTGACCGTACGCCACGACGATAAAGAGGTCCGCATCTTCTTCTCTCAATCGTTGAAGCGATTCCGGTGTATTAATATTCGAAGGTTGATAGACGGGAATATTCAATTCCTCCGCTCTTTCTTTAACGGGCGTCGACAAAAGTTTTTTGCCTCTTCCCTTTCGCTTGTCTTCCTGAGTTACGACTAATTTTAGATCCGTAAGGTCTGCCAATGCATTTAAGGTTGGGATGGCAAATTCCGGCGTACCGAAAAAAATACTTTTTAACATGATTATTCACCCTCGCCGGTTTCTTTATTGATGTCGAACATCTCTTCCGCAAGATCGGTGTAGAGTATGCCGTCCAAGTGATCCATTTCGTGTTGAATGATACGAGCCAAAAAGCCTTCCGCTTCTATTGCGGTTTCTTCACCGTCGGCCGTTTGATATTCCACTTTTACCGTTTCAAAGCGCTTTACTTTTCCCACGCGCTCGGGCACACTCAGGCAGCCTTCCAGAGCCTCTACGTCGCCTGATTCTTCAATTCGCTTCGGATTGATCATAACGAGCTTCGATCCTTCGTAATCGTCGATAACGAGCATGCGCTTAAGTTTGCCGATTTGCACCGCGGCCAGGCCCACGCCTTCCGCATCATACATGGTTTCGTACATATCGTCGATTAATTGCTTTAGATTATCGTCGAATGTATCGACTTCACGGGATTTCTTTCTTAAAATAGGATCTTCATCTGTTCTGATTTTTAAAATAGCCATTTTACACTCTCCTACTATCCGTCTAATTCTATGGTAACGTAAATATTTTTATCTGTGGCGGATCTATAATAATGCATTAATACCCGTTTGAAGACCTTTAAAAAAGTTTGATACTCCTCGGGAAATATTTTCGCCGTCAAAGACATGTGCTCCCTGTTTTGAATACGAGGCTGTTCGACGGGCGCGCCGATTTGAATGTTCATGTGATGGTGACGATTGATAGCCTCCAAAGTCTTCATCCAATTGTAAGCGGTCTGATTTACATTTCCCCGACCTCTGATATGAATTTTTAACAGGCGAACGAAGGGGGGATATAGAAACTGCTTACGCTCTCCCATTTCCCGATGATAAAAGCGATCGTAATGGCGCCCCTTAGCGTATTGAATGCTGTAATTATCGGGATTATAGGTTTGAATTACTGCCTTACCCTTCCGATCGCCTCGGCCTGCCCGACCTGCCACTTGTGTAAGAAGTTGGAATGTCTTTTCCTGGGCACGGTAATCGGAAACAAAGAGGGACAGATCTGCCGCCACTACGCCTACAAAGTCTACGTTCTTAAAATCCAATCCTTTAGCGAGCATTTGCGTGCCTACCAGTATATCGATCTCCCCATCATTCATGGCGCGGTAGAGGGCATCAAATTTCCCCTTTTGCGCCATAGTATCTTTATCCATACGCACGACCCGTGCGTTCGGGAAATGTTCTTGAATCCAAGATTCCACTTGCTCCGTACCGATACCGAATTGGCGAAGATACTCGCTCCCACATGAAGGACATGTAGGGGGATAGGGCTTGGTGCGGCCGCAATAGTGGCAGTGCAATCGTCCGGTCTTTCTATGATAGACCATGGAAATGTCGCAGGCGTCGCATTCGATAACATAGCCGCAAGTCCGGCAACTAACAAAGTTACTGAAGCCTCGCCGATTAATAAATAAAATGGCCTGCTTTTTATTCTTAAGGGTTTCCTCCAGACCTTCCACCATCTCCGCAGATAAAATATCCGTATTGCCTCTGAGGATTTCTTCCCGCATATCGACGACAGTCATTTCCAAATTATTCTTTGCATTTTCAGGATCTCCCACGAGATCGTGTTTTTGAAGATCCACATCTACTCTCGAATACATAGCTACCGACGGCGTGGCGGATCCGTAAACTACTTTCGCCCCGTCGATTCGAGCGCGCATTTCCGCGACGGTACGGACATCGTAGCGGAGGCCTTCCTGATAATCGTATGATTCCTCCTGCTCTTCGTCTATAAAAATATAGCCGAGATTTTCAATCGGCGCAAAAATTGCCGAACGGGCACCGACAAGAATGCGTCCGGGTTCCGTCTTGAGGCGAATCCAGGATTTTGACTTTTCTCCCTGACTGCGTTTGGAATGGAGAATGTCCACTTTCCCGGGAAATCGAGTTTTTAATCTATAGACCATTTGCGTCGCCAAACCGATTTCCGGGACGATTATCATGGAAGATTTACCCTCTTCCATTGCGAGGGCCGCCAACTGCATATAAACTTCCGTCTTTCCCGTTCCCGTAGCGCCGTAGAGTAGGTGCACTTTCTTTTCAGAATTCGAAATATCGGCGATAGCTTTTATTTGATCTTCCCTGAGCTCGGGCGGCGTTTCCCCTCTCAAATTCTCCTCGGGGGACTCTTCGGCTGCTCCCTTTTTTATGAGTCCGTTTAAAGGAGAGTCGGAAAAAGACGTCCGTTCGCGAACTTCCGATTTTGTAAGGGGCCCATCCTCTAACAGCAAATCGAAGACGATCTTTTGTTTTTCAGTTAAATCTTCATCTCTTCCGCATATGGCGCGAAAATGTGGGATCTTTTTCGCCTTGACTCCGTCTAAAGATTCGAAAGAAAAAGAAACCTCATCATTTTCTACCGCTTCTTTCAAAATGGATTCCTTACTGATAGGAAGTTCTTTTGTTAGAATTTTGTGCTTATCTCCCATAAGATCCTTCGTTCTCGCCGTATCCTTTTCCTCGATCAGAACTTCTACGGTTTCCCCCAATACATATTTGGGAAGTAAGGGTTGAAAGGATTGTACGTAGGATGTTAAAAATCTCTCTCGCATTGCTAGACCGAGGGCGATAGCCCCTTTCGATAGAATAGGGTTGCGGTCCATTACTTCGGAAACTTCCTTAAGCTTAGACTCGTCTCCTTCACGTTCAGCGACAACTACCGCAATTTCCATCTTGTTGCCCCTGCCGAAAGGCACGACGACCCGTCGACCTATAAGGGACTCTCCATGGTCGTTCCAAGAATAGCTATATAATTGATCAATTTGCGGCAAAGCCTTGTCGATATAAACATCTACAATCATAGGAACTCCCTACATGTAAAAAAAGCTAGACAGTGCTAGCTTTTCAAATTCTCTGTTACACGATCTAAAATTTCTTCGGCCAATTTCGTCTTTTCCATCATGGGCAGATCCTCTTCCCCGCCGTCTGCAGAAAAGATTTTAACATGATTGGTCTCGCTTCCGAAGCCCGCGTTCTCTTCACAAATATTATTGGCGACGATAAAATCAAAGTTTTTATTCTTCAACTTTTTCTTAGCATACTCCGTCATATTGTGACTTTCGGCGGCAAAGCCGACCACGACGCGATCGCCTTTAATATTGCCGAAATGTTTGGCGATATCCGGATTAGGAGAAAACTCTACGGTCATATTTTCGCCGCCGCTCTTTTTAATCTTCTCATCGACATAATGAGCGGGCTTATAATCGCTTGGAGCGGCGGATTTAATCAATACATCGGTTGTAGGAAATACCCGCTCCACAGCGTCGAACATTTCCTGTGTGCTCTCTACGCCGATAAAATCGATGGCCCTCGGTACGGGAAGATGGGTCGGCCCGCTGATAAGGTGCACTTTGGCACCGCGATTGCGCGCCTCCACGGCGATGGCGTATCCCGTCTTTCCGCTACTGTGATTACTTAAAAAACGTACTGGATCCATTCGTTCTTTCGTAGGGCCTGCCGTTACCGTCAGCTCGACACCTTCCATGGTTTTCGGTGTAAGTGCTTCTAAGATATAATCTACGATTTCCTCGGGTTCGAGCATTTTTCCCGATCCCACATCTTGGCAAGCCAGCAAACCTTCCGCTGTTGGAAGAATTTCCACATTCTTTCTGGAACTCAATAGTCTCAGGGCTTCTTGAGTTGATTCGGCTTCGAGCATATTGGTGTTCATGGCAGGGGCGATTAAAATCTTCGCCTTTGTCGCCATGGCGACGGTAGTAAGCATGTTGTCGGCAATGCCGTAAGCGAGCTTGGCGATAGTATTGGCCGTAGCCGGGGCAATAATCACGCAGTCCGCCCACTTAGCCAATGAAATATGTTCTACATCCATATTGGAAAGCTGATTAAACATTTCCACATGGACCACTTCATTGCTCATGGTTTGAAAAGTAAGAGGCGTTACAAACTCCGTGGCATGCTCCGTCATGACGACGCGCACCTCGATGCCCATCTTTTTTAAACGGCTGACGATACCCGGTGATTTATAAGCGCTGATTCCTCCGCTGACGCCGAGGAGAACATGCTTACTCATCCCCTTCTTCCTCTCCTTCGCTTTGTTCAAGTTCCCGTCTCAGCGCTTCGGCACGACGTTCCTTTTCCGCTTGAATTTCTTCAAAACGCTCTTTCGTTGTGAACTTCACCGCTCCCTTATAAACTTCTTCCATTGAAATGGATACGGGATTTTCAAGATCGGTATCGATTAAAGCATCGTCGCCGTCTACGATTTCCCGCGCTCTGTTAGAAACGAGGGTCGCAAGTTCATAGCGGCTGTCCGTTATCTTTGCAATTTCTCCAAATGACATAATATTCATCGTATCGACCTTCTTTCTACAATATCTTTTTTAATATCGTTATATCGTTTCACGCGGAGCTTTTCCGCCGCAATAATATTTTCAATATCTTCGACCGCTTGTTCTACCTTGTCGTTGACGACGAAGTAGTCGTATTCGCCCACGAAATCCAATTCCTTAAAAGCATTGGTAAAGCGCGTCTCGATGTCCTTTTCACTTTCCGTTCCCCTATTGACGATCCGTTGTTTTAACTCTTCCATCGTAGGGGGTAATAGGAAAATAAATACGGCCTCTTTGTACTTTTCTTTTATTTGAAGAGCGCCTTGAACGTCTATCTCAAGAAGTACAATTTCTCCTTTTTCGATCTCATTAAAGACGAATTCTTTCGGCGTCCCGTAATAATTGGTATGCACATGGGCGTATTCGAGCAGCTCGTCGTTTTTAACCATTTCTTTAAACTCTTCTTCGGTTTTAAAAAAATAATTCTCGCCGTCCACTTCCATCACCCTCGGTTTTCGCGTGGTGACAGATGTGGAAAACTTAACTTCTTCATTTTTCGCCATGAGCGCTTCGCTTACCGTTCCCTTGCCGCTGCCGGACGGACCGGAAAGTACCAATAAAAAACCTTTAGACACACAACACCGCCTTTAATTTATTCTACATTTGCAACTTGTTCTCTTAAATCATCGATAGCCGTTTTAACATCTACGAGGCGATGTAAGACATCGATCGTTCTCGATTTGTTCGCCATTGTATTAGCTTCCCTAAACATTTCCTGCAGGAGAAAATCTAAACTGCGACCAACAGAACCTTTTCTCTCAATTATAACATTAAACTGCTCGATATGAGAATAAAGCCTGTCGATTTCTTCTTCGATTGAAATTTTTTCATACAAAAGTGCGAGCTCCGTGGCAAACCGGGAGGGATCCATCGCATACTCCTCCATAAATTCTTCAACTCGATTCCGGAAAAACTTTTGCTGTGTTTTTTTATCTTCTTCCGTAGAAGCCTTTATTATATCGAGCTCACTTTCTATGTACTTGATTTTTTCTTTTAAGCACTCGGATAAATAGCTGCCTTCTCGCTTGCGCATGGCGAGAAATTCATCAAATGCCTCCTCGAAAGCCTTTTGAATAAAATCAGATGATATGTCCTCGTCTAAATCCAATACTTCTACGACGCCGGGCCGAGATAAAAGCCATTGGACCGAAGGTTCTTCCCCCGCCATTTCTTCATAAAGCGAAATATAAAATTCGGCGGTCTCCTCGGAGTAACTCAACTTCTTTTCTCCGCTTTTCTTAATAGAAAAACTAACTTCAATCCTTCCACGGAAGACATCTCTTTCAATAGCTTTTTTTATATTATTTTCGACAGCTTGAAAGTCTCCCAAACCTTTTATACGAATGTCCCGATTCTTATGATTTACCGATTTTATAACGACACTTAATGTAGTGTTCTCTGTCATTTGTTCTACCGAACCAAAGCCGGTCATGCTGTGCATAGGCGCCTCCTCTATGTTATTATACATGAAAGACAACGAGCTTTCAGCATCACAAGGAGGAGATAGATTGAGTTACGACGGAACTATGACAAAAGCCGTAAGCGAGGAACTTGACACACTTTATGCCGGCGGGAAAATCGACAAAGTATATCAGCCGCAACAGGATACCCTGATTTTAAATTTAAGAAGTCATCGGGCACGCGGCAGCTTATTGTTGTCCGCCTCGGCCAATAATCCCTGCGCTTATATTACGGAAAAGAAATTTCAAAACCCGGCAACTCCTCCTAATTTCTGTATGTTGTTGCGTAAGCATCTTGAATCTACTGTAATTCAACGAATTTACCAAATCGAAATGGACCGCGTCCTCTGTATCGAGGTCGAGGGATTTAACGATCTTTTCGATAAAGTTAAAAAGACGCTGATTATCGAAATGATGGGACGGCATTCCAATATTATTCTCGTGGATGAGGACGAAAAAATTATAGACGCACTGAAGCGTATTAATCACGGCACGAGCCGCGTGCGGGAAATCCTCCCCGGAGTTCACTATACTCTTGAGGGAATTATGGACAGGGTCAATCCCTTAGAAGAAACGGAGACCGATTTTATAGCATCGGCAAGTGAGGAAAAAGCTCTTTCCGTTAAAAACTTTTTTATTCGTCGTTACCTCGGCATCTCACCCCTTATCGCGTCTGAAATTGCCTATCGAGCCGGTTATTCCGAAAAAGATCCTATGAAGACCGTGGAAAAAACTCCTCTTTATCGATCCTTCAAAGAAGTAATGGACGAGGTACGAAACGGAGAATATAGGCCTCAAAGCATTTCCGACGGTCACAAAATTATCGCCTTTTCCGCCGTTAATCTGAAACACTATCCCGAAGATAATAAGACATTTTACGATTCTCCTTCGAAACTCTTGGATCAAACTTTTATTATTCGCGTCATGGAGGATAGAATTCGTCAGAAGAGTCAAAACCTCCACAAGCAGATTAAAAACTACTTGGAGCGTGCATTGACGAAGCAGGAAAAGATGGAATTGGAGCTTCGGGAAGCGAAGGATCGTAAAAAATTAAAAGTCTACGGCGACCTTATCTCTTCCAATGCATGGAAAATTGAAAAAGGGAGCCGCGAGATTACCTTAGAAAACTTTTACGACGATATGGAACCTATTACTATCCCCTTGGACGACACGAAAGATGCCATCCAAAACGCCGCAACTTATTATAAAAAGTTCACCAAATTAAAACACGCCGAAGCCACTTTAACAGATCGCATCGAAAATAATCGCACGACAATCCAATACCTGGATTCCATGCTCTATAATTTAGAAGATGCCTCGACTGTCGACGAAGTGGACGGCATCCAAGAGGAATTTCGAGAAGATTATTTAAAAAAGAAATTCAAAGATCACGGTCGGGGAAATAAAAAGAAACATTCAAAAAAAGCGGAATTTCTTCACTTCAAATCATCTGAGGGACATCCCATTTATGTGGGGCGCAACAATCGTCAAAATCAGGAGCTCACCTTAAAGTTTGCTCGGAAAAACGACTATTGGTTCCACGTAAAAAACGGCCCGGGAAGTCACGTTATTTTAAAAACCGACGGAACGGAGCCTTCCGAAGAAGTCTTAATCGAATGTGCGGAGCTCGCCGCTTATTACAGTAGGAGCAGACAATCGTCTAATGTAGAGGTAGATTACACGAAACGTCAATTTATCAGGCGCCATCCCTCCAATCAAACGGGTCTCGTTATTTATACGGACTTCTCTACCCTGTATGTAACGCCGAAAAAAGAGCTCGTAGAAGAATTAAAAGCATAGTAAAAGGTCGAAGGACGGACAATTATTACCCGTCTTTCGACCTTTTTTATTAATCTTCTTTTTCTTTGTCATTTAAATAGCCTAAACGCTTCAAGACGAGATTGTATCCGTCCGCTCCGTAATGAAGGGCGCGATTGATACGGCTGATAGTCGCCGTAGAGGCGCCGGTTTCCTGCTCGATGGCGTGGTAGGTGTTGTCCGATACGAGAAGTTTTACTACTTCCAAACGTTGGGAGATAGCTTTTAATTCTTTAATAGTGCAGATATCTTCGAAGAAACGATAGCATTCTTCTTTGTTCTTTAAGCTTAAAATGGCATCGAATAGTTCGTCCATATTTTTATCTTCGATTTTTGATGTATAGGCCATATTTTACCTCACTTTATGATAGACCGGTAATCTTTCCGTTTCGATCGATATCCATACCATTGGCTGCGGGAACTTTCGGCAGGCCGGGCATGGTCATAATGGAACCTGTCAGCGCTACGATAAAGCCCGCCCCATTGGAAAGACGCATATCGCGAATATGAATCGTAAAATCCTCCGGAGCACCTAGCTTCGTCGCGTCATCGGTAAAGGACATTTGCGTCTTCGCCATGCAAATGGGAAGGTCGCCCGCTCCTAAATCTTCGATGCGTTTCATTACGGCTTTGGCTTCGTCGGAATATACTACATCCTTTGCGCCGTAAATAGTTTTCGAAATGGTCTCGATTTTTTCTTCGATACTCGTATTCCGTTCGTAAATGGGTTTGTAATTGCTTTCTTCTTCGCATAGAGCGATTACTTTTTCGGCAAGCTCCATGCCGCCCTCTCCCCCTTTTGCAAAGACATCGGACAGAGCTACATCTACGCCCAGTTCATCGGCAAGTTCGCCAATGGTTTCAAGCTCTTTTTCCGTGTCGGCGGGAAATTTGTTAATGGCGATTACCACGGGAACGCCGTATTTTTTCATATTCTCTACATGGCGTTTCAAATTCGGGAATCCTGCTTTCAGCGCCTCTACATTTTCTTCGCTGAGATCTTTTACCGCCACACCCCCATTGTATTTAAGAGCGCGAATAGTGGCGACGACGACGATACAATTCGGGTGGAAGTCGCCTTCCTGTGCTGCAATGTCGAGGAATTTTTCCGCGCCGAGGTCGGCGCCGAATCCCGCTTCCGTAACGGCATAATCACCGAGATTTAAAGCCGCCTTTGTAGCTAAAATAGAGTTACATCCGTGGGCAATATTGGCGAAAGGCCCGCCGTGAATAATAGCCGGCGTATTTTCGATGGTCTGCACCAAATTGGGCATGATCGCATCTTTCATAAGCATGGCCACGGCACCTTCTACCTCTAAATCTTTTACATAGACCGGCTTATTGTCCATAGTGTAGGCAACGATAATTCTTGCCACTCTCGACTTAAAATCTTCGAGATCGCGTGCAAGGCAAAGAATTGCCATAATTTCAGAGGCTACTGTAATATCGAAGCCCTCTTCGCGTATTACGCCGTTTTTCTTAGGGCCCGCACCGACGATGATTTCTCTCAGGGCACGGTCATTCATGTCCAATACACGTTTAAAAGTTACATTTTTAGGATCGATATTCAACGCATTACCTTGATGAATATGATTGTCGATGGCGGCGCTGATAAGATTGTTGGCGCTGGTAATAGCGTGGAAATCACCTGTGAAGTGAAGATTAATATCGTCCATGGGAAGAACTTGAGAATAGCCGCCGCCGGCCGCTCCGCCCTTGATGCCGAAGACCGGCCCCAGACTCGGTTCTCTCAATGTGCTGATGGTTTTCTTACCCATGCGGTTCATAGCCATGGCAAGACCGATATTGGTCGTCGTCTTCCCTTCCCCGGCTGGTGTCGGGTTGATGGCGGTAACGAGAATCAGTTTACCTTCCTTTTCATTAGGTGCATTAAAGGGATTCCCTTGAATCTTCGCCATATAATGACCGTAGGGCTTTATATCTTCATTTTTCAACCCCAAATCTTCGGCGATTTTATAGACCTCTTCTAAATGGGCCTCTCCGGCAATTTCCACATCTGTTTTCATTTTAGCCACGTAAATCCTCCTCGAGTTTGCGATTCATTTCTTCAACTTCCGATTGTAATTTTAACTTGTAATCGTCGAGACGTTTTTTAAGATCATCATCGGCTACAGATAAAATTTGTGCCGCTAAAATTCCGGCATTCTTTCCTCCGTTAATGGCTACCGTCGCTACAGGGACGCCGGAGGGCATTTGAACAGTTGAAAGGAGGGAATCCATTCCCCCTGCTACAGATGTCTTGCCCGGTACGCCGATGACGGGGCGCGTCGTATGTGCTGCGACGACACCGCCGAGATGAGCCGCCTTGCCGGCAATAGAAATAAAAACTTCCGTTCCTTGTTTTTCCTGTTCCTTTACATATTCGACCACTTCATTGGGCGTGCGGTGAGCACTGTAAACCACAACATCGTAGTCCACACCCAACTCTTTTAACGATTTAATAACATCAAATGCGATTTCTCTATCGCTGTAACTACCCATAAGAATTGAAACTTTCATAATCAGCCTCCTTATATCCTTTAACATGTTATCAATACCCAGTAATACTGTCAATAAATGTAGAATCCGGCTTTACTTGAAAATTACTTTGATATCGGTAATGTGAATTCAACTTTAAAACCATCATTTTCATTCTCAGCCCTCATCTCACCGCCGTGTAAGTAACAGATTTGTTTGGAAATTAAAAGCCCCATACCATGCACATTCACAGAAATTAAATCAGAAGTATCTAAACGCTCCAATACTTCTTTACTGACGCCTCCACCATAATCCCATAGATTGATACAAATAAAATCCATATCTTCACAGCAGCTTACATAAATATCGCCACTTTGATATGTCAAACTATTTTTGATAATATTCTCGATCATTCTGCTAAACAAGTGAGAGTCCATTTTAATTTTTGTAGATTCTTTTATTTTATTTTCAAAGATAATCTTGCGATCCGGATTTTCATTTAAATAACGAATTAACAATTTTCTTAAAATGGGAATCGGGTTTTTCAAAACAAATCGTTCGTTGCTAAGATTCTGAAGCCGCGACGTATCATTGAGATCTTGTATAGTTTTGCTGATGCACATCAGCTCCTCTTCCATTGCCTCAATAGCTTCTTCATTTTCTTCTGTTTTTAAATCGTTCAATCCCCAGCTGAGTTTTGAGAGAGGCGTGCGCACATCGTGGCTAATGCCGCGAATCCATTGGCTTTGGCTTTTACTCAACTGTTCATAGCGTCGATTGGCATCGTTTACTGCGCGAGAAACATCTTTTAAGGGACCATCCTCTTCCAGGGGAATATAATCAGCGCTGTAAATTTTCCCCAATGCTCTTTGTAGAGGGGATAATTTTTTGAACAGATTGTTCCGCTCCCTTCTGTACATAAAAAAGAGAAAGAATAGATAGCCTAATAAAAAAATAAGTGCCAAATCTACGTTTAAAAGCCATTGCTCCGCGCTGTAATAGTTGAAGGGCAGCTTATCCAATGTTCCCTTAGGATATCCGATGACGAGGAGCTCGTCGCCGACAATGTACGTCAGCACGGGATAATCTTTCAAATAATAACGGGTAAACCGGGCCACATCGGTCATATTATAAGTTTCCGGAATTTCAGAAGGCTTTCTACAGGATTCAATAACCTTGCCGCTTGCGCCAATGCGAATGGCCCAGAGATTATTTTCTTTTAGAAAATTTCGGTTTGCTGTCGTAAAAAAGAATTCGTCGCCTTTATTCTCCATAATGTAAACGTGGACACTATCGGGCTGAGCATACTGTTTGCTTACATTGTAATTTATGTACAGAATAACGAAAATTAGAAAAATAAAGGTCAGCGAAAAGGCGACTGTGAAATAAACGAAACGGCGTAATTTTTGTAATATGAACTGAAACATAGTAACTCCGTTATGACTTTCCTACTAATTTATAACCGAGACCCTTTACCGTCACCAATCGTTTAGGATTTGAGGGGTCATCTTCAAGTTTTTCGCGCAGGCGATAAATATGGGTGATCAATGTATTTTCATAACCAAAGGTCTCTTCCCAGACACTTTCGATTATTTGATCGATGGAGACGATATGATTTAAATTATCCGCAAGTAAACTCAAAATTTTAAACTGCTTCGCCGTCAGCTTCTCTTCATTGTTTCCTCTCGTAATCGTTCCCTTGGAAAGATCGAATAAAGCGCCGTTTAAGTCGACAAGCTTGCCCTTTTCTTCTCGGAAACTTCTTCGAAGCACAGCCTCTATGCGCCATAAAAGATCCTCTGCGAGAAAAGGCTTTACGATATAATCATCGGCCTCCGATTCAAAGCCTTCGCGGCGATCGTCGATGCCGTCTAAAGCAGATAAAATAATGACCGGCATATGGGAACGTTGACGGACGGATTTCAGCAAGTCCATTCCGCTTCCGTCGGGAAGCATTAAATCTAAAATTATTAAATCCACGGAATGATGGGCCAGTTGATACTTCGCCTGGGCCAAATTGGATGCTGTTTTAATCGAGTCGTATCCTGCACCTCGTAAATACCTATCCAAGTGATCCAACAGGGATTTTTCGTCGTCTACGATTAAAATAACCGGACCTTTCTTGTTCTCCATAGTGTCGCCTCCTTTTAGTGCTATTTTATCACAGGGCAAAAGCAGTTTATCCTTTGTGATCTAAATGTGATGTAGGTTCCATAAGTCTGTGAGCTTCCGATTTTATAATGACACAAAAAGGAGGTTCTTATGGAAAATCTTTTATCCATCGACAATTTAAAAAAGAGTTACCACGGCAAAACAGTTTTGGACATCGATCACTTAACCTTACCTAAAGGTGCCATTTACGGTTTAATCGGGCCCAATGGCGCCGGTAAATCTACTTTGATGAAGTCCATACTAGGCTTAATTTCAAAAGATTCCGGCGAGATGACACTTTTCGACCAAAAAATAACCACTAAAAATCAAAAGATACTGAATCGCAAGTTGGGCGCCTTGATCGAACGACCGTCCTATTACGACCACTTAACGGGCGTAGAAAATCTTTCCATTCTATGTACGTTAAAAGGTATCGATAAAAAATATATTGTACCGACACTGCAATCTGTCGGTATTGAGAATAAAGGTCACGACAAGGTTAGAACTTATTCACTGGGTATGAAACAGCGATTGGGGATCGCCATGGCTATTATCGGCGATCCGAAATTATTAATTCTCGACGAACCGATTAACGGACTGGATCCCATCGGCACTTTGGAAATGCGCCATCTATTTCTACAATTGGCGGAGGAAAAGAATACGACGATTTTAATTTCATCTCACATTCTCGACGAAGTGGAAAAAATCGCCACCCATATTGCCATGCTTCAAAGCGGTCGCTTGATCTATAACGGAACCCTTGAAAACTACCGAGAGCTTCATCCGCCGATTCTCTCCTTACGTACATCCGACAATGATTTGGCAGCCAAGGCACTCAACTCTACAGAATTTGCAATTCGCGGAGAACGCTTAATTTTAAATCATCCCGACGATGACGAAGTGGCAGAAATCGTGCGCCGCTTATCTTCAGTCGTCGATATTTATCGCATTGAAGAAGAGCGTGAAAGCTTGGAAGCTTTGTTTATTCAGGATACACAAAAGGGAGGTGGAACCGTTGAATAATACGGAATCGAGAAAATATAAAGGTCTACGCCTCTACGTTCTTCTTTTTCTCATGTTATGTGTTCATGTCGTCGTCTTGGGGGTCATTGCATTTGAAGGTTCTTTTATTAAAGACATCTACCCCCTCTTCTCTCTTTTGGATGCTTACTTCTTATTTCATTTGATCTTTAACCCTGTACTTCTTTCCGCTTTAGTAAAAAAAGTCGTTGAGATCGAAGAGAAAAACAATATGTTTCAACTTCAGGAAATGCTGGGCGTAGAGCCTTCCACGCTCCTCTTCAGAAAATGGTCGTGGCTTAGTTTGCGCCTCTTCATTCTGCAGTTGGTAGAGTGGGTTTTGATCCTTCAAATGGCCGCACGGTCCAATCATTTTCATCTGTCTCAAGTGACGAGTACACACGTGGCCGTGATTTTTTTCAGCCAGTGGCTCATCGCCTCGGCTATTGTCGCTTTCTTTCTTATTCTGGATACAAGGTCCAAGAGCCCTTACTTTACCCTATTCTTTTCCATGGGCGGGGCTCTGTCGGGCATACTCTCCATGTTAACTTCCCGTGCACTCACTCTCGTCAATCCTTTTGCGTGGTACAGCTCCCTATTGTCGATTTCCTACATCAAGCAAAGCGAGGGATTTGCCCGCGTACTAAACCCCACTCCTTGGCTAAGCTTGGCAGTTTCTCTCGCCGGTTTATTAATCTGCTTAATTATAATAAAAAAACACACGCATATTCGTAGCGACAAAACTATTTAGGAGGCACTATGTTTTCTGTTTTTTCAATCGAGGTCAAAAAAATAAAATGGTTCCCACTTTTGTTGGCCATTCTCGTCGTACCTTTATTGGCGACGAGTTTTGGTACCTTTAATTACATGGGCAATCGCGCCATGCTCAACCATGAATGGGAAAGTTTATTCACCCAAATCGGCCTATTCTACTTCTCTTTTTTCTACGTTCCACTAATCGCCATCATCGTCGCTCTTTTGTGGCAAGTGGAACACAAGGCAGGTTTGAATTTTATCCGACTAAGCACCGTCAAGCATCATCAGTTTATTCTTGCGAAATGTTTCTTAGCGCTGGCGCTCGTCATTATCGCTCAGGTTTTCTTCTTTTTCTGTTTTTATCTGTCCGGCCGATTCGTCTGTGGTTTCGGTTCCGTCGATTTTTCACTTTATCTCTACTACTTTTTTGCAAGTATTTTTCTGGCAATTCCGGCAATCTTCATTTTCTCCGCTTTTAGTATTCGTATGAAATCCTTAGGCGGCGTAAGCCTTATCTCCGTGGCCGTAACCATGGCGGGTTTTATGTCTTGCGCCCAACAGATCTTCCCCGTAATCGAAAATGTTTTCGCTCTAAACACCTTGGCCTATGAAATGAATCACTTCACTCGATTTACAATACAGGATTCACTTATCGTCCTTGGATTTGCCGCCGCCGAAAGTATACTTGCCTTTACCTTCGCTAAAAGATGTTTAAAATACGAATAACAAAAAAGGCCGCCCCTGTGTTTCTACAGAAGCGGCCTTTTTTTGCCTATTTGCGAGAACCGATATAGTTCGGACTTTCGCGTGTAATGGTAATATTGTGAGGATGGTTTTCTTGTAAAGTTGCCGGCGTAATTTTCATGTATTCGGTCTTGGTCTTGAGCTCGTGAATATCTTTCGCACCTACATAGCCCATACCGCTCTTTAAACCGCCCACTAGTTGATAAACGACGTCGCCGACTTTTCCCTTGTAGGGAATTCGACCTTCAACACCTTCGGGAACGTATTTCTTCGTTTCCGATTGGAAATAACGATCGCTGGAACCACTGCTCATGGCGCCTAAGGAGCCCATACCCCGGTAAGTTTTAAAGCGACGTCCTTCTACATAAATTTCTTCCCCGGGACTTTCGTCGGTACCGGCAAACATGGAGCCCATCATGACCACGTCGGAGCCTGCGGCAATGGCCTTTGTAACATCGCCGGAGTATTTAATACCGCCGTCGCCGATAATGGGAATACCTTTCTCTTGACCGGCTTTGGAGCAGTTTAAGATAGCCGTTACTTGAGGTACACCGATACCCGTTACGACGCGCGTAGTACAAATAGAACCGGGTCCGATACCGACTTTGACACAGTCTGCACCGGCGTCGATAAGATCCATGGTTCCTTGGTAAGTCGCCACATTCCCCGCCACTAATTGAAGATCGGGGAAGGCTTTTTTAATTTCACGAATGGTTTTTAAAACCCCTGCCGATTGGCCGTGAGCGGTGTCGATAACGAAAAGGTCCGTTCCCGCAGCTACGAGAGCTTCTACCCGATCATAAACATCGTGGGTAACGCCGATCGCGGCGCCTACTAGAAGTCTGCCCCCGGCATCTCTTGCAGAATTCGGGTATTGAATAGCTTTTTCGATATCTTTAATCGTAATAAGACCTTTTAAATAATGCTGATCGTCGATTAAAGGAAGTTTTTCGATTTTATATTCCTTCATGACTTTTAAAGCATCGTCCATGGAAATACCTTCGTGACCTGTAACGAGGTTTTCGCAGGTCATGACATCGGCAATTTTTTTAGAGAGATCATCTTCAAAGCGAATATCGCGATTGGTAATAATGCCTTCTAAAATACCTTTATCGTCGACGATGGGTACGCCGCTGATTCGATAATGGCTCATCAACTCCAGAGCATCCTTAATAACATGCTCCTTGGAAAGGGAAAATGGATCGGTAATAACGCCGTGTTCGCTTCTCTTTACACGATCTACTTCTTTTACCTGATCTTCTAAAGGCATGCTCTTATGGATAATACCGATGCCACCTTCACGTGCCATGGCAATGGCCATTTGTGATTCCGTAACCGTATCCATACCCGCACTCATAAGCGGAATATTTAATTCGATTTGGTTGGTGATTTTCGTTTTTAAACTTACTTCATTCGGTAAAACTTCGGAATAGCCCGGCATAAGCAGGATATCGTCAAATGTTAAACCGTCTCCTAAATATTTCATCAGTACCTCCTTGCACTCCTCATTTTAAGATAAAGGTTATTTTAGCAAAACTTCGGGATTGTATCAAGGTTACCGGCTCAATTGCCGCGGAAGAATTTGAATAATTTCAAGCCCTTTCGGTCCTTTCGCCGTAAGCTTACCGTTGCCGTCGATCGTTACGGTCAGATCTTCCGCATTAATAGAATCCACCAAACTTTGTTCGCCATAGACGTCCACTGTAATATGACTCGGCATTTTAAATTTTTTCCCGCCTAAATCGATGGACTTCGGATCAATTTCTAAGCTCCGTTTGGCCGTTTCATTTTTCATATAGCGCAGGAATATTGATTCATCGGGATTGACTAAGTGAACTCCGTCGGGAAGATCCAGTGTTAAGGGTAGAGTATATTCGGTCATCAGCTCTCTCGGATTTACCGGATTGGTCTTAACACTTTCTACCTTATCGATCTGCTCGCCCTCTCCTGTAATCAAAATACTGGTCGGCGTCAAAATGGCGCGTTCTCGTTTGAACTCTTCGACATTTTCGTCTGTGTATTCCACATTAATGGGAACGCTCAATGCCTTTGAGATGACGGCTTGGGCGCTTACACTGTTAGGTGAAATATCCACATTGGATACGACATTTTTGCTTTGATCTATTGGAAAAAGTTCTACAGTAGACACCACCGTATCCTTTGCTCCGTCAACGGCAACATAACCTACGACGGACTGCACCTTGTCCACATCACGCTTGGGTCCACTGACGGTTACTTTTTCGGGGCTGACGCTAATCCGATCGATTACATAGTTGTCATCGGGCTTGCCCTTACTCTTAACAGTAACGGTCTTTTCCTCTTTTACAATTTCATCTACCGATACGGTTATGGCTTTAGGATTTGAACGTTCGATCGTTAGACTTTCGTCGCTTAAACGGTAGTGAATGGGCAGTCGTTGAGAACCCGGCTGAATATCTTCAAGATCCACATAAGCGGAAATATCTTCTTCTTTTAAACCTAAAATGGCGCTTCTTTTGCCGCTGATCACAATATTAGTCGTGTAATCGTCGTGTTTTAAAAGTTCTAAACCGGCTTCGCGCATCGTGGATTGATTACGGAGTTCTACCGGGACATTGGTAAAGTCTTTTTTAATGGTCGGATCGATTTCTGTTATGATAAAAAACCATAATAAAATGGCGATCACCAACGAAAAAATCTTTGCGAGGGTGTTTCGATTATTCGCCATGAAATTCAAGTAGCGTTCACGCATTTTCTACCTCGCTTTTCGATTCGTTGGGGAAATAAATATCGCGCAGTAATTGCTCCAGCGTCGCCAAGTCTAAGTGACGATTAATACCACCATACTCCGCGATGGAGATCGAGCCCGTCTCTTCACTGACAATAATGGCGAAAGCATCACTTTTTTCACTTATGCCTATGGCGGCTCTATGGCGAGTTCCCAGTTCCTTCGATAAACCTTTTTGCTCCGTCAAGGGCAGAAAACAAGCTGCCGATACGATCTGGTCACCGTTTACGATGACGGCCCCGTCGTGTAGTGGCGTATTGGGGATAAAAATATTTATGAGAAGAGCCGAGGAGAGCTCGCCGTAGATCGGCGTCCCCGTCTCGATGATCTCGTTCAGCCCTGTCTGGCGTTCGATAACGATCAAAGCCCCAATTTTTTGTCGCGATAACGATGCTACACCGCTTACAATTTCATTTATCGTCGATTCGTCGCGCTTGCTGGAATAAATTAAGCCTTTTTTTAAGGAACTGTTTCTCCCGATAAACTCGAGACCTCGACGAATCTCCGGCTGAAAAACGATGAAGAGACCTAGGAATCCCCATGTCAACATACTTTTTAAAAGGTAGTTCAGCATATAGATCTGTAGAACCTCACTCACCTTAGTAAGTACCAATACGACGACGATACCTTTACTCAATTGTTCGGCGCGGGTTCCACGAATTAATTTTAAAAGCCAATAGATAATCACTGCGACAATGGCGATGTCGATAATATCTTGGATTCGCAGGATGGAAAGAGTTTCACTTATCCATTTCATTTAGATTGGCCCTCCTAAAAACATACGATACGGCACTGGCTACAAAAACGAAGATGCCGACGGCTATGAAACCATCGCCAAGACTCATGACCCGTGCCGAGGTCATGGGAGAAGAAAAAATAAATCGATCGCAGAGAAAGCGCACTCTTGTTCCCTCGTCAGCTAAAACATGTGTCAATGTCTTACCTCCGGCAATAAGAGAGCGAGCACGATCGTCGCCTATTTCTATAAGGCGTGACGGCTCGACGGGCATAGCTCCGTTTAATACGACAGGGAGGCTGTTTAACAACACACCTATCCCGACTAATCGGTAGCCCAAGTGCTTCCCTACTATAAAACCAAAACCTATGATCCCCAAGGAAACTCCGTGTATAGCGGAAAAGATTTTTAGAATTGAGGGAGAATTCGGCGCCAATTTTATGCTTATTATAAAGATAAGTGCGCCGATACCTGCAATGATTAAGTTTTTAAATGTCGGCAATGAAAGAAAAACCTTATTTTTCCATGAAAAAATAAGGCCCAACATCATACCGAGTATAATGGCTTCTTTCGTCATTGTTCACCTACAAAAAATGCGCTCTCCTCGGAAAGCGCATCTTACTTGTTTATTCTTCGTCTTGACTTTCTTCTGCTTCGGCTTCTAAATTGCCAAAGTTGATTAAATCGCCGATGGCCATGGAGAAGTTTTCTTCTTCAGGTTTAGCTTCTGCCGGAGCAAAGTCTTTACGACGAGGTTTTTTCTCTCTCTTCTTTTCTTGGCTAGCCTGTTCGTCTTCGCCGCCCGGTTGAAGAGCCTTCATAGATAGAGAGATTTTCTTATCGTCGAAGTTAATGTCGGTAACGCGAACATC
The DNA here is from genome assembly GCF_903819165.1 of Aedoeadaptatus nemausensis. GTDB lineage: Bacteria > Bacillota > Clostridia > Tissierellales > Peptoniphilaceae > Aedoeadaptatus > Aedoeadaptatus nemausensis. Next base: position 229,134 of record NZ_CAIJCS010000014.1, read on the forward strand.
GATTTCTTGACCGATTTCTAAAACGTCAGCCGGTTTTTCGACATGTTGTCTGGAGATTTGAGAAACGTGAAGTAATCCGTCAACGCCGGATTCGAGGCGAACAAACGCACCGAAGTCCAAGATGTTAACGACAGTACCTTTAACGTCGTCGCCTACTTGTACAGTTTCAACAAAGGTATCCCAAGGTTTTTGGGTCGTTTGTTTTAAACCGAGGGCGATGCGGTTCTTTTCTTCATCGATCTTAAGAACCAAAACTTTTACATTTTCGCCGGGGCTTACAACATCGCTGGGATGTTTTACGCGGTTCCAGGATAATTCGGAAATATGAATTAATCCGTCTACGCCGCCTACATCGACGAAAGCACCGAAGTTTGTAAGTCTTTGAACGGTACCCTCAACGAATTGACCTTCTTCGAGAGTTTTATAAACTTCTTTACGCTTTTCTTCGATTTCGGTAGCTTCCACGTTTTTACGGGAAAGTACGAATTTTCTTCTGCTCTTGTCGAAGTCGATGATTTCGCATTCCAAATCTTGATCTACATATTTGCTCAAGTCTCTTTGGAAACGAACCGATGCGTGAGATGCGGGGATAAAGCCGTTGAGGCCATCTACATCACAAGTTAAACCGCCCTTGACGACATTAGTAACGTGCGCCATAACGCGTTCTTCGTTTTCAAATTTTTCTTCCATCTCATCCCAAACTTTCATGTTTTCAACACGTTTGTAGGATAAGACGACATTACCGTCTCCATCGTCCATTTTCATGACGTAAACCTGAATTTCGTCACCTTGGTTGAAAAGTTCTTCAGGTTTAACATCGGGATCGTTGGACAATTCATCTCTGGAGATAATACCGTCTGCACGGTAGCCGATGTTTACCATGACCTCATCATCGGTTACATACAAAACTTCGCCACTGACAATTTCACCGCGACGTACACGTGTGAAAGAGTTCTCAATGGCCTCCATCATTTCATTGTTCATTTCGTCCCTATTTAAGTTATCCATTCTACTAACAGCCTCCTTGATTACCGAATCCGGAGTGGATGCTCCGGCGGTAATACCAATTTTATTAAATTTTTTAAATGGACGTAGATCGAGTTGATTTATGGTTTGAATATGGTAAACGTGATCGCAATGATCTTCCGCTATCTTAGCGAGTTTTTTCGTATTAGCACTATTCTTACCACCTATAACGAGCATACAATCCACATTTTGAGCCAACATGCGACAGGCATCCTGACGGTCGTTTGTGGCTTTACATATGGTATTATACCTTAAAATCTCGCCTGTGAAAACACCTTTTAGCCTTTCTTCCACCTTATCGACGATTTTCTTCGGATTTGTGGTCTGTGAAACCATGGCAATCTTCTTTTCGTCCTGAAGTGGAAGATTCTCTACGTCCTCTTCGTCCTTTACAATGAAAATATTATCGCCGTAACTGGCGATGCCTTTTATTTCCGGATGATCTTTCTCCCCTACAATAACGACGGGAACCCCCTCTTCATTGTTTTCCCAAACGATATCGTAAATTCTAGAAACAAAGGGGCAGGTCGTATCGATTACGCGATTGCTCTTTCCTTCGAGAGCTTCTTTCAGCTCTTTCGTCGTTCCGTGACTTCTCGTAATCACCGTCACTCCACTTGGAAGATCGTCCTCTTCAATCACTTCAACGCCGAGATCTTTCAACTCCCGGTTCACGTCTGCGTTGTGAACGAGTTCGCCGATCATCTTTACATTTTCACTTTCCCTCGCCGTCGTAAAGGCTAAATCCACGGCGCGCTTGACGCCGCCGCAAAACCCGTAAACATCACTGAGAATGATCTCCAATGCTCTGTCTCCCTTCATATATTGTTTCCATAATCCATTCCATTTTTTGATCATACTCGGCTTCTGTAAGCTTTTGTTTTGCAAATGGAATAGTCTCTCTAAAAATATAGCGGCGCCTGCGGAAAAGTTTATAATCCCCTTCAATGTAAACCGGAATTATATCCGTGCCCGTTCTTGCAGCCAGAAGGACCGTTCCGGATTTAGCCGCTTTATAGTCCACGGTCTTTACCCGCGTTCCTTCGGGAAAAATCCCCAATACTTCTCCCCCTTTAATCACGCGCATGGCTTGCAGTGTGCTCTTGGCATCTCCGCTGTCTCGATCGACTGAAATAGCGTCGACACCTTTCATAATATGTTTAATGAACGGAGTTTCGAAGAGTTCCTTTTTAGCCATCCAGCGTATTTTCCGCGGAAATAAGATGGAGAGTATCAGAGGATCCAAATTACTTTTATGATTGGCAACGAGTATATAGGCCTTATCCTCGATGGCCGGCATATTGACGACCTCATAAGGATAGAAGATGCGCATAAAAAAACCGATGAAATATTTTAAAAAATTATAAAGCATTTACACGCACCACATAACCCATCATCTTTTCAATAACCTCGTCTTCTTCAAGATTTGTAGAGTCGATGACGATCGCATCTTCCGCCTGCTTTAAAGGAGCTATTTCTCGTGTTCTGTCGCGAAGATCACGTCTATGAATGTCTTCTCGTATGGTTTTTAGGTCCACGTCTTCGCCCAATTCTTTTCGCTGCAAATAACGCCTTCTCGCCCGCTCCCCCTCGCTTGCGGTTAAAAAGAATTTAATTTCCGCATCGGGCAAAATAACCGTTCCGATATCCCTGCCTTCCATAACTGTGCTGCCTTTATCCGCTAAGCGTCTTTGCAGTTGAAGCAAATACTCTCGAACGGCAGGATCTTTTGAAAGCTCCGAGGTCTTCTGTGAAATAGCTTCCGTTCGAATGGCATCTCCTAAAGGGGAGCCGTCGAGGGTTACCATGCCGTTTTCATAGCCGATAGACACCTCATCGCAGGCTTGCAAAATCTCATCGATTGCATCTGTCCGTGCAATTTCAGTCGCTATATAGGCGATGGTACGGTAAAGGGAGCCGGTGTCGATATATTCGTAGTTCAGACGATGGGCCAAGGCCTTTGCTATTGCCGATTTGCCTGCGCCCGACGGTCCGTCGATAGCGATTTTTAAACTCATTCTTCCTCCTTTGATGCGCTCATACCTGCTAGATGGCCGGTCGAAAATGCGATCTGTAAATTATATCCTCCCGTGGGTCCATCTACGTCGATAACTTCCCCGCAAAAATAAAGTCCGCTGACTATGCGGCTTTCCATTGTAGATGGATTCAGTTCCGAAACATCGACCCCCCCTGTTGTGACGATGCCCGTATTCTCGTCGAAGAGGCCTCGGTAGGTCAGCGGAAAATGCTTAAAACTTTCAACTAAATTCTTCCGCATTTCCACCGTTAGTTGATGGGCAGGCATGGAGGGTTCTATTGTCGAAAGAAATAATAACGGTTCCACAAGTGATTTCGGTGCGAGGTTTTTTAATATCGTGTGCATTTCCTTATTACTGTTTTCATTCACTTCGCGGATCAATCGCTCACTCAGTTTTTCTCTACTGAGAGCGGGCTTAATATCGATCCAAAGGTCGACGTGTTTATTTCTATTAATTCTGGAAGACAGGCTTAAGACGATGGGACCGCTCACTCCGTAATGGGTTATAAGCATTTCCCCGAATTCACTATATTCTCCATCTTCCGTATGGGCATAGAGCTCCACATTTTTCAACGATAATCCTTGAAGGGACTCTCTAAAGGGAATATCCGCCCTTAATCCGACGAGCCCCGCCATGGGCTTTATCACATTCATACCGAACTCTTTTGCCCACCGATAGCCGTCTCCTGTGGAGCCTGTGTTTTTGTAAGTTATACCTCCCGTAGAGACGATGACTTTATCTCCGTTAAACGGTCCTCTATCGGTTTGAACGCAAAACTTGCCTCCGGTTTTCTTAACATTTAAAACCTTGGTATTGTATCGGATTTCTACCTTTCGCTCCAGCAGTTCTCTTTCAAGGCGTCGAATAACATCCGACGATTTATCACTTACGGGGAAAACGCGTTGCCCTCGTTCCACTTTTAAAGGCACGCCACCTGATTCAAAGAAATATTGAAGACCGTAGCTCGTTAAACTATAGTACGAAGAATACATAAAGCGTCCGTTACGATGAAGCGAGTCGAAAAACAGCTCATCTTCTCCGTCATTGCATAAATTGCATCGACCCTTCCCTGTAATAAAAAGTTTCTTCCCGAGTTTTTCATTTTGCTCGATAAGTAATACTTTGTCGTCTTCAGCTCCTCGAATGGCCGCCATCATGCCGGCAGGCCCTCCTCCGATTACAATGATCATCTAAAACCTCTCTATACCGATCCAATAAGGCGGCTCTTTTTGTTGGTTAGGGAATTTCAACTCCGCTACGCGGTACTCCCTTTGGTTTAATTCTTTGCAAAACTCCACTAAGCCGTCGCTTTCTATGGCCCCTTCTTCGTGACCCGGATAGACACATATACTTAACAGCCCATGCTTTTTCATAGATTTTATAATGACTTCTATGGTTTTCTTTGTCGTTTCCCATTCCGTCGTTTTTTTCTTGTCCCCTTTCGGCAAATAGCCCAGGTTCATTAAAAACACGTCGACTTTCGGGATCTCCACATAGTCCCCAATCCGCTCGTGACTGTCGCAGATGAGTTCCACATTATTAGCCCTATGTTCTTCTAATCGCTTTTTCGTGGATTCGATGGCAACTTCCTGAACATCTATGGAAATTACTTGCCCCGCACGTTCGGCTAAAAAAAGAGTGTCGTGTCCGTTTCCCGCCGTCAGATCTACCGCAAGGGAATTCTTGTTTAAGAGACCCTCCGCTATGAAATGGGACCAACGCACGGCATTACCGGGAATTACTTCCATGACTTGAGCATCCTGATTTCTTTTTCGCGAAGGGGTCGATAATCCCCTTTACCCAATCCCTTAATACTTAAAGGACCGAAGGCGATTCTCTCCAGCTGAATGACTTCATATCCTAAGGATTCAAACATACGACGAATTTGTCGATTGCGTCCTTCTCGAATCGTACATTCCAAGCGAGTCTTTTTATTTCGATGTTCCAGTATTTTAAATTCGCCCGGCGCCGTCATGCCGTCATTTAAATTCACACCCGCAGAGAGTGCCTGTGCATCTTCTTCTGTGACAAGGCCGGTAACCGTTACTTTATATGTCTTTTCGATTTCATATTTCGGGTGTAGCAAGCGCTCTGTCAGCTCGCCGTCGTCGGTTAATAAAATAAGCCCTGAAGAATCCATATCCAGTCGCCCTACGGGATAGAGTCTGGCACGAATATTGGGGGCCAGAAGATCTAATACCGTTTGGCGATCTTTATTATCTTTTGCAGACGATACGATCCCTCTGGGTTTGTTCATGAGAATATAAGTGTTCCGCCTGACGGGGCGTATTCTTTTACCGTCGACCGTTACTCGATCCCCTTCTTCAACTATATATCCCTGGGTATCGATAATTTCGCCATTAACCTTCACGCGGCCCTGCGCTATGATCTCCTCACATTTTCGTCGACTGGCGACGCCTGCATGGGCCATGTATTTTTGAAGTCTCATTCCGTCTCCTCTTCATTTTCCTCTTCTTCTAAAACCGGCAGATCATCTAAACCCGATAAACCAAATTTTTTAAGAAACAATTCTGTCGTACCGTATACTTTCGGCCGTCCGGGAATATCGCGTCTACCTAGAACAGTAATGAGATCCGTTCGTTCCAAACTTTTTAAAACCTGATCGCAGCGCACTCCCCGAATATCCTCGATATCTGACTTCAGTACCGGCTGTTTATAGGCCACGATGGAAAGCGTCTCGAGAGCTGCATTGGAAAGATTTTTCGATTGATTTCGCTTCGCATAAGCGGCAATTTCCTCAAAAAGTTCGGGTTTAGTGGAGAGTTGGTAACTATCCTCGACGACAACTAATCTGAGACCTCTGTCTTCTTTCTTTAAGTCCTCACTGAATTCCGTTAAAAGATTTCGTACCTCGAGGGCCGTTAAATCTAAAGCTTGGCGTATATCTTTTTCACTCAAAGGTTCTCCCCACGCAAAAAGTAGGGCTTCTAATTGTGCTTTAGGATGCATAAGATATTTCCCTTTTCGACAAAATAATATCCCTTCCCTTTTGTTTACAGAAAATACTCTGGTCTTTTATAAGCTCCAGAATAGTTAGGAATATTGTGACGATTTCAATTCGACTTTCCGCCTCGCCTACCATGGCGAGAAAGCTCGGTTCCTCCCATTGATTAAAGGCCCACTGAATTTTTTCTCGAGCCTGTTGGAAACTATATTCTGCAGAGGAGATTTTTTCCAAGGAACGCTTAGCTTCTTCGTGGATCTTAAACTGAACCATAGCCTCGCGAAAGGCTTTCGTTAAATCCTCAAGACTGCCGTCATTAATCAAATCCTGCTCCGAAAAATCAGTGAAGTCCTCCTGCTTCTTATAGATAGCACCGTCTTCATAGGCTGCCATTTCTTCTAAGAGCTCACTCAACGCCTTCATGCGCTGATACTCCACTATTCTTTCTACGAGATCGTCACGGGGATCTTCTTCCTCTTCCTCCTCATCGACAGGCCGTTCAGGTAAGAGCATTCGACTTTTAATAGCGAGTAAATAACTCGCCATGGACAAGAAATCGACGACGGAATCTATTACGGGCCCGGTCATAGTGTCGATATAGTGGAGAAAGTCATCCACTAAAATATGAATTTGAATATCGTAAATATCCATTTCTCTTTTCTTAATAAGCTCCAAGAGAACCTCCATGGGCCCGGAAAAGGAACCGTAGACAATTTCAAAATCCATTAGACTAAAAATGCTCCAATCCTTACAAATAAATTCGCCAAGCCGTAAACGGCAGGACCGATAACGCGGGAGATAAATCCGCTGACCACACCGAAAAACAAGATCCAATAGAAATATTTTTCATATCTGTAGAATTTAAACTCCAAATCACTAGGCAGCAGAGAGGCCAATACCTTTGAGCCGTCGAGAGGCGGAAGAGGCACGAGATTGAACACGCCGAGCATGGTATTGTACCAAAGGAACTGATAGAAAAATTCGCTTATGACGAAATTATGCTTCGACGTCCAAACGAGTAAAATTCCCGCAATAAGTGCAAAAATAAAGTTTACCGTTACCCCGGCAAGGGATACTAAAATCGTGCCTCGTTTTCTATTTTTGTAATATCCGGGATTAATGGGAACAGCCTTAGCCCATCCGAAGCGAAAGACGATCATAAAGAGTAAGCCCACAGGATCGATATGATCCAGGGGGTTAAGACTCAGACGTCCGTCGCGCTTTGCCGTGTCATCGCCCAATAAATAAGATACATAGCCGTGGCCTATTTCGTGTCCCACGATGGCGATGATAAGGGCCGGAATAGACCAAAGATAGACACTATAATCCATGATAGACCTCATCCATTATAAGGGGCTCTACATGAACCGCTTCGGAAGAAATCTTCACGATCTTTTCCATACGCTCGCCACCTTCTTTCAAGGCGTCAGGTTTTGCACTGTAAAGAGTCGCCAAAACATCGCCCTCACTTACCTCATCCCCTACTTTTTTATGAAGATAAACGCCCGCCGCCATGTCCAACTTGTCTTCCATGGTAATACGGCCCGCACCGAGATCTCTCGCTAAAATCCCAACATCGTGTGCCGGAATAGCTTGAACGAAACCGGAAAATTTCGCCTTTACATCCAGTGTATGCTCGGCCTTCGGTAGAATGGACGGATCTTCGACGACGCGCCCGTCCCCACCCTGGTTCTCTACGAAACGTTTAAATTGCTCGAGTGCCTTTCCGTCATCGATTAGCGCACGAACGTCGCTTTCGATTCGCTTCGGATCGCCGTCGCAAGTCATCGCTATTAATCGCACGGCAAGGGCGATGCAAAGCTCCGTCAAATCTTCCGGACCTTCTCCTCGCAGGGTATCGATGGCTTCCTGGATTTCGAGGCCGTTGCCTACGGCATTTCCTAAGGGTTGATCCATGCGGGTCAACATGGCTACTGTTTTTCTTCCGAAGTTTTCGCCGATAGAAACCATAGTTTCCGCTAATTTAAGGGCATTCTCCCTGTCTCGCATAAAGGCTCCGTCACCTACTTTTACATCGAGGAGTAAGCAATCGCCATGAATGGCCAGCTTTTTACTCATAATGCTCGATGCAATTAAGGGAATGGCATCTACCGTCGCAGTTGCATCTCGTAAAGCGTAGAGCTTTTTATCCGCCGGCGTAATATTTGCCGTCTGTCCTGCAACGGCCATCCCCACATTGTTGGTGGCATCTACAATTTCGTCCACGGAAAGATCCACGTGGAGTCCGGGAATAGCTTCCAGCTTATCCAGTGTTCCTCCCGTATGACCAAGTCCTCGACCGCTCATTTTACCGAATGGCAAGCCGTATGCGGAAAGGATGGGTCCTAAAATAAGAGTAGTGGTGTCGCCGACGCCGCCTGTGGAATGTTTATCCACAATAGTTCCCTTGATAGATGATAGATCCACCGTATCGCCGGAATCGATCATGGCACCCGTTAGAGCGTTGATCTCTTCATCGCTCATGCCTTTAAAATATATCGCCATCAAGAGAGCACTCATTTGATAGTCTTTAATAACACCTTTTACATAATCATTTATTGTGTCTTTTATTTCGTCAGCAGAGAGCGAACGACCGTGTTTTTTCTTTTCAATAACTTCCAATACACTCATGAATTAAATCCCTTCGACGATTCCCGTTACGAGTTTTTTAAAGTCGTCGGATACTTCCGCCGAAATGCGGATAACCTCTTCGTGATCTAAGGGTTGGTCTAGAATTCCCGCTGCCATATTGGTAATGCAGGAAATCCCCATTACTCTTACGCCACGATGACGGGCGATGATCACTTCGGGCACGGTGCTCATGCCGACGGCATCGGCGCCTAATATACCCGCCATTCGCACTTCCGCCGGCGTTTCGTAACTGGGTCCGGTCATGTACATATAGACGCCCGTTTCGTATCCTATATCTAATTTGTTCGCAATATTCTTTACCTTTTGCAATAACTCACCGTCGTATGCGTAAGACATATCGGGGAAGCGATCACCTACGGGATCATTGGGCCCGATAAGGGGGTTTTTCCCGTTAAAGTTAATATGATCGTCAATAAGCATCAAAGTGCCGGGCTTAAAGTTAAGGTTTACTCCGCCGGCGGCATTGGTAACGATAAGTTTTTCAATCCCTAAACCGCAGAGAATCTTCACAGGATAGACCACATCTTGGATATCAAATCCTTCGTAATAGTGGATGCGGCCTTTCATGGCGACGATCTTTTTACCTTTTAGTGTTCCCAATATCAATTCACCGCTATGTCCTTGAACCGTGGACTGCTTAAATCCGGGAATATCACCATAGGGAATCCTTGTGGAATTTTCAATAGTTTCCGCAAAATCTCCCAGACCGCTCCCTAGAATAATGCCGATTTCCGGCTTAATATCCGTCTTGCTTTGAATAAAACTAATTGCTTGATTCATTTTTATCTCTCATTTCTTTCGCGGCATACAAGCCGATAATCGTCTTTGCGTCTATAATTTCGCCGAGCTTTACCATGCGCAACGCTTCGTCCAGTTGCATATATTCAACTTCCAGATCTTCAGTCTCATCTAAATCCTGTTCTCCCTGTACCGGGTTTTCACACATAAAGATATAGATCTTTTCGTTCGTAAAACCGGGCGAGGTATAAGCTTCCAATAAAAATTCAGCGGAGTTCGCTACTAACCCCGTCTCTTCAGAAAGTTCTCGAAGAGCGGCCGTCATGGGATTTTCGTTGTGTTCTATGAAACCGGCGGGAAGTTCAAGCAGTTCTTTTTTCGTGGCAATGCGATATTGGCGCACAAAGGGAATGCTGCCGTCTTCTCTGAAACAGACAATACAGGCACCTCTCGCGTGTTCCACTATTTCGCGTTTGCCGTAGCGTTGTCCGTCCAATTCGACCGTATGGCATCGCAAGGTTACGACCTTGCCTTCGTAAATTTTTTCGCTACGTATCACACGCTCCTCAGAAATCATAGTACCTCCTCATCATGTTCTTCCAACATTTCTCTTGCCGTCTTTCGCGTCGTCTCCGTATCCGCCCCGCTGATCATGGTGGCCAAATAGGCGACGCGCTCTTCTTTATTTAAGGACTTCACGACTGAAACCGTACGTCCGTTTTCTTCTTTTTTTGTAATCTGATATTGTCTGTCCCCGCGCGCTACAACTTGGGGAAGGTGACTCACGACGATAAGCTGACGATCTTTCGAAAGCTGAGCCATTTTTTTCGCAACAACTTTCGCCGTCTTTCCACTCATACCCGTATCTACCTCGTCCAGAATCAAAATCTCTCGCTCGTCGAACTCGGCATAAATACTGATGAAAGCCAGAAAGATTCGACTGATCTCGCCGCCGGAAGCCACTTCGGAAAGAGGCTTAAGATCTTCTCCTTTATTGGTAGACACCATATAGATCACACTGTCTTTACCATCTTCCGAAAGAGCTTTTTCGCCGAAATGTATTTCGAATTTCGCCTCTGGAATATCCAGTTCTTTCATGACCTCGGCGATGCGAAGCTCCACTTTCTTCGCCATGGAAATTCTTGATTCGCGAATAGAATCGGCTTTTTTATCCGCATCCTCTTTGATTTTTTCGATTTGATTCTTTAAATCTTCTATATTTTGATCGTAATCTTCCAAATAGGCCAAGCGATCGCAGCTCGCTTCCAAGAACTCCTCTATTTTCTCAAGACTGTCTCCGTACTTGCGCTTAGCGTCGTTAATGGCGTCCAAACGCTCGGCCACTTCATTAAGTCGTTCCGGATCCGCTTCAAAATTTTCCGCTCGATCCCTCAGAGTGTAGGCGATCTCTTGGAAACGGTAGCGAATATCTTCAAACTCCTCGGACAACTCGCCGTAAGATCCGTCGTTTTGAGCCACTTTCTCCAAAGACGATGCGAAGCGATCCATAAGGCCTCGAATTCCCCCGTCGTCAAAAGACATTTGAGAAAGCTCTTTTAAGTATTCCAGTGTGGAGCTTTGATTGCGAATGGCGTGAAATTCCTCCCTCAAGGATTCATCCTCTCCGGGTTCCAATGCCAAAGATTCGATCTCATCTATCTGGTAACGGAGCAAGTCCATTTCGCGTGCCGTTTGACCGGGATCGCCACTTTCCCTATGGAGCTTGTTTTCAAGAGCTCGATAGTTCGCCACATCTTGTCTCAAGTTCTTTAAAAACGATAAGTGCTCTTTACCGCAAAAGGTGTCGATAAGGTCCAACTGGAATTTCGGATCGATCAGAAAGCTGTTCTCACCTTGCATTCCCGACAGAGCCATAATGGAGCCGAACTCTCGTAAAAGTGCGTTTGTCACGGTCTTTCCATTGATTTCAGAAATAGACGGGCGATCTCGAAAAAGGACACGTTCTACGATAATCACATCCTCATAGGGAATTCGATTTTCCTCCAGAAAATCCAATGCTTTTTTATTCTTGGTCATAAAAACGCCTTGAATCGATGAAGATTCTGCATTTTTTCGAATCATGTTTTTTTGTGCGCGAGCACCGAGTAACAGGGAAATAGCGTCCATAATAATAGATTTCCCGGCGCCGGTTTCCCCGGTTAAAACGGAGAATCCATGGTGAAACTCGATGCGAGAATGTTCAATAATTGCAAAATTGTCGATTTGAAGACGTAGAAACATATTAGTGAAATTCCTCCTTCGACGCTTTTATAACCTCATCGATACTTAAGGGTTTTCGATCGGTTTTACCATTGGTCATAAGCATTAAAAATTCCGTGTTCCCCGTGGCGCCTTGAATAGGCGAGAAAGTTATGGATTCGATGGTCATGCCCAGTTCCGTGGCGAGGTTTGCGATCTTTTCGAGCACTTCTTTATGTGTTTTGGGATCGCTCACGATTCCGCCCTTTCCCACTTTATCTTTCCCCGCTTCAAACTGCGGCTTGATTAAAGCGGAAATACGTCCGGGTTTCTCCAAATAGGATACTGCTTTCGGCAAAACCAATTCCAAGGATATAAAGGACACGTCGATAGAAATGAAGTCGATGGCATCGGCCAGCTGATCTTTTTCCAAATGGCGTACATTAGTCCGCTCCATGACGACGACCTTGGGATCGACGCGAAGTTCATAGGCCAGTTGATTGTAGCCCACATCGACAGCGTATACCTTTTTCGCACCGTGTTGAAGCATACAGTCGGTAAAGCCTCCCGTGGAAGACCCGATGTCCATACAGATATGATTCTTCAAATCGATGGAATAATCCTCGAGGATTTTTTCAAGCTTAAAGCCGCCGCGGGAAACGTATTTTAAGCTATGGCCTTTGATCGTGATCTCGGCATCTTCGTCGATCATTTGTCCCGGCTTTGCAATTCGCTCAGTGCCCATAAAGGCTTCACCCGCCATGATTATGGTCTTTGCCTTCTCTCGAGAAGGCGCCAATTGTTTTTTTACCAATAAGAGGTCTGCCCTCTCTTTCATGCCATCACCGTTCCCGTTTTAAAATCTTAAGAATAAGAGCTTCCGTCTCGGGAAAATCCCCTATTTCTTTTAGTAAGTTTAAACACTCCGACGTATAGCGCTCGGCTTTTTCCGTAAAGAAATCCTTCTCGCCGTCTTTTCCGTCTTCCACTAAATCTAAGTAGTCGTCTTGAAATTGATAACTGATTCCGAGGGTTTCGCCGACTCGGTAAAGCTTATCGCAAACCGACAATTGCTTTCCTGCAAGAGCTCCCGCCATGGCGAAACAACCTCCCAATAACGCTCCGGTTTTTTTAGCATAAATTACTTCATCGCCGGAAGAAGCTCCTTCGCGTATATCTAAAGCTTGACCGTCTACCATTCCCGTCGTTCCGGCAGCTTTAAAGAGATAGGTCATGGCCAATATACCGCCCATCGGCTCCAATGTAGCACCTTGAGCCGCAAGCTCGCCCGCTTGAGATAGCAAACCGTCGCCGGCTAAAATAGCCAGAGCTTCGTTAAACTTCTTATGGTTCGTCGGCTGACCTCGCCGCATATCGTCGTCATCCATAGCGGGAAGATCGTCGTGAATCAAGCTGTATGTATGAATGGATTCCATTGCGGCGGCAAAATAGAAATCCGCTTCCCCTTTGTATCCGAGATCTTTCAAAACCGTATAAAAAATTCGCGGTCTAATACGCTTGCCCCCCGTAAAGAGAGAATAAAGCATGGACTCCCTAAGTTCTTCCGCAGCCAGAGGAATGGAATTATAATAATCTTTTAATCGTTCATCAAAGTGATTCATCCTCTTCCTCCTTCTTCTCCATCTCTTCCGTTTCCATCTCTTCCGTTAAAATACGCACCTTCTGCTCCAAAGCCGAAAGATCCTCTTCCAATTCCTTATAAAGTGCCGTGCTCTTTTCGTATAAGCTGACCATTTCTTCCAATGTCAGATCGTCATTTTCCATTTGTTCGACCATTTTTTCAAGCTTCTCAGATTTTTCCCTATAATTCATCTTTATACCTCGTCACCCCCTTTACAGATACATCCACCGTTCCGTCAATGAATGCGATAGAAAGCTCGTCGCCTACTTTCAGATCTCGTACGCTCGTAATTCCCCGTCCGTTTTTTTCTATCCGCGGCGATCGCTTAGATTCGCCTACGGATTTAATGCGTAGGTTCAAAAGTTCCAAACGCTCTTTCTCTCCTTGCAAGCCCTTCATCAGGGCTTTATTCAATCGATGGTGAATGGCGTCGTTTTTCTCTTTTTCCTGATAGATTCGCTTTTCCAAGGGAATCTTTTTAATTCGTTTTAAGAGAGACTCCCTTTCCCTTCGCTCTTCATCCATGGTTTTTACCATCTGACGTACCATACGCCGCTTTAATTCCTTGACCATATCCAATTTATAGGCCACCGATTCCATAGAAATCGTGTGTTTTAAGCGATAATATAGAGATTTCTGAGCATGTGAACAATCTCTTAGCCGATGAAGGAGAGTATTTTCCATAAACAGAATTTGAGATTCCGCTTCATCCAAAATATCCATGCGATGAGGTACGATAATCTCTGCACCGTGAGTAGGCGTCGCCGCCCGTACGTCCGCCACGAAATCAGAAAGAGTAGTGTCCACCTCATGGCCTACGGCGGAGACTACGGGGTGGCGCCTTTTATCGATGGCTCGAATAAGAGTTTCGTCGTTAAAACAGAAAAGATCCTCCATAGATCCGCCGCCCCTGGTAATGATAATCACGTCGATATCGTCCCGGGCATCGAGCTTTTCAAATGCACGGGCCAGTTCCTTTCCGGCCTCTTCCCCTTGAACGCGACTGGGAGATATAATCACAGAAATCGCCGGATTCCTTGCAGCCGCCACGCTTAAAAAATCGTGTTGCGCCGCCCCGGCCGTACTGGTGACCATGCCGATAGTCAGCGGATTTTTCGGTAGGGGACGTTTCTTCTCCATATCAAATAGACCTTCTTTTTCGAGAAGGTCTTTTAATTCAAGAAAAAGTTTATACAGGGCACCTTGTCCCGTAGGTTCCAGAGTCTTTGCAATCAATTGAAGACGACCGGATGGTGCGTAAATATCAACATATCCGTCGATTTCAACTTCCATACCCACTTGGTATGCAGCCCTTTCCGATAAATCGTCTCGAAACATGACACAAGCTAAGCGGGAGCGATCGTCTTTTAACGTAAAGTAAAGGTGGCCGCTTTGTGCCGTGGCAATCTCTGCGACTTCACCTCTTACTCGTACTTTTCTTAAAATGTAGTCGGTTTTGACTATTTTTTTCGTATAGTCTAATAGTTCCGAAATGCTAATTGGTTTGATCATTACTTTGTCGCAAAATAGAACCTAAAATTCCGTTGATAAAGCGAGCACTGTCTTTCGTGCTGAACATTTTAGCAATATCCACAGCCTCGTTTACCGAAACGGCATTGGCAATATCGTCGCAATAGAGAATTTCGTAAACGGCCAGACGTATAATGGAAAGATCAACGATCGTTAAGCGATCCAGCGTCCAATCCTTCAAATTGTCGGTAATCAACTCGTCGATGGTTTCCAAATGCTCGACCAACTCTCCGATATGTTCCCGGCAATAAAGAATCTCTTCTTCTTCCAGGGACGATTCGGAGCTTTCTTGAAGTCTCCGCTTTAGGGTTTTGCCTGAAAACACATGATTGTAAATTTTTTCTATTTCCGACTCTTCCCATCGATTCTCAAAAAACGACTCCATGACTTCGTCATTAAATTCGTTCCTATGCTCCATGGCGAAGAGTATTTTCATCATGGCAATTCTTGACAGTTTCCGACTCACAGGCGCTTCCTTCCCTAAATTAAATAGCTTGATTTTCGTTTTCTGCTCTTACTCCGCTAATGTGGACATTTACCGCATCGATTGCGATATCCGTCATATTTTCAAGGCTCTCTTTTACTGCATCTTGAACATTTTCCGCAACCTCGACGATGTTTTTACCATATTCGACGACGATTGAAATGTCCACGACGCTGGAAAGTTCGTCGCCTGTAATTTTCGTCTTGGACGGATTGCGACCGGTCAGTAGATCGCCTACCATTTCACGCTTTGTAGTGTAACTATTATAAACGCCGTCGACGCGAATAGCCGCTTCTTGCGCGATACGCGTTACGACGTCGTCTGCTATTTTTACATTCGAATTCCCGGTGGGATCGACAAAATATTTTTCTACCATAGTTTCCTCCTAATAGGCTCATTATACCATAAATGAAAGGCCTGAAAAACAGACGTCCTAGCCTTCCCTCTGTGCCAAAATCTTCGATAAGAAGGATCGGCGATGCAAAGGACTCGGACCCAACTCTAAAATCGCCTCGCGATGCTTTTTCGTACCGTAGCCTTTATGGCCGGCGATGCCGTAGCCGGGATAATCCTCATCCCACTGAAGACATAGCCTGTCTCTATATTCCTTGGCGAGAATGGAGGCACAAGCAATGGTATAGGATATGTCATCTCCGTGAATAACGCTTTTTTGAGGAACTTCCAGATCGATTGACTCGGCGTCGATTAAAAACAGAATGGACTTCTCTCGAAAACCTTGATCCAAAACTCCCTCTGCCGCGGTTTTCATAGCCAAGCGAGTCGCCTGCTTAATATTGATTTCGTCAATTACCTCGGGGGTTTCACGTCCGTAAGAGTAGGCGACGGCTTCCGACAGGATCGCATGTTCGTAAAGAGACCGTTTCTTCGGAGACAATTTCTTCGAATCGGTTATGCCTTCGATCATGTGATCAAGCGGCATAATGACGCAGGCCGCTACCACATCGCCGAAAAGGCAACCTCTTCCTACCTCGTCGATACCGGCGATATAATCATATCGATCTTTCAGAATTTCCAGATCAAAGTGTGTGTCGGTCATCTACTCGCTCCAAACTGATGCGACCCCAAATGCCGTTGCGAAATTCATCGAGAATAATGGAGGATACTTTTGTATAGTCGATTTCGCCACCTCGCATTAAACAGCCACGGCGTTTGCCGATGGCATCCATAAGCTCGATTGCTTCCGTATACTCCTCTTTTAGATCGTAGCGCTCGGCAATAATCTCATAGAATTTTTCCATTCCCTCTTTTAATAGTTCAAAAGCCAGAGTTTCTCTGTCCATAATTTCGTCCTTTATGGAGCCCGTAAAGGCCAGATGGCGTCCTCGAATGGGGGGATCTAATTTAGGCCACAATACGCCCGGCGTGTCCAATAAATCGAATTCGGGATGGTGGCGAATCCATTGATTGGTCTTCGTGATCCCCGGTCGATTACCGATGGCGGCGGATTTTTTTCCCGCCAGCTGATTGATGAAAGTAGATTTTCCCACATTGGGGATCCCCGTCACCATGACGCGAAGTTTGCGCTTCTGCATGCCCTTGGCCCGTTCCTTTTCACGAATGGGCTCGGCCAAATCTTCTATGGCTTTTGTAAGGGTGCGCATATTCGCCTTCCCCGTCGCCGTCCAAGGAATGGCGGAGGTGTCTTCCCTGCTCTTAAAGTATTCGATCCATTCTTCGGTAATCGTCGGATCAGCAAGGTCGGATTTATTTAATAAATAAAGTACCGGGTAGTTTGCAAATGTATCGTCCAGTAAAGGATTGTAACTACTCATAGGGATTCGGGCATCCAATAAGACGATGGCCAGATCACATTGGCTCTTTACCGATTGAATGGATTCGATCGTCTTCTTCATATGCCCGGGATACCAGTTAATTTTCAATTACAACCTCCTTATTTATGATCTTATCAGCTAGTTTAAAGGCGCCGTATTCTTCAGGCGACTCCTGACAAACGATATCGCTTTTTTTCTTAACCTCATCGGGAGCGGAAGCCATGGCGACGCCGATGCCGGCGTGCTCGATCATGGATTCGTCGTTCATATCGTCGCCAAAAGCTACGATCTTCTCCGTGTCGATTCCCTTGAGCTCCGCTAACTTTTCGAGACCGTTCCATTTATTAGTATTGCCTATAATTTCAATTAAAGAGAGAACCTTGTCTCGGCTTTTTAAAAGATGGGCGGTCATACCGCTGGATTTTAAGGCTTCATCTTTTTCAAGATCGTTAAACACATCGGCAGTTGTATAGCCTGCAATAACGAGTACATCCTCTTTTTCCACCTCTTCCAGGGTCATACGCTTATAAAGATTTTCGTAAAAAGAAATATAAGAAGCTTCCCTTTCTGTCGTTTCAAAAAGAGTTACGAGATCATAACCTTTAAAATAACTGTCTACATGAAAGATAGGGTGGATTCCCCTGGCGATCATGGCCTCGGCAATGGGGCGAATCTTTTCCTTCGGAAATGTATTTTTATAAAATGTCTTTTCCGAATTTTTTGTCCGTATTAAATTCCCGTTATTCGAAACAATATAGACATCTTCTTGAATAGGCTCCAGTTCTCGTTTAAGTGAGCGATAAGGTCTTCCGCTTACAATAACCGTCTCGATATTCTGTTCTTTCCACTTATTAATATACTTCACCATGGTATCGTCCACGGGCTGCTTTCTCGCAGCAATGGTACCGTCGAAATCCAGTGCAATTAATTGAATCATATATCTCCTCGAATAAAAGAGCGACTCGTGGAGTCGCTCAGTCATTTAAAATTTAAGTTCTTTACTTTTATAGATCATACATCCTATTACCCAAAATAGAACGCCTATAACAATATTAGCTATAATGCCGAGCCATTGAAAACTCGATCCGACGGCCATATGGAGCGGATTAAGTGCTATAAACGGGAAAAGTCCGGCAGCGGACGCTAAATTTCCGCCGATTGCCGTTAGAGCGGCCCAGATTAAGAAGATGGCGATAAACAAAAGTAAGGATCCACCTTCCGCATGGGACGAGCGTGAAGAAATCGACGAGTAAAAGAATCCGATAGACAAAAATTCGAAGCCCAATAACAAGATACAAATAAATACTTGTAACATGACGAGGACTAAGCTGCGAATGTCGCGAATTCCGAATATATATGCCGCAACCGAGCCGATTAACAATACGATCAGTAAAGTGAGACCGTAAAGTAGCATATTCGCACTAAATTTGCCGCTGAAAATTTCCGTACGGGTTACGGGATTGGCATAAAGGTATTCTATGGTTCCCGCACTTTGCTCTTTAGATAATGCTCTCGCGCCCAGTTGAATGGCAAAAATTCCGAAAAGGACACCTAGGTATTGGAATACGAAGGGAATATATTCGGTAAACTTGTCGAAAGACAGATTGTCTGTAAAGCCCAATATAGTCTGCATGTTCGGCGTGAAACCGTCCCGAAAACTATTGGCGAGCGATAGTAAATTGCCGTCTTGTAAAAGAGGGAAAAAAGCCATTAACAAAACAGTTAATATGGAGACGACGATACACCAACCGATCATCTTCCCTCGATTGCTTTTCATTTCAAGACCAAAAACCATTAGTCTTCCTCCTTCCCGGCGTCGGATTTTAATTTTTCTGCTGCCAAGGCATCGTCATCTACAGCCTCAATGGGCGCAGTTTTCCGACTGTCGTGAATTAATTCATCGCTATTGTAAGGATCGGACGAGTCCTCTGTTTCGTAACTGTCCGCCGCTTCGATTTTTGTATGATCGATTACGATAGTTTCATCATCTCTATCTTCTTCGACCAGAGAAACATCGCTGCTCGCTTCTTCTGAAGTATCTTCAGAAACTTCTTCATGAGATTCGACAGCCTCGTCAAAGGGATCCTCTTTTAATTCGCCGACCACTTCAGCATCATCATCAAATAATTTTTCATCATAAGCTACGATCGTATCGTCGTTATCCATGGCTTCATCCGCTACTTCAGGTTTTTTAGCAGATTCATTCGCCGTTTTTCGAGGTGTATCCCCATACTCGAAAGAATTGATCTTGTTTTCTAAAAGAGCATCTTCCAAGGTGAAGTTTTTAATTTTTTCTTGGTGTAACACCGTCGTGAGTGTAGGCAGATAACCGTCATAGAAAAATTGAATGTCGCCGGATTCGTCCTTCAGTAATTCGCAACCGATGGATTCAAAAGCGGGAACCGAAACTAATTCGTCGAAAATACGAAGAACTTTATCATTGTTTTTCTTGTCTTTTAAATACTCGAGGCCTACGAGACGGCCTCCGGATAGATAAGCTCCCCGGTCACCGAAACGTTGACCTACGGAAAGGTCGTCAGTTAATAGTAATACAGACAAACCTTCGGAACGTTGCAGACGTTTCAAGTGAGTAAACAGTTTATCCACCATGGCGTGGTTCAAATCTTTTGTAGGATTATCGATAATGAGTAATTTCGGCTTGGTAATCAAAGCATTCACGATGGCGACGCGCTTGCGTTCGGAGTCTGTCAAATCAAAAAATTTATGTTTATTATCCAACTCAAAGTATTCCATTAGGGATTGAATATCGTCCGTATTTTTAAGCCCGTGGAATGCCAAGGTATGTTTAAATAAAGCGTTCGGTTTCAGATTGTCGTAAATCCAAACGTCTTCCGGAATATAACTCGTAAATTCCTTAACCGATTTTGCTTCTTTTTGGGCGCTCATGTCGAACACGTTTACGATGCCCTTGTTCGGCTTATAAAAATTAAATAGAATGCGTGCCAATGTCGTCTTTCCCGAGCCCGGAAGGCCCATTACTGAAAATATTTCGCCATCGAATACTTCCAGGTTGAAATTATTAAAAACTAATTGACGACGAAACTTTTTTGTGAGTTCACTAACTACTATAGCACTCATGTTTCACCTCTCTTTTCTTTCATATTATACATGATGGGGAGTTAAAATGGAAACGATCCGCTAAAAACACGAGAATTTCTATGTTATAATGGAATCGAAAATGAAAAGAGGAGACGACAATGAAATTAGGAATTATAGGACTTCCCAATGTCGGAAAGTCAACTTTATTTAACGCCATTACCCAAGCAGGCGCAGAAGCCGCCAACTACCCCTTCGCTACCATCAAGCCTAATGTGGGCATGGTAGAGGTAAAGGATCGCCGCTTGGATAAGTTAAGCGTCATCAGCCAATCGAAAAAAATCATTTACGCTACCATCGAATTTGCCGATATTGCGGGCCTCGTCAAAGGTGCCAGCAAAGGAGAAGGACTGGGCAATCAGTTCTTATCCCATATTCGGGAAGTGGATGCTCTCGTCCACGTAGTACGCTGTTTCGACGACGAAAATATTATTCACGTCGAAGGGAGCGTAGATCCCATTCGCGATATCGAAACCATTAATCTGGAGCTTATTTTCTCGGACTTGGAAATTCTCGAAAAACGTCTCGAACGGGTCAATAAACAATTAAAGGGCGACAAGAGCCTACAGCCGGAAAAAGAACTGATCGAGAAAATGATCGCTACCCTCGAGGCGGAAAAACCTGCCCGCTCTTTAGATTACAGCGAAGAAGAACTTAAGATGCTGTCTTCTTTCAGTCTTCTTACTATGAAGCCCGTTATTTATGCCGCCAATGTTTCGGAAGATGATATTTTAACCGGCAATGAAAATGTTGATCGCGTATGTGAGTTCGCCGCAAAAGACGACGATGAAACCATCGTGATTTCCGCCGCCATCGAAGAAGAAATCGCCGCATTGGACGACGATGATAAGGCGGAATACCTGGAGGCCATGGGTCTCGAAGATTCGGGTCTCGACCGCCTGGTTAAAGCTTCTTACAGCCTGCTCGGCCTGATCAGTTTCCTCACGACAGGAGAAGTGGAAACTCGTGCCTGGACCATTCGAAAAGGTGCGAAAGCTCCCGAAGCCGCCGGCAAAATCCATACGGATATTGAAAGAGGCTTTATTAAAGCCGACACCATCGCATACGATAAACTCGTGGAGGCAGGCTCCATTCCCCACGCACGGGAAAAAGGCTGGATCCGAAGCGAAGGAAAAGATTATGTAATGGTCGACGGGGATGTCGTCAATTTCAAGTTCAATGTGTAAATTTTTAAAAATGGCTTAATCACTGCAACATGCATGGTTAAGCCATTCTTTTTTTCATCTAATTACTTTTAATCCACTATCTTCATATGTTTTTAAATAAATACCGTGCTCTTAATTGATTTAATATCTTTTTTCTCACCCAATTAACAGCGCCAACAATAAGAGACCCCCAAAAAACGGATTCATCAGTCCAAATTTTGGGGGTCTGTACATTCGATTATTTATTTTTTACACATCTCGACGACGTCGCTCGTCGGGATTATATATTTCGGGATAACGGTCTTTATTATAGATGCCGATGCAAAGTGCAAAGAGCAGCGAACATATTCCCGACGTCACACAAACCAGTGCCACGTATATATTCATTAAACTTTCTCTGTCGAAGAGACGATTTAATACCATCATTAAGGAAAACATGCCGATAAATACGAGGGCGAGTCCCGGTACATAGCGCAAGAATCGCATGCGCTTCCCCGCCATATTAATGATAAAAGTCACGATTATAGAAATAATAACGGCCAAAATTAAAATGATAATATAAGTGAAATTGCCGTTCAGACTGTCCGAAATTTTAGATAACATACTGCCTCCTACTTCTCCGTTGCGCCGGAATAATATAGGGCTTCGGAGTTTGAATTTTTCAGTAAATCTTGAAGCTGTTGGTCGTCGAGACTTCCCTTAGTCTTCACCATTTGCAATAAGTTGCCATACACATCGATATAGGCTACGTCCTCCTTTTCGCGATACACAGTAAAGAGAGGACGTTCTTTTTCATAAATCGTAATGACAAAAAGTGTATCACTCGAAATATCGACATCTTCTTTCGTTTTATTATACCCTACTTTCATCAAATAGTCAGTTTTACCTTTTTTTACTGCGTATTCCGGATCGTTTATTTTTTGCGATGCAAAAATGACGGCGTGAGGAGCGAAGATCGCGTCGGATCCTACAATGGACTGCAAGTCTTGAGCGCCGTCTCCACGGGTCTGTACGCCGGTTACGATCCAGCGTCCCTGTAGAGGCGAGCGATTAATTTCCGGCCGTTCAATCAACTGGTATTCCCCTCCCATGGCACTGCAGGAAGTTAAAACGAAAGTACATAGTATGATGAACAAATAGTTTATTCTTTTCATTGGACAGCCTCATTTTCCAGGGGAACAAAAACCCTAATCGATGTACCCACATACTTTTCCGATACGATTTGTATTTCACCGTTGTGTAACTTAATAATTTCTTCGGCGATGGAAAGGCCGAGTCCGGAGTGGGAATTGGAGTGTTTGCCTTTGTAGAATTTTTCCTTGGCGAGGCGAAGTTCGTTTTCGTCCATGCCTACCCCATTATCGGAAACGATGATCTCATAGTTTGGATAGTTTTTCCGAGCTTCCAGTAAAACCCAACCTCCGGGATCGGTGAACTTGATGGCATTATCAATAAGATTAATAAGCACTTGACGAAGGCGATCTTCATCCGCCGTTATGAGTACCACTTCCTCGTTTACCTCGTTAATAAGGTGAACCTCCTGCTTCTGTGCCCTGGGCTCCATCTGTTTTAAGATGCCGATACAGGTAGAGGTTATATCGAACTGATCTTTTTTTAGAGTAATGCGACCCGATATATAGCGGGAGAAATCCAAAAGCTCTTCCACCATTTTTGAAAGACGTTCGGTTTCGCCTTCGATAATATTAAACCCTTCCGCCATAACATCTTTTTCTTCCGGATCCGTATCTTTTAAAATAGCGGCCCATCCCCGAATAGAAGTGAGTGGCGTACGAAGTTCGTGGCTGATGGAGGAGATAAAGTCGTTCTTAACCTGCTCTTTTCTCACAATTTCCGCCGCAAGAGTATTGAGAGATTGAGCTAGTTGACCGAGTTCGTCGTCTCTCTCCATTTTGATTCGCCTTTTATATTGTCCGTCCGCCAACTGAATAGCGGTCGATTGAATTTCTTCAATAGGTCGGGTAATGCCCTTGGCTAAAAAACGGCTCACGATAACGGAAATAGCGATAACCAAAAACGTTAGCAGGAGCAGATAGCGCGTCAAAGTCAATACCGCGCGATGTGCCGGCGCCAAAGACGATGTATAACGTAAGACACCTAAAAGACCGTGGTCCTCGGAAAATAAGGGCCTGGATACGGAAAGAACAGGCGTGTCGGAATAAGTTACTTTCCCAACTCGAGATCCGCTCTCTCCTTCTAAAGCCGATTGTACGTCTGTATAATCTTTAACCGGGTCGTTAATAGCTCCGATGGAGTCGTAAAGAAGTTGGCCGTCTGCGCCGATTAGCTGAACCTGCCCTCCCGATTGATTAAAGACCATATTATAGTCGCTCTCCAGAAGCATTTCCAGATCGACATTCTTAAAATAGCGCTCGTAGGTATAGTAGGAACTGTCCAATTGTTGCTCCAAATAATATCGAACTCCGTTATAAGTATATTGACGAAATCCCAGAATCAAAAAAACATCGAGCAAGCTGACGGTTAGAAGAATGAGAGCGACAAAATTTCGAGTAATGACAGTGCGAATGGAGTGTTTCATAAGATTATCGGCTTGTTTTCCAACGGTAGCCTACGCCCCAGACGGTTTCGATATAGGTAGGGTGGGCAGGATCCTCTTCAATTTTTGAACGTAAACGTCGAATATTCACATCCACAATTTTACTGTCCCCCAGAAATTCTTCGCCCCAAACGGCGTTTAATATTTCATCGCGACTGAGGGCGCGATTCACATTATTCATAAAGAGCTTTACGATCTCATGTTCCGTAGGAGTCAATTCGATTTCTTCCTCGCCTTTAAAAAATTTATGACCGTAAACGTCGATCTTAAACTTCCCGCTTTCTAAATAGCGATTACCTTTTTTCTTCATACCATCCTTGACGAGGCGGCGCTCCAATGATTTGATTCTGAGCGTAAGTTCCGTAGGGTTGAATGGCTTTGTAAGGTAATCATCGGTACCGCTTTGAAGGCCCATAATCTTATCATAATCTTCCGCCTTCGCCGTAAGCATTATGATGCCGAGGCCCGGAAATGACGAACGTAAGCGATCACATACTTCGAAGCCGTCGATTCCCGGTAGCATAATATCGAGAAGTACAATATCCGGTCGCTTATCTTCGGCGACTTGGAGACCTTCTTCCCCACTTCCCGCTTCGAATACTTCAAAACCTTCTCTCTCTAAGTTTATTTTTATAAATTTGCGGATGGAAACTTCATCTTCAACCAATAGTATCTTTGTCATGGTCAACCTCTTTATTAAAATAATCGTCTACTTTTTTCAGGATCACATCGTATAATTCCGGATAGCGCTCTATAGGCGCGATGCGTTTCAAGACGTCTTCGTAAAGTATATGGTGTTCATTCCATGTTCCCCCGTCATTGACCGCATTTAAAAGAATAGGCTCTATACGGTCCATGGCCAATGCGAAATGAGATTCCGGTGTCTCCTGGGCTTCAAATTCTTCCCAAAGATTACGAAATTCTTCTCCAAGCTCCTCGGGGAGTGAGCCGTAAAGCTTGTTCGCCGCCGCCACTTCCCTTTCCCTCTTGGATTCGTTTAATTTCTTATCATAGGCAAAAGTATCTCCCGCTTCGATTTCGACTACATCGTGAAACAGAAGCATGGCCACTACCCTGGAAATATCTACGTGAGATGGAGCGTGATCTTTTAAAATCAGCGCCATGGCGGCGATGTGAAAACTATGTTCCGCATCGTTCTCATAACGGTCGCCGTAGACAAGGTGGGTCTTACGGTATACGGTCTTCATTTTTTCAAGCGTATAAATAAAATCGATTTGCCGTTTTAAGTCTCTATTCATTTTACACGGCGAAATAAAAATCGCCCTCTCCTTTTAACTCTTTATATCGTTTCAGATCATTAGATTCGAAAATGCCTAGATCGGTGACGATGCCCGTAACGAGCTCCGGCGGCGTTACGTCGAAGGCGGGATAGTATCCCTTTACGCCCTCTAAGGTATGTTTGATACCGTGAGCGGACAAGCTTTCTTCGGTATCTCGCATTTCGATGGTAATATCCCCTGCATTTTCGATATCCATGTCGGGAATACCGGTAGCGTAATAGGGAATGTCGAAATACTTGCATAAAATCGCCATTTGATAGGTTCCCACTTTGTTGACGATGCTGCCGTCCATACATATGGAATCCGCTGCCGACGTAAAGAGGCTTACCCCCTCATTTTTCATATAGGCCGCCACCATATTATCGGTAATGACCGTGACGTCCATGCCCATATCTTTAAATACCGAGGCCGTAAAGCGAGCTCCCTGTAAGAAAGGCCGGGTCTCCGGGCAGACGAAGCGAATCTTTGTATCGCTCTTCTTAATATGGCGAGCTAACATGCCGATAATGGTTTCCCCGAAGCACTGGGTCATAATCGTGCCCTCATTTGGAATGGCGTGCATAAAATGTTCCGCCACGCGATCGATGGCATGGTAACGACGTTCCATAGATTTTAAGGCGTGATCTCTTAAGATGAGATCCAAGTTTTTATCGTCTATATTTTCTTTGGCCACTTCCAGCGAACCTGCTGTAACTTGCGCCATTCGTCCTGCCGTAGTAGGACGGGCATTGGCAATGCATTCCGCCGCCTCCTCCAAAAAACGGTAGCGCGATTCACCCTTTAAATCTCGGGATTCATAGGCAGCCAGTGCCATGCCCATGGCCGCCGCCGTATAAGGTCCCGCCGATTGGGTCACCATGGCACGAACGGCATCCCGTACCTCTATGTAAGTTTTACAGCGAACGTATTCTATTTTAACCGGATAAATTCGTCGATCTAAAATCGATACTATTCCGTCTTCGTAATATGCCACGTGTTTTGCCTGCAACATATAGGCAAGATCTCGATCAAATTCCATGTTTCCCTCTCTTTCCATGTATAATAGTACCATAATAGAAGATTAGAAACGAGAGAAACGAGGTTAATATGAACTATGGAATTATCGGCGGAACAGGCTTTGAAGCGCCTTTTAAAGATGCCGAAGAAAAAATAATGCACACGCCTTATGGTGATACCAAAATCTTTTTCCCGAAAGACAAACCCTATGTTTTCGTCTCCCGTCATGGAGCCGATCATACAATTCCCCCTCATCAGGTGCCCTATCGCGCTAATATTTGGGCACTTAAAGAATTAGGCGTTACGGAAGTTTACGGCATCAGCGCCGTGGGAAGTTTAAAAAAAGAATTCGGCCCGGATGCTGTAGTGCTTTCAGAGGATTTTTTAGATTTCACGAAGACCCGCACTAATACATTTTACGACGGAGATCACAACGAGGCGAAGCACATAGCCATGGACATACCCTACGACCCGATATTGAACGAGGAGTTCGAACGGACCTTCGGCGAATCATTACCTCGAGGCGTCTATGTGTCCACAGAAGGACCTCGCTTTGAGTCGAAAGCGGAAATAAGATTTTACGCTTCCATCGGCGGCGATGTAGTGGGCATGACCAATGTGCCCGAAGTGGTTCTCGCAAGAGAGTTGGGACTTCACTACGCCAATATTAATCACGTCGTCAACTACTGCACCGGCGTAAGCGACGAAATGATCATAACGAAGTCAAAAACCGTTCGCAGACGTATTATTGAAGCCATCGACAAAGTATTTACTTCCGACCGTACGCCGAGAGAGTCGCGAATCGATTTACTATAATAAAAAAACTCACGCACCATTTTGCACTGACCCCCAAAAGTTGGACCAAGAAATCCAACCTTTGGGGGTCTTTTAATGGCAAAATACAGTTATGAATTGAAGAAGAAAATTGTCGAAGAATACTTGTCCGGGAAGACAAGTTATCAAGCATTAGCTATGAAATACAATATTGAGAAATCCGCTCTCAAACTATGGGTGAATAATTACAAACATTTTGGCGATGAAGGTTTAATGCGCTCTAGAAATAATCGTGAGTACAGTGTAGAGTTTAAGTTAGAAGCCATCACACGCTACGAAACGAGCGAATGCAGTTACCGACAATTGGCCCTCGAACTCGGTTTAACGAATCCATCCATGATCGTTAACTGGCGCAGGAAATACCGAGAAAAGGGGATTGAGGGTCTGCGACCACATAAGCGAGGGAGACCTATGACGAAGAATAAAGATCGCAAACAGACCAGAAAACCCTTAAACGAGAGCGAACCTCTTGATGCATCCACACGGGAAGCATTAGAAAACCGCATCAAAGAATTAGAAGCGGAGAATGAAAAGCTCACCATTCAAAAGATGTTCTGGGAACAGTTAAGGAGTTTGGAAAGGGAAGAAGCAATGAACAAAAGGCGAGGATCGTCGCCAAACTCCGAGAACAATTCCAACTAACTAAGATTCTTGCCGCCATCAACTTTTCAAAATCCACCTTTATGTACTGGCAGAAAAAGTGGAACGAGGAAGATAAAGATCAAGCCTTAAAAGACGAGATCCTGGCCATTCGGCGCGAACACAAGGACTACGGCTACCGAAGGATCCATCTGGAGCTGAAGAACCGGGGATGGGCGATCAACAAAAAGAAAGTTCAACGGCTGGTTCAAGCTATGGGGCTTCAAGTCCGCGTCTATGGCAGAAAATACAAAAAATACAGTTCGTACAAAGGCGTCGTCGGCAAAATCAAGAAAAATCGAATCAATCGACGCTTCAATACCTCCATCCCTTACCAAAAAATTACCACCGACACCACAGAATTCAAATACTACGAAGAAGATCAAACGGGGAAACTTCAAACAAAGAAACTCTACCTCGATCCGTACATGGACCTGTACAATCTGGAAATCATCAGCTACGTCCTCTCCGATCAACCCAACGGCGTCACCATGCTTAAAGGCCTAGAAGAAGCCATCAAACGCACCGACACCTGCCCCTACCGACGCACCTTCCACTCCGATCGCGGGTGGGGCTATCAAATGACTGCCTATCAAACCCTGTTGGAAGAACACCACATCTTTCAAAGCATGTCGAGAAAAGGCACAACGCACCCATGGAAAACTTCTTCAGCGTCCTGAAAAGAGAAATCTATGCAGACCACGTCTACCGAAGCCGGAGAGAACTCGTCCGAGCCATCGAGTGCTTTATTCGCTACTACAACAACGATCGA
The DNA here is from genome assembly GCF_903819165.1 of Aedoeadaptatus nemausensis. Taxonomy (GTDB): domain Bacteria; phylum Bacillota; class Clostridia; order Tissierellales; family Peptoniphilaceae; genus Aedoeadaptatus; species Aedoeadaptatus nemausensis. The sequence goes on from NZ_CAIJCS010000014.1 coordinate 257,602, forward strand.
ATCAAAGAAAAGTTAGGGGGCTTAAGTCCGAAGCAATACCGTGAACGAATGAAAACCGCTTAGAACAAATGTTATGTAAAACAAAATCGAGCAAGCGAAATGCTTACTCGATTAAGTCCAACTTTATGGGGTCACTCTATTTACATGCGTGAGTTTTTTATTCTCCTTTTTCTGCTACATAGACTCCATCTTCTCCGTCGTGTTCTTTTAAGCGAACGACGATTTTTTCCGACTGAGATGTGGGTACATTCTTCCCGATAAAATCGCCGCGGATGGGAAGTTCCCTGTGGCCTCTGTCCACAAGGCCTACAAGCTGCACCGATCGAGGGCGATCCTTTACCATTAGAGCGTCCATGGCGGCGCGCACCGTGCGGCCGGTATATAGCACGTCATCGACTAATACAACGCGCTTGTCGTCGATATTTCCCATAAAATCCATGAGCATAAATTCGTGATGACGGCGATCGTCTCTAAAGAATTCCGGATTGAGATTATATACGGGTACGCGAATACCTTCGATTTCTTCCAGTTTTTCACAGAGTCGGTGGGCCAAAAACTCCCCGCGAGTTACGATGCCGATCAATACCACATCGTCCAAACCCTTATTGCGCTCAATGATTTCATTGGCGATACGGGCAATGACCCGCTTGATGGCGAGTTCGTCTAGTATTTTATGCATAAATCTCCTTTCTCCTTTCGTACAAAAGAAAGTAAACGCTCCGGCATAGGAGCTTCTGCATGGATCGTCTCGCCGGTAACCGGATGCGGAAAAGTTAAAGAAGCACTGTGAAGGAGCAGCTTTCCGTTCCGATCTTTTCTTACGCCGTAAATAGGATCGCCGACGATAGGATGATGGATAGATTGCAGGTGCACGCGAATTTGATGGGTTCTTCCCGTTAGAATCCGCACCTTCAATAAAGTAGCGTCGCGAAAACCGAGCACCGGTTCGTAAATAGTGTGGGCAGGCTTAGATGGATGCACGTTTACAGCCATTTGCGTGCGGCGGCGAGGATCTCGCCCGATGGGAGAATCGATCGCTCCCCCTGATCGAATAACACCGTGACAAATGGCGTCGTAGCGTTTATCTACATCCCGAGATTTGAAAAGCTCGATGAGCCCAGTATAAGCTTCTTCACTTTTGGCGATCACCATAACCCCTGACGTATCTTTGTCCAATCGATGAACGATACCGGGACGCAAGGGGTCACTTCCTTCCGCTACGCGATCAAATCGCCATAGAATGTGATGGACAAGGGTCTCGTCCTCTTCTCCGGCACCGGGGTGTACCACGAGGCCGTATGGCTTGTTGACACAGGCGAGGTGTTCGTCTTCATAGAGGATCTCCACTCCCAGATCCTTCGGCTCGATAATGTATTCCTCTTCCGCTTCGTAGTGAATCTCGTCGCCTATTTTCAAGCTGTATCCTGCCTTCACTTTTTTTCCATTGACGAGGATGCGACCGGAAACGACGGCATTTTTTACTTGAGATCGGTTCATCTGCAGTCGATCCGACATGTACAGATCCAGTCTCATGTCTTCTACGTCGGCTACAAAAATTTGATCCTTCATGATTTCTGTTCTTCTTTCAAAAATAGCTGAACGATCAGAAGGACGGTGCCCACGACGATCATGGCGTCGGCTAAATTAAAGACGGCAAAGGGGTGGCCGAAAAAATTAAAGGATAGAAAATCTACCACATAATGAAGGCGCAGGCGATCGATAAAGTTTCCAACAGCGCCTGCTAAAATTAAAACGAGGGCAGATTGCATCACGCGATCCAGATCATGTTTCTTGCCATAGAGAGCATAGATCAAAGCGCCGATAACGGCTAAGGTAATCACGATAAAAAGAGGCCGGCCGTCCTGCAAGATTCCGAAAGCGGCTCCTCTATTTTCCACATAGAGAAGCTGAAAAAAATCGGGGATAATCTCCATGGGCCCGGATTCCTTCAAATTGGCGAGGACCCATAATTTACTCAATTGATCCAATGCGATTAATGCGATTAATAAAATACTTACCATTAGCTCTCCTATTGTTCTAATATTCCATAGGTAAATCTGACTTTTCCTTTTTTCGTCGTCGCCATATCGTCGAAAATTGCAATGCGCCCGAAGCCTCGTACAGAAAGAAGATCTCCCGGTTGAATTTCTTCGTGAGCTTTTTTTATCTCCTTAAAATTTACCTTGACGAGCCCCTTGGCGATCCTCCCCCGTACATCGTCGCGGGATAAATGGGTTACGGCGCGAATTACGGAATCGAGCCGCATAGATTGTACCACTGCCGTATTCTTAATCCAGGGTTCTTCGGGAAAGGGCACATCCTCTAAAGAAACCGGCTCAATCTTTACGGGCTGGCGCTTTACTTTCGTCAGAGACACGGCGATGAAGTTGGCGATTTCTCTTTTTACAAACATGTAGACATCGTCTTCGATGACGATATCTCCGATTTTATTCCGCTCAATACCCAAGGATAAAATGGAGCCCAACACGTCACGGTGATTAACCTCATCGTTTATTTTAAGCTTAAAAGCCACTATCGCTTCTTCGCTGTCGAAATAAGGCGGTGAAAACACGACGATCTTACGCTCCCTCTCTCCTTCGGGAAAGAAGTTCGCCTCCACATCGGGAAAGTGATGGCATACAGATTCCACGAGGCGTTGTTCGTAAGGGTCTAAAAAATCACTATCCGTCGCCCTATAATTTCTCGAAGCGATCTCCGGTAAATCTAGGATATGACGCAGCATAGTGATTTTTTCAGGTTCTTGAATATGTTGTAATATTAAGTTCTTATCGAGCATATTACCAGGGGAAAATACCCGAGTTTTGAAGCTCTTCTTTCAACCCGTCGATAGCGATATTGGCCGGTGCAAGAATAAAGATATCTTTATTTACTTTTTGGATCTTGCCTTCGATAGCATAAAGCGCACCGTTGACGAAATCGAAAATTTCTCGTTTCACATCGAGATCCAATTGCTCAAAATTTAAAACGACGGCTTTGTGCTCCTTCAGATCGTCTACAATCTTCGGAGATTCGTCGTAGCTCAAGGGCTCGTGAATGGTAATGACCATGGAAGCCTTCGTCTGAATACTGAGCACGCTGCCATTATCTTTATGACGAACGCTTGGAGCGGCCTTTTGTGCACGCGTCGTCGTAACGGGCTCTACTTCTGTCGTTTGAAAAGCCTCATCTTCTGTATATTCGTACTCATCATCGTAATCGTAATCGTCACCGAAACCAAATGCTTTTTTTAATTTGTTCCCAAAATCTGCCATGTCTTCCTCCTTAATAATGTCGTTTCCCAAAAATGCGACTGCCCACACGTACCATATTGGCGCCTTCTTCAATGGCTATGCCAAAATCATTACTCATGCCCATGGAAAGATGGGTCATATGGACGCCCTCATAGTGACGGTTATCTATGTCTTCTTTGAGGGCAAACATTTTTCGAAACAGCTTTCTTAAATACGCCTCATCCTCTGTATTCGGTGCGATGGCCATTAAACCGTCGACTTTAATATGTTTATAGTCGAGAATGGATTCTAAAAAAGGCAATACGCCATCGTAGGCTAGACCGCCCTTAGAAGCTTCATCGCCAATATTGACCTGCAAAAGACAGGGAACAATATGGTCCGTCTGTTTGGCACGCTTTTCAATTTCCTTAGCCAAAGACGAACGATCAAGCGAATGGATTAAAGCGACATCTTGATAGATATATTTTACCTTATTTGATTGCAAGTTTCCAATCATATGATAACGAACCTTATCTCCGATAAGATCCATCTTCTCTGTAAGTTCCTGAACTTTATTTTCGCCCACATCGGTAACGCCGAGATCGATGGCTTCTTTCATGACATCGACGCCATGAGTTTTTGTAACGGCGATAAGTTTTACCTCTTCACCTGTCAGACTGTGCTCACGACATTTTTCTATTTCATCTCGTACGCGCTTCAGATTTTCTTCCATAGCGGACAAACTCACCAACTCCTTACTGATACACTATCTTCTCACGATCTACTTTATTAGGCTCGATTATAACTTCATCGTAACGTCTCAGGGTTTTTACCCGATCCCCGCCGGAAGCGGCGATGGTTTGCTTACTGTCACCTAAATTTAATATAGCGTAATCTCCTCGAACCGCCAAAACATCTACGGGTACAAACTTCACGAAATGACGCACTGCATTTACGTAAACGCCCTCTTGGCCTTTTTTATTTTTTACAATAGCTTCTTTCGGCACTTTAATAGCAGGAAGGGTGTTTTTAATAATTACCGTTTTTTGCTTGCGAGGAACATAAACCTGTTGCAGGTGATCTCTCAGTTCTAAAATCGCCACGGTTCCACTTTCATCTTCGTTAATTCCCTTGACATAAGCTTCTGTCATGACTTTACCGATTCGTATGGGAACCGTTTTTCCGATATAAGCATTCATTAATCGAGGGTCGTCTATGGGAAGGGCCACTTTATAAAAGGTATCGCCGATACAGCGGAAAAAAGCTTTCTTTTCGCTGACCTTGCTTTTTCCTCTCGTAATAGTCCCCACATTCACATTTTTTAAATAGTCTGCGGTAAAAGTTTCATCCGGCAAATGAATCGACAGTTCCTTTTTAATATCATCGAAAGTATAGCTTACAATCCCCGAAATAGGCGATTTATAGTCACTGCTGGTGGAGGCTATTTTTTCCGTCAGCTTCTCTTTCTCTTCCTCCAGATCGGATATGGAAAGCTTCAGCAACTCGTTCAGCTCCGATACATTGACGGTATGCTTCGTGCTTAAATCCAGTGTGTTGATGGAAGATACCAACTTTTCGTTATCTTTATCTCTTATAAAACGTTGAATATTACGAATGACCGTCTCATCTTCCCGCTGTTCCTCGTCTTTTACCTCATTATTGGAACTGTCGTTTTTAAAGTCGATGGCAGCCTGAATACGGATCAACTGATCCTTTACTTTGGAATTATCGTTCATTACATTAATATCCGCCACCTCTACATTTTTAGGAACTTTCTTCCCCTCTTGCACATTATAAATGGCGATGCCGTTGGCCTTCGTAAAGACGATCTCTTCGTCGAGCAAAAGATAGCCCTCGCCTTTTACTACATCGCGATATTCCACTACCTGAGGTTCAGCGATTTTCGGCGCTACGACATATTTATTATAGAGAACAAAAAAGATGGCAGCCAGAAGTGACAATACTAAGAGATAAAATAAAAACCGTCGTCTACGCATTTTTGCACGACGCTTTCGCCGAAGCTTCATTTTGTAATTAGGCGGTCGCTTCATAATAAAAAGATCTTCTCGTTTTCGTGTTTATTGGGTCGCTGCATAAGATCCAAAACGGCGCGTCGAGGTTCCAAACCTCCATAGAGCACATTATAGAGTTTCTCCGTAATGGGCATTTCAATTCCCAGATCGTTTGCAAGCTCATAGGCTGCCTTCGTCGTCTTATAACCTTCTACGACTTGACCTATGTCTTCGATCGCTTCCTCCACATCCATTCCCCTGCCGATGCGATTGCCGAACTGCCAGTTACGACTATGGGTACTGGTGCAGGTTACGATTAGATCCCCAACTCCCGAAAGACCTTGAAAGGTGACGGGCTTGGCGCCGAGGGCGATACCGAGGCGTTGTATTTCCGTAAGACCACGGGTCATAAGGGCCGCTTTGGCATTGTCGCCATAGCCCAAACCGTCGGATAATCCGGCGCCGAGGGCTATAATGTTTTTTAATGCGCCGCCGATTTCCACACCGGCCATATCGTCCTGAACATAGACGCGAAAAGCATCATGTGTAAAGAGATCTTGAATTTTTAGGGCGATTTCCTCATCTTCAGAGCAAACGAGAACAGTCGTCGGCAAAAGTTTCGCCACTTCTTCCGCATGGGAGGGACCGGATAAGACGACAAAGGGATTCTCGGGAATAATTTCCTTTGCGATTTCTGAAACTCGTAAATGGCTTCCCTGCTCTAAACCCTTCGCCAGATTCACGACGACAGCTCGCGATTCGCATTCTTTAATTTTCTCCATAGACTCACGAACCGCCGCAGTCGGCACGGCGAGAATGAGGACTTCCACATCTTGAGCGGCCTCTTCGAAATCACAGTGAAATTGCACGGAAGAGGCGAAGTAAAAATCCTTTAAGTAATGGGGATTGTCTCCGAATTCTTTCATGCGATGATATTGTTCGTCGCTTCTCGTATACATATGGACCTCGTGGCCAATGGTCGCCAATAAATTTCCGACGGCACTTCCCCAACTGCCCGATCCTATAACTCCGATCTTCAAACAATCAACCTCCCACTTTGTTCTCGGTTCCTTCCCTTAAACGCTTTAAATTGCTCCGGTGACGAAAAAAACCGAGGCCCCAAACGAGCACGATGGCGAGCACATTTAGAGGGCTACTTTTCCATGTAAAAATCATTAAAACAGATACGATTGAAAGAAATGTTAAGGAGCCCAAGCTCACATAACGACTCAATTTTCCGACAATATAGCCGCCAATAGCCGCGACAACTACATATAAAGGTGCAATGGCACCCCATGCACCGAAGGTCGTGGCAATGCCTTTTCCACCGCGAAAACCTAAGTAGAAGGGGTAATCGTGTCCCAATACGACAAAAAGAGTCGCAAAGAGGCGGACAGATTCGTCCAGCATGGGTGCCACCAAAAGCATCACCGCCACCCCTTTTAAAACATCGATAGCAAAAGTCAAATAGCCCAGCTTTTTACCCATAACCCGAATGGCATTGGTCGTTCCGGCATTTCCGCTACCTTCCATCCGAATATCTTTATGACGAAAGAGCATGCCCACAATATAGGCACCTGAAATCGTACCTATAAGATAGCATAAAAGTAAAACTAGTACCGTCTTCATCGGTTCTTCAATTCCATAATAATGGGCACACCGTCAAAACGGTAAGCCGCGCGGATTTGATTTTCTAAAAAGCGCAAATAGGTAAAGTGGAACAATTCCTTATCGTTCACCGATAGCAAAAACTTCGGCGGACGAGCGGAAACCTGTGTGGCGTAATATAATTTCCCTCGCTTGCCTTTGTCACTGGGCGGCTGATTCATTAAAACCGCACGGTTCATAATATCGTTTAAGACGCCGGTTTGAATACGAAGAGAATAGTTGTTGTTTACCACGTGAATAAGATCCAACAACTTCTTTACACGCGTACCTTTTAAAGCTGAAATAAAAATCATGGGGGCGTAGTTTAAGAAGGGAAGCTCTCTGCGAACCTCCGCTTCAAAGTGCTTCATAGTATAGGTGTCTTTTTCCACGGCATCCCATTTATTTACGGCGATAATCATGGCCTTTTTGTTGTCATGGGCGTAGCCGGCGATCTTAGAATCCTGCTCGCTAATGCCTTCCGTGGCATCCACGAGAAGTACACAAACATCGGCGAGTTCAATACTCCTTAGAGTTCGCACTACCGAATAGCGCTCTACTTTTTCATTGATTTTTTTGCGTTTTCGAAGTCCCGCCGTATCGATCAAAACGTAGTCCGTATCTTCATACTCGAAGAACGAGTGAATCGAGTCTCTGGTCGTTCCGGGAATATTCGTTACGATGGAGCGCTCTTCTCCTAAAATGCGATTCACGAGAGAAGATTTTCCCGCATTGGGTTTTCCGATAAAGGCTACCTTAATCTCGTCGTGATGATCATCTTCGTCCACTTCGGGGAAAGACGCCACCGTCGCATCGAGTAGGTCCCCGATTCCCCTGGACTGCTCCGCACTGATGACGAACGGTTCGCCGAGACCCAGCTCGTAGAAGTCATATAGGTGATCTCGAGCAAGTTTTGAATCCATTTTATTGATGACGAGAAGGACTTTTTTTCCGAACCGGCGAATGTAGTCGGCTACTTCCCTATCGACTTCCGTCAGGCCGTCTTTGCCGTCAACTAAAAAGAGAATGACTTCCGCGTTTTCTACGGCAACTTCCGCTTGAGCAATAATTTCAGGCATGAAAATTTCATCGGAGGAAGGATCTAAACCACCCGTATCGATTAAAGTAAACTCGTGATTCAGCCAGGTAGCCTTGGCATAAATTCGATCGCGCGTAACCCCCGGTGTATCTTCTGTAATTGAAATTTTTGAATCTGTTAGCACATTGAAGAGCGTGCTCTTTCCCACATTTGGGCGGCCTAAAATACAAACAATCGGTCTTTCCATTGCCGCTCACCTCCGAATGATATTCCATCGTCTCGTGACGATTATAGTTTTATCCATTACACACCATTATAACATCGTTAAAATAAGCTTTCAACGAAGCCTCGTCGAGGACGCCAATAAAAAAGGACTCCGAGGAGTCCTTTACATTATTTGTATAGCGGGAATTTTTCGCAGAAGGTTTTCACGCGATCTTTTGCCTCTTTAGAGTCGATGTCCTTTTTCATTACATCGGCCATAATCTTGGCGACGAAGGCCGCGTCTTCTTCTTTTGCTCCGACGGTAGTAATGGCGGGGGTGCCGATTCGGATGCCGCTCGTTACCATAGGGCTTTCGGGGTCGAAAGGAATGGTATTTTTGTTGACGGCCAGGCCGCTTTCATTTAACAACGCCTCAGCATCTTTACCCGTCATGTTCAAAGAACGCACGTCGATAAGGAGCAGGTGGTTGTCGGTACCGCCGGAAACCAAATCGATGCCTTCCTCTAAAAAGACCTTTTCCATGGCCTTCGCATTGGCGACGATTTGTCCGCAGTAGGTCTTAAACTCCGGCTGAGCCGCTTCGTAGAAAGAAACTGCCTTGGCTGCAATAACGTGTTCCAAAGGTCCTCCTTGGAGTCCGGGGAACACGGCCTTGTCGATGGTCTTGGCCAGCTCTTCTTTACAAAGAATAGCTCCTCCTCGCGGTCCGCGAAGGGTTTTATGAGTGGTGGTCGTTACCACATCGGCATATTCTACCGGGTTTTCGTGATAACCTGTGGCGACGAGCCCGGCAATGTGAGCCATGTCCACCATAAAATAGGCTCCGCTTTTCTTTACGATGTCTGCCATGCGCTTGAAGTCGATCTTTCTGGGGTAAGCCGATGCACCGCCGATGACGAGCTTAGGTTTATATTCCTTTACAGCACGCTCGAAAGCGTCGTAATCGATGCGCTGAGTTTCTTTATCTACTCCGTAATCTACGACGTCGAAATATTTACCCGAAATATTCACAGGGCTTCCGTGGGATAGGTGTCCGCCTTGGCTCAGGTTCATACCGAGAATGCGATCTCCCGGTTTTAACAAGCCCAAGTATACCGCCATATTGGCATTGGCCCCACTATGGGGTTGGACATTCGCATGATCCGCTCCATAAAGTGCTTTCAGGCGGTCAATGGCCAACTGCTCCACCTTATCCACCACTTCACAACCGCCGTAGTAACGCTTCCCGGGGAGTCCCTCGGCGTATTTATTAGTGAGTGGAGATCCCATCGCTTCCATAACGGACTTCGATACAAAGTTTTCAGATGCGATCAGCTCGATATGGGATTGCTGACGCTCCGTCTCCTCTTGAATAAGTTCATATATTTCAGGATCGCTCACCTGTAAATTTTTATAGTCCAAAGTACTCCTCACTTTCCTTTAGTAACTATCGTTTATATAGCTGTCGATTATTGAACGTTTTTTCTCTTCGTGAAATACGTCGTGATCGCAGAGGGTTTCGTAAATCAGTTTCGATTTTGAGTGCAAAATAAACTCCGGGTAGTCGACGAACACGATTTCAAAGAGTTCATTTTCCAAGTTTTTGTTGCGACAATGAATGAAATAGCCGTAAAGATCATTAAAATTCATGAATTTTAAAATATCTAAAATCGTTTCATCCTTCTTACCGTAATACTTCTCCGCAAGAGACAAATAATGCGTATAATCTCTCCTGGAACGACGACGATTTTTTACCTTTCGCGCCTCCATGCGATAATGTTTCGCCAAAGCATTGTAGTACTGGTAGTTAAAGATCCCTTTTTCCAAGCGGTCTACAAGGAAAAAAGGGCGAACATTACTATTGTCGATGTCTTTTAAATTGGATTGTAAAAACTCTTTTTTATTTAAATCGCCCCGTTCGTACGCGCGAATCAACGCAAGGCGTCGTTCAATAAAATGCTGAAACCATTTGTCGCAAATCGGTTCCATAACGACACTGTCATCAGAAAAAGGCATTGATCAGTACCGGTAAAAGCATAGCAATACATAAAATAATGGCAATCACGCGGACGATATTTTTATTTGACTTCATACGATCCCCTGTCTAATTACTTAAGCTTCTAAGGAAACTTCTTCACAAAATTCTTTTAAGCTTTCCGGAATTTCGCTTTCTACATAATCTACATTGATGTAAACTCTGCAGTTTTCAACATTAAGCGCTTCTAAACGTTTCGTAAGATCTTCCAAATCCTCTAAGGAAAGATCGATAACTTTGTAAATGCCGTCTACATAAATTTTCTCTAAATCATAGTCCATGGCGAGCATTCCGCAAATAAAGCCGTAGAAATGATCGAGAGATGTAAGACCGTAATTGGTCGCATTGATAAGACGTACATTATAGTCGAGACTGAAGATATGATCGTCGTCTACTTCTACAAAGGCAATGTTTCCGTTGCCGCCTTCGTGATCTGCATTTGCATGATCGATAAGCCATTTTGTTTTACCTGCGCCTTTTGCTCCTAAGATGTAACGAATCATAATTATCTTCCTTTCTTTACTCAAACAAGCGTCCTTGACACTTGCCTTCCCGTTCCATGCGGCGAACAATTTCGTCGCGAATATAAAACCAACTACGGCCCCAATTGGCGAACAGAACATTCTCCTCGGGGGCCCTTCCGAGCAATCTGCCGATCACCATGTCGGGATCGAGATGCTCGAGAAATAAAATAACCCTGTTAATGAAGGCTTCCATTTCGATGGGCTGAAATTGTCCATACCCATACCATTCGGCGAGTTTTGTCCCCTTGGGAACGTAAAGATTATGAATCTTAACCTCGTCCGAACCGACCTCGTTTAAAAGCTTAGCTCCCTTGATCATATCGCCTTCCTCGTCCCAAGGAAGATCCAGGATCATATGGGTCGACAGACGAAAGCCCCTTTCTTTCAGGCGGCGAGCGCCCTCAATATAGTCTTCTACGCTATGACCGCGATTTAAAAGGTCGAGCGTTTCGTTATTTGGAGATTGAAGACCGAGTTCAAAAGTCACGTTTTCCGCGCCGAATAAGTCTTCCGTACAGTCCAGGTATTCCTCTCCCAAACAATCGGGTCGCGTAGAAATAGATACGCCCAAGGGGTTTTCCAGGGCTATTTCTTCGAGACTTCTTCGAAAATCTTCGATGGGAAGATAGGTTCCCGTGAAATTTTGAAAATAAGCTATAAAGCCTTCGGCCTTGTAGCGCTTGGCGATAAACTCTTTATTGTTACGATATTGTTCCCTTATGCTTCCCCGAACCCAGTCGAAGCTGCCGCCTTCTTCACCACAAAAGATACATCCTCCCCTTCCTTTGGTGCCGTCCCGATTGGGGCAGGTCCCTTTTAAGTGGATGGGAATTTTATAAACCTTCATGCCGTAGACTTTTTGCGAATAGGCACTATAACTTAGATAAGGTAATGTCGTAATAATATACTCCTTACTCTTCGCCTTCGTCGGCGTACAGAGCTTCGAATTCGTCGGCTACTTTGTTGAAATAATCTTCGTCTTCAATGAAGACAAGTTCCAAATCATCGTCGCCGATCTCATTATATTCGTATAGAAGAACGGATGCGTCTTCGTCGATATCGTCGCCGTCCAATGGCATAAGCGCGATATATTCTTTTTCTTCAAAGGGGAAGATGCCGATAACGGCACATTCCAACTCGCTGTCATCTTCCAGTGTCAGGGTGATGACTTCTACTTCTTCGTGCTCATGTTCGTGGTCGTGATTGTGATCGTGGCTCATAATTATCCTTTCTGTTCTAATAGTTTTAGCAAGTAGGCGAATACTTTTTCCGTCGATTGAATCGATAAGTTTTCTCCCGGTGCGTGAACGCCTTCCATGTCCGGTCCAATGGAGATCATATCCATTTTACCGATACTGTCTTGTAGGATTCCGCATTCCAAGCCGGCGTGAATCATTTCCACCGTCGGCTCTTCTCCTGTGAGATCTTTCCAAAGTTTTACCGCCTTTTCTCTTAATGGAGATTCTTCGGCGTATTCCCAAGGTTTGTAAGCGGAGAGTTTTTCAAATACGCCGCCGTTTACTTCCGCTGCTGTGCGGTTTTTCATGGCGATTTCCAAAATCTTCGTCTCTACATCGCTTCGGATTTGAGAAGAAAAAGCAAAGCTGTCTTCAGAGCTGATAGCCGCGCCGATATTAGTAGAAGATTCTACTAAGCCTTCGATCTTTTTACTAAAGGTATTGACACCGTTCGGCGTGGTTACGAGGTAGTTTATAATACCGTCGGACACCTTTCGCGCCAACACCTTTTGTGAAGGCACTTCTGTAATCGTTAAGTGTGCCTTGGGATCGGTGGCGATGTATTCGCTTTTAATTATATCGGCCGCTTCATTTAAGGCCTTGACGACGCCGTCGACTTCGGCGCTTTCAAGAGCGATAACGGCTTCCGCGTCTTGAGGAATGACATTGGGACGGGTGCCGCCGTGGAAGTCCGCAATATCGAAATCATGGTCTTCATAAGCCATCTTTAAGATTCGAGCCAATAGCAAAATCGCATTGCCTCGAGCTTCGTGAATATCGCTGCCCGAGTGTCCGCCGCGAAGACCTGCCAGTTCGACCTTAAGGAAGGTCGCCTTATCGGTTTCTTCAAATTCCTTTTTAAAGACTACATTATTGACGAGCCCGCCGGCACAACCGACAGTAATAATGCCCTCTTCTTCGGAGTCGATATTAATTAAACGGCGTCCTTCGATATATTTACCTTCTACATTGTGGGCGCCGGTCATATTTGTTTCTTCGTCCACCGTAATTAAGCACTCGAGGGCCGGATGGGGGTAGTCGCCATCTAAGATTGCAAGCATCATGGCGACGGCAATACCGTCATCTGCACCGAGTGTAGTGTTTTTGGCGATAATGCGATCCCCTTCTACTACCGCCTCAATAGGGTCGGAGCAGAAATTGTGTTCATGGCCTTTTACAGCACCGCAAACCATATCCATATGGCCTTGCAAAATCGTGGTCGGTTCATCTTCATAACCTTCTGTTGCAGGCTTTTTGATAATAATGTTATTGACATCATCTTGGATCACTTCAAGCTTGCGATCAAGGGCCCACTGCTTTAAATAATTACTGATTTCTTCTTCATTTTTACTGCATCTCGGAATGTCCGTGATGTCGGCAAAAAACTTGAGTACGGGAGATTCCCCCTTTAATCCTTTTATCACAATATCACCTCTTCTTTATCTTACACGAAAAGACGATGCTCGTCATTACTTTTCAACTTTATCGGGCAAAGGAATATGGCAGTAGCCGCCCGGATTTTTTTGTAGGTAGCGTTGGTGGTATTCCTCCGCTGGCCAGAAGTTATCCAGAGGCTCCACTTCTACCCAAATTTTGCGAGTAGACTCCTTTTGTCGATCCTCTTTATCTTTTAAAAACAAGTCCTTCCGGTCGCCTCCCGGCTCATAGTAAATTCCCGTCCTGTATTGCCTTCCGATGTCCATTCCCTGCCTGAAATAACTATAGGGATCGATAATGGAATAGAAAATATCCAATAGCTTCTCTGTAGGTAAAACCCCTTCGTCATATTCTATTCTCACGGCCTCGGCAGCCTTACTCTTTCCTTCGCAAACTTCTTCATAACTCGGGTGGTCGATATTGGAGTTGGCATATCCTACCTCTGTATCGAGGATACCCTCGGTGCGTTGAAAATATTCTTCCAAGCCCCAAAAGCATCCCCCTGCTAAAACAATATTTGCCATTTTACCTCCTAATGCCTGAGCATACGCTCGATACGTTCGCGGTTTTCTTGGAAATCTTCATAAGTCTTAATATTTCTGAAAAACTGCGTCAATTGATGGCGCGATTGCTTGAAACAACCTTCCGTTATATTTTCAAACGAAGGATCCCTTTCAAAATTCCCCGCCAAACAATCCAATACGAAATTTTCGACGGCCTCGTACTCCTCTTCACTGAAAGCATCCGTCTTCACCTCTTCGGCAATAGTCCTTTTCAATCTGGCCTCCGCATATCGGAAAAATTCTTCGAAATCGGTTCGCGGATCGTTCTGTTCAATCGCAGCTAAAATTTTAAAGAAGAGGCTCCAGCTAAATTCCCGGTTTATTATCTCGTAAACCGCTCCCCCTACACGGGATGTAAACTCCGTCGTGAAAATCGGACGCCTGTCCAATACGACTAAACCTTCTACATTGAAATTATCCTGATCCATGGCATTCACGCGATTCAGCAGGCGAATAAAATTTTCTCCGTCGTCGTAATCCAGAAGATAATAATTCTTGTAAACCAGATAATCCACTGAAATATCGGAAATATCGTTGAGGTCGACGACAAAACCCAGATCTTTTCGTACCCAACCGATAAATATATCGTGAATGATTTTTGAAAGCAGGCTCTTTACCTGATTGTGGTTGCTGATGGCCGCAGAAGAATCCATATCGTTCACATGTTCATATAGAATCTTTAATTGGCGGTCGATCATGGAAAGATTATCTTTAATGGAATGCATAATATCGGCAAAAAAATCTTCCGTCAGCATATAATTAAAGTTTTTATAAAGTACCTTGTGATCGATTTCGCCCCAGAACACGTTGACGAGGGATTTAATTTGAAGCTCGAATTTTAATTTAAAGCCATCGTCTATGATGTAACCGTCGATTTTGTAAATTCCGAAGCCGTTTTTCTGTAGCATAGGCTGGGGAGTTTCCAAATTTAAAAATATATGTTTATGACCCGGGGAGCGATAATATCCTCCACCCGCGGGAATATTAAATTTCTCTAAAATTGCGCGATAAATTCCTACCTCGTCGTCTGTGAAGCGGCATTCGATTCTCAGACCTACAATATCCTGAATGGCAAACATCATCTTTACCGGGCTATCGTAATACATGTAGAAATTATTGCGTATAATTTTTTCGCGTAAAGAATCCGGAGATTTTATCCGGGAGTTCACCGCCAGGAAACTGTCCATATCGCCATATTCTACGACAAAGAAATTCTCCAGCTCGCGATTTAAGGCGACGATATGATCCATCTTGATCTTTAAAAGTTCCGTGGCGCGATCGATAAACGCGAATAAATCTTGTTCCATAAAAAATATCCTCCTGATAGTCTATATTATAACATACTATATCGAAAACGCTCCCACGGTAAAATCTAAGATCAATCAACATAGCAGAGAATAAAAAAAAGTGGCCGAAGCCACTCTTTTTATTTTCTCACGACATTATATTTTTCTTCAAGACCGCTTACTTTTTCCAAGTATTTTTCTTGTTGTTTTCTACGGGTAATTTCCATGTTGATTTCGCTCTTTACCTCATCGTATGCGCGAGAAGTTTCCGGTTCGCTGTCGATACGTTTGATAATGTGGTAACCGAATTGTGTCTTCACCGGCTCGGAAACAGTACCATCTTCCATAGAAAATACTTTTTCGTCGAATTCGGGAACCATTTGACCACGGCCGAAACTACCTAAATCACCGCCACGTTCGCTGGAGGGGCAGCTGGAGTGTTCTTTAGCGAGCTCTTCGAAATCGGCACCTTCATCTAGTTTTTGAGCAATTTCTTTCGCCTTATCTTCATCGTCCACTAAAATATGGGCGGCATGAACGGATTCGGGCTTTTTAAAAAATTGTTTATTTTCTTCGTAGAAAGCTTTCGTTTCGTCGTCGGAAACTTCTACTCCCTCGATGGTTTTGGAGAAGTTGTAGGACTTCAATAAAGAACGTTTCGTATCTTGGAAAACTTTCTTAAATTCTTCCTCTTCGTCCATCTTCTTATCGAGAGCGTCTTTTAAAAGAAGTTCTTGACGAATTAATTCATCCAAAACTTGTTTTTTGCCTTCTTCCCCTTGAAATTGCATGGCCATTTGGGGATTCATGCTTTGTAAATAAGCATCCACGTCGGATGCGTGAATGTCCATTCCGTCGACGGATGCGAGTACTTTATTTTCTTCTGTCATGTCAACCTCCTATGTTGAGTACGTGATTTTGTTCGTAAGTCATATAAATTTATGATAACAAGTCCAAGGGAAAGCGTCAAGATTCCCTTCGTTTAACCTTTTATCAGACTATGATATAATACTTGGTATTAAACTTAAAATGACGGGGAGAAGATCATCAAGCGCCAGCACCTAAAAGGTGGACGAGGAATGAAGTGATCGAATTATCGGCGGATGCTTCATAGGTCTGCAACCTTAGTATTGTACAAAACAACGGGCGACCGTTGCACAAAATCAATACGGCAGCTCCCCCTCAATAAATAAGGAGGATATTATGTGTGGAATTGTAGCATTTAACGGCTCGAAAAATGCGGAGGAACGCATCGTTCAGGGCTTGGAAAAATTAGAATATCGCGGGTACGACAGCGCCGGCATTGCCGTCATCGACGACGGCGAGCTTCGCGTTACGAAAGCAGCCGGCCGCTTAGACGCCCTTGTCGAAAAATTAGAAAAGGATCCCTTAAAAGGTAATGTGGGAATCGGCCACACTCGTTGGGCTACCCACGGCGTGCCGACGGAATCTAATGCTCACCCCCACGTGAGTAGCGACGGAAAAATCGCCGTAGTACACAACGGCATTATCGAAAACTTTCAAACTTTAAAAGATGACTTGATCAAAAAGGGTTTTACTTTTTATTCCGAAACTGATACGGAAGTCGTCGCCAATTTAATCGCATCGAAGTTCGACGGAGATTTAAAATCTGCCGTGGAAGAAGCTATTAAAGAAGTTACGGGCACCTTCAGCTTGGCTGTTTTATCCGCTGAAGATCCCGGAAAACTGATCGTCACCCGTCGCGAGTCTCCCTTGATTTTAGGCCTTTGCGACGACGGTGTTTTTGCCGCATCGGATGTGCCCGCCCTTCTCGCCTACACCCGGGATGTGATTTATCTCGAAAACGACGACGTGGTCACCATCGACGGCGCCAACTACCAAATCTTTAACGACGGAAAACCCGTAGATCGCGCCGTTAAAAAAGTAGAGTGGAGCATGGAAAGTGCCGGTAAAGAAGGTTTCGATCACTACATGATCAAAGAAATCTACGAACAGCCAAAGGCTATTAAAGATTCCCTGCGTCGCAAAGTAACCGACGGCTTTATCGATCTCAAGGATCAATCCTTTACGAAGGAAGAAATCGAAAGTTTCGATCATATTTATATTTCCGCCTGCGGTACAGCTTTCCACGCTTCCCAGGTCGGTAAACGCGCAATCGAAGATGCTATCGGCAGAGAAATCACCGCCGATATCGCATCGGAGTTCCGCTACAATATGAATTTCTTAAACGAAAAGAGTCTGCTTATTGTCGTGAGCCAGTCGGGAGAAACCGGCGATACGCTCGCCGTCCTTCGCGAGGCGAAACAACGAGGCGCCAAAGTTCTCGCCATTACCAATGTAGTGGGATCCAGCGTGGACCGCGAAAGCGACAAGGTTCTTTACTGCGACGCAGGTCCGGAAATTTCTGTAGCCAGCACAAAAGCTTACTCTACTCAGCTCTTAAGCCTTTACCTCTTGGCACTGGACTTCGGCTATAAATTAGAAAATTACTCGAAAGAAGATGTGGCAAAAGCCATCGAAACCTTCGAGTCCGTTCCCGAAAAGATCGAGAATATCTTAGAAGATATCGACTCTCTCGATCCCATTGCCGAGCGGCTTTCCAAACATGACGCCGTCTTCTATTTAGGGCGAGGCATCGACTATTTAAGCGCCAAGGAAGGTGCGTTGAAGCTCAAAGAAATCTCTTATATTCACGCCCAATCCATGGCAGCCGGCGAGTTAAAGCACGGCTCTATCGCCCTCATCGAAGAAGGCATTCCTGTGGTGACGATTATCACCCAAAAGGAACTTGCGGAAAAGAGCGTATCCAATATTAAGGAAGTTAAATCCCGCGGTGCCTATACTATCGTCATTACCGATGTCGAAGGTCCCCAATTCGACGAGGCCGCAGACGCCACCATACGCGTCCCCGCCATCGACGACCTGTACGCTCCCATCCTCGCCGTCCTTCCCCAGCAAATCCTCGCCTATAAGGTGAGTAAACTATTAGGAAACGACGTGGATAAGCCGAGAAACTTGGCAAAATCAGTAACCGTTGAATAATTTAATCAATATAAAAATGCCCTTCGATCCGCAATGGTCGAAGGGCATTTTTCATCTTCAGATTTATTTTATCTTTCCGAATTTACAAAGTGATAAATTCTCTCTCCCAGTACAACGCCCTGTTCTCTCGAAGCATTGGTTAAGGGTCTGAAGGTATTGTCGTTGTAGCCGGAGAACACGTTCATGCTCTGTAAACTGTACACGGGCTCTACGGCGTAGCGTTTAATTTGATTGTGATCTTTAAAGGGTTTTTGAACAGTGCTGTCCCCTTCGATGTCGAGGGTTTTTAGAAAACGACTGAGAATCGCCGCCATATCTTGGCGTGTGATTTTTGCATTAGGGTTGAAGTTTCCATTTCCCACACCGCTTACGATGCCCAGTCGGCTGGCGATGGTTACCGCCTCATTGTTTGTGTCCTTAAAAGGACTTTTGCCCGCCGCTAAGTGAACGCGGCTTACTTTTTCATAAACACGAACGATAATTTCCGTAAATTCCTCACGGGTAATATCCTTTTTCATATCGGCTTTGATAGAGCTCGGAATAAATCCGTTTCTACCCGCAGAGGTAAGCTCTTCCATGGACCATTCGCTGGCATTGGAAAAACCCGGTCGGAACCCTACAGCAACGGGAGCACTGTAATTACTCACTTCTTTTCCAACTTTATAGCGAACGCGGAAACTATACAAATTGCTCTTAATGTCTACCGAGGAAAGATGGGGCAATGCATTGGAAGGAATTTCCATGCGCACATTTTTCCCCTGCTCTTTCGATAAGGTGCCGGAAAAGACATGGCCTTTTGTGGAAGACCAAGGTTTGTAATTTACTTTCCCGTCGATTTCAAAACTTACGGACTCTCCTCCATTGAGCTTTTTTTGAACCCATTGGGGGTTTTGCCAGGACATTTCAAAACGATCGTAAACCCCGCTTCCATTTTTCTTAAGTTGAACGGAAACGAGTTGGGGATTATCGTAGCCCGCTGCAAAAGATTCTGTACAGGTAAATATAATAAGTACCGTTAGAATACTTGCCATTAATTTTTTCATTATATGTTTCAATTTAAAACTTCCTTTCTCTAAGTCATAGAAACTATAGCAGAAAGGAAGGATGGGAAAAAGACTCTCTTTGAATTTGTAACAAAATTGAAACCATTTGAAAATCTACTTTAATCTTACAATTTCCAGGTTTTCGATTTTGTATCGGAAAAAATTATCTATGTGACCGTCCCTTGCACAAAGTACGGCGCGAATGAAGCCGTCGTGGCTCACATAAAGGGTATCTTCCCGAGCCGTTGAGAGAAAGCTTTCTGCACGCTGATAGGCTTCCTCAAGACTCTCCCCATTGGGTGGGCCGTTCGTGTAGGGATCGTCAATCCATGGTTGCAAGGCGTCGCCGTAGAGATCGTAGGCCTCTTTAAACGTTTTGCCTTCCAGTACGCCCAGATCGATTTCATGAATTTTCTCATCTACGGCTATAGGCATCTTTAAAACATCGCCAATAAGCTTCGCCGTTTGCCGGACGCGTAAATAGGGACTCGCTACGATAAATCTAAAGCCAAGTTCCTCCACAGCATTTGCAATCTCCCGAATCTTCTCATCCTCGACGGGAAGAATGGGCTCATCTTCTGTAGCGTAGTATTTTTCCATATTGGCCCGGGTCTGCCCGTGACGCATCATGTAAATAGTCATGCAGTCCACCCTCCGTAAATTAAAAGAAGCAAAAGAGTGGACAGCTCCATAATAGCGCCGTAGACATCTCCGGAAACGCCCCCTATTTTTTTCACCGACAGACGACTGAAGGCGTAGCTGAATAAAAGAGCGAGGACGGGAAAGATGATCATCCACGGTTTGCTGAAGATGAATATAAAGGCCGATAAAATAATCCATTGAAGAGCATAGACTTTAGCTTCGCCTCTTCGCTTGAAAAAATCTCCGAGCTTCGACGATGTGGCCGATGGGAAAAAATGGATAGAAAATAACACGCCCATACGTGCAGACGCCACGAATATCGCTAAATATACGGCGCCTATTTTCGTCGAAGAAAAGACGGAGTATTCCCCTAATAAGAGGAAGACCAATGCGACGACACCGTATGTGCCGATGGTAGAATCGTGCATGATTCTAAGGGTCTCTTCCCGATTTCGGTAGGATAAAAAACCGTCGGCGGTATCGGCGAGCCCGTCTAAATGGAGACCGCCGTTTAAAAGGTAGAGGGCGATCAAGGCGACGAAGCCTGAAATTTCCGGGGCAGTTGGAAAGATAATAGACTGAATATAGCCGACGATCAAGCCCATTAATCCGGAAATCAGAGGAAACCAAGTGAGACTCCTCCCCGCCTCTACTTCGTTAAAATCCGTCTCATAGGGAATGGGGAGTCGCGTTAAAAATTGGAGAGCAAGAAAAAAACTGTTCATTTGATCCTCACCGGAATTCCCGATACGACCAAATACACTTCTTCGGCGCGAGACGCTAAAAACTGATTGACTCTACCCTGGATATCTCGGAAAGCTCTTGAAAGGGGATGCATGGGCACGATGCCGCTTCCCACTTCGTTGGTGACAAAGACGAGCTCTATATTCTCTTTTTCGCAAAAGTCGGATAAAAGCATAAGTTCTTCCTTAACCTCGTCCTCTACTTTTTGAATGGATCCTTCGGTAAGCTCCTCGCCACTATCGAAGAGATAATTACTCAAAAGCACGGTGACGCAATCGAGAAGGACCGCATCTGCCGCCGGAAGATTTGAGGCGAGGTTTCGATCGCCTTCGAGAGTATGCCAATGGTCGGGTCGCCTCGACCGATGTTTGGCGATGCGCTCCTTCATCTCCTCATCATCGGAGGGTCGTGCCGTGGCAATATAGCAGACCTCGCTATAGTCCTCCATTAAGGATTCGGCAAAGGTGCTCTTTCCGCTGCGAGCGCCTCCCGTAATAAGCTTCATTTTTTCCCCCTTAAAATTACCAATCTATTGGGATCGATGGCATTGTCTTCTATGGATCCCATGCCGGTCATGCATCCAATGGCCGTTTCCAAAAGCTCGAAAAATAGCGGACAACCACTCCCCTCCCCGAGACGCATGGCGAGATCCAAACTCGGCTCCATCTTAAGTGCACGGTACAATACATCCGATGCTTTTTCAGAGCTTCTGTGAGAGGTAAAAACGTAGTCCCTTACGCTCTCATTAAGTTCTATGGCGACGAGAGCCGCCGCACCGGATATAAGGCCGTCTACGACGACGGGAATTCCGTAATATGCGCCGGCGATAAACACGCCGACGATTCCAGCAATATCAAATCCCCCGAGGGCGGCCAATGTGTCGATAATATCCCTTTTGGGAGAAAGTCTTTCCATCGCTTTTCTTACCACATGGAGCTTTTTCTCATATTGTTTTTCGCTGATACCTGCGCCGTATCCCACGCAGTCCTCTAAAGACGCCGATGTTATGGCAGCGAGAAGCGCGGAAGAGGTGGTCGTATTGCCGATTCCGAGCTCGCCCGTCCCCAAAATCGAGCAACCGTTTTTTATTTCTTCCTCAGCGACGGCGATTCCTGCTTCAATAGCCTTCAGGGCTTCCTCACGGGTCATGGCATTTTCTACGGCAATGTTGCCGCTTCCCTCTCGAATAACGCAGTCGATGATGTTTTCTTCCCGCTCCAAAGTTTTGAGCATACCCATATCCACGATGCGAAGATCAGCGCCCACATGGCGAGAAAGAGCAGCAACCCCCGTCTCCCCTCGCGCCATGGCATTGGCGAGCATTTGCGTAAAAATCTGGGGAGATGAACTGATATCTTCCGCCACTACGCCATTATCGCTACACATGACGATGGTGGTTTTATTGGCTAGAGAAGGAATGGGAGTGCCTTGAATTCCCGCCAGGCGAATGGTCATCTCTTCCAGCTTACCCAGGGAACCGATAGGATGGGTCCGCGTGTCCCAATATTTTTCCGCATCCTCCATAGCCGACCGGTCGACGGGCTCGATGCCCTCCAGAAATTCATTCAGCCCCATTATTCTTCCTCTTTTCGATTTCTTTTCGCAATCGAGCGTTGATGTAATCGTATCCTTTCGGTCTGTGAGGAATCAAACAGTTTGAGCAGTCTTTGACGCCCTCTACATATTGAAAATTTCCGCCGCAGTCTTTATCTAATAGGTAAAGCGGGCAGTAGCAAAACATGCAGTTAAAATCCCCTTCGTATTCGTGACAGGGGAAATAATCGCAGTCCTTATTGGTGTAAAAGCGATAGGAGTATTTCATTGGAAATCCTTTCCGTAATGGCGGACAATTCGTCGAAATCGTATCCCTCTTCCCTCTCTGTAGAAATGACGAGGGATGTCATGTTTAAATCTTTCGCCGCCCGAATCTTTTCATAAAAACCGGAACCTTCTCCGCTATTTTTCGTCACTAAGTAATCGGCTTCGGCGTGTTTAAAAAGTGCATAGTTCATGTCGTAATCGAAGGGTCCGAGCATGGCCACCATATCCTTCATCTCAACGCCGGCCTCTCTTAAAATATGAATGCTTTTTTCAGAGGGGATGATGCGATAAATATGTCGACTATCCCCCCGAATCGACTGAAATAAATCACTGTGTTTTGATCCTGTGGTGAAATAAAAAGTTCCCGTTAGCTTGGATATAAACTCGGCACAGGAAGCATAATCCCTAAAAAGGAGATCGCCCCCTTCTCCAAGGGATCGAAGATGACGGTAGTAAGGAATATTACATTTCTCGGCGGCGGCCTTCCCCTCTTTCGATACGATCTTTGCAAAGGGATGGCTCATGTCGATTACGGCGCAGATCTGATGGTGCAAAATAAAATCCGCCATAGCTTTTTTATCCATGGCACCTATGTGTACCT
This sequence comes from Aedoeadaptatus nemausensis, assembly GCF_903819165.1. Taxonomy (GTDB): domain Bacteria; phylum Bacillota; class Clostridia; order Tissierellales; family Peptoniphilaceae; genus Aedoeadaptatus; species Aedoeadaptatus nemausensis. The sequence continues at coordinate 280,692 of NZ_CAIJCS010000014.1, forward strand.
CCGCTTCTTGCGGCAGAAATTCCAAGCTCTCCTCTGTCACCACCGATACAATATAGGTTCGTGGATCCAAAGATTCGGCGAGGCGCACCCCTTCCGATGTGCCGCCGATGATCCATATTTTCATAGCTCGTAACCTCTCGGCGTAATCATATAGCCCTCTTCAACATAGGTCGTCTTATTGCCCACGATGACCATGGTCTTCATACCTACTTTCTCGTAATCTATAGTATCGATGGTGGTAAGGGTAATTTCCTCTCCGTCCCGACAGGCGTCTTTTACCACCGCCACCGGCCGATCGCCGGAATATCCTTCTTCCTTTAAAATGGCAAAGGCCTTTTCCAGATAATCCGCCCTTCCCTTGGAACGAGGATTGTAAAAGCTGATGACGAAATCTCCGCGAGCCGCCAAGCGTACCCGATCCATTATTAAATCATAAGGCGTCATTAAATCGGAGAGGCTGATAGTAGCGGAGTCATGCATAATGGGCGCCCCTACAAGGGAAGCTGCCGCGAAATTCGAGCTGATCCCGGGTACAACTTCGATGGCAATATCTTCTTTCGCCCCCATCTGTAAAATAGGTCCCGCCATGCCATACAGCCCGGCGTCCCCGGTGGAAATAATGGAGGTCGTTATGCCGGATTTCGCAAGATCAATGGCCTTTCGGCAGCGCTGAATTTCCGACTTCATCCCCGTAGAATAACAATCCTTTCCCTCGGTGAATTCCCTTATATATTCCAAATAAGGAGTGTAACCCACGACGGCGTCGGATGCTTTAATACAATCAATCATACGCCGGGTGAAATGTTCTCTCCCTCCCGGACCGATGCCGATAATATATAGTTTCTTCAATCTTTTTCCTCCGTTACGCTTAAAGTTAAACCTGAAGACGATACCTTCTCTACGAGCAAATTATCGCCGCCCATTAAGGCAGCAGGACAAGATACGGACTTTACCCCCACTGTTTTTTTAACGAAATCGCTGCCGCCGCAACGATCTTCCTTTTCAGAGAGAGTGTTCGCATCGTAATCTTTGAGGGGGATCTTCAGATTTTCGCAAAAGCTCTTAATGGATTCTTCGTTTCGCTTAATATCGATGGTGTGAGCCGTGGAAATCGCCCGCATATCCCAACCGTTTTCGACGAAAGTCTTTTCCACAAGGGCAGTTAAATCTTCGACCTTTGTTCCTTTTTTAGAACCGATACCGAGATGGAGCACCTTCGGAATAAGTTGGAGCCCCTGAGTCAACTCTCGAGCGTCGTAAGAAACCACGACACCTTTTTTGGTCTCCGCCTCTTCCGCAGATTTCGCCTCCACCAAATGAGGGTAATCCGGGCGAGGCTTTTTCTCGGAATAAAAATAAACCGGTTCCCCGGCCACCATGGCCGCCGCTACTTCTTTCATCTTCTTCATATCGGCGATAACATAGTGATTTTCCTTGGCGAAGAGATCAATGGATGTGTAGCCTAAATGATCGGAAGCCGTCGTAATAACGGGAACGGCGCCGATTTTTTTCGCGAGCTCCACGGTGAAATCATTGGCTCCTCCCAGGTGGCCGCTCAGCACTGAAATAACGTAGCGCCCCGTGGGGTCGATGACCGCCACCGCAGGGTCTTCTCGCTTGTCCCGTAGGACGGGAGCCAGGTAACGGACGGCGATACCCATGGCGCCGATAAAGACGATGCGATCGTACTTGCGAAAAATACCTTTGAATTTTTCCTTCGAAATATTATTGCCGAAGCTTTTCCCGTAAAGATCGAATGCTGAAAAATAACGGGCGGCCAACTGCGTTCCTTGTGGAGAAAAAACTAATACCGCCGTCTTCACTGAATGCCCTTTCGAAAGTCCGTCGTAAAGTGTTTGTCGTAAAGTTTACTCTTTTCATAATCTCCGTTTAAAAAATCCCCGACTAGGATTTGGGCGTGTTTCGTTATGCCTTCGGCTTTCACATCCTCGACTACGTGCTCCAAAGTGGAACGCACGATTTTTTCATCCTCCCAACTTGCCTTATAAACGACGGCAATGGGCGTCGTCGGTTCGTAAGATGTCAGGAGATCTTCCACCAGAGACGGGATCTGTCCTGCAGAAAGGAAAATACACATAGTGGCGCGGTGTGCGGCGAGAGAGGGGATAGATTCCTTTTCCGGCACGGGCGTGCGACCCGCTCTACGCGTCAAAATCACTGTCTGACTGACGCCCGGGAGGGTGAGTTCCCGCTCGATAGAGGCAGCCGCGGCGGAAAAGGAGCTGACCCCGGGCACCACATAGTATGAAATTCCCAATTCCCGGAGAGCATCCATTTGCTCCTGTATGGCGCCGTAGACACTCGGATCCCCCGTATGAAGGCGCACTACCTTTTCCTTCCTGGAGTCGGCGATCCGCATGATCTCCAGAACCTCGTCTAAATGCATAGTGGCACTGTTGAAGAAACGAGCGCCTTCTTTTGCAAAGTCCAAGTGGGCGGGGTCCACGAGGCTTCCCGCGTAAATAATAACATCGGCCTCCTCGATCAGCTTCCGTCCCTTCACGGTAATGAGATCCACATCTCCCGGACCTGCGCCTATAAATGCAATCATCGCTTTCGTCCTTTCACTAAAAACACGCCGTTTTCCGCGCGTAAAATTCCGATCTTGTCTTCACGAGACACGGCGATATGTTTCACCGCCATCTCGTAGCCTTTTTCTTTTAAGAAGCGCCGCATAGTCTCCACATTTTGAATCGTCACGAAATTACCGCCCAAAATACCCTCTTCATTTAAATGACGGTGGCTATAATCCAGTATTTCTTCCAGATTACCTCTGCTGCCGCCGATAAAAATGCGGTCGTATATTTTTTCTTCCAGGGAATCCGGAGCCTTTCCCGGTAAAATTTTTAATTCCACATCGAATCGTTCCCCATTAAAGGCGATTAAATCCAAGGCTTCCTCATTACACTCAGATGCCGTTACCTTGCAACCGAGGGAGGCGGCGGCGACGGCAATAGAGCCCGTTCCCGATCCGATATCGAGAAATTCCATACCGGGACTTAAATCAAATTCCGCCATAGTAAGGATGCGCACTTCCGATTTCGTCATGGGAACTTGTCCCCGCAAATACTCTTCGTCATTCATCCAATGCAAGCTCGATCACCCCCAAAGCCAAATCCCCTTCTAAATCAAAACTTTCGCCGATAGATTTCGTCTCTAATATTTCGTTCTCATAAGATAGGTAGCTTGCGCCATGAATCAAGCCCTCCGCTCCTTTTTCTTTTAAACCTTCGGAAAGATCTGTGAGAGAGTAATGTTTATCCAATAATACACAACTGATCTTCTCATCTAATAGAAGGTCCAAATCTACCTCTCTGCCGTGAAAAGAATGAAAAGCCATAGAGTGCCACGGGATTTGCAGTTTCGAGGCGGCGTATTGCATACTGCTGATTCCGGGTACAACTCGGTAAATTTCAACCCCTCTACGCTTCAGCGTGGCGGCCAGACCGTAAAACAAAGGATCGCCGCTCACGACGACTGCGAGATGATCCTCGGCGACAGCATCTTCCACTTCGCTTATGCGATGTATCTCTACAATATCCTTGCGAATAAATTCCAGACTTTCCTTTAATCGGGGAAAGGCCACCACCCGGTCCGCCGAGCGAACGGCCTCGACAGCATCCAATGTCATGGATCCGCGACTTCCGGGCCCGGCTCCTACTAAGGTTATCATGATAAATCCTCCATGGTGTATATCTTCCCGTGAATCTTTAAATCGTCTCGCTTTAAGTAGCGCATGATCCTCTTTTCAATGCCACACTCCATTTCGCGGGAGATGACACCGTATCCTTCTTCTTCACAGCGAATAAAGGCGCGCTCCGCCGTCACTTCATTTTCTATAGAGTCGATAAACTCTCGAGGTGCATTCAGTTTCCCCAGATAGTAAGCCAGCGCCTCCATGCGTCCGTCGGCAACGGCGGAGTGGGTTTGAAAAATGCCGATGGCGAGCTTCGCCATTTTGCCGATATGTCCTAAGACGGTAATTTCATGAAATCCCTTATCCCTCGCGAGGCAAAGGGCGTCGCCGAAATAATTGGAAACCTGTACCACGGGAATACCTTCGTAATATTTCTTTGCATAGCTTTCGCCGTAGTGGCCCGGTGTCAAAATAATGTGCTCCGCTCCGGAATGTTTGAGTGATTCCAACTCCATGTGAATCGTCGCTACATAAGCATCTTTACTCATGGGCCGCACGAGACCGCTCGTTCCTAAAATGGAAAGGCCGCCGACGATTCCCAGTCGAGGATTGAAAGTCTTCGCCGCCAACTCCTCCCCTCGGGGAATATTGATTTCGATGGCGATCCCCTCGTCCAAATGCTCTTTTAAGAGGTTCGTAAGTTCCCTTTTCGGCACGGGATTAATGGCGAGTTCTCCGGCCGTTCCGAACAAGCTGTCTTCGGTAAAGACTCCGACACCTCTCCCTTTCCGCCAGGAAACCTTTCCATCCGTCGTCTTTTCTATGATCACTTGAAGCTCCATACCGTCTGTAATATCCGGATCGTCACCGCTGTCTTTTATAACGGAGTAAGCGGCTCGATTCTCCGTACGGGAAATTTCCCTCGTTTCGATGGTGAGAACATCTCCCGCCGGAACCTGCACGCGGACGAGATCGACGGTTTCCCCTTTTTCTAAAGAAATTATGGCAGCTTTAGCCGCCGCCACGGCGCAGGTACCGGTGGTATAGCCCATCCGCATGGGCTTTCCGTCGACGATGGTGGATCTCATCGCCCGACGACCTCGTAAAGAAGTGCGTTTAAAACCGATGCCGCCACATTAGATCCACCCTTCGTTCCCAGGGTGCGGATGTAGGGAATATCGTAGTCGCCTATCGCATCTTTAGATTCCTCGGCGCCGACAAAACCGACGGGAACGGCGATGACGAAATCGGGTTCCACTCTCTTCTCATCGATTAACTCAAGCAGGCGGAAAAGTGCCGTAGGCGCATTGCCGATCATAAAAGCTTTGCATCCCTTCTCTACCGCTTTTTCCAAAGCGACGATGCTCCGTGTCGTTTTGCGAGATTTGGCTTTTCTCGCCACATCTTCATCGGAAATAAAGGTCATCAGTTCACAGCCGCTGGCTTCCAGAGCTTTTTTATTCACACCTGCACGGCCCATATTCGTATCCGTATAAATGGGCAAGCCGTTTGATATGGAAAACTTTGCCGCTTGAATAAACTCCGGATGAAAATCGATAATGTGGCGGTAATCCACGTCCCCCGTGGTATGGATCATGCGCATAACGATGGGAAGCTCCTCTAATTCAAAATCCACATCTTCGAGATAAGCCTCGATTAAATCCATTGAGGTCATTTCAATTTTTTTCGGTTGCTTGATGTACATGAACAGTACTCCTTTCAAGAGATTTCCATGCGTCCATAAATTGCGTATTCTCTTCTTCTCGTCGAACGGCGATTCGAATATATCCCTTTAATAATTTATCGGAATAAGTTCGCACCAAAATTCCTCTTTCAAGTAAAAAAGCAAACACCTCTTTACTTGAAATGTTTTTCAGCTCGATCAAAATAAAATTTGCCTCGCTCCTATATGCCTTGCCGATAGAAGAACTGTCGATGGCCTCCATCAACCGCCTACGCTCTTTCGCCACGTAATGTCGAGATTCTTCGAAATAATCGCCTAAATCTTTAAACACCTGCCCGGCTTCCGACGCGATGCAGTTCACCGTCCAGGGAAGTTGATGTTTTTCGAATGATTCTTTTAAGTCTCGAGGCATGCTTGCAAATCCAAGACGCACCCCGGCCAAAGCGGCGCTTTTAGTAGCTGCCCGCACCTTGATCATTCGGGGCAGATGAAAACCGAGAGACGGATCCATATCATGTAGATCTACAAATTCTATAAAAGTCTCATCCATTAATAAATAGCCGTCTCGGGCCTCTACGGCCTCATAAATTTTTTCTATTTCGTCATTTCGTAGCACGTATCCCGTGGGATTATTAGGATTGGTCAAGATCGTAAGCACGCCTTTCGGCATATTTTGAATAAATGCGTCCACATTCAAAGAAAAAGGCGGCTCCATGACAAATCGACGGACAGCTTTCCTCTCATTTTCGGCGATACCGCCATATTCGTTAAAACAAGGCTCTGCAATATAAATTCCCGGAAACATTCGAATACAATGATCGATTATTTCCATGGCGCCGTTTCCCACGACGACGGACTCTTCCTGACAGCCCATAAACTCCGCAAGGGATTTTTTTAATGCGCGATAATGGCGATCGGGATAACGGTCCGACAGGTCCAAGGCTCGCACCATAGATTTCTTAACTTTTTCGTGGATACCGAGGGGATTAATATTGGAGCTGAAATCGATTATAGAACCTCTATACGATCCCCTATACGATTCAATATCGCCGCCATGTTCCACGGTTCCCTCCTTGCTAAAATTAAACTCATATAGGCTTTTCGATCCTTGCATTTTTCAGGATTATCGGTCATGACCCAATGATCCGTTTCAATATTTTCCAGATATAAAGAATAGTAGCCCGCCGCTTTTAAACGATGGAAAGTATCCCCACTTCTCGTGGTTTTTAAAATGGCCACCGTATCGGCCGTCAGTCCTTCTTCATCTTTTAAACTGTCCATGAGCAAAAAGGAATCGCCCTTTTTCACGAGAGCTTCCACGATGCCGTTAATTCCCGCTAGAAAAGCGGGAATCCCGGGTACCAGCTCCATGCGAATATCATTCAATGAGTCACGGTGAAATACCTCGAGAAGCGTAGTGTAAATCGTTCCGTCTCCTAAAGTGATGAGGACGGAAACTTCTCCCTCTTTTGTGGTTTCGTCGATTAGGCGAGCGGTATCTTCATACACTCCTCTTAAATCTTCTCCCATGGGAAAATCGAGAAACACCACTTTCTCTTCGTCGACAAAGTCTTTCACAATATCATAGGCCCGCGTCTTCCCCCGATTGTTGGGGGCAAAAATATGATCGGCACGCTCCAAGTAACGGAGGGCTCGCAGCGTGATTAAATCCTCCGCTCCCGGTCCGACGCCTATGCCCACAAGCTTACGCATGACCATTATCTCCTATAAGCTTTTCCAGTTTTTCCCCATACATATTTCGAATAAAGGGATAAGTTCCAAGTCCGTCTAATGATGCATGAACTTTAAAGCCTCTCTCCTCCAAATCTGCGCGATAGGAGTCTTCTTCCCCTGCAATATCATTTTTCGCGTGATCTCCGGCCAAGAGAAGTAATGGGCATAAATTTAACTCCCTCCAACCTTTCCGCTCGAAAAGATCGAACACGGGCTCTTCCGTAAGCTCTCCTTCCAGAGTGGCCACGGCCATGGATAATCCTCTCCCCTTCAGCTCTTCGTCCAACGCACGATACATATCGTCGGCTTCGTGGCGGCTTCCGTGGCCTACGAGAATCGTCGGGCCTTCAAATACTTTAGAAGCTTCTTCGACAAAATAACGAATATCCCCGTCATTGGCAAACAGAGGTTCACCTACTCGAACCCCGTCCTTTTTCAGTACGGAAAGCTTCTCGTATTCGATACCGGGAATTAAATGGAGAGGCTGGATATAAATATCTTCTTTCTTGTAGCCCTTGGAAAGCAAATAATCCAATGCTTCAATTTCATTCATAAACTTTTCGCCGTCACGTGATTCGATTCGGCGAATGACCATGCGCGAGGTAAAGGCCAACACCGTCTCCCAATCGGGAACCAAACTCTTTAAGTGATCACATACGGGTTTTAAATCCCGCTCGATAGCGTCGCGATGGGTGGTGCCGAAGGTGGCGATAATCAATGCTTTCATCTTTTCTCCTTTATATAGCCTTTATAACAATACATATACACACAAACAGAACGGTTACGCGCCACATAAGATTTACAGCACGTCGAATATCATTTCGTTCAGGTTCTTTTATCGAATAGCCGATCGTAGGCTTTTCGACATATTCTCCGAAGTAAAAGTGGCCGCCTCCCAGTTCGATTCCGAGAATACCTGCCACGGCAGCTTCCGGCCATCCTGCATTGGGACTTAGATGAGCAGAGTGAAATTCTTTCACGCTCTGAAACCCTCTTTTCATACTCCTTATACTGCCTGATAAGATACAAAATAAAAGAGCCGTAATCCTTGCGGGGATCAGATTGACGAGGTCGTCCAGTTTCGCCGCGCCGAAACCCGCTTCCTCGTAGCGCTCGTTTCGATACCCCACCATGGAATCCATGGTGTTGATCATTTTGTAGGTAAAGGCTCCTGCAGGACCGAATAAAAGACCATAGAATAATGGCGCCACGATCCCATCCGATGTATTTTCCGACACGGTTTCCACAGTAGCTTGAATAATTTCTTTCTCCGACAAAAAAGTAGTTTCGCGGCCGACGATGCGGGAAAGTCGTGTCCGACCTTCGCTCAACGAGGAATTTAATGCGGCCATAACGCCCTTCCCCTCCTTGGCGAGAGTTTTCGCCGCAAGAGAGGTGTAAAAAATATAGATTGCGGCCAAAGAGGATAAAAAGGGCGGCAGAAATTTTACAACTAAAGAGGTGATCAGGAAAATAGCCAGACTGTTAAAAAGAGCCATGAAGATTCCGAGAATCCTTTGCGCTTCTCGAGGTTGCTTTAAGACAAAAGCGTAGACCCTCTGTATCCACTTGCCCATCATGACCACGGGGTGCGGAAATCTTTCGGGATCACCAAACACTATATCTAGTAGAAATGCTATAAAAAATTCCATGGAATATCCTTTCTGTAGTAAGTTTACCATGGGCGGATCCTAAGAACAATATCTCTGTTCAAATGATAAGGTGAAGTTGCATCTTCACGCTTTAAAGGGCTATAATAGTCCTATTAGGTACAAGGAGGTAATTATGGAAAAGAGAAAGTTTAAACGGATTCTCGTCGCCAACCGCGGCGAAATCGCGATTCGTATTTTTAGAGCCTGTCGCGAACTCGGAATTCGTTCTGTAGCCATATATTCCGAAGAAGACAGTCTGTCCCTATTCCGCACCAAGGCGGACGAATCCTATCAAATCGGCAAGGGCAAAAACCCCGTCGACGCTTATTTGGATATCGACGAGATTATTCACCTCGCCAAAAATAAAGGGGTAGACGCTATTCACCCCGGTTACGGGTTTTTAGCGGAAAATCCCGATTTCGCGCAAAAATGCGAAGAGGCGGGCATCGTATTTATCGGTCCTCGCCCGGAAACCATGCGCAAGCTCGGCGATAAAATTTCTTCTAAAATTATCGCCAGAGAAGCCGGCGTTAAGACCATTCCCGGCGTGGAAGAGCCCATCCATTCCGATACGGAAGCTCTGGAATTTGCCAAGCAAGCGGGCTACCCCGTTATGATCAAAGCGGCTGCCGGCGGCGGCGGTCGCGGTATGCGCGTCGTCTATAGCGAAGAAGAACTCCTGGATCAGTTCCACTCCGCTAAGAGCGAGGCTAAAAAAGCTTTCGGCAACGATTCTATGTTTATCGAAAAATACTTGGATCGTCCGAAGCACATCGAAGTACAAGTCCTCGGCGACTTATACGGCAATGTGGTACACCTCCACGAAAGAGACTGCTCCATTCAACGTCGCCACCAAAAGGTCATCGAATTTACTCCCGCATTTGCAGTGGACGAAAAAATTCGCGAGGCCATTTGCAACGACGCCCTTAAAATTACGAAAAATCTCGGCTATCGCTCCGCAGGTACCGTAGAGTTTTTAGTGGACAGCTCCGGCAACCACTACTTTATCGAGGTCAATCCCCGTATACAAGTAGAGCATACGGTCACAGAAATGGTAACGGGCATCGACATTATTCAAGCTCAAATCCAAATTGCCCAAGGTTATGCTCTATCCGACGAACCGATTAATATTCCCTCTCAAGAGGCCATCGTTCCCCGCGGATTTTCCATTCAATGTCGCGTTACCACCGAGGACCCCTTGAATAACTTCGCGCCGGATACCGGTCAGATTACACTTTACCGCTCCTCCTCCGGTTTCGGCGTACGTCTTGACGGCGGTAACGGCTTCCAAGGCGCGGTCATCAGTCCCTATTATGACTCCCTTCTCGTCAAGGTTATTACCCAAGGTCGTACATGGGATGATACGGTAAATAAAGCCATTCGCTCTTTACGTGAAATTAAAGTCGGCGGCGTTAAAACCAATATCGGCTTCCTCTTAAATGTACTCAATACGGAAGAGTTCAAAAAAGGTATTTGCGACACGGGCTTTATCGCCGAACACCAAGAGCTTTTCGACATTAATACGTCTACCGACCGTGAACTCAGGGTGATGGAACATATTGGAAACATCGTCGTCAACGACAATACCTCCCGTAAAAAAGCCTTCGACGTTCCCGTTGTGCCTCCTTATAAGGAAGAATCCTTTAGAGGATCCAAACAAATCTTCGACGAGTTGGGCGCCGATAAGCTTTCCCAATGGATTTTAGATCAGGATCGCCTGCTCCTTACAGATACCACCATGCGCGACGCTCACCAATCCTTAATGGCGACACGTATGCGTACCGTAGACCTTTTAAAAGTAGCAAAATCCATGAACTACAATATTCGCGACATCTTCAGTATGGAAATGTGGGGCGGCGCTACATTCGACGTTGCCTACCGTTTCCTACACGAAGATCCCTGGCATCGCCTGGACGTTCTTCGCGAAGCTATGCCTAATCTTTTGATGCAAATGCTCGTTCGCGGCAACAATACCGTGGGCTACAAGAATTATCCCGACAATGTTGTAAAGAAATTTATTAAAGAATCGGCTGAAGGCGGCATCGACATTTTCCGTATCTTCGATTCCTTAAACTGGATCGAAGGCATGCGCCTCGCCATTGAAGAAACCATCGCCAACGGAAAAATTGCCGAAGGTACCATGTGCTACACCGGCGATATTCTCGATGAAAAGCGGGATAAATATTCCTTAAAGTACTATGTCAACTTGGCGAAAGATTTGGAAAAGGCCGGATGCCATATTATCGGCATTAAGGACATGAGCGGTCTATTAAAACCCTATGCCGCTCACAAACTTGTAAAAGCCCTTAAAAATGAAGTTTCTATCCCCATTCACCTGCATACCCACGACACAACGGGTAACGGCGTCGCTACCGTCTTAATGGCAGCGGAAGCCGGAGTGGACATCGCCGATACGGCCATTAACTCCATGAGCGGACTTACCTCTCAACCGGCGCTGAACTCCGTCGTGGCAGCACTTGAAAACACCTCACGCTCAACGGGAATCGATCTCGACGCCATCGACCGTATCTCTGCCTACTGGGCAGCGGTACGTCCGGTTTACGAAAACTTCGAATCCGATCTGAAGAGCGGTACTACCGAAATTTACAAATATGAAATTCCCGGCGGTCAATACTCCAACTTAAAACCTCAAGTAGAAAGTTTCGGATTGGGCCATAAGTTTAAAGAAGTTAAGGAAATGTACAAAGACGTCAACCAAATGGTCGGCGACATCATTAAAGTAACACCTTCTTCTAAAATGGTCGGCGATATGTCGATTTTCATGGTTCAAAACGATCTGACACCTGAAAATATTTACGAAAAAGGTGCCAATCTGGACTATCCGGATTCCGTCGTTACCTATTTTAAAGGCATGATGGGTCAACCTTACGGCGGCTTCCCGGAAAAACTCCAAAAGATCGTCCTAAAGGACGAAAAGCCTATTTCTGTCCGTCCGGGCAAACTTTTAGATCCCGAAGATTATGAAGCGGACAAGAAATATCTCCGCTCCATTATGGAACATGAACCCAGTGAACGGGATGTTACGAGCTATTCCCTCTACCCGAAAGTATTTGAAGAATATGTTAAAAACTTTAGCAAATACGATCAATTATGGCGCATGGGCAGCGACGTGTTCTTCCACGGTTTACAGGAAGGCGAAACTGCCGAGATCTCTGTGAATGAAGGTCAAAAAATGATCGTCACTCTCGTGGAAGTGGGCCGCTTGAAAGACGACGGTAAGCGCACCGTCACCTTTGAAATCAACGGTTCCAGACGTAGCGTGGATGTAGAAGACCACACCCGTCCCCTTCCCATTACAGGACACCAAGGCAATCTCATGGCCGATGAAAGTAATCCCGATCAAGTAGGTGCCTCCATCCCGGGTACCGTCGCGAAGATCAATGTAGCCGTCGGCGACAAGGTAAAGGAATCTCAACCCCTCATGGTTCTCGAAGCCATGAAGATGGAGACCAATGTTATCTCCCCTCGCAGCGGCGTTATCGCACAAATTTTTGCGAAAGAGGGCGACAGTATCGAAAGCGGTCAGCTTTTGATCGAACTCGAAAGCGAAGACTAAAAAATACATTTAAAAAGCGACTGAGTTAAACTCGGTCGCTTTTTATTTATTTTATTTCTTTATATTTTTTATAAGAGTGATAACTGCTCGACAAGGCGATGATCAGTGCCGCAAGCGCAAAAAAGACATTCATTTTAATTTCACGATTAAAGAAATATTTTATAAGAATATCGCCGGCGAAAATGGCCACAAATAACTGGATCAGCGCCAATATTAAGAATTGCTTTCTCCTCATCCTATACCTCTTCTTTTTCACTTGCATTTTCTCCGCTCGGTCCTTGGAAATAGAATGTACTTCCCACGCCTATTTCCGATTTGACGCCGTAGCGATAGCCGTGAAGTTCCAGGATATTTTTACAGATAAAGAGGCCGAGCCCTGTTCCGACCATTTGACGCTCATGGTGATCTCGTCCGCGGTAAAAGCGCTCCCAAATGGAATCCTGATCTTCTTTTGGAATGCCCTTACCGTAATCTCTTACGCAGTAGGTGATCATATTACCTTCCGAAATAATGTAGATGTCAATTTCTTTTTTATTTTGAGAATAGTTAATCCCGTTACTGATGAAATTATAGATGACCTGGCGAATCTTGTTGCTGTCGCAGACCATGGTACCGTCTCCGTGAATTCTGAAGATATACCCTTTCTCCTTTAAATTTTTAAAACGCGCCAGTACTTCTTTCGTAAGATCTTTAAGGTTAACATCGGTTAGGCTTAGCGTTCCCAGGCCACTTTCCACTCGGGACAGATCAAGGAGATCATTAACGAAATTCGTTAGATAATCCACTTCTTCTAAGATCGTTTGGGTATGCTTTTCCCTAAGCTCCTTATTGTCTCCCGAAATATCACGGATCATTTCCCCGTAAGATTTTATAACTGTAAGGGGCGTCTTAAAATCGTGACTTACATTGGCGATTAAGTCTTTACGCATTTCCAGAGCGTCGGTCAGCTCGCCTGTAGCGTAGTTCAAGGTCTTCGCTAAATCGTTCATCTCCGTATACTCCTGCTCTTTAAATTGCACGGAAAAATCTCCCTGCCCCAAGGCACGAGCCGTCATGGCCATGTCCGATAAGGGCTTGGCGAGGCGGGAACTCAAATAATAAGAGATGATAAAAGCGAGTAAAATCGAAATAAAACTGACGATAATCAGCTGGTTTTTTAATATTTCCACGGTAGAATCCACAGGATCCACGCTGGCGGATACGGCGAGAAAAAATCGCTCCCCTGCCTGTTCTCCTAAGTAAGAAACGTAGAGAATGGAAGAGGAATCTTCATATTTATAGTCCGCCACATAAGTTTCTTCCGTCTTATTATCTTTTAAGAGGGGAAGAAAATAAGTAAAGAAATCCTCTTTCGAGAGCATGGGTCTATAGATATAATCGAGGGGATTTAGGGGAAAAACGAGCCCTCCCTGATCGTTATAAACCTGGAGACTCAAGTTCTTTTCGAAGCTATAGCGAAGGAGGGTTTCTTCGAAATCTTTTTTCCCGAATTGGCGCGTTACCAAGCGTCCCACTTTTTCCGTATCCCGAATTTTCATGGATTCATAAAAAGAGTTGATAAACACGATTTGAAGGAGCCATAAAAGAATCAATATAAAGATGGCCATACCGGAAAAGTACAGCCAAAATTTTACCCTTATGCTCTTTTGATCGACGATGTTTTGCCGTTTCACTATTTACCGCTTTCTCCGACAAATTTATACCCTACTCCCCGTACGGTGACGATGTAATCTCTATAAGGTTCGATACTGTTTCGAAGCATTTTAATGTGAGTGTCCACCGTACGGTCGTCGCCATAAAAATCATAACCCCATACTTTATTGAGCAGCTTTTCGCGACTCAGAGCAATGTTTTCATTTTCGGCGATGAACACGAGGAGATCGAATTCCTTCGGGGTCATTTCCACGGGCTTCTTATCGACATAAACTTCTCTTCCATCTAAATCGATAGAGAGTCCGTCGAACTCCAACAGGTGATTTTCTCGTACATGATGATGGCGCTTAATTATAACCGACAGGCGGGCCATCAGCTCCTTGGGAGAAAAGGGCTTGACGACATAATCGTCGATGCCGATTTCAAAGCCGTAGAGCTTATCGTATTCCTCTCCCCTGGCACTTAACATTAAGACGGGAATGTCTTTTTCTTTTTTAATCTCTTTATAGGCACTGAATCCGTCGAGACGAGGCATCATGATATCCATTACGATTACGTCGAAATCCTCATCGTGGCAAATTTCAACGGCTTCCATACCGTCCACCGCCTCGATGACTTCATAGCCTTCAAATTCGGCGTAGGTTCGAATAACCTCACGAATCTTCGCCTCGTCGTCGACGACTAAAATCTTATACATAGGCACCTCCCAGTATCCCCATTATACTATAATTTCTTCGTGAAATTAATGTGTGGAAACTGTACCGCTTTTCGGAAAACGGAGAGTAAATACGGAGCCGTGATTTAATTGGGATTTTAAATCGATGGTGCCCTTTAAACTTTCTACATTGTGCTTGACGATGGCGAGACCGAGTCCGGTAGATTTTTCATTATAAGATCTGGATTTGTCCGCCATATAAAAGCGCTCGAAGATACGCTTCTGGTCGTCGTAAGATATGCCGATGCCCGTATCTTCAATCGTGATAATAAAATCCTGTTCATGTTTGTCGTCGATGGCAATGTCGATAGAACCGCCGTCCACATTGTAGGCGATGGCATTATCTACGAGATTCGTTATAAGCTCCTTCATAAGGGCGGGATGGGTAAATAGTTTATTCTCACTTCCCGGCTTAAAGTCTACGCGAAGTTCCTTATTCTTAATTTCCGGCGCAAAGTGAGCGAGGATTTCGTCAACGAGCCCTTCCATCTCCACGGTGCGATATTCTTCCGCTCGATTCTTTTCTTCCAATCGCGAAAAAGAAATTATCGTATCGATTAAGTGAAAGAGATTTTCCGATTCCTTGGCAATAATATCTAGAAACCGGTCTCGATCCTCCTCTTTGACCATGCCGGATCGAAGCAATTCCGCATAGCCGCTGATAGAGGTAAGAGGCGTCTTGAGTTCGTGCGTTACATTGGATGTAAACTCTCGCCTGCTTCGCTCCGCCAAACTTTGTTGAGTTTCATCGATTAACAACAGCAGCATGCCGTAAAGTCCGCCACTACTGTTAAATACGGGATCGAAAAAGCATTTGATAATAAAGCCTTCCATTTCAAACTTTCGCACTTCCCCTTTTCTCTCATTGAAAATCTGATGGAAAGCATCGTGGAAATCTCCTTCATCGCAAAGTTTGTCGAAATCTTTATTAATGTATTGGCTATGAATGGAACCGCTTAAAAGTTTTACCGCCGAATCATTAATCGTAATGATTTTTTTATCCGCTCCCACCAAAATAACGCCCTCGGTCATATTGTCCACCATGTCGTTCATGCCCTGAAGTTGCGATTCCAGACTTCCCAAACGATGGCGCAGGCGCGAGGATTCGTCGATTAAAATGGCCTCGTAATCTAAAAGTTGGGGAGGTAAGTCCATTTGATAGTTATGATCTATAACATAGTGCCTAAACTGCCTAAAGAGCTGTTTAATTTGGCTCTTGTCCCGATAGGTAGCGTATTGCCAAAGGTGGTACAGAGACGTAGCGGCAACCATAGTCAGAAGAAGGGTGTAGGGCAGAAAGTGCAGATTAGTCATGAGTAAAGAATCTTGAGTCATGCCCATGAGTAAATAGCTTCCGTCGGAAAACTCCGTCCTTTCAATATACTTCTTCTCCAGGGATGTATCGGATTTTAATTGCCATCTCTCCTTTTGATCATTCTTAGATGCAAGTGTTAAAAGGGAGTTTTCTATTTCGGGGGAAAGATTGCTGAACAGTATTTTTTCTCCCTCATCTATATAAAGCAAAGATTCCTGCCCACCGCTATTTTTTAATATAGCGACGCGCCGGTCCTCGTCTTCTTCTCGAAGAATATTTTGAAGGGTGTCGACAGCCTCTTCTTTCAGCGCCCACTCTCTGCGATTGCTCTCCACAGATGCCGCCAGTTGAAAGACAAGGGCGATGATAAAAGCGATTAGAACGCTTAGCAGGCGTACTGTTTTATTCATTACTTGGATCCTACTTTATAGCCGATATTGCGCACCGTCTCGATGAGATAGGCTTTGTCCTTTAATTTTTGACGGATGGAGGCGATATGAACGTCGACCGTCCTGGAGCCTCCTTCGAAATCATAGCCCCATACTTTGGACATGATTTTCTCCCGATTGAGTACGATGTTTTTGTTTTGAAAGAGGTAGAGAAGCAGTTCAAATTCCTTATAGGTTAGGGCGATTTCTTCCCCGTCTACCGTCACAATATGCTCTTCTTCGTTAATGGTCACGCCGTCGATGGAAAGAGAGGATGTCTCTTTTTCCTTCGGTTTCGTTCGCCGCAAAACAGCCTTTACACGCGCTAAAAGTTCCAAAACGCTGAAAGGCTTGGTAATGTAATCGTCGGCTCCCTTGTCGAGGCCCACGATCTTATCCAGCTCCGACGTCTTCGCCGTAAGCATAATGACGGGTATATCCGCCGTCGATTCATCGGAGCGAATGCGGTCTAAAATTTGAAGGCCGTCCTCTCCCGGAAGCATAATGTCCAACAGGAGCAGATCAGGCCGTTCTTCTTTCAGAGCTGCAAAAAGCTCTTCCCCGGATTCAAAGCCTCGCACATCATCATACTTGCTCTTTAAGGCATAGACGATCAAATCGCGGATGTTACCTTCGTCTTCAACGCAAAAAATCATATTACACTCCAAAAGTTTCGACGCCGAGATAATCTTTGTGGTGACCGGTCAAGGAGAAAATGACCCATTCCCCTATGTTTTCCGCATGGTCGGCGACACGTTCCAAATACTTGGCGATTTGCAATAAGTCGATCAGTTCCTCGGGATCATTATGGCCCGATTGTAATTCTTTAATGATCCGTGTTCTGCAATCTACAAACAAAGCGTCTACTACATCGTCGTGGCGAATACATTCGTTGGCCAGTTCTTCGTCTTTAGTTATGAAAGCGTCCACTGCCATTTTGATCATGGCGGAGGATTCTTTAAACATTTCCCTAATGGTGGTCAAAGGCGATGCAATAGGTTTGGGATCCATGGTGAGTGAAATTTCGCAAATATCCTGAGCTTGATCTCCGATTCTTTCGAGATCGGTAATGATCTTAAGGGCTGCGGAAATAAAACGCAGGTCTCCCGCTACAGGTTGTTGACGTAATAAAAGCATGAGGCATATATCTTCTATTTCCCGCTCCATGCGGTCCACTTCCCTGTCGTTTTTCGAGACTTGATGGGCAAGTTGTTCATCGCGGTTTTCCAACGCTTTCAACGCATCAGATACAGCTTGTTCAACATATGCCGCCATGTCCACCAGTTGGGTATTGAGCTTATTTAACTCCATATCGTATTGCTTTCTCATAGTATCCTCCCATTTAACCGAATCGGCCGGTAATATAGTCTTCAGTTCTGGAATCCCGGGGATTGGCAAACATCTTTTCGGTATCATCCATTTCAATTACCTCGCCTGTCAAGAAAAAGGCCGTCTTATCGGAGACACGTGCTGCCTGTTGCATATTATGGGTTACCATAATAATAGTATAATCCTTTTTCAGATCCTGTACCAATTCTTCAATCTTTAAAGTTGAAATGGGATCCAGTGCCGAAGTGGGTTCGTCCATTAAAAGCACCTCGGGCTCGACGGCGAGGGCACGGGCGATACAAATACGCTGTTGCTGACCTCCGGAAAGCTCGGTAGCCTTTTGATGAAGCTTATCTTTTACATCTTCCCAAATAGCGGCACCTCTCAGAGAGCGTTCCACGATTTCCTCGAGTTTCTTTTTGTCTTTCGTACCGTGGGTTCTGGGACCGTATGCGATATTATCGAAAATACTCATGGGAAAAGGGTTCGGGCTTTGAAATACCATGCCCACCCGTCTGCGAAGCAAGTTCACATCATAGCCCGGAGCATAAATATTTTTTCCGTCCAAGAGCATCTCCCCTTCGATGTGACAATCTTCCACAAGATCATTCATGCGATTTAAACACTTGAGCATAGTGGATTTACCGCATCCTGACGGACCGATAAAGGCCGTAATTTCATTTTCTTTTAAATCAAGATTGATGTTTTTCAGTGCTTGAAAATCACCGTACCATAAAATTACATCCTTGACCGACATTTTAGTATTGTTCATTTAATTCCCTCCGTACAGCCTGTTTCCAATGAAGGAGCTTAGGCTATTGATCAATAAAGTTATAATAATGAGAATAAAACCAGTGGCAAAAGCTTGGTCCACAAAGAGCCCTTCCGAAGATAAGACATACATATGAAGGGACAGGGTTCTACCACTTGAAAGTAAGCTCTTAGGCATATCCGTCGTCGTTCCCAGAGTAAACATGAGGGCTGCCGTTTCGCCGACACAACGGCCGATGGCGAGTATAATTCCGGATAAAATACCGGGCATAGCCACAGGCAATACGACTCGCACAATGGTGCGAAGTTTACCGGCACCGAGGGCCAGGGAGCCGCTTCTTAAACTGTCATCGACGGCGAGAAGCGATTCTTCCGTAGAGCGAATAATAAGGGGAAGAATCATAATTGATAAAGTAAAGACACCTGATAAGATCGAATAACCGAGCTTTAAAGCGATGGAGAAAAACAACATACCGAACAAGCCGTAAATAATCGAGGGAATGCCCGATAGAGTTTCCGTGGCAATTCGAATGATTTCCACAACTTTGCTACCCTTCTTTGCATACTCCACCAAGTAAAAACCGGTAAAGATACCGATAGGTGTCGCCACAACAAGAGAAAGTACCACTACGATGAGAGTAGTTACAATGGCGGGAAACATAGAAATATTTTCTGTCGTATAGGTTTTTTCAAACATTTCTGCGCTCAGATGAGGTGCACCTTTTATTACAATATAACCGACTAAAATGGCGAGTATGGCAAAAGTAATAAAGGCACTAACCATAATAACGGCTTTTGCCGCCATAGAACGTGCTTTCATGCTGCCATCCTCCTTTTTACGAGATTAAATACAGTGTTGATTAAAAGAATAAACACAAAGAGTACGACGCCGGTGGCGATAAGGGCTTCTCTATGTTCTCCCGTTGCGTAGGCCATTTCCAGGACGATATTAGCCGTCATGGTTCGGACCCCGTGTTTAATATCCGTCGGGATCATGGGCTGATTACCTGCTATCATAATGACCGCCATGGTCTCGCCGATAGAACGGCCGATGCCCAATATGGTAGCGGACAAAATCCCGGACTTCGCCGCCGGTACGACGACGCGGAGTAAGCTGCGCTCCTGAGTGGCTCCCAATGCAATGGAGCCTTGATAATAGGATTTTGGCACCGAGCGAAGGGATGCTTCCGACAGACCGATGATCGTAGGCAGGATCATAATCCCTAGTAAGACCGATGCGGTAAACACCGTCATCCCCGTTCCGCCCCACCAGCCTCTTACAATGGGAACGAATACCATCAAACCGAAGAAACCGTAGATGATCGAGGGAATGCCTGCCATTAAATTAACCGCCGGCTTTAAAATCTTATATAGCTTTTCCGGACAGTAAAACGCCATAAAAATAGCCGTCATCACGCCGATAGGCACACCGATAATGATCGAGCCGAAGGTAACCATTACAGAACCTAGGATCATGGGCAAAATGCCGAAGCTTGACGGCGTCGACGTCGGCCTCCATTCTTTACCGAGAATAAAGTGACCGAGACCGGTCTTCGCTATAAACGGAACCCCGTTTTTAAAGATAAAATAACATATCACGACAATCGAGAGTACTGATAATAGAGAACTGATGAGAAAAATCAATTCCCAAATCTTCTCATATGGTTTAGATCGCATTGTCTACCTCCTTTGAATAAGATTACTTTAACAAGAGGAGTTTAATATTTGGTCTCCCTTATGTAAGATCTA
Organism: Aedoeadaptatus nemausensis; assembly: GCF_903819165.1. GTDB lineage: Bacteria > Bacillota > Clostridia > Tissierellales > Peptoniphilaceae > Aedoeadaptatus > Aedoeadaptatus nemausensis. The sequence continues at coordinate 300,957 of NZ_CAIJCS010000014.1, forward strand.
TGTAAAGAAAAAAGACCCCTTTACGGGGTCTTGAGATTTAACTATTTCGCCAATTCTTTCCAGTCTTGAATTTCACCTTTGAAGATCGACTTAATTTGTTCTAAGCTGATGTCTTCCAAGGAGTTTTCCTTGTTGACTACGACTGCGATACCGTCTTGTGCAAGAACCGTACCTTGTACATTGGCTTTTTCTTGATCCTTTAATTCTCTCGAGGACATACCGATTTGAGCAGTACCTTCCGCTGCTGCAGTAATACCTGCGGAGGAGCCGTTGGATTGAATTTGAATCGTCGCATTGGGATTTAAGCCCTTGTAAGCTTCGACGAGTTTTTCCATAAGGGGGGTAACCGATGTAGAACCTGCTACGGTCAATTCGCCGGAGACATCGGAGGCAGCATAATCTTCTGCCGATTCATTTTTTACATAACCTGCTTCTTCAGCGATTGCTTGACCTTGATTAGAGAGAGCAAATTTCATAAAGTCTGCTTCGAGAGTGCCTTCCTTCGGTTCACCTTTTGTGACTAATAGGAAGGGACGAGCTAATTTGTATTCACCGCTTAAAATTGTCTCTGCCGAGGGTTCGACACCTTCTACTTTTACAGCATGAACCGTATCATTTAAAGAGCCGAGAGAGATATAACCGATGGCCGAGGGGTTTTCTGCTACTGTGGTCATGACACCGTTAGTAGAGTTTTGAACGGCTGCGGATTGAGTCGTCGTATCCGTTTCCTGATCGCCGTTCTTTTCAATAAGACCTACGATTTCAGTAAAGGCGCCGCGAGTACCGGATCCGTCTTCTCGGGTAATGACGGCTACTTGGCCTAGTTTATCCAAGCTTGCGGAATCATTGGCTTCTTCACCTTGTTGAGCCGCTTGATTGTTATTTTGAGCAGCTCCGTTGTCTTTATTGTCGGCTTTGTCGCCTCCGCCACAAGCAACGAGAGTGAGTGCTAAAAGGGATGCTCCGAGAGCTAATTTAAAGTTTTTCATTTTTTTCATTTTTTCCTCCTAAGAAAACTTTCATCATGCTATTGGCATTGTAACGAGTCTCCATTAAACGAAGGTCACTCTTATGTTAAGTTGATGTAAATCTTTTTTAGATCTTCTCGTCTTATTTTTGATTTTTATTATTCACTGTTTTTCATTTCTAAGTGGCGATAGAAGTAGGTATAATCAATTTTAATTTACAAATCTTAAACATCCAAATCTATATCATCTACTTCGCCGCTATCGTAACCATCCCAATAGTTATCATAGTCGTCGTAAACTTCCGCCTCATCTTCAGCGCCGTCATACTCCTCGTCATATAGGAGATCTTGTTCGTAGTCATCGGAATGTTCCTCTTTTTGGGTAAAGAAACTCCTGCCGCCTTCCCGTTCTTGTCTTGATTGCTCGTCTTCTCGAATAATGGTATGCACAATCCAGAGTTCAAATAATTCATCCTCTGCTCTCCACGCCTCTTCTTCCTCTAAACGGGATGTTATAGCCTCAGGTTCTGAATCGAGAAGCTTCTCCTTTACGTCGACACCTTTTAGCAGTGTTTTTATCAGTTCAAACTTTTCGCCGAAATCTCTTCCTTCGGTATATCCTCCGTATGAATAGAAACCAGGGCCAATCTCTTTAGAAAGTGATCGGCGAGGGTATTTAAAATTCTTCGCAACAATTGTAAATTCCATAGTGTTCCGTCTTCATTATGGATGTCGCCCTTTTGCACAAGCACTTCCAAACGAAACACCGCCTTAATTTGGCTCTCCCTCAATAGATATGGATTCGTAATGGTAAGTTGCGCCAAAAATAATGCGACTTCTTCGCTGATATTGCCCGCAAGTAGGGCATCATATATGCTTTTGTAAGCATTTCGAGCCGATTGAATAATCTCTTCCAATTCCTCACTCGATTCATCTAAGGCTAATGAGGAAATCATTCGATCTCGATCCGTTGGCGAGGTCGTTTTCTCTATCCCTTGTTTATTCTGTGGCGTAGAAGGTTGTCGAGTCTTTAAATAAACGAAACCAATAAAAAATAGCACCGCCGGAATCGCCCATATCCAAAAATAAAAGTTCATATATCCCCCTCTCAGCGCCGATTTCAATAACTACATTATTCTATTAAAATAATAAAAAATCAAGATTACGAAACCCTTTAATATTCCCCAAAATCAAAAAACACTGGCTTAGAATACTCGATAATTTCAACCTTCGCATCTTCAGGGATTATGCCCATGACGGGTTTATCCATTACATTGCCAACATTGTAGTTTTTTAGGGAGTAATCGTAGTAGTTGGGTTGATGATAACTGGTCATGTCATGACGATTGACTTGTTTGCCTTGATATTGGTCTTGATAGTTTTCAAAGCCTTTAAAGCCAAACATGGAATAGACATCGACAGTGTCTTGGTTAGTTTCTTTGTTTTTGTAGCTTACCACGACATCGTATTTTACTTCCGGTGGAGCATAAACGAGTTTTCCGGTCTTGCGGTCGTAGACGTTGCCGTCGGGTCCCATTTTTAGTCCGGACCAGTTATAAAGAATCGTCGTGTATTCTTGGTGGTCGATGGATTTTGGTGTATTCTCCAGGCTTTTTTTGCCGTTTTTGTCGAGACCGATGGTGTCCAGGTTGTAACGGTCTTTGCCGTTTTGGACGATGTTGTTGTTATTGTTGTTTTCTCCAACATCTTTGCTGCCTGCACTAGATCCACCTTCTCCCGGTGCGGTCACCGGCGGTGGCGGTGCGACGGGTTGATTTCTCTCTGCAAAGGCTTGCCACGGACAAGAGGTCGCAAGTAGGGCCGCCGTTAGTGCATAGAGGGTTATTTTTTGAATTTGTCCATATATATCCTTCCTCCTTTTTGGACAAGTTGGGTTATAGCTTCTCTTATACATATAGGACGTATCTTTTTAAATTATTCCATAAAAAAAGAAACCCCTAAAAAGAGGTTTCTTTGGCTTATGTCGCAAGGTTATTGAACTTGGGTCCAGTTAAGGGGGAATCGTTGAACGTTTTCTAACAGATAGGCTCTAACAGCTGATACAATACCCTGAAACAAGGTCCCTTCACCCAGACCTGTAAAGATTAACAAAAGGAACACATGAGGTGCCAACAAAAGACCTAGTACAAGCCAAACGAGGATATTTTTAGGAACGAAGAGCAAACCTATGACGATGGTAATAAGAGATATTAACAGAAAACCGGACCAGAGAAAATCACCTTTATTCATCACGCCTAAGGGCATTTGAAGCATTTTAGGTGGATGGCTTTCAGGGTAAAACTAAGCTAAAATAAACAGTCCCACAGCGAATAGTCTAAGAGCGTAAAAATAACGTCTATCTATGTGTCGTTTATATCCAATGATCTTAAAGTCTTTCACGTACTATCTCCTTGTCATTTCATTTATCAATAGATTATCCCCAAAAGAGCCTTCCTAAAATATACATGTAAAAATACTTACTAAGCATTTTTAGCACATTTCCTCCTGATAGACCATATTCAAGAGCGATAAGATAAAGATGTGGGACGATCAACAAAAACAAAACAACGAGTATTCCAATGTCCTTGTCTACCAATAAAATGCCGTAGAAGATAAGGAGTAGAGACAGCCAGTATATAATACCTGTCATAAACCACGAAAGAGCCACTGTATCTGAACCAAAAGGCGTTCTTACCGGTACATTACGAGGAGAACCTTCAATGCTTAGTGTCCAATACATTAATACGAGGAGCACGACAAAGCCCAAGTAGAACAGAACCATTCGTTTATTAGGGCTTATATTCTGTTTACATTTTTTGATGAAGTTCATGGTACAACTCAACAACCGTTATTTCTATTTTCTCGTACAAAATATGCTCTTATCTTTCTGGCCATCCATTTTTTCATAGAATTCCTCCTTTAAATGTTTCTCTATACTCTTTCTATTGTTTTTAGTGGCGTCAAACGCCCAAACTTGCTCCACCTTTTCTACGTCACCCTCTCTTATTGTTATTATAATAACACCTTCTATAACGATTATATTTATATAATATTTCCTTGTCAAGGTTTTTCTGCAATTATGTTGTTGTTTTTAGCTAGTTAATTCAAAAAAGTATTATGATAGTGTTTTTTTGGTTGTTTTTGCTGTTTTGTAAGCGAATGGCAGGTGGCACATCGTCACGGATCCCTGGCACTGAATCAGATGCTGAAAGCAAAAAGAAGTCTAGTTTTCACTAGACTTCCCAACGGTTGACATAGAACCAAAAAAGGACCGAGTAAACTCGGTCCTTTTTGTTTTAATCTTATTCAGCTTGATCGTTGTGCAAACGAGCGTAGTTTTCGTAACGTTCTTTTGCGTTTTGTTCAGCTGCTTCGTAAAGTGCTTCTGCACGTTCGGGGAACAATTTCTTGAGGGAGGTGTAACGTACTTCGCCTTCAAGGAATTCTCTATAGGGTTTGGTCGGTTCTTTAGAGTCGAGGCTGAAGGGATTCTTGCCTTCGTCTTTAAGTTCCGGATTGTATCTGTAGAGGTGCCAGTAACCTGTTTCGACGGCTTTCTTTTCTTCTGCGATGGATACACCCATACCCATGCGGATACCGTGGTTGATACAGGGAGCGTAAGCGATGATTAAGGACGGTCCGTCGTATGCTTCAGCTTCTTTAATTGCTTTAAGTGCTTGGTTCTTGTCAGCACCGATAGCGATTTGAGCGACATATACGTAGCCGTAGCTTGTCATCATGAGACCGAGGTCTTTCTTACGAACTTCTTTACCGTTGGCAGCAAACTTAGCAACAGCACCGGTTGGGGTTGCCTTGGAGGATTGACCACCGGTGTTGGAGTAAACTTCAGTGTCGACAACCATGATATTGATGTTTTCGCCACTGGCTAATACGTGGTCTAATCCACCGTAGCCGATGTCGTAAGCCCAACCGTCGCCACCGAAGATCCATTGACTCGGTTTAATAAGAACGCGTTTCATGCTGCTGATATTAGCGAGTAATTGATCCGCTTCAGCATTGCCGGTCTTCTTGTCGAGTAAGGGAAGAATCTTAGCGGTAGCAGCCTTGGTTACTTCGTAGCTGTTGTAGTCTTCTAACCAAGCGTCGAATGCTTTGGCGATTTCTTCGTCAGCGCCAAGTTCTTTGAACGCTTCCATGTTCTTGCGAATGGTTTCACGTTGTTGATCGACGGCGATCTTCATACCGTAACCGTATTCAGCGTTGTCTTCAAATAGGGAGTTTGCCCAGGAAGGACCTTGGTTGCAGTCGTTGGTGCAATAAGGCATGGACGGAGCGGAACCACCCCAGATGGAGGTACAACCGGTTGCGTTTGCGATCATCATGTGATCACCGAATAATTGCGTGACAAGTTTGATGTAAGGTGTTTCACCACAACCTGCACATGCACCGGAGAATTCAAGGTGCGGCATGTGGAATTGAGAGTTTCTTACATTGTCAGCGGGAATTTCGTCTTGTTTGGAAGTAACTTCTTCTTGAGCGAATTTCCAGTTGTCTTCTTGTTTGTCGAATTCATCTTCGAAGGGAACCATAACAAGTGCTTTTTCCTTAGCGGGGCAAACTTGAGCACAGTTACCGCAACCTGTACAGTCGAGGGGAGAAATTTGAATTCTATATTCGAATTTGTCCATTCCCTTACCGTTAGCTTTTTTGGTTTCAAAGCTTTCAGGTTTCTTAGCTGCTTCTTCTTCATCTAATAAGAAGGGACGAATTACAGCGTGAGGGCATACGAAGGAACATTGGTTACATTGGATACAGTTTTCGATCTTCCATTGGGGAATGTTAACTGCAATACCACGTTTTTCGTATCTGGAAGTACCGGACATGAAGGTACCGTCTTCCATGCCGACGAAGGTGCTGACGGGAAGGTCATTACCTTCTTGACGGTTAATGGGAACGAGAATCTTGTTGATGAACTCGGGTGCGCCTTCGATGGAGTGGTCGGCTTCTTCCGTAAGGTTAGCCCATTCTGCAGGATAATCTACTTCGTGGGTAGCATCCATACCTGCGTCAACTGCCGCATAGTTCATGTTGACGATGTCGTCGCCCTTGTGACCGTAGTCTTTTACGATAGCTTCTTTTAATTTAGCTACTGCAGTTTCTAAGGGAAGAACTTCTGCGAGTTTGAAGAAAGCAGCTTGCATAACCATGTTGGTACGGTTGCCGAGGCCAACTTCGCCGGCAATCTTCGTAGCATTGATGGTGTAGAATTTAATATCGTTTTGAGCGATATCTCTCTTCAAGCTAGCGGGAAGATTTTCTTCTAATTCATCTAAATCCCATGTGGTATTTAAGAGGAATGTGCCGCCTTTTTTAATGCCGCGAAGCAAATCATATTGATGTACATAAGATTGTTTGGAGCAAGAAATAAAGTTAGCAGAGGTTAAAAGGTAGGTGGATGTGATTCTTTCGTTACCGAAACGTAAGTGAGACATGGTAACACCACCGGATTTCTTCGAGTCATAGTCGAAGTAACCTTGTGCATACATGTCGGTACCGTCACCGATAATCTTGATTGCACTCTTGTTAGCACCTACTGTACCGTCAGAACCGAAGCCCCAGAATTTGCAACCGATGGTTCCTTCAGGTTCGGTGTGGATTTCTTCTTCGATGGGAAGAGAAAGATTGGTAACGTCGTCTACGATACCGATGGTGAAACCGTCTTTCGGTTGATCAGCGCGCATGTTTTTGAATACTGCGTTGATTTGAGAAGGTGTGGTGTCCTTGCTGCCTAAACCGTAACGACCACCGACGATCATGGGACGGTTTTCAGCATCGTAGTACATATCGCGAACGTCTAAGAGTAGGGGTTCAGCGTTAGCGCCCTTTTCTTTTGTACGGTCGAGTACTGCGATTCTCTTAACACTCTTGGGCATGCTGTCCATGAAGTGTTTTGCAGACCAGGGACGATAGAGGTGAACTTTAAGTACACCGGTCTTTTCACCTTTTGCGTTGAGGTAGTCGACAACTTCTTCGATGGTTTCAGTTACAGAACCCATTGCGATGATGACGTCTTCTGCGTTTTCGTCACCGTAGTAGTTGAAGAGGTTATATTCTCTACCGGTAAGTTCGGAGATTTTCTTCATGTATTCTTCCGTAGTACCGATGATGTCGGTGTAGAAACGGTTGGAAGCTTCTACTTCTTGGAAGTAAATGTCGGGGTTTTGTGCCGTACCGCGAACTTCGGGATCTTGGGGAGCGAGAGCACGTGCTCTGAACTCGTTAACAGCGTCCATGTCAACTAATTTTCCAAGATCATCGTAGTCTAATACTTCGATCTTTTGAATTTCGTGAGAGGTACGGAAGCCGTCGAAGAAGTGAACGAAGGGTACGCGGCCTTTAATGGCTGCTAAGTGAGCAACACCTGCTAAGTCCATTGCTTCTTGTACGGAACCGGATGCTAAAAGTGCGAAACCGGATGCACGTGCTGCCATAACGTCTTGGTGGTCGCCGAAGATGCTTAGTGCATGACTTGCAAGGGCACGAGCTGCAACGTGGAATACGCCGGGAAGTAATTCACCTGCGATTTTGTACATATTGGGAAGCATTAAGAGAAGACCTTGAGATGCAGTGTAGGTCGTGGTTAATGCACCTGCTTGAAGAGCACCGTGAACAGCACCTGCTGCACCGGCTTCGGATTGCATTTCTTTTACAGATACTTCGTTGCCGAAAATATTCTTTCTGTGATTACTGGCCCATGCGTCGATATGTTCTGCCATGGGAGATGAGGGCGTAATCGGATAGATACACGCCAAGTCGGAGAATGCGTAGGCGACGTGAGCCGCTGCGGTATTCCCGTCCATTGTTTTCATCGTTTTTGCCATTTCAACCTCCTAAATAAACAACAATTTCCTATAGTTAAATTATATCAGTCATCAAATTGAATTCAAGGGCTAGGAGAAAGTATTCAATATTATGAGTTGATAATAATAAAACGATTTCATAGTCGTTTTCTCGTTTCTATGGAGTTCAATACCCGCTGATTCAGAGCGAGGGCCGCATTGTAGCCCAGTTCTTTTTGCTTATAATTCCGCGTGGCGATTTCTACGATCACCGATGTGTTTCGTCCTGTGCGCATAGGGATTTCGATCTTTGGCAAGGATACATCCAGTATGGAAATTTTTTCGTCGTCGATTCCCAGTCGGTTATAATCTGCAAAGTCGTCCCATTGGGTAAGCTCGATGACGAGTTCGATTTCCTTTTCTTCCATAATACTTCCGATGCCGAAGAGTCTCTCGACATCGATAATCCCGATTCCTCGAATTTCCATAAAGTGACGGGTTATTTTAGGCGAGGTTCCTATTAAGCGTTCATCCAGCTTTTTGATGAGGACGGAATCGTCGGCGATGAGTTTATGACCGTTGACGATGAGATCTAAGGCTGTCTCCGACTTACCTATGCCGCTTTCCCCCAACATTAAAACGCCGACCCCGAAAATATCCAGTAAAATACCGTGGCGCCTTAAGGTGGGCGCCAATGCCCTTTCCATATAAGTAATAAGTTTGTTTAATGCTCGCGACGTCCCGTCTTCTGTCCGCAATATTGTGCAGTTATTCTGCCGGGCAAAGGCGATCATTTCGGGGAAAATTTCCTGGTCTCGCGTGACGATTAAGAGGGGGATTTTATGGTCGAATAAGGCCTTTAAACGGGAGCGCCTTACTTCGGGGTCCAAGGCTTTTAAATAATGCCATTCCGCTCCGCCGATAATTTGAATACGATTCGACACGAATTGCGTGTAAAAGCCGCTGAGTTGCAGACCCGGACGATTAAATTCCGTGGTGTACAAATAGGTCTTCTCGGCATCTTTAGCCTCGTAAATTACTTCAAAATCGTTATCTTCGATTAATTCTTTCACCGTAATCCGTTTATTGTTCATTGCCGCCTCCATGAAAATGATCGTATATCGCCTGAGCCGCTCTATAATTCATACTCTCCACTTGAGCTAAAGTCTCTACATCCGCTTCCTTTATTTTACTTAAGGATTTAAAGGCGCGCATTAATTCTTTTTTACGTTTAGGGCCGATTCCTTCAATGCCGTCCAGCTCCGATCGGAACCCCGATTTTGAGCGCAGGCTTCTGTGATAAGTGATGGCAAAACGATGGGCCTCTTCTTGAATTTGATAGACCAGGCGATAAATTGCCGAGTTTTTCGCCACGTTTATTTCTTCCTTATTGAAATAGATTCCCCGGGTCTTATGTTCATCATCTTTTACGAGACCTGCCACGGGAATGGATAGGCCCAGTTCTTCTAATATTATGAGGGCTTGGGTTACCTGCCCCTTTCCTCCGTCCATTAGAATTAAATCGGGAAAACTTGCAAAGCCCTTACGTTCGCCTATGCCTGCCCGTTCCTTAAGCCCACGCTTAAATCGACGAGACAACACTTCCCTTAAAGAGGCATAGTCATCGGGTCCTTCCACTTCTTTTATTCGGAAGCGTCGGTAATCGGTCTTTTTAGGAACTCCGTCTTCAAATACTACCATGGAGCCTACGGATTCCACGCCGGAAATATTGGATATATCATAAGCTTCGATGCGCTCGGGAGCTTTTTCCATATGAAGGGCTTCGGCGAGTGCTGAGACGGCACTTTCTTTTTTCTCCATCTGCCTGCGCATTTGTTCGGAATGCTTTGTAAGCATATCGATGGCATTTCGTCGTACCATGGTCATAATCTTCTTCTTTTCGCCGATCTTCGGCACGATCACCTGCACTTTCGATCCACGTTTTTCGCCGAGCATAGCTTCTACCAGTTCTTTTTCATCGAGAATTTCATTGATGTAAAGCTTGCTCGGAATATAGGCGGTGCCGTGGTAAAACTGAGTGATGAAGGCCTGCATAATTTCTTTCGGCGACTCACCATAGGCGTTTTCGATAAAGAAATGCTCTCGGCCCATATTCTTACCTTGTCGGAAGAAAAAAATTTGAATACACGCTTCCCGCCCGTCCCCTGCCATGCCGATGACATCGTACTCTTCGTCGCTTCCCGCCGCCGTAATCCTCTGTTTCTCAAGGAGAGTATTCAAAGCGTCCAGCTGATCGCGATACACAGCCGCCTGTTCGAAGTTTAAATTCTTAGACGAAGACTTCATTTTTTCTTCGATTTCTTTTACAAAAGGAGCCGATTTACCGTCAAGAAATGATTCGATTTCGCCCATATACTGTTTGTAATCCGCTTCGCTGATGGCGCCGATACAGGGTCCGGCACAACGGTGGATGTGATAGTTTAAACATGGCCTTACGACTGGATTGGACTTTGTAAGGTCCAGCTTGCAGTTGCGAAGGGGAAAGTGCTCGTGAAAAATCTCAATGGTGGCATTTACCGCCAAAACATCGGGAAACGGACCGTAGTAGCGGCTACCGTCTTTAATGATACGACGGGTCTTCATTACCCTGGGGAAAGGTTCATTGGTGATTTTAATATAGGGATACTGTTTATCGTCCCTGAGCAAAATATTATACTTCGGCAAATATTCTTTAATGAGATTAGATTCGAGTATGAGGGATTCCAGTTCATTTCCCACGATTATATATTCGAAATCATAAATATGGGACACCATACTCGCCACTTTCTTTCCGCTCTTGCCGTAAGAGCCGAAATATTGACGCACCCGTTTTTTTAGATTTTTCGCCTTTCCCACGTAAATTATTTGATCCAATTGATTCTTCATTAAATAGACTCCGGGATCATCGGGAAGTGTCTTTAATTTTTCTTTTAAATCTATGGGACTCATATTTACTCCAAATTCTAGTAAAAAACTGACCTGGAGGGTCAGTTTTTAAAGTTGAATATTATTTTTTAAACTATCAAAGGTCTTGTCGCCGATTCCGGGAACCTCTTTTAAATCGTCTACTTTCGTAAAAGGATGGGCGCTTCGATATTCCATAATTTTTTCCGCAGTCTTATCCCCTATTCCGGGCAGCGTCATGAGTTCTTCTTTCGATCCGTTTTGTATGCTTACGACGCCGGATGATGAGGATTCAGTCGCCATTTGAGGCGACGGTAATTCTTCTTGTTTAGGAATATATAGTTTTTCTTCATCATTTAGTTTTTTCGCCAGGTTCACGCCGGACATGTCCGCATCGGGAAGGGCGCCCCCTGCCGCCGTAATACCGTCTTTTACTCGGGCGCCTTTATCCAAAGTATAGAGCCCGGGCTTATGTACTGCTCCTCCTATATCCACATAAATCGTCGAACCGATTGTATCTTCTTCGGCGGGAAGAGATCGAGTGTTCTCCTCCTGTACTGCATTCCCGTAAAGGCTCAAAATCTGCTCACTTTGCGGCTCGGAATTACGCTTATACATAAAACTTACAGTCGCGACGAGAATAACGACAAATAGGAAGATCAGTTTTTTTTCACGATCCGTAAACCCCATAGGCAAACCGTTAATTTACACGGGCGATGGCTTCTATTTCGAGCACGGCATCTTTCGGCAAAGCGGAAACCTCTACACAGCTCCGCGCCGGACGATGATCTGAGAAAAATTCTCCATAAACTTCGTTGAGCTCGCCAAATTTATCCATATCCGTAATAAAAATGGTCACCTTGATTACATTTTCCAGATCGGAGCCTGCTGCTTCCAGAAGATTTTTCAAATTGGTGAGACTTTGTCTCGCCGCCTCGGAAACGTCGGTTTTCATTTCTCCCGTGGCGGGATCCATTGGGATTTGACCGGATGCATAGACCACGCCGCCGTCGACAATAGCTTGAGAATAAGGACCTACAGCCGCCGGTGCTTTATCTGTCGATACGACTTTCATCTTAGACTTCCTCCTCTTCTTCGTCGCTCCATAATCTTTCTAAATTATAGAACTCACGCATATCTCGATGGAAAATGTGTACGATAATGTCAGCATAATCTAAAATAATCCAGCGAGATTGTCCATTCCCTTCGTTGTGATAGGTTTCATAACCTTCTTTCGCCATATTATCATCGATTTCTTCGGCGATAGCATTGAGTTGAGGTGTGGAATTACCGCTTACGATGACGAAATAATCGGCTATCGACGTCTTATTGCGAATATCCAGTACTTGAATATCGGCTCCTCCCCGATGATCGGCACTTTCCGTAATAATCTTCAACATCTTTTCTGTCGATTGTTTTTGCATATGCGCCTCCTTTTTATGTTAATACCCTATTTTAATTACTTTATATTCATCTTCTTAAAGAGAGCATCGGTTGCGTCATGATCTACTTTATAATACGAAATATGATCGATCATCGTCGGCGTCCCCGGGATAGTTGAAGATTCAAAATTATCTCTCCCTACGGAAAGAGTAGTCAAACCCATTCTCGAGACTTTAGAAAGAGGCATATTGCTCGTCGTATTATCCACATAGCTCACTAAAAGCTGCGGCCCGTGGACTATGCCCTTAGAGCTTTTAAGTTTGCCGATGAAAGCGCTCATAAATGCCTGCTGAGCCTTTACACGATCTAAATCCGCATTCTTATATCCTTTTCTAAATCTGAGAAATTGCATAGCTTCATCACCATTTAAAGTTTGCAGTCCTTGTTTCAAGTGAATGGAAAGAGGCGGATCGGCTGTGGGATCTTCATAATCCATGTCCATGGGAACATTCACTTCGATGCCTCCTACGATGTCTACTACCTCTTTAACAAATTCATAATCTACGACGATGTAATAAGGAACATTGAGACCGAAGGTTTTATTCACCGTCTCCAGTGCCAGATCCGCCTTTCCGTATGCATAGGCGTGGTTGATCTTCGTCTTACCATGTCCCGGAATGTCGACTCTACTGTCTCTCGGAATGGATACTAAAGAAACACGTTTCTTTTCCCCGTCTACATCGAGCAACATCATCACATCGCTACGGGTATTGTCCGAACGACGATTATTCAAGCTGTCGACGCCGATTAAGAGCACTTGAAATTTTTCATTACTGTTTTTTAAGTCCCGGATCGCGTCCTTTGTGTCCGAATCGTCGCCCAGATTTAAATAGGCGTTTACTGCGAAAAAACCGACGGCGACGATTAAAATCGTAACAAAGAAGCCTCGAAAAAAACTTTTCATGATTATTTTCTCCCGATATAGTCGTTATAGCACCGAATGGAATCGGGACATATAGCTTTTCTCGAGCGAACCAAATACTCGATATTTTGAGCGATTGATTCCCTCATGCCCCGCTCTAAGCTTTCCTCTGCCGCCTGTCTGAGATCGTCGACTCCCTCGAAATTTCGCATGGGCTCCAGATAGTCGGCCAGAAAAACCACTTCCGCCACAGGACTCATGGAGTCTATGCCCGTGGTGTGGTAACGAATGGCGTCCAATATCTCCTCATCATCGATTCCGTAATCGACTTTCGCCGATTCCGCCGCCACATAGGCGTGTAGAATCTGAGGAAAAGCTTTAAACCGTTCCAAGTTTTGAATATTAAGACGTTTCGCCTCTTCCCACAAAAGCTCGTCGTCGCGATACTTACAAATATCGTGAAACATAGAGGCGGTTTCCGCTTTTTCTATATCGACGCCGTGACGTTCGGCAAGCTCGCGGGCCGTATCCACTACTCGCCAAATATGTTTATAGCGCTTTTCGCCGACGCGGCCGGCTATTTCATTCCAATCTATTGCTTTTGCTTTCAATATCGATAAAATCCCTTCTTTTGAATATAGGTCATGACATGATCCGGCAGAAAATATTTTACCGATTTTCCCTGTCGAATGCGATTTCTTAAATTTGTAGAGGAAATCTCCAAAAGCGGCGTATCGATCAATACGATTTTCGCTCCGTACTTTTCCTTTAATAAGTGGATTTCTCCTCGAACCGATTCCCCTGTTTCAAGCTCGGCACCGGGCCGCACAGCCACGGCAAATCTGGTAAGCTTGGCCAGTTCATCGAAAAGCTTCCAGGTTTTAAGATCTTGCAAGATATCTGAGCCCAGGAAAAAGTAAAACTCCCCTTCGGGATATTCCTTCTTTAATTTCCTTAAAGTATCTACGGAATAAGTTGTCTTCGTCTCCATTACTTCAATGGGAGATACTTCAAAATAAGGATGATCGGCCACGGCTATTTCAACCATGGTCAAGCGATCCTCCGCCGCCACAGAATAGTTTCTCTTATGGGGGGCGTTACCCGTAGGGATAAAAAGCACTTTGTGAAGTCCCAGTTCCGAACGCATATACTCGCACATCATTAGATGGCCCATGTGGATCGGATTAAAAGATCCCCCCATTATGCCTATTTTCATAATTTACTCCAAAATGATTTTCGGATTCTCTTTTGACGGCCTGTAAATCGTAAGCTTCGATCCAATGGCCTGTACAAATTCCGCCCCTAAAGCCTCAGTAAGTTCTCGTCCCGCTTCCTCTAAGGATACGGCCGTATTCTGTAAAAGGGTAATCTTAACCAGTTCGTGATCTTCGAGTAAAGCGTCGACCTGTTTAATTAAAGCCGGCGTAATACCGTTTTTACCTACTTGAAGCAAAGGACGCATTCCGTGCGACATCTTCTTTAATTCTGCCCGTTGTTTTCCCGTAATCATATGACTCCTATTCAAAAAACTCAAATTCGTAATCGTCGATAAAGACCGACTCACCCTCTTGTATGCCGAGTTCCTTCAGCTTATCGATGACGCCGTTTTTACGCAGATTCTCTTGGAAGTAGCGTAAAGAATCCCGATCGTCGAAGAAAGTCGAACCCAAAAGGCGTTCGATATAAGGACCGTCTACGATATAGCGTCCGTCTTCTTTTCGAACGGAAATACCGGGCGTCGTATCTTTTTCTTCTATATAATATTCGTAATCGAAACTTTCGTAATCCGGCTCCACCGTCTGCAGTATATCGTAAACCTTGTAAAGCAAAGGTTTAATATCCTTTGTCGTAGCGGCGGATCCCGAAAAGACCGTATAACCTCTGGATTCCAGTTCCTTCCGAATTTCCGGTTCACGATCTTTCGCATCGGGAAGATCCATTTTGTTGATGAATACCACTTGAGGCTTCTCGCCTAAGGCTTCATTATAATCCTTCAACTCCCGATTGATCTTGTCGAAATCTTCGATGGGATCGCGGTAAAAATCGCCGCTGCCGTCGAGGACGTGGATTAATACGCTGGTACGTTCTACATGGCGAAGGAAATCGTGACCTAAGCCCACACCCTCCGAAGCTCCTTCGATCAGACCCGGAATATCAGCACAAATAAAGCTTTCGCCGGGGCCTAAATAGACGACACCTAGATTCGGCGTAAGGGTCGTGAACTGGTAATTTGCGATTTTAGGTTGGGCGCTGGAAATAACCGAAAGCAATGTGGATTTTCCTACATTGGGGAAGCCCACGAGGCCGACATCGGCGAGGAGCTTCAGCTCCAGGGTAATCTCTCTTCGCTGGCCTTTGTAACCCAACTGAGCAAAAGTCGGCGCCTGACGGGTACTCGTCGTGTAGCGCGCATTGCCCTTTCCGCCTCCGCCGCCCTGTGCGATCACGAAGCGCTCGCCGGGATGTTTCATATCTACAATGACCTTTTCGCTTGCGGCGTCTCTAACGAGAGTACCCACCGGTACCTTCAACACGATATCTTCGGCATCGGCGCCGAACTGTTTTTTATTTCTTCCGTTTTCGCCGTTTTCCGCCTTGTAGACGCGCTTGTAGCGAAAATCCATTAATGTTCTAAGGCCGCTGTCGGCTTCCAGAATGACGCTTCCGCCTCGTCCTCCGTCGCCACCGGCGGGACCGCCTGCCGGTACGTATTTTTCACGGCGCCAAGCAACGGCTCCGTCGCCGCCTTTACCCGCTTCTACCGTAATATTGCAAATATCGACAAACATTTTCCACCCCCATTGGTTTCATATTATATCACAGAGCCATTTTAGACAATGATTCAATGAAAAGCTCTGTCTAACATTTATTTAATATTTAAGATTATTAAAGAAAAAAGAAACCGCAGATTACTCTGCGGTTTTAAATCATGTATATTATGCTAATTCTTCAAATGGAACTACATTCACAACTTTTTTGTTTCTGCCGCGATTTTCAAAGGAAACGCGTCCATCGGCTTTAGCAAAGAGAGTGTCGTCGCTACCGATACCTACGTTTACCCCAGGATGAATCTTGGTGCCTCTTTGACGTACGAGGATATTGCCGGCAAGTACATGTTGGCCGTCACCCTTCTTGACGCCGAGACGTTTAGATTCGGAGTCGCGACCGTTTTTAGAACTACCCATCCCCTTCTTAGAAGAGAAGAGTTCAAGTGTAAACAGAATCATCTAAACCTCCTGAGTCTCTATTTTTATATATTGATCGTATTCACGTTCGATGGCCTTCAGTCCGATAATCATGGATCGGAACAGAGTCTCCGTCGTTTCATCGACGAGGTCGTAGGGAATGCGAAGACTTAAAAAAGCTTCCGCTTGTTCCGCCGACATTTCCTCTTCCGAAATATTCGAAATCTGACTCAAGGATAAGGCACAGGCTAATGTTAAAGCCGAAACGCCATGACAGACCATTTCGCCTGTGGCATCTCCATCACCTGCATGTTGATTGGCTATAAAGCCTACATAAGCTTCATTATGAACAAAGATCGTAATCTCTGTCATTACGCCAATTTACCGATTTCTACGAGCGTGTACGGTTGACGATGGCCTTTTTTCTTACGTTCGTTTTTCTTAGCCTTAAATTTGTAAACGACGACTTTTTTAGCCTTAGCTTGTTTTAAAACTTTAGCTTCAACTTTAGCATCGTTAACGTAGGGCTTTCCAACGTTGACCTCGCCATCACGAGCGACGAGAAGAACTTTGTCAAAAGTGACAGCATCTCCTTCGTTAGCGTCGAGCTTTTCTACCTTTACGAGGTCTCCCTCTTGAACGGTATATTGCTTTCCGCCTGTTTCGATTACAGCATACATAGTAGCACCTCCTCATTACAAGACTCGCCCCAATAGGTGATGAACTTAAAACCCATTAAGTGCGGTTACATTCAAGTATAATATCACAGCTCGTATAAAATTACAAACTATTATCTCTTTTTATTTTTTCCTTTATTGCCTCTTGATGACGGCGTTCGGCAAGTTCATATTGCTCTTGAAAACTTAGATCCCTTCTCTGACGGGCGATTTCAAATAAACCCATGGCGGTGAAGCCGAATACCGTCGTAATGACCACATCGTCTTTTAATCCGTCTTCGATCAGAGAGGTAATCTCTTTACGTTCGTCCTCCTTCATACCATGTAGGAAGTCCACGACGATCATGCCGCTTAAGTTTCGAAGTTTTATATGTTTTACGAGCATTTCCGCCGCTTCCAGATTCAATTGATGACGCATTCTGCTGAAGGATCCTTCTTTTTTTACCGATCCGCTGTTGACGTCGATGATCTGGCACGCTTCCGCCACATTAAATACAATATTTCCGCCGCTCGGCAAGGCTACCGTTCTCGAAAAAATAGAATTAAACTTGCTTCGCCATTTGGCCATGGAGCGAATGCTGAAAGAAGGATCTACGATAATGTCTCGTTCTTCCCCTATACGCTCTTTAAATCGCTTATCGTTAATCACTACCGGAAGATCTCCATGCTTTGAAAGAATATCCAAGCCGTTATCTTGAGTTCGGAGAAGTTTCGTAGGCGGCAAAAACTGTCGACTCTTTTCGATAGAGTCGTAGAGATCGTAAAGATATAAAAATTCCCGATCCAAATGGTTTCTGTCGCAAGTGGCGGCTTCCGTTCGGATAATCATCCCCTTATCCCACGGAAGAGACTTGGCCCATTCTCTTAGAGACGCGCGAATGGATTCGTCGTCGATTTTCTTCGACAGGCGCACGCCTTTGCTTTCCGGAAGGAGTACTAAGTATTCCCCTCTTAAGGAATAGTCCAGGCTCAATACCGCCCGTTTTTCCCGAAGAGGCATTTTCTTAACTTCGACGATCACCGTGTCGCCGCCTTTGATTTTATCGCGATACTCCTTAGGATAGACATTTTTCATGGGCAAGTAGCCCGTATCTTTATGTCCGAAGTCAACGAAGGCGCAATCCATGGCGGGCAATACATTCTTTACATAGCCTCTGTAAATATTTCCTACATGGGAATCTTTTGAAAGTAAATGGACCGCAGCGATCTCCTCGCCATCTATAAGGCCGATAAGACTCGGCGCTTCGCCGTCGATAAAGAGATACTTATTAGAGTTGTACTTCAAGATCGTCACCATCCCAGCTGCGCAGTCTTCTAATTTGAACGAAATCCACATCCAATCCCGATGTTTCAAACAGGCCCGCGAGCAAGCGGTCGGGTCTAAGATTTCCCTCGCTTCCGGCACGGAGAACGGCGTAAAGCCCGTAGCCTTCCTCTTCATCTTTCCAATTTAATGAGTAGATACCGGGCTTAATATCCTCGTCTACAACGATGCGTTTTCTCCCTTTCTTTTTACGACGCTTTACGAGTATTTCTTCCCGTATCATAGCTTCTTCGATGACATCGTCCAGAACTTTCCGGTCGGGATAAAATTCCTCCGGGAAAAACAATCGATATTCCGTCTTTCTAATACGATCAAATACCGATTTTTTATCGAAGTCCGGGGTCACTTCCATAATCTCGATGCCTTTCGGAAGTTCGCGATTCAAGGCTTCTTTCAATTCTTCATAGGGATAGTCGTCTTCCACCTCGAGATCCATTACTTCAAATTCACTTTCCATCCCCACACTTAAGGGTTGGGCAATCGAAAGTTTTTGATGGGGATTAAAGCCCTCGGACCACAGGACGGGAATCTCCGCCCGTTGAATGGCGCGCGTAAAGACGCGAAGGGTATCCAGATGGGATATGAACTTGATCATGCCCATTTTTTTAAATGCCAGTCTTAGTTCCATTAAAGGTACCCCACATTTCACAATTTTCTATGCCGCAGCGATTACATCCCTTGCGGCAATCTTTCGTCGTTTCGCCCACTCTTGATTTTTCGAATTCTTCCCATAGATACTCTTTTTTCACGCCGATGTCGATAAAATCCCAGGGAAGGACTTCATCGCGGCTTCTTTCGCGGTTTGCGTAGAAATCGCCGTCGATTCCCGCCTCTTCCATGGCCTCGACCCATCGATCGTAGTGGAAAAATTCGCTCCATCCGTCGAAAATCTGCCCTTTTTCATAGGCCTTTAAGATCAACTTACCTACACGGCGATCTCCTCTTGCGAGAATCGCCTCCATACGGGAAACATAGGGTTCGTGGTATTGAAATTTCACTTTCGGGTCCCGTATCACTTCTTTTACACCGCGAATCTTTTCAAAAAATTTGTCGAGGGAATCCTGCCCCACCCATTGAAAGGGCGTAAAGGCCTTCGGGACGAAACAGGATGCCGATGCGGTGACGCGGAAATTACCTTTAATGTCTTCCTTAGGACGATTGAAAAATGCACCCTTTACTTTATAGGCCAGGTCGGCAATGCCTAAGACATCTTCCATGGTTTCCTCCGGCAAGCCGATCATAAAGTAAAGCTTAATGCGACTCCAACCTTCATCGAAGACCGATCGAACCACGCGCATTAAGTCTTCTTCGGTTACATTTTTGTTAATCACATCGCGCATACGCTGACTGCCTGCCTCCGGCGCAAAGGTCAACCCGCTCTTTCGAACCTTCTCAATTTCTCGAAGAACATCGACGATAAAGCTGTCGAGCCGGAGAGACGGAAGACTGATGCCGATATTTTCTTCTTCGTAACGGTCCGTCAGTTTTTCAACGAGGGGCATAAGCTGAGTGTAATCACAGGAAGAAAGGCTCGTGAGAGAAATTTCATCGTATCCAGTATTTTTCAAAATGGCGGAGGCCTTTTCCAGTAAATTATCCACGCTCTTTTCCCGAATGGGCCGGTACATCATCCCCGCCTGGCAGAAGCGACAACCTTGAGTACAGCCTCTGAATAATTCGAGCACCGCCCGGTCGTGTACGGTTTCCAAAAAAGGCACGATTTGCCGATCCAACTGAAACACATCGTCCATATCGTGGATGCGCACTCGCTTAATGATTTCTTTTGCCTCTTCAGCTATGGGACGATGAGAAGCGATGAGACCATCCTCATCGTAAACCACTTCGTAAAGAGAGGGCACATAGACTCCCTCCAATGTGGCGAGCTTTCTCAAGATCTCCCGGCGAGTGAGTCCCTCTGCTCTCCCTTCCTTTAATAGATCCATCACTTTTATGTTAAGGGCCTCTCCTTCGCCGATTAAAAAGCAGTCGATAAAATCGGCTAGGGGTTCCGGCGTCGTAGCGCAGGGCCCTCCCGCTACGATGATGGGATCTTTCTCATCGCGATCTTTTGAAAGAATGGGGACGCCGCCGAGATCGAGCATGTACAGAATATTCGTGTAACTCATTTCGTACTGCAAAGTAAAACCCACGATGTCGAATTCCGAGAGAGGGGTCTTAGTCTCCAAACTGTACAGGGGAATTCCCTCTCTCTTCATTTCTTCCATCATATCGGGCCACGGCGCAAAGACACGCTCACAGGCGTATTCCGTAGCGTTCATGGCGAAGTAAAGGATATGCATCCCCAAGTGACTCATGCCTACTTCGTAAACATCCGGAAAACAGAAAGCAAAACGCAAGGCCGGGTCATCTTTTTGAATGCTGTTTAACTCTCCGCCGATGTAACGGGCGGGCTTTTCAACTTTCTTTAAACATTTTTCCAGTTGACTCGCTTTAATCATCAGATCTCCTTTCTGTATCCTCTAGCCTCTTCGCTTTAAAAACGACCAGAAGCTTTTTTTCTCGTCCATATTATCGTCGCCCTGCAACAAGGTCCGTACGGGATCTTGCCCTTCTCGTATAAGGGTCGCCTCCCCTAAATCTTCATCCCACTCGATGATCTTTTCGTCTTTTATGCGATTCAAAATAAAGGTGATCTCAGGCTGAAGTCCTCGTAATCGAAAGACATACCGCACCCTTTCCATGGCACGAAGAGAACTCGCGGATCCGTCGCCTATAAGGTAGATGTGGTCGCTCAAATTTCCCCACTGTACCAGATCTTCCTCCCGAAAGCGAGAAAGGTCCACGGCGATATTTTCATAGTCAAGGGATTCCAGCGCATTTTTTAATGCATCTTCTTCCGCTTCTTCCAGATCGTGGAAGACGGAACCCTGAATTAAGTCGTAAGCTTCCCCGGAAATAAGGACGTTTTCAATATCTTCCCCTGTTAGGAAATCCCAATAATCGTAAATATGGTCGGGAGATTCCTCGAGCAGCAAATCCTGCATGCGCATACGATTAGAGGCCTCGATTAAAAGGCCGCCTTTTTCTCGGGCGAACCCTCTGGCCAAAGTACTGGTGCCGACGCCTCCGACGACGCTCATAAAAGTTTCAATCATGCTTACTCCGTATCTAATCCCGTTTCCATGGGAAGACTTTCATCTTTTACTTCCTTGTAGTATCCGAAATACTGGGCCATAATCTGTTGCATAATCGGGCCGCAGTTCAGCCCGCTGCCCCCTTGGAACAAGACGATGGATACGGCGATTTCCGGATTATCTGCCGGCGCATAGCCTACTTGCCACGCAAAGGCATCGTAGGTTTCCCCCGTGTAAGGATTGGCTCCGGCGCGCTCGGCACTACCTGTTTTCATGGCGATTTCCACGGGAAAATCTTTAAACAGGCTTTCATTCACGCCGGAAAGAGCCACGAGTTTCATGCCTTTTCGAAGGTCCTTATAATACTCCGGCTTCAGACCCACATCTTCCACCTTCGTATTCTTTTTCGGCTCATCGTGGAGAATCGTCAAGGGATAAAGTTTACCGCCATTGGCGAGGGCCATAACGTATCGACAGACTTCCACCGGCGTATAGGCATTGGAACCCTGTCCGATGACGATGTTCATCGTGTCGGCCATACTCCATTTCGCCTGATCGATATAGGTGTATTTTAATAAATCCGCCAGAGGCACCCGTTGATCTTTTCCGCGAACATCGGGCTCCACATTGAGATCTTTTAAGAAGTTATAAACCTCATCCCGCGTCATTGGTTTTTTAGCATCCAGAGTCGCTACGATCTTTTCGATAATCTCTTTTCGTTCCTTTTCAGAATGAACCGTGGGCATATAGAGCTTTTCATTTTCTTTTAAATGGCGTGCCAAGAGAGCTTTAAGCGTCGTATTTTTCGACTCGGGATCGGGTACGATACCCTTGGTCTCTTTCGGGATTTTAATTTCAAGTCCGGTCGTTTCCGAGAGGCCGAAGCGCTTCGCCATTTGCGCGATATCCTTGGAAGATAGTTGAATGCCGATATCTTTCCCTCCGCGCTGATCTTTTCCAAGCCCAAGGGAATAGAAATAATAGTTGCAGGAATCTCTGAGTGCGTAGGCTAAAGTTTCAGCCCCGTGAACTTGTCTATTTTGATTCCACAGCCAGCAGCCGAAAATCTGCTTACCTACTTCAACATAACCTCCGTCTTGAATGGCCATCTCCGGGTCCAGACCTTTTTCCAGGGCTGCCGATGCCGTTACCACTTTAAAAATACTCCCCGGCTGAATGGCCGATTGAGTGGCGATATTATAGAGGGGACGAGGCGCCAACTGATTATCCTCTTCCTTCGGCTTTAAACTTTCCCAAGCAGAGGGGCTTATGCCCTTGGCAAACATATTCGGGTCATAAGAAGGATAATTGGCCAGGGCCAACACCTCGCCGGTATGGACGTCGGTTACAACTACGGCACCGCTCAGGGCATTTTTAAAGGTGGTGCCTTTGTTGCGGCTCACTAAATAATTGTAATTTCCCCAAGGGGACTGATAGGGCTCTCCCGTGCGAATCTGTTTGAGTACAGTGGCCAAACTTTCCTCTGCCTTTCGCTGTAGTTCAACATCGATGGAAAGCCTTACATCGCCCCCGGCCACCGGCTTGATTTCAGATACCGTATCGGTCGTATTCCCCGAGGAGTCCACGGTAACCGTACGCCTGCCGTCTTTACCCTTTAAGCGTTCCTCGTATACCTGCTCGATCCCCGTCTTTCCGATAAGATCGTTTCGATCATAACCTAATTTTTTTACATAATGCTTTATTTCTTTATCTTGAGCGATGGGCCCTATATATCCCATTACGTGGCTCGCCAAATTCCCCTCGGGATAATAACGAATAGGCTCTACGGAAATATGAATCCCCGCCTTATTACTGAGCACTTCCTCGATCTTCCCTACTGTATCGTCTTGAATTTCGTAGGCGTAATGAATGGGAATATAAGCATAACTTCCTTGGCTAGCAATGGAGTCATAGACATTGACAATACCGAATACCTCATAGGGGCTAAGCTTCGGATCGATTTTATGCCGCTCGATTTGACCCTTCACGATTTCTTCAGATGAAGATGCTCCCTTTAAGCCCGCCCGCTTGGCCAGGTCAATGGCGTTGTTGAGCTGAGTATAGGCTGGTTTTTCGCCGCTTACGGAAATCCCTGTGGCGATGCCTTCCTCGATTAAATAAGATTGTACTTTTTGAGCGACTTCTTCTTCCTTTAAGAAGGCTCCTCTATTCTTTTCGGAAAGAACACAGTCTATAAGTTGTTTCATCGCCGGATTGTTTTTTTCGTCGACGACTGCAAATTTTCCGTCGATCTCTTCGATTCTCAAATTCAGCTTTTTGTTTTTCGCAAATTTAACTGCTTCTTTTAAAACGTCTTCGTCTTTAAGAAGAAAATCCTCGGGCTTTCGCTTTAATAATACGCTTCCTAAATCTTCTGCGGCGGAGGTTGACCAGGTAATATCACTTGAAATAGCCATAAGTTTGGCTTTATCGGCGATATAGCCGTCGTAATAACTGTTTCCGTATGCTCGGAGGGACACCTCGGGAACCTCATCGGCGACAACATC
Source organism: Aedoeadaptatus nemausensis (assembly GCF_903819165.1). Taxonomy (GTDB): domain Bacteria; phylum Bacillota; class Clostridia; order Tissierellales; family Peptoniphilaceae; genus Aedoeadaptatus; species Aedoeadaptatus nemausensis. Next base: position 324,721 of record NZ_CAIJCS010000014.1, read on the forward strand.
ATAGGCCAATTTTCTTCCAATGGGATGATTTAAAATTTCATCTAAATACATGGGTTGATCGATAAGGATAGACTGTAAATCCTCCATGGCCGTCGTCGTTTTGGAAAGTGAGTTCAGTTCCTTAAAGACTCTGCTCTTTTCCTCGTCCTCATAGATGACGCGCCCGCCGACATACGCCATGCCACTGTCTTTGAAAAACTTGCGATTGACAATACGCTTCAGAATCGAATAATCGTAGTGACTCCTATAGGGTTTTTGCCATTTGGCGTGTAAAAACTTGGAGAGATTTTCTTCTTTCAAAAGGGCGTCGATGACCCGGGCCTTCGGGGAATCTCCTCCCTTGTAATCGTTCATGTCTTTAAAAACAAAGCCGTTCAGGACGATGGGGTTTGTCTTCATGTAGTCGGCGCCGTCCTCTTCCAAAAAGCGACTTAAGAGAAGATAGGACCGGTTGCGCTTTTCATTATCAAATTGATCCACTTCATCTTTTCGAATCTGGACCGCAAAAACCGGTCGATTCCCGGCAAGCACTACCCCGTTTCGGTCTCGAATCTTGCCGCGCTGAGCCGTTACCGGGATATCTTTAACCCTTCGCTCATCAGCTAATTTTCTATATTCGCGACCCTCGAAGATTGTAATTCGGAAAAGTTGCAGAAGCAGCGCCAATAGAAGAAAGGCGATGATCGCCGTAAATATTTTATAGCGATCCCATAATTTAGCTCGTTCCCAAAAATTACGCATGGTCATCCCTTCTAATCACACTGTAGTCGTCTTCTAAGTCTAAGGCGAAATGGCCTATAATCCAGGTAAAGAGCGCTGTCGCAAAAGGAATAGCTAAAAACAGATTCCTCTCCATAGGATGCACCCCCCAACCTAAGGTGATGTAGGCTATAAGGATAACAAGCTCCAGTCCGTAACCTAAGATCATAGCCATTAAGCCTAAGGTAAAAGGTGAGGGCTTCGGAAGCAAACGATCTGAATAATGGAGGAGAAGTAAAATAAATCCGTTTAAGATAACAAACGCTCCAATGGCAGGCGATACTAAGCTGTCCATTAAAACAGCGGAATATAGAGCATACACCGGTAACAGCCGATGACCCTTCCGATACAATAAAAGCATGACGACTGCCGGCAAGTAAGCTCTGAAACAAAGAGGAAGATTTTGAAACCATGGAGATACATACAGAACAGGGGATAAAATCGCAACGACATAATATGCTATCTTCATCGCGCACCTGTTAAAACGAATACATTATAGAGTTTATGGAAGTTTATTCCACTTTTCACCTTTACATTTTTTACCATTTTGTCGTCGTCCGTACTGACCTCCGTCACAGATCCAATGTAAAGATCCGGAGCAAAGTGATCGCCTATGCCTGTTGTAAAAAGAGTGTCGCCGACCACGAGATCCGCATAAAGATCAAAAGCGTATCCGTTAAGAGATTTCTTTTGCCCTTTTAAGACGCCGCCGTCGCCTGTGCGAATACTTCTGAAACTGATGGCGCAATCTTCATCGATAATGCTTCGAACCTTCGATTGGAAGGGACTCACTTCCGTAACATAGCCTACAATCCCCTCAATGGAAGCATCGTTCCCCTTACCCATAGCCGATACTACCGTGTCACCGACCTTTACGCCGTCACGAGAACCTTTGTTGATACTGAACCGTGAGAAATACATGCCTGAGGATTTCGCCGTAATACGCGCCTCCACCGGCTTGTCCTTCCGATTGTTGCGTATGGCTTGGGCATTGGAGAGAAATGTAGAGCGATTGACGATATCCTGAAGATTTTTATTCTCTTCTTTTAGTGCAGCCAGTTCTTTCTCCATTTTTTTATTTTCACGGCGCAAAGAGGTAACGTGAACGAGGCTGTCGGCACCCTCCGCCACGTGGCCGAAAGCAACACTTACCGTATTGCTTATGGGGCTGATCGCCGTTAAGACTCCCGTTTCCATGCCTCTTAAAAGGTCGTGCCCGGGCGTGGTAAAGCCCAGGAAAAATAGGACGATAACCGCCGCACCTCTATATATCCATTGTTTTCGTATGGTCTTTAATGGGTTCATTCCCTACAACGCTCCACTCTCTAAAAAACTATAAAAACTGCCGTCTCCGACGATAATATGATCATTGATCTTCACCCCTAAAATATCTCCCGCCTGAGTAAGTCGCTTCGTTAGACGAATGTCCTCGTGAGATGGGGAGGGGTTACCCGCCGGATGATTATGTACGAGAATAATAGAATGGCATTTCTTTGCGATGGCCCCTTGAAAAACATCTCTGGGATGGACCACCGTGTAATCGAGGGTGCCCTTAGAGATGCGCTCTACATAATGGAGCTGTTTTTTTACATTTAGCCCGATTACGTGAAATTCTTCGTGTTGAAGGCCGACAAATTGCGGCGCCATAAAATCATATACCGCTCTCGGCGAAGTGAACATATCGCTCTCCGATGATTTTAAGCGCATACGCCTGGCAAGTTCTACCATACCTACTAGGCGGGCGGCCTTACTTTTGCCGATGCCCTTAATGGACAAAAAGTCTTCATAAGTTCCGGAAAGTAAAGAAGACAGTCCGCTACGACCGGGATTTTGGTCGCTTAAAGTATCGATAATATTTTGCGCCACCTCGATAGCCGTAACGCCATAGGTGCCCGTTCTTAAAAAAAGAGCAAGAAGTTCGCTGTCGCTGAGCTTCTCCGGACCGTAGGTCATAAGCTTTTCTTCAGGAAGCATGGACGTATCGCAGGCTTTCAGGGGTTTGCGTGTTTTTTGTTCATTTACCAATGCTCTCCCCCTTTAAATGTTCGATAACCTTCGTTACGGGCAGGCCGATAACCGTATTCGGATCGCCGTCGATGGTAATCTTGAAGGAATCTACCTCTTGAAAACCGTAGGCTCCCGCTTTGTCTCCGAAAGTATTCTTGTCGAGATAAGTCTTTAACTGCTCCTCGGTGAAATCTTCAAAACTTACGGTGGCCACATCGTAGTCCACATACTTCTCCTTGCCGAGAATGGCATAGCCCGTCAATACATGATGCTCTTTTCCCTTCAGGCTGATGAGCATCCGCTCCGCATCTTGTCGATTCTCGGGCTTACCTAATATTTTATCCCCGAGGACGACGACAGTGTCGCTGGCCAAAATAACGTCCTCTTCCCCGCGCTGAACGCTCATTGCTTTTTGATAACTCAGTTGCATGACGTAGATTTCGGGAGAAGACAGGCGAAGTGTCGATTCATCAAAAGTCGGTGAAGCCGTTTCAAAATCAATTCCCGCATCTTCGAGCAATGCTTTTCTTCGAGGCGAGGTAGATGCCAATATTAATTTCACGATGTAACCCCCATTTGAATTAAGTGTCGACTCACCATAATAGCTGTGAGTCCGACAAAATATCCCGTAAAGAGACCGAGTAAAAGAAGCAAAGGTAAATAGGCCAATAGTCCCATATTATTTACCATAACGATGGCCGTCGCTACCTGTCCCACATTGTGGAAAAATGAACCGATAAAGCTTACGCCGATGAGTGTCGCCGATTTAATATAGCGATAGGCCAAGATCATGGCCACGCAGGAAAGCAAGGATCCGGTGAAACTGTAGAAAAATCCTGTTACGGCTCCCGTCACCAAGAGCAGCATAAAGCTTTTTAATAGAGCGACTGTAAAGCCTTCCTTCGGACCGAATACGACGATAGTAGTTAAAATAATTGTATTTGACAGCCCGAGCCGCGCTCCGGGCATAGCCACAGGCAGTGGTATCATGGTCTCCAGATAACCGACCGCCACGGCAATAGCCAAGAGCAGCCCTAAAAAAATTTGTTTTTTAATCGACATAATAACCTCTTACTTTAACAATACATCCATCTTCGGCGTGTCGTCGCTCTTTACCTCGGCAATAATGCGGTGCGGAAGGCATACGATCATTTCTCCAGGCGTCTTTATAGGCGCCATGCGCAAACATATACCGTCCGGACAATCGGACTCCGTCATAGTGCCGCCTTCTTCACTCAATCGCAATACATTAGTCCCTCCATGGGCATGAAAAACGAAATCTTTCCCATAATTTTCAGGCGTCATGGGGATCCGTTGCGTCTCTTTTCCGTCGATTTGCACACTGATGTAGGTATTATTCGATTCTTTTTTCGGAATCAACTGTCCCGCGGCCAAACCCACCGCCACAAGGACGACGATAAGGCCGATCAACACATCTGTACGATTCATAGCTCCCCCTTTTTCAACCATATATTATATCATAGATAAATTGATCCCATGAAAAAGGAACGGTGTCAAACACCGTTCCTTTTTATTTAAAATACTATTTCAATTCATCACTATCGGCAGCGACGATCTTTTCTTTTTCGCCTTTGGCTTCAGCTGCTTCGGCCTTTTTAGCTTGAGCCGCTTCCGCTTTCTTTTGGCGATCTTTTTCTTTCATTTTTTCAACGCGCTCCGGATATTCCGTGTAAATTGCTCCGGTGGGGCACTTGGAAGCACAGATACCGCAGTTGATGCATTTTTCGTAATCGATCTTTGCAAGATTGTCGTTTACATGAATTGCATCTTTCGGGCAGTTGCGTTCACAGAGACCGCAGGCGATACAACCGATGCTGCAGTTGGTACGAACAACTTTACCCGCATCGTGTGTAGAGCACTTAACTTCCGTCTTTTGCTTGTAGGGCATTAAGCCGATAATATGTTTCGGACAGATTTCGATACATTTCTTACAAGCCACGCATTTTTCCTTGTCCACAAAGGCGATACCGTTGCGAACGTGGATCGCGTCGAATTCACAGACGCTGACACAGGTTCCGCCGCCGAGACAACCGGAGGAGCAACCTTTGGAACCGTGAGCGTAATCGCCGATTAAGCGACAGTCTACGAGACCATTGTATTCGTATTTGTCTTTCGAATGATCGCAGTCACCTTGGCAACGAACCACGGCCACTTCTTTTTCCATACCCTCAGCCGATTGGCCCATGATTTCGCCTACTGCTTCGGCCGTTTCTTGACCTCCGATGGCACATCCGTTTACCGGAGCGTCTCCTGCGACGATGGCATTGGCCATCCCTTCACAACCCGGAAAACCGCAGGCACCGCAGTTGGCGCCGGGAAGGGCATCGAGTACTTGAACAACTCTCGGATCCATTTCAACATGGAAGACTTTACTGGCAAAGGCCAAAAGAGTACCGAGCAGCAAACCCATGACTCCGAGGATAATAACAGCATACATTACGTTTTGTACATCCACGACAAACGCCTCCTAAACTAATCCTTGGAATCCCATAAACGCAATGGCCATTAATCCGGCACTGATGAGCGCGATGGGAACACCTTGTAGCGGCTTCGGAATGGGCATAATTTCCATACGTTCACGTAAGGCACTGAGTAATAGCAGCGCTAAAGTAAAACCGATGGAAGCACCTAAACCGCTGATAATCGTTTCAAAGAGGTTGAATTCACTTTGAATGTTTAAAACGGTAACACCGAGTACCATACAGTTTGTCGTAATCAAAGGCAAGAAAACGCCCATTGCGGAATAGAGGGAAGGAGATGATTTTTTAATAAACATCTCTACAAACTGAACGAGGGATGCGATAACCAAAATAAACACGATCGTTTGTAAGTAACCAAGTCCGAAAACATCTAATACGAAGCGTTGAAGTAACCAGGTAACGGCCGAAGCGATGACGACGACGAACGTAACGGCGACGCCCATGCCAGTAGCAGTTTCAGTTTTAGAGGAAACACCTAAAAAGGGGCAGATCCCTAAGAACTTCGCGAAGATGTAGTTGTTAACTAATATTGTCGATAAAAGAATTGTAATAATCGTTGACATGCTCTACCCCCTACGCTCTTTTAGCCATAATCGCACGATAAGCTGCAATCAATAAGCCTAAAAGGATGAACGCACCGGCGGGCGATGTTAAGATGCCGATACCGGGATAGGCTTCGGGGAAGATTTGCTTGTCGAGCAAAGTGCCGTGACCGAATAATTCTCTGATAACGGCCATGGCCAACAAGGCGAGAGTATAACCGATACCGGTGCCGAGACCGTCGACAATAGACGGGATCAGCTTATTTTGATAAGCGAAACCTTCCGCTTCCCCTAAGATGGCGCAGTTAACTACAATCAAAGGAAGAAAGATGCCTAAGGCATTGTAGATTGCGGGATTATAGGCGTGTAATACCATTTGCACTAATGTAACGAATGTTGCGATAACGACGATAAACGCCGGAATACGAACATTGTTCGGAATAACGTTTCTTAATAAACTGACGACTGCGTTGGAGCCGATCAATACGAAGGTAACGGCGACACCCATGGCGATAGCCGATGTAACCGATGTACTAACTGCAAGAACGGAACACAAGCCGATCATTTGCACTAAAATCGGATTGTTTTTAAAAATACTGTCTGAAAAAACTTTTCCTAAACCCATGACTTACCTCCTACTCTGCACTGATTTCTTCATAGGCGGGAAGAATGGAATTGACACCTTTAAGGACGGCGGTAGAAGATACGGTCGCACCTGTAATTAAGGGAATCTCATCTTCTGCGGAAGGCTCTTTATTGCCCTTAACTTCGCCGTTTTTAAAGGTCTTACCTTCAAACCCTTTGAAATAAGTGGGTTCTGTAATTTGAGTACCGATACCGGGGGTTTCACCGTTTTGAATGTTTCTGAAACCGGCGATGGTTCCGTCGTTTAACAAGCCGATGGCATTGGTCATTTCGCCGCCATAACCGCTCGCTTTGTGGTTCACGCCGTAACCGACGATTTCATCACCTTTTTTAGCAACAAAAACATCTTGAATGTCCCCGTATTTTTCAACGAGAGCTGCCTTTTTAGCTTCGTCAATAGGTTCAAAGGTGTCAGCCTTGTCGCCATAGATTTCTTGATAAGCTTCAACAGATTTCTCAAATTCAGCTTGAGCGATAACATCAACAGTCATACCGTTGACAACAGCAAGTGCTCCTGCAGCCACTGCTGAAATGACTAAGAGGATGAAGCCGGTTTTAAAATAATTTGCCATTTACTTTGCCTCCCCATATGCTTCCGTTTTGGTGAAACGTTCGATCAACGGGCTGGCTACGTTCATAAGAAGAATGGAGTAAGAAACACCTTCCGCCATATTACCTTTGGTACGGATGAGGGCTGTAATTAATCCGCATCCGATAGCGAAAATAATCTTGCCCTTTGCACCTTGAGGCGTGGAACTGTAGTCTGTCGCCATAAATAAGGCACCTAGCATTAAACCGCCGCCTAAGACTTCATAGGGAATAAGATCCATGTTGATGCCGAAGACGAGTAAGAAGACGACCGTCGTAAGAATGTAGATGACGGGGATCTTCCAGTCGATAACTTTACGAATCAATAAGTAGCAAGCACCGATTAATAATAACAGCGCCGAAGTTTCTCCGATAACGCCACCGATATTTCCTAAGAACATATCTTGTAGCGGCGGTAATGACGCCAGATTTTCACCGGATTTGATAATCGTTAGGGGCGTAGCGGCCGAAGCGGCGTCGACGCCCGGAACGGTGTAGGTCGCCATAATTTGGGGCCAGGAAAGCATGGCCATGGCACGGCCTGCAAGGGCCGGGTTTACGAAGTTGCCGCCGATACCGCCGAAAGCTTCTTTAACGATGATGATCGCAAAGACCGCCGAAAGCGCAGGCACGTACCAGGGTACGCCGGCCGGCATGTTCATGGCGAGCAATAGACCGGTTACTACCGACGACAAGTCGCCGATTTGGCTTTCTTTTCCGGCCAGTTTTTGGTAGATAAATTCACTGCCTACACAGCAGACCACACTGATTAAATAAATAATAAGTGCATTCATTCCGAAGAAATACACACTGGCAATAACCGCCGGTGCCAAAGCGATGATGACATCGCGCATAATCTTCGTTACAGATTCATTAGAACGAATATGAGGCGCTAATTGTACGAAGCGTCCATCTCCTTGTAAACTAGGAGATTTGGTTGTAACCTTGTTATCCATCTTGACCTCCTACTATTTACGAGCATTGGCGCGAACTTCGCGTTTAGCGAGTTTCGTAGATTCGCTTAAGTAACGTTTTGCCGGGCAAACGAAGGAACAGATACCGCATTCCATACATTGGTCGGCGTGATACTCTTGACAGAGATCGATTCGATTGCGAAGAATCGAAGCATTGATCCGCGTCGGATTAATATTTGCCGGACAATGATCTACACAGCGACCGCATTGAATACAGGGGCCTTCTTTTGCATCGTCGATTTCTGCATCGGTAAAAGCTAAAATACCGGAAGAAGTCTTTGTAATGGGCGAGTTAAAATCGAAGATGGATTTACCCGTCATCGGTCCGCCGCAAATAAATTCAACTACATTGTCTTTGACTCCGCAGTAATCGAGAATGTCTTGAACCGGTGTACCTACGCGAACGAGTAAGTTCTTCGGCTTTTCAATGCCGGATCCGGAAACCGTTAAAATTCGCTCGATAGAGGGCATGCCCTTACGAATTAAATCGTAAAAAGCTTTCGACGTTTGAACATTGGTCAAAAAGACTCCTACGTCGTTGGTAACGCCGTTTTGAGGAACGATACGTCCGCAAACAGCTTCCGATTGACGCTTGGAATCCCCTTGAGGATATTTCGTCTGCATCGTAGCGACTTTCAGGGTCGGATACTTAGTAGCGACCATTTCGTTGGCTTTTTCGATGGCATCGGGTTTGTTTTCTTCGATAGCCAAATAAGCCTCGTCAGTCTTATAAAGATCTTGGAATAATTTGAGAGAATCAAATAATTCGTCGGCCTGTTCGAGCATTAGACGGTGGTCACATGTTAAGAACGGTTCACATTCCGCACCGTTTAAAATCACCACATCCAGTGCCGGGTCATCACTTTTCAGCTTCGCGTGCAGCGGGAAGCCGGCACCCCCCATACCGACAATGCCTGCGTCCTTAACTAAGGCCACGAGCTCATCGATCGTTAAGTCTTCGTAATTTTCGATCGGTTTAATGGAAGGATCCAATTCATCTTTTCCATCATTTTCGATAACGACCATATCCGTATACATGCCGTTTGCAGCATATCCCTTTTCAATGGATACGACTTCACCCGATACACTGCTATGTACGGCCGCAGAAATAAACGCGCCGGAATTTCCGACGATTTGCCCTCTCAATACGTGATCCCCTACCGATACAGTAGGTTGACACGGAGCACCGATGTGTTGGCTCATAGGAATACGAACCACTTTCGGTGAAGGCATTACTTCAATAGCGACTCCTTCTGACAGCTCTTTATGTTCATCAAAATGAACACCGCCGACAGAAAAAGTGAGATTCGTCTTTGCCATTCTTTCACCCCTTGCATTTTTAAAAAACGAATCGCCGTGCAAGCGTTTTGCCTGCAACGAGAAGAAAGGAACCTGCTGGTTCCCCTCTCCTTGGCTTTTCAGCTTTCATCTTTATTTATCTTATCAAAAGCAGTATTAAAAATCTAGTATTTAGAAAAAATGTAAGAAAGAAATGGTTAGGGTTTTAAAAATTTGTTCTGTTTATACATAATAAAATAACACGGCTATTCCCGAGCCTTTGGGGAAGTAACCGTGTTACCGCTATTATCTAAACAAATCAATCTTCAATTATAAATAACTTTTTCCCTCTTAATACAAACTCGTCTTCCTCCACGAAATAGAAGATCTTTCCATTACTTTTTGCATAGAGCGGAATATTCATTTTCATGCTTTCAATAATTAAAACTGCACGTCCTTCTTCGACCCACTCGCCGTCTCTGAATTTTATTTCTTCAATACGGCCCGGCAATGAAGCGTTCATACTAACTTCCTCCTTACATAGCTCCGTAGATCCGAAGGATAAATAATGTCGTCGACGATGCCCCTTTCCTTTGCTGCAAAAGAAGAAATGGACGCATCTCCAATATTCGTTCTCCTTACCTTTAAGATTTCAGATTCTAAAGAAGGCGCCATCACGCCGATCAGAGACTCGGGAAAGGCAGCATAAGCCTTGCCTCCCATAGCGGGAGAACCCATTGCCATATAGGATCCGCCAAGTACCTTCCCCACGGCCACCGTTATTTTCGGGACGCAATGGTTCATGTATGCTCTTAACAATTCGCCTCCGGAAAGGAGAACACCCTCCCGCTCCGATTCAGTACCCGGCAAAAATCCCGGCGTATCCACGAGGCTCACGACGGGAATATGAAATCTTTCACACAAAGTATAGAACGACGCCATTTTCTTAGCGCTTTCGAAATCAATGACGCCTCCGGCAAACTCCGGATTATTGGCGACAATGGCTACTCGATGCCCGGCCACATAAGCAAAAGACGTTATAACATTAGGCGCCCACAATTTCCAGAGCTCGATGGAGGAATTCCCGTCGATAAAGCTATCGATAATCTCCGCCATGGAGAAGGGTCTTTTATCCGGCGGATTTTTTATAGGAGCTTCAGAGAATCGTCGGTCTCTCTTGAGATAAGTCAAAAGTTCTTTTGCCGCTTCCCCCATTTCACTTTCCGAATTCGCCAAAATATGGCATCCGCCTAAGGTGGCAAAATGTACACTGTCCCCTAATTCTTTTAAACTCGCTTTTTCAAAAATAGACGCTTCTACAATTCTAGGCCCCGTCAAGCAAAAATAAGACGCGTCCTTCACCGCCAGAGTAAGGTCCGCTAAAGAGGATAGATAGGCACTTGCCCCGATGCACGTTCCGTAAGATAGGTACAAATGAGGAACGGTCAGATCCTTACACGCCCTAAAGACTTTTGCGGCTGCCAACAATGATCCTTTTCCGTCTAATAGATCAGCTCCCGCTGACGCCACGAGGCCTATAAGGGGAACTTCCGCTTTCCGGGCAATTTGAAAGCCTTTAAGAAGGGCTTTCCCTTCAAAGATTCCAAGAGCGCCTCCATGTCGACTTTCATCAAAGCCGTAGAGGACGACGGGGATGCCTCGAATTCTCGCCGCCGCCAAACTTACAGCCGAAGGAGCGCAGGGAATCATTTCCAAACTGTGTTTATCGGCCAAATCTGCCATACGTTTTATAACACGATTCATACTATCACCTATTGGAGCTATACCCTTTCACGTAAATTCAGATACAAAAAAACCGCACCTTTCGGCGCGGCTCATTTTGGTGCGGGAAAAGGGACTTGAACCCCCACGTGACGAATCACACAAGATCCTGAATCTTGCCTGTCTGCCAATTCCAGCATTCCCGCAAATCAGTACCCAATAATTATAGCACAGAGAATTTTTCATGTAAATATGATGAGTGAAGGGGATTTAAAAAAACGCGGAATTTTTTCCGCGCTTCTTTTATTTGTTCAAAATCAAATCGATACAATCTTTGTTTTTTAATGTAGCGATCCACTCTTTCGGTATGGCATCGTAACTGTATAGAATTCCCGCCAAACCTCCTGTAACGGCAGCGGTGGTATCTGTATCGCCGCCGAGGTTTACTGCCGTTAAGACGGCCTCGCTATAAGAGCTTGTATTAAGCAAACACCAGATCGATGCCTCCAGAGTATGACCTACGAAACCCGAGGATTCGATTTCTTCCATGGGCTTTTTTCGAATCTCTTCTTTCTTGATTTCTTTTCCTTCGATCAAATGTCGCGCCAAGTGAACATATTCTACACAAGCATTCATGGAAAGTTCATGTCCATGGGTTATGGCAGATACTTTCATGATCTCTTCATCGGTCACATCAAAAAAAGCCAAGGGTAAAATTCGCATCAAGGATCCGTTCCCGTTTGAAAAATAATCTTTTAAGCCCTCTCCACTCTGAAGGGCCATACGGGTCGTCGTACCTACATCAAACGTTTCATCTTCTGCCGTGTACGCGTCCTCGTAAAGCCAGTTGCAAAACTTTTCTCTTATATCTTCGCAGTCCACACGGTCTTTTTCTTTTAGAGAATCTAGTGTCGCAAGGGTCATACTCGTATCGTCGGACCATGTTCCCGGCGCTTTATTCCATGTACCGTAACCTGTCATGGTCTCACATGTAAAACTTCCGCGTTCTTTAAATTCGTAGGGAACGCCCAGAGCATCTCCTACGGCAAGACCGTAAATCGCAGATTTTAACACATTCTCCACCTCTCTTCCATAATAGTATTATAGCTTGTCCATATGAAGTAGAGTATGAAAGTTTTTATATAGCAAAAACCCGCACCTTTCGGTGCGGGTTAATTTGGTGCGGAGAAAGGGACTTGAACCCTCACGTGATGACTCACACATGCCCCTCAAACATGCCTGTCTGCCGATTCCAGCATCTCCGCTCAACAATTATTAATATTAACATAAATCGAAAGGTTTGTAAAATGTTTTTTAATTCTATTTTTTAAACCTCTTCGCTTTTTGAGATGAGTTTTATTATACATGATTTTCATAAAATGTAAAAGAGGAATCTCTACAGATTCCTCTCTTATTTTTTCTCTGTATTTTTATCATTCGCCGTCTTTAAAACGGATATATCGTTGATTCCGTTGTAAATGAAATAAGCATTGGGTCGCATCATCCCTTTTACATTGGATCCGCTTACGAGAACATTCTGTTTAAAGACGATGGGCACATAGGGCGCATCTTTGCGAAAGGTTTTATAAATCTTATCGATAATGACTTTCCGCTTTTCGGGATCTTGTTCTCTCCCGAGTTTTTTTAAGAGCTCATTCATTTCTTCATTGCCATAACGGCTGATGTTCATACTGCCGGAAGACCCTAATACGGCGTTCAGATCGGCTACGGCGGAAAAATCCATGCCTAAGACGGCCATTTGATAGCTTCCGCTTCTAAGCATAGAGGCGAAATCGGTGGCTTGCGTCTTCTGCTCCTCTTCTTCTCCCTCTTCCATATTGTTTTCCGCACCCGGGCTTTGTAAACGGACCTTTAAGCCCACTTTCTTTAAATCTTCGGCAATCATTTGAGCCTCGGTTTGCATTCGGTGGTTTAGAGGATTGGCGAGAATTCGAAGCTCCATGGGGCCGCCCTCTTTGTTTTCCCTATATCCGTCGCCGTCTACATCGCGATATCCCGCCTTTTCCAAAATGCTTACGGCGGTATCGACACTCAAATAGGATTCCTCTCGCGTAAACAGACCGCTTGAAAGTTTCGGATTGACGAAAAAAGTGGCCATGGTTCCCTGTGAAAGATACAAGCTGTCAATGATGCGCTCTTTGTTGACGCTGAAATCGATGGCGCGGCGAAGATCCACATCTTGCAAAAGGGGGTCCGCCGTGTTCATAGCCAGCACCTCGAGGTTTTGCGTTTCGAAGGATTCCACCGTACTCTTTTTATCGCTCCGGTAACGATCCCAGGTGTAGTCGTCGATGGCGCAAAGATCCACCTGCCCGGCATCGTAGGCCTGTTGAATGGCTTTATCGTCCGAAAAGATAATCCCGACGATTTCATCAATATAGGGCAGACTCCCGTAATAGTTTTGATTCTTTTCAAGATAAAGTCGCTTATTTTTGTCCCATTTCTTAAGGGTAAAAGGACCGGATGCCACGACCAGAAAATCATCTTTTTCAAGCATTCCCTCTTCCCCGTAAATATGAGCGGGTAATATGGGAAAAGAAAGGATTTCCATATAATTTCCGTAACTTCTGTCGAATTCAAAATCGATGTTTCGGTCATCAAAGACGATGGCGCGAGCGGCGCCCTCAATATTGGATGTGCCCATAATTCGCCGCATGGCATCTTTATATATTGTGCCGTCCGGACAGGCTTTTACCGCCTCGAAAGTCTTGGCAATGTCCGTGGTAGTAAGGGGCGTGCCGTCTTCCCAATAAATATCCTTTTTAATGGTCAGGCTGACGCGCTTTCCGCCGTCGGATGTTTCCACGTGTTCCACCAAAGAGGGTACCATTCGTCCGCTACCTTCGTAGGTAAAGAGGCGATCGTAAAGTAAATTACTTAATTGATAGTATGAATTATTGTTCGTAAGCAGCGGATTTAAGGTATCGAAGTTCGTAAGAGGCACGGTGAGCGTTCCCCCGTCCGCTTCCTTCGGTCCTCCTTTTTCCTCGATCACTTTGCCGGAACCGGGCAGGATTCCGCAAGATGTAAGGAGTAGAGTCGCCAGTAGGAGGACGAGAAATTTAGATTTCTTCACCGCGCATCTCCTCGAGGGCCTCGTCCACTTGGCTGTAAAGGGACATTAAATCGCCTGAGTTTTCGAAAATTTTATCGGCGAGGGCCCGCTTTTCTTCCGCAGGCATTTGGCTTGCAATCTTTTGCTTTGCGTATTCTTCGCTGATTTGATCCCTTGCCATTATACGCTCAATGCGTACAGCGTCGTCGGCATCGACGAGCCACACTTCGTCGAAGGTGAGGCCTTCCTCTTCCAAAGCCTTCCTATTTTCAAAGAGCAGGGGCACTTCGAAAAATATAGTTCCCTTACGGTCCTCGATTATCTTTAAAATATATTTAGAAATGGCCGGATGCATGATGCTGTTCAGCTTTTTGCGTTTTTCCTCGTCGTTGAAAATAATTTCTCCCAATTTTTCACGATTTAAGCTTCCGTCTGAAGCGAGGATTCCTTCCGGAAAGGCGGCGTCGATTTCTTTTAAGAGATCGCTTCCCGGTTCCACTAAAAAGCGTCCCACTTCGTCGGCGTCGATTACCATATAGTCCCAGCCCAGCAAATAGGCGGAAAGGGCGCTTTTTCCCGAACCGATGGTTCCCGTAATTGCAATTTTATTTAGACTCATACCAATTTTCTCCTGTCTCTACATCTACTTTTACCGGTATGGAAAGTGGCAAAGCCGCTTCCATAGTTTCCACTAAAAGTTGTTTTACATATTCCGCTTCGTCCGCCGTCGCTTCCACGATGAGTTCGTCGTGAACTTGAAGTAATAGTCTGGACTTCAAATTCTTTTCTTTTAATTTAGCGTAAACCGACACCATGGCTTTTTTTATCATATCCGCCGCCGTCCCTTGGATCGGCATATTGAGTGCGATACGCTCGCCAAAAGAACGCACGCTGAAATTCTTCGCGGCAAGCTCGGGAATATAGCGTCTGCGATGGAATAGAGTTTCCACATAGCCTTGTTCTTTTCCCGTCTCCACGATTTCTTCCATAAACCGGTGCACGCCGCTGAATTTATGAAGGTAATTATCGATATATTCTTTGGCTTCTTTTCTCGAAATATTTAAATCCTGAGAAAGACCGTAGTCGCTGATGCCGTACACGATGCCGAAGTTTACCGCCTTGGCCCGGGAACGCATGAGTTTCGTGACTTCATCCTTGTCCACGTGAAATACCTGAGAGGCGGTGGTGGTATGGATATCGGCGCCCTCATTAAATGCCGCCTGCATCACTTCGTCTTTCGAGACGTGGGCTAAAATCCTAAGCTCGATTTGGGAATAGTCGGCGTCGATCAAGAGATGGTCATTTTTCGCCACAAAGGCTTTTCGAATGGAACGACCTACTTCCGTTTTAATGGGGATATTTTGCAGATTCGGCTCTGTCGAAGAAATCCGCCCCGTAGCCGTTACAGTTTGCCGGAAAGTGGAATGAATCTTGCCGTCTTCCGTAATTTCGGCTTTTAATCCCTCTACATAAGTGGATTGAATCTTACTGAGCTGACGGTAATCTAAAATTAAATCGATGATCTCGTGCTCACTGCTCAGCTTTTCCAAAACTTCCTGATTGGTGCTGTAGCCGGTCTTCGTCTTTTTAATGGGCGTAAGCTCTAAATCTTCGAATAGAACCTCCGAAAGTTGCTTCGGGGAATTAATATTAAACTCTCTTCCTGCCAGTTCGTAAATCTTTTTCTCCAAACCGTCGATTTCTTCGGTTAAATTCTCCCCAATATCTTCGAGAACGGATATATCGCAGGTCATGCCTTCAAACTCCATAGAGGCCAAAGTTTCCACCAAGGGCATTTCGATCGTGGAGAAAAGATTCCACATCTGCAGATCCTCGAGCTTTTTCTTTTGTTCCACCATAACTTTGGGAAGATAGGTGTGGATTTCGGAGAGGTATTTTACCATCTCCTCCTCCATCTCCAGAGGCGATTTTTTCTTTTTGCCCTTTCCTAAAAATTCCTCCGGCGGCACGACCGTATAGTTTTCATACAGGCCGATTAAATGGGATGGCTCATAATTAGATTTTGCAGGATCCAAGAGATATTCGGCAATGGCACTGTCGAAATCCACCCCCGTAATCTCCATATCGTCCCGGAAGGCGAAGAGGAAAAGATCTTTTAAATCGATTCCGCAAATGTTCACCTTATCATCTTCCAGGAGCTCTTTCATCGCTTTAAAATCGTCATCCGTCGGCTCTTTTACAATATATCCTTTTTCCAGATCCGAAAGTAGAAGATAGAGAATCTTGCCGTCGCGATAGGGTTTTTCGTCGGTAACGATGTGGATCATCACCTTGTCCTTCCCTTTGATCGCATCTAAAGACTCTTTCATAGTAACGACATTTAAGCTTTCGACGCCGGTTTCTTCCACTTCACCCTCTTCGCCGGGAAGGCGTTTCAAAAGCGTGAAAAACTCGTAGCGCGTGTAAAGTTCCCGAAGACTGTCTAAGTCATAAGGATTGCGCTTTAAATCTTCCAGTTCGAAGTCCAGGGGCATATCCGTAATAATTTCCCCGAGTTTTTTACTGAGAAATGCCTGTTGTTGGAATTCGATAAGATTTTCTTTTCGCTTCTTTCCACTTATTTCATCGATATGGTCGTAAACACCTTCCAAGGAATGGAAATCTTTTAAAAGCTTAATGCCCGTCTTCTCGCCGATGCCCGGTACGCCGGGAATATTATCGCTGCTGTCGCCCATAAGCCCCTTTAAGTCGATAAGTTGATCGGGTGTGAGCTCGTATTCCTTTTTAATGCGATCCACATCGTAAACCTCGAGATTGGTGATCCCCTTTTTCGTCATAAGAGCGAACACACTCTCGTCCACAAGCTGAAGATAATCTCTGTCTCCCGTTAATAAATAGACCTTGTGGCCTGCTTCTTTCCCGAGAGACGCCACCGTGCCCGCCAAATCGTCGGCCTCATATTCCGGGGAATCCACGGTCTTGATCTTCATGCTCTTTAAAATTTCCATCAGATAGGGCCACTGCTGATCCAGTTCCGTCGGTGTCTTTTGACGGGTACCCTTGTATTCGTCGTAAAGTTTATGTCGGAAGGTTCTGCCCTTTTGATCGAAACACACGAGCAAATAATCCGGATCGATTTGCTCGATGGCATTTTCCATCATGGAAACAAAGCCGTACACCGCATTGGTATAAAGCCCCCGTTTCGTTTTTAATAGAGGGAGCGCGTAAAATGCGCGGAAAAACAAACTGCTCCCGTCGATAATTAACATAGTATTCTGGTTCATAGATCCTCCTCTACATTATTATACACAAGACTATGTAAAAGCTTAAAACAATCGGTGCGGGATTTAATATAACCGCCAAACCCCTTTGGATCTACTTCCGCCTTCTGATACAATTTTTTAAAAGAGGTGCTCTATGGATTTTAAAGATATTTTATTATTAAGTTTACTGGAGGAGACCAGTCACCCGAAAAATGATCCCGTTGCTCCCACCGATATAAAGAATCTTTTCCGCTCTCACGTTGTCGCAAAGGAAAATGAAAAAACTCCTTCCCTCTACCCCGCCCGCTACGCCTATCCCGTCATAAAAAAGAGCTTAACGCCTATTGCCGACATCACCGTCGACGAAGAACACGCGATCGTGCTTATGGAGCTTAAAGACGGACTAGCCATGGCTGCCGGCGTCCTTGAACTGGGCTACCGACAGGAGGAAGTAATGAAGGGGTGGCGTGGCGCTCGGAGCAGTATATTGGACCTGTCGAAAAGCCTTGCGAAACACTTTACCCCTCCCGTCGCCCTCGTCATCACCTCAGTCGCCCATCCGGCAGAGCTTCTCTTTATGGTGCGAGACGGAGAAATTTTATTTGACGTAATAGGAGAATAATCACTTATGTAAACAGCAAAAAGCAGAGAGCGTTAAACTCTCTGCTTTCATTCATTCCGATATTATTTTTTAATAGTGAGCACCGTATTAAGATTGCGACCCGGCGAAGTAATCACTCTGCCATTGGCATAGAGAGCGGAAGATGCACCGCCGTCTAAATTCGTCGCTTCTACGCAACCCAGTTGAATCATGGCATTTGCCATGTTCACTACCGTGGCCTTCCCTGTTACGATGACCACCGTGCCGTCGGCCTTTACACCGATAGCGGAGCGGCCCGCATTTTGATTGCGAATCTTTCCTTCATAATTTGACGCTGCAGTAGCCGCAATATTTTTTCCGTCTTTTACGAGCATGGGTCCGGCCGCTACGAGAGCATCTACAGTTTCCCCGGCGAGACGAGGTTCTTTATCTAAAACAATCTTATCTTGAATAGCGTCTCCTACTTTGATCATTCGAGGAATGCCCGCCTTATTAACGGCATTGGCCGCGAAGAAAATGATATATCCGTTTTGAGGAATTCCCACATTTCCTCCGCCTCCCGTTGAACTGACCTTACCGTTTGTTACGACAAAATGTGTCCCTTGGGGGAGCTTAACACTATTTCCGTAATAGGGATTAAATACGGCGATGGCCGTATTATCGTTGAGACCGGCATTAGTATACCAGGCGCTGAATTTACCGTGGCCCGTATCGAAGGAGTGGATCACCGTAGGCTGACCGATAATATTCTTCCCGGAAGATGTGCGCACAAACGCGCCGTCGTTTCCGATCCCCTGAATCACCCGGCCTTTGCTCATAATATTGCCGTAGGGCACGAGGGTGCGATAGGCATCGAAAAAGTTTCCGTTCACCGCCACCAATGGCGACGTCCGCTTAATGATGGAACTGAAAGGCTCTGCGCCCACCAGTCGATTATGTCCCTTTTCGACGCTGAATTTTAAATTCGGATCATTGGGCACCGTGACGATATTAAGGCGAACGCCTGCTACCGTCTGTTTCGATACGGAAACATTGCCCTGTACAGGCGCTACTGCCGGCGCCGGTTTTGATTGAGATGCCGCGGGTTTCGACGGAATCTTCACCTTGGAACCATCATATATTCCGATATGGACCGCGCGTTTTGCACTGTCATAGCCCACCTCTTTAGAAAGCACCTCACCTAAACTTCGGATCTTCAAAAAGTTATAGCCTGAAATATTACAGCTTTCCACTTCTCGAACCGCTCCATTAATTTTTACCTTGGCATGACCCATTACTACTTGGGAATCGGGAACTTCGATCGCCGCAGTTTTTCCTTCCTCTTTGGGAGAGGAAACATAAGCCTCGCCCGGCACAACTTCGACCACCCGCCCCTCGCGATCATAGCGGACGTTGATCTTGTCTCCCGTATCGCTCAGACCTTTGACTACATCGCGAAGTTTAAAATAATTGTAGCCGTCGATATTATAAGCCACACAATCTACTACACGATTATTCACGACAAACGTCTGCGTCGTCGGTTTCGCCGCCATAACCGGCGTGGGAGCGCATAATAAAATGCATAAAGAGATAACTGCCAATATCTTTTTCATACTATTCCTCCTTATTCATTACTTGATTCGATTATATAATATACAGTTCAATGTGCAATCTTTTAGTTGTTTGAAAATCATAATTATTAAACCCTCTTTTGTCATAAGAAGAAAAAAATGATAATATATATTCAATTCGATAGCACGATACATTTGTAATGCTTTAAGTCGCATCATTTCCTGAGTTTTATGATTTAGAGATTACGGGTTTTATCCTGGTGTCTCATTTAGTTAGTAGCATTTTAGATGCTTTTACATAAATACCTATAGATTTAGTTACAATTCTTAAGGAGGAATTATGAAGAAATTAGCCATTGTTCTATGCGCCTTGTTAGCACTTACAGCATGCAACAAAGAAACCTCAGTAAAAAGCAATTCAAATGAAAATACCGCAGTTTCTCAAACCGAACAAGAACCCTCATCTGACAAACAAGAGGAATCAAATATCGGAAAAAAAGTAAATGATCCTAATATAGGAACATTTACTGTTGTCAATCAGTCTGGACCTATTAACGAAGAATACTCTTCTGGCCCCCTGAAGCTTTTTCTAAAGAGCATCTCCGTTATGGGATTTGAACCCACCAAACAAGCTAAAGAATTATTTGGAGAAGATATTAAATCGGCAATTTTTGTTGAAATGAAAACTTCTAATGCCGAGAAAGAAACTAACTCATTCTATCCCGATCAAGGGGTTCTCGTGGTGAATGAAAAAGAACAGATAAACGCTGACCTTCTCTCCAGCGAAGAACTGGGAGGAGAGTTTATAGGCACCGTTGAAAAAGAAGGAGTAGTCGTATTTTATTCTAAAACTCCCGCTAAAGAGATTAAGAGTTTTAAATTAAAAGTTGACGCCGCACATGACGAAAATTTAAATCCGCTGGGTGAAGATATTCTGATTGATTATAGCTATAAGTAGGAACGTGTAGCCCCTCTGAAATCACATTCCGGTGAATCTCTATAAGTTTAAATTAATCTATTAAAAAAGCCTGATTGCAAATGCAATCAGGCTTTTCTTATCTTTGGTGCCGGAGGCGGGACTTGAACCCGCACGGTGTTGCCACCGCTGGATTTTGAGTCCAGTACGTCTGCCAATTCCATCACTCCGGCTCGTGAAGACTACGTAAGTATAACATAATCTTCACAGGATTGTAAACCTTTATTTCATCGTAAGAAAGCTCGCGTAAGCTTTATAAGTGGAATAAATATCGGCTTTGGAAGCCACTTCGTAGGGCGCGTGCATGGAAAACAGTGCAGTGCCGAGGTCTACGACTTCCGCTCCCGTTTCGGCCAGAATATAAGCAACGGTGCCGCCGCCGCCTTCGTCGACTTTACCCATTTCTCCCACTTGCCAGATAATGCCGTCTTCTTCGAATTTTTTGCGAAGTTCGGCGAGAAATTCCGCATTGGCATCGCTTGTACCGCTCTTTCCTCTGGCACCGGTATATTTCATCATACAAACCCCTTCGCCAAGACGTGCGGCGTTTAGTTTATCCATGACCTCCGGATAGTTCGGGTCCAGGGCCGCCGTAACGTCGGCAGATAGAACATAGCTGTTGGCGAGGGCACGATTTACCGCCAGATAGTGATCGTTCCCCATGGCGTGGAGCACTTCCCCGAGTGCATTTTTAAAGTAGTTGGCACTCATGGAGGTATTGCCTACGGATCCGATTTCTTCTTTGTCGGCGAAAATGGCGACACAAGTTTTTTCGCGATCTTTTCCATCGATAAAGGCGCGCAGAGACGCATAAGAGCAAACTCTGTCGTCTTGACCGTAGCCCGCAATCATACTGCGATCAAATCCTAAGTCCCGAGCGGAAAAAGCGGGAACTACTTCCAATTCAGAAACGGTAAAGTCATCTTCTTCGACGCCGTATTTTTCCTTCAAAAGGGCCAGTAAAGCTTCTTTTACATCCTCTTCTCCAGGCTTGTGACCTACTAGAACATTTAACTTTTCTCCGATAATGCCTTCTGCCAAAGATTTCTTGTTTTGTGATTTGCCCAAGTGAGGTAAAAGATCGGTAATCGTGAAGATGGGATCTTCAGGATCGCTTCCGATATGCACATCCACTTTCGTACCGTCTTTTTTGAACATAACGCCGTGAATAGCCAGAGGGATGGCGGTCCATTGGTATTTTTTAATGCCGCCGTAATAGTGGGTCTTAAAGAGAGCCACGTTCTCCTCTTCATAGAGAGGATTGGGCTTTACATCCAATCGCGGAGAATCGATATGGCTCGCAATAATGGCCATGCCCTTTTCCGGATCTTCCCCGATGTCAAAGAGCATAATAGATTTACCCTTATTGTTTACATACACTCGGTCGCCTTTTTGGAGTTTTTCCGCATCATCTAAATCTTTGTATCCCGCATCTTTTGCGATACGTTCGATTTCCGTAACGGCCATACGCTCCGTTTTGGAGCGATCGAGAAATAGCTTATAATCTTCTGCAAAGGTCATCATATCTTCTTGAACTTCCGGACGATTCCAGTAACTTTTTACTTTTTCCATTTTCAATCCTTTCTATCTCGGTTTCTCTATATTACTTCCACGATCGTCTTCTCCGGAGCGGAGATTCGATTCGGTCGTCGTCTTGCTTTTGGATTCCTCGGAATCCTCTTCATCTACATTTGTGGCCGTTGGCTTATCGTAAAGCAGGCTGTGACCCAACATATGCGCCATAAGCCGTGTAGCCGGCTGATTCATCTTTCCGTCTTCGTCAAAGAAATCTGACTGGACTTTTGCCTCTTTGTGCCAGTCCACGATCTTAACATTCTCGTAGCTGTCGGCGATTCGATAGAATATATCGTTGTTTTGATCTTCAAAATCATCGGATGTCACGACAGTAAGCAAATAGATCGGTTTACCTTCCGCTGCATCGATAATTGACTTAACATCATTATACTCTAATTTCAAATCGTTCCCCAACTGTAAGACGATAGGCCCGTCGCCTTGATATTCCTGAACACGCTCCACATACCACGCCGGCGTTAAGTTAATGTCTCCGTGAATACGAAGGGAGGGCATGAGCTTGAGATAGGCTTCTCTTGCAGCTCGAGCGGCACTGTCGCCTAAGACCATGGCCTCAATATTTTGGAGCTTTCCGAGATCCTCGTTTGTAAGTTTATACTCGGGCTGCTGTGCGTTCACCTGCTCGATGGCGGCGGCCAGTTCGCCGGAGGGTTTAAATTTCTCGGTAATAGATGCCTCTTCCTTTTGCTTCGTCGTTTCACTTTCTACAGTTTTTACTATTTGCTTCTCTTTCTTCAGCGACTTCATTACTTCAGGGGATTGCTTGAAGAAACTCAAAGCCAGTATAATCCCAAAGGCGGCGCTTATGGCAATAATGCCCTTCTTTCCAACTCTCCGCCGCTTATTAAAGAAATAATAAGATGCCTGAGCTACGAAAAGAAGTAAAATGAGAGCTAACCAGGAAGCCAATGTGGAATTGAGGCCTGTACGTTCCGATATTTTCCGCATAAAGAAAAATACGGGCATACTGTAAAGATAAAAGGAATAGGCTCGATCACCAAGAAAAGTAAAGAGCGGAAAGTGAAAGACACTTTCAAAAGTCGTCTCTCCTCGAAAGAGTAATGAGAGAAAGATACTCAGTAAAATACTTGAAAGCAATAATCCGCCGAAGTAAGCAAGGTTTTCTTCCGACATGAACAAAACGAAAATAACAAACAATATCATAATCCCCAGCATACCGAACTCTCGGCTTTCAACGCGGGGGTTCTTTTTAGAAAACAAAGTGTAGGCCGCTACAGGAACAGCTATAAAAAAACTGAATAATCTGCTGTCGGGCATGTAGAAAATACGCGATTCCGCCAAGTTCAGCCCACCATATAGCCCGAGTAACAAGGCCGATATAATGGATAAGATCGATAACAGAAATGTGACGGACATAATCTTTTGTTTGGTTTTCTTCCCCGTAATAGCCAGCGCAAAAATAAAATAACACTGCACTAAAAGGGATATAAACCAAAGATGGCCAAAGGGCGACGGTTGATGAATGCTCAGAGGATGTCCCTGTATACCTTGAAAAATATTATTGACGAAAAAGGCCGCGGAAAGAGCCTGCCCGCGAACTAAGGGAAGATCTTTTGTAAAAAAGATGGCGTAGATTGCGATCGTAATCGTTAACATAGCTATGAGTTCGGGCCAAAGCCTACGCACTTTTTCCACAAAAAAGGGTCCCGGATGCACTTTCGTCTTAACATATAAATCAAAGCTCAAGTAGCCGAAGAGGACAAAGATCAATTGATAACCTAAATGTCCTCCTAAAAAAACCTGGCTGAACGCCATGTAAAATAATATAAGGCACAACGCGAAACCTTTGATGCCGGCAATGGTTCGCTTTTGTTTAATGGTCATAGATAATCTCCTTTTATTCGATTATTCTATTCTATCATAAAGTTAAGTTCACTTTCATGGTAAGCCTCCTTAGCTTTGCGCTTCTTAATATCTTCTGAACATTTTCATATAAAAATGCAAATAAACACTGGACAATATTCTCTTACAGCGTTATAATAAGTTCTGTTATTGAGGTTTGCACCTTTAGCTCAGTTGGTAGAGCAACTGACTCTTAATCAGTGGGCCCAGGGTTCGAGTCCCTGAAGGTGTACCAAAGATAGCCACTTGTAGCGATCACCTTATGAATTGTGGTGCTACGGTGGTGCAACTGGCGGAAGTCTTTTTTTAAGGCTGCCGCCTTTTTTATTTCATTTTAAAAGCGGCTGCCCTTTTGGCAACCGCTTTTTATTTTTTATTGTCCCAATATAAGTCCCATAATTTCCGAATCAAAACATCCTTATCGTCCTGTCGAACTTTTTCCGAACGGAAAACCTGCTTCATTTGGTTAAGGGAACTTTTAAGGGCGTGGTAATCGGCATAAGACCCGTCGGTCTTTTCCGGCATTATAAATTCTTCATTTTCGATGAGCAGATCGTTGACATCTACATTGAAAATCTCCGCCAGCTTTTTATAAATCAAGCGATTTTTGGGATAGCTGTCGCCTAATTCATAGTTTTTTATGGTTCGCACGCTGACACCGAGAGCGTCGGCCAGTTCCTGTTGTATCCAACCTTTTTCCGTGCGCAGAATTCTTATTTTCTCTCCAAAGGTCATAGGCCCTCTTTTCTTAAAGATCAAACGCTAATAAAAAAGCCGGCCGCAGCCGAACTTTTTTATTCTTTCTCAAAAGGATCGTCGTCAATATCTTTCCCCTCGCCTTTAGGATAGAGCGCGATATCTTCATCCGACTCTTCCGTTGATTTTGAAGATTCTTCTATTGCCTCGTCCTTTTCTTCGGGGTTTTCCTTGTCTAAGGAATCACTGCCTCCTTCGAAATGACGATCGCTGTTTTTATTGAGGATGTCCATAAATTCCACGCCCGTAATAGTTTCTCGTTTTAAGAGATAATGGGATATGGCGTGGAGACTGTCGATATTTTCCGACAAGATCTCGTGGCTCTTTTCCTGGGCCTTCGTAATGATCTCATTGACAGCAAGGTCGATGTCGAAAGCTCGACGATCGGAAACAGAGAGGCTGGTGTCGCCACCCAAGTAGCGATTGTTCAGCGTCTCCATGGAGACGAATCCGAATTCATCGCTCATGCCGTAGCGCGTGATCATGGCGCGGGCGATTTTTGTGGCTTGCTCGATATCGTTGGACGCTCCCGTGGTTCGGGTGTTGAAGATTAATTCTTCCGCCGCACGGCCGCCTGTAAAGGTGACGATTTTATTAAAGGCCTCTTCCTGACTCATAAGGAATTTCTCTTCCTCATCCACCTGCATGGTGTAGCCCAAGGCGCCACTTGTACGGGGAATAATTGTAATCTTATGCACCGGCGCCGACTCTTTTTGCAGGGCCGCCACCAGGGCGTGTCCTACTTCGTGGTAGGCGATAATTTCTTTTTCCCGAGTGCTTATTACCGTGTTTTTCTTTTGATGACCGGCGATGACCACTTCCACGCTTTCCATCAAGTCTTCCTCGCTCATGCGACGACGTCTGTGACGGACGGCACGAAGGGCCGCCTCGTTGATCATATTGGCGAGATCGGCACCGCTGGCTCCGGCCGTAGCACGGGCGACGGCGTTGTAATCGATGTCATCTTCCGCCTTAACACCTTTTGCGTGAACTTTTAAGATAGCCTCCCGACCGGCGAGGTCCGGAAGCTCTACGGGAATGCGACGGTCGAAACGACCGGGACGCAAGAGCGCCGGGTCTAAAGATTCCGGACGGTTTGTAGCCGCTAAAATAACGACACCGCCATTACCTTCAAAGCCGTCCATTTCCGCCAGTAATTGATTGAGCGTCTGTTCCCGCTCGTCGTTTCCGGAAAAACCGGCGCCATCCCGTTTTTTACCGATGGTGTCGATTTCGTCGATAAAGACGATACAAGGCGCCTTTTCCTTTGCCTGCTCGAAGAGATCGCGGACTTTTGCCGCCCCGAGACCTACAAACATTTCCACAAATTCCGAACCGGATATGGAGAAAAAGGGAACCTTCGCTTCCCCTGCCACGGCCTTCGCGAGAAGAGTTTTACCCGTTCCCGGAGGACCGACGAGGAGCGCTCCTTTTGGTAGTTTGGCGCCGATTTCTGTGTATTTTTTCGGATCGTGAAGAAAATCTACGATTTCTGTCAAATCGTCTTTCGCTTCGTCCTGCCCCGCTACATTGGCAAAGGTAATGCCGTCGACGCTCTGGTCGTAGATCTTTGCATTACTCTTTCCGAAGCTCATAGGCCCGACGCCGCCTTTACCCATGGATTTCGTCATACTGCGTATAAACAATTGACCGACAACCACCATGACGACGACCATTAAGGCGAAACTTACCAAACTTTGAATAATCGGGTTCATCTCGCTCGGATATTCCCGATCGAAATCCACGCCGTTTTCATAGAGCCGATTGACCAGGCTTTCGTCGGGGAAACGTGCGGTTTCGTAGCGTGTATCCTCCTCGCCCTTAATGGTGAAGGCTACTTGTTTATCGGCAATATGAGCTTCCTTAACTTTCTTTTGATCCACTTGAGCCAAAAATTCGTTGTAGCTCACTTTTTTTATGGTTACCGGACTCTGCCGCATCTTCGGCATAAGCATAAAAGAAATCAAGAAAACGAAAATAATACCGATGGCATAATATAAAAACATCGGTTTGTTAAAATCTTTTTTCACTCTTCTCCTCCATTCATTGTACTTCTATGTATATCCATTCCCTTTCTTTTTCACCCATATAGCTTTAAAGAATTTTGTATTCAAGGTAAGTATTTATGAGAAAGTTTCGTAAGCTTACGAACTTCCTTCTTAAAGTAACAAAACTTATTTTAATGTATGGCTTCTGGTTTCAGCAATCAAGAGTATTCTCCGCCTTTTATATTATTTTTATATGGTTCTTAAACTTTAAGGACCCGCGGCTTCACAAATTAAAGATTCTCTTAATGTCATGGAGTCGTCATTTTAATCGACTCAAGCTATGATAAAATAAGATATATCTCGAATACTAATAGGAGGAATTCATGAAGACAATTAAAAAAATTACTTTGATCGCCCTATCTCTTTCCTTATCTATGTTCGCCGTCGCCTGCACCAATAATGCCGAAGCTGAAAATGCAAAAGGCGCACCTGTTGAGGTGGTCGAAACTCAAAAAACATCCGAAGAATTGGATAAGGAAGCTGAAAATGCAAGCGAGGAACAGGAAAAAGATGCGACTGAAGAAGAGTCGGATAAAGAAGATGCCAAGGATAATGAAGCCAAAGCTTACAGCGTAAAACTCATATTCCCCTCGGAAGATTATATCGTTAACGGCAATGAAGAAAACAAAACCGTTACACAAAAAACCGAAATTACCGCCGACAGTAAAACTATCGTAACAAAGGTTTTGGATGCTCTCGCCGCAGCACCTTCCGCTGAAGGCGCCGAATCTACCGGTCTGGATAAATTTGATTACTCAAAATCCACTTTGGACGGTTCCAAGGCTATTGTCGATCTCTCCGGAGATGTAAGTGGCGGTTCTTTAGAAGAAGATGTCCTCGTCTCTTCTATCGTCAACAGTTTACTTTCCGTCGACGGCATTAAATCCGTATCCTTTACCGTCAACGGTCAATCCGCCGAAACTTTAATGGGCCACGTGGACATTACTCAAGACTTTACAAACTTCGTTAAATAAACAAAAAACTCGACGGCGAGCGTCGAGTTTTTTTATTGCTCTTTAAAATCCGTGCGGTGTTGAAGGGCCGTGGCTACGGTTAAATTATCGTAGTATTCCAAATCGCCGCCGACCGGGATACCGTGGGCGATGCGCGACACTCGTATACCTTCTACCTCGGAAAGCATCTTCGCAATATAGCGCGCCGTGGTATCTCCGTCTTTCGTGGGATTTGTAGCGAGGATAACCTCCTCGATATTTTCTTTCTTCAGGCGCTCCAACAGCTCCTTGATTCTAAGATCCGTAGGAAGAATTCCCCGCTCAGGCACGATAACGCCGTGGAGCACGTGGTAAAGGCCGTTGTATTTCCCGGTCTGCTCCATAACCTGCACATCCTGAGGACGCTGCACCACACAGACCACGGAGTGATCCCGCCTTTCGCTTCTACAAATAGGACAGGGATCCCGGTCTGTATAATCGTGGCAGACACTGCACTCCGAAATATGCTCCCGTGCATCTAATATGGCGTGGGCAAGCTTTTGCACCTCGTCTTCATCCGATTCCAGGATAAAGTAACTCAAGCGCCGCGCCGTTTTCGTGCCGATGCCCGGAAGTCTGGAAAGGCGATAAATAAGCTCTTCCAGAGGTCGATCCATAATTAAAACATCCCCGGAATATTTAAGCCGCCCGTTAAGCGAGACATTTCGCCTTCAGTCTTTTCTTTGGCTGCATTCATAGCCCCTTGAATGGCCACGAGGATTAAATCTTCGAGAGTTTCCACATCGTCGGGATCTACTACGTCGGGATCGATGGAAAGGCTTAAGAGCTCTTGCTTGCCGTTTACTTTCGCCGTAACGACGCCTCCCCCTGCCGAAGATTCAAACTCCTGTTGGTCCAAATCCGCCTGCATCTTTTCCATGTCCTTTTGCAGCTTTTGGACTTGTTTCATCATATTGTTCATATTTTTTCCGCCCATGTTCGGGAAACCTTTAGCCATAATGCCTCCTTATTCCATTTCAATAGGTGTATCTTTAAACACCCGCTTCATCGATTCCAATACGGGATCGTCTTCCGCTTTCATGTCCTCTACAATTACCGACCACTCTTCGCCTAATACTTCGCGAGCCGCTTCTTCCAGTATTTTGTGATTCGCTTCCGTCTTGAGCATTTTTAAGTGAAATGCGAAAGATGGGGCATAGCGAATAAATAAGGCGTTGTTTTCAGTGGCGATGCCGGCTACGTCCTTTAATAACGCGCCGCATGCGACACTTTTAGCCTGCACCGACTGAATAAAGTTCTGCCAAGTTTTGTCGTCGATCGGATCGCCCTTCATTATAGCATGTTCTTCTTTCCCTCTCAAAGTGGGAGAGGCTTCAGCAGATTCTTCAACTTTGGGCTCCGGATCCGTCACTTGTTTTTCCGTCTTCTCCGAAGAAACCGCTTCTTTCGTTACGGTAGGCACTTTTTTTATCGTCTTTTGCGGTCTTTCTTCATAAGAATCCGCCTCACCCCATCGTACGGCCTTCAAGAGTAACAGCTCCATCACTACTTTTTTATTGGCAGTATATTTAAAACTCTCTCTTCCTTTTTGCAAAAGTTCGATTATAGAAAAAGCTGAAGTTTCCTCCACCGCTCGCGCTTGCTCGATAAAGGTTCGGGCTTCCTCTTCTGTAAGCTGTCCCGGAACTTCCTCGGCATAGCGATAAAATAAAAGATCTCTGAAGTAAGTAATGAGACCGTCTAAAAGCAGCTGAAAATTTCGACCGTTACGGTAGCTTCGATCGATGGCATCCATAACGAGCTTCGCATCTCGTGTCAAAATGCCGTCGACGATTCTAAAGATGCCTTCGTGTTCCGTAAGCCCCAAACTTTTTCGTACCTTTTCCCCGTCGACGATCTCACCTGAAATCGAAAGAATCTGATCCAGGATAGAGAGACTGTCGCGCATGGAGCCGTCGCTGTGAGCGGCGATAATTTTCAGGGCGTCCTCCGTGTATTCCCGTTTTTCTTCATTTAAGATCCGCTCCAACTCACCTACGATCTCTTCATCTCTTAAACGTAAAAAAGTAAAGCGCTGGGAGCGTGACAAAATCGTTGCGGGAATTTTTTCCGGTTCCGTCGTCGCTAAAATAAAGAGAGCGTGGGAAGGCGGTTCTTCCAACATTTTCAGAAGGGCGTTAAAGGCGCCCTTACTTAACATATGGACCTCGTCGATAATATAAACTTTTTTCCGCGCAAGAGTCGGCGGATAGGTTACATTTTCTTTAATCTCGCGAATATCGTCGACTGAGTTATTGCTCGCCGCATCGATTTCCATAACATCGAATAATGTTTCGTCTAATATTCCGCGGCACACTTCACATTCATTGCATGGATTCCCCTCTTTCGGATCCAAACAATTGACGGCGCGGGCAAAAATTTTAGCAACGGATGTCTTTCCCGTGCCTCGAGTACCTGAAAATAAATAAGCGTGGTGAACACGCTCTTCTAATAATTGATTTTTTAAAGCGGTAATGGTGGTTTCCTGGCCGACGACCTCGTCAAATGTCCTCGGCCGATATCGTCTATATAAAGCTTGCATAATCGCCTCCATCATTAGTATAACCTATTCCCCTTATTCTTTTCACGATGATTATGCGATAGTTTCTTCCCTTTTCACCAGAAAACTTTAACAGGATAATCACCGTTTTTTCACATTCGAGTCCTATAATGCAATTAAATCAATGTTATGAATCTTTTAGGAGGATTTGAAATGAAAAACTTAAAGAAAATCGCTAGCGCTATGGCAGTAGGTACCCTTATGTTCGGTCTTGTTGCTTGCCAACCCAAAGCTGAAGAAGCTCAAAACGCTGCAAACAACGCTAACCAAGCTGCTGCTGAAGCTCAAAACGAAGCTAACCAAGCTGCTAACGAAGCTGCTAACAAACAAGAAAACGCTGCAAACGCTGAAGCTGCTGCTGAAAACGCTCAAGAAGCTGCTAACAACGCAGAAGAAGCTGCTAACTAATCGTTCATTCGATTTAAAGAGCTCCGGTTTTACCGGGGCTTTTTTTATGAGCTCGTTCTGCAATGTCCCCATTCTATGGTATAATCGGAGTTAATAGACGACGAAGGAGGATTTGTATTGTATTGTTTTCAATGTGGCGAAGAGCTGGTAAAAGGTGCTAAATTTTGTCACGTATGCGGCGCCAATCAAGAAGAGGCTAAAAAGCTTTTCGAGAAAAATTTTAAAAATTCCTCCCCCGATCTAAGTTTCGAAAGCTCTAAGGGATCAAGCGGCGACACAAAGGTTGCCTATTCTTCCGATCCTGAGGATGGTGAATACTTAAAATCCTATATGAACAAGGTAGACACTCAGGTCGGAGAGAGTATTAAAAAACATGAAACCCTAACGGGAATCAAAAAACAAGAAGCAAAAGACAAAAAAAACGAAGAAAAAATTGAAGCGAAAAAACAGAAAAAATCGCTTAAAAATAAAGAGACCATCGAACCTCGGGATGCATTTGAACCGAAGCCGGTGAAGGAACCGAAGAAAAAAAGCTTCTCTTCGATTTGGAAGAACTTTATCGACGAAGAGGATAATCCCTACTCGGTCTTCGGCGAAATGGCCGATCGCCTGGAGCACGAAGAAGCAGCCCTTTCTTCCGACGAGGAAGATAATCTTCGCATTTCTCAAGATGTGGAAGATGATCGTTTCGCTCAAACCGGCGATGTAAGTACCCTCAATAAAAAGGTCAATGAGATTTTAGATGCCCAGGAAGAAAATGAAGGCAAGGAAAAAATCACACCGAAAGGCGTTCTCTCCTCCTTCTTCTCTCGCGATAAAAAAGAAGACGATACTATAGCCCACGAAGCTTTTATCGCTTCCACGGAAAAAGAAACACCGGAAACCGAAGACGAAGAACTTCACTCCAAATCCAACGACTCCGATTATATGGTCATCGACTTTACACGCTCTTCTGAAGGGGATGATGTCATCGTTCCCCAAGACGCCCACGAGTCTGCCCTTCAAAGTATGGAAACCACATCCGAACTTGAGGAAAAGCCTAAAGCTTCTCGCTCTTCGTTTTTCGAGAATTTCAAACGTAAATCCGAAAATTTAAAGAAAGCGAAGCCCGAAAAAAAGAAAACGACAACAAAAGAAGAGTCGCCGAAGCATAGCGAGAAACACCGTGCACATAGCCTGGACGAACTTCTCGAAAAAACCGATGCCGCTTCCAAATTCGAAATGGCGCGTAAAAGAGTGCTTTCCAAAGGAGAGCAAGGGCTACGCGGACTTTTCGGTATCGGCATTTTACTCAGTGCCCTTCCCGTCTTTTTCGCATTCCGTCGAATCGGCATCTTGCCTGTTTTATTCGTTCTCCTAAAAATATTTATAACGCTGTTTACTTTCTACTTCGCCAATAATGTGGCGAGACGCAATACCTGTCGCCAAGACAATCTGAAGGCGCGCACCGTGGACAATCTCCTCATGTGGGTATTGTACTTGATCCCCGTTACCGTCATCTTCTTTATCCTTCCCTCTTCCTTCGCCATGGGTCGAACGGTTTTGGGATCGGTAACGCCTCATATCCTCTTAAGTATCTTTATGTACGCCTGGGTTATCTTCCTCGCCCTCTCGGCTGCACGAGAAATTTTGCCTAAGAAGAGCACATTTGAGTTTATGGCGTGGTACGGGATTATCTTTATAAGCTTCGATTTACTCGCAAAGCTCTTCTGGATCATCATGAATATCCTAACGTCTACATTTGCGTAAACGAGAACCGCTCCGGCGGTTCTTTTTTTGTTCCTTGTACTTTTCCTTAAAAAAAATTACAATAGGGTAAGACAATTTATAAGGAGGAAGCTATGTCCATCGTGTGTAAATTCGGGGGTTCGTCCCTGGCAAGCAGTGAACAATTTTTTAAAGTTAAAGATATTATCGAAAGCGATCCGAACAGACAGTACATAATCCCTTCGGCGCCCGGTAAAAATAAAAGCGGCGACCAAAAAGTTACGGATTTGCTTATTCTTTTATATAATATGGCCGTCCATCACCTCTCCCCCGTGGAAGTAATGAAAATGATCGAATCACGCTATCTCGAAATTATCGAGGGGATCGGCATCGAGTTCGATTTGAAAGAGGAATTGGACGAAATCTTAAAGACCATTACATCGGAAAAGGTCAGCAAAAGCTATGTTCTCTCGAGAGGAGAGTACTTAAACGGCAAGATTCTCGCTACCTATTTAGATTACGACTTCGTCGATGCGACAGAAGTCATCCGCTTCGATGAGAGCGGCCTTTGGAACGAGAAAGCCAGCTACAAAGCTCTCGAAGCTATGGCGAAGGAACACGAACGTGCCGTCATCCCCGGCTTTTACGGCGCCGCGCCTTCCGGTAAAATCGTCACTTTCAGCCGTGGCGGCAGCGACCTTTCCGGTTCCATCGTGGCCCGAGGCGTACACGCCGATCTTTACGAAAACTGGACAGATGTCTCCGGTCTTTTGGCCGTAGACCCGGGTATCGTTCCCCATCCGAAAAAAATTCGCAGCATCTCCTATGAAGAGCTTCGCGAACTTTCTTATAGTGGCGCCAAGGTCATGCACGACGAGGCCATGTTCCCCGTCATCGAAAAAAACATCCCCGTCGTCATTCGTAACACCAATGCAAAAGATGAAGAAGGTTCCTGCATTATGGCCGATGTGCCTGTGGACGATAGCGAAAGCTCGATTACGGGCATCGCCTGCCGTAAGGGCTTTGACGTCATCAACTTGGAAAAACTCCGCATGAATAGAGATATGGGATTCCACCGAAAAGTCTTTTCTGTCTTGGAAGCCAACGATATTTACCTCGAACACATGCCCTCTTCCATCGACTCCATATCCCTCGTCATCGGAAGCAAATATTTGAAAAATAAAACCGATCAATTGATCGCCGAACTTCAAACCTTTACCGACGCCGATCGCATTACGGTGGATCACAATATTACGTTGATTACCGTAGTCGGCCGCAATATGAAGAATAAAATCGGCATGAGCGCCCTTATTTTTAAGGCCCTCGCCGATGCCAATGTGAACATCCGCGTTATCGTTCAAGGGGCCAGCGAGATGAATATTATCGTGGGCGTTATCGATGACGAGGCGGAAAAAGCTATTCGCGCCATTTACAATGCCTGTGTATAGAAGAGCTTTTATATCTCCTTTCTATAGGGTATAATGTTCTTGTATAGGGGTGCGCATTGCTGAGAGAGTACTACTCAACCCTGTGAACTTGTACAGATAATGCTGTAAAAGGAATAAGCCGATGCGTGTACACGCATCGGCTTTTTTTGTGAAAGGAGAACATTATGAAAGCAAGCATGGCTATTCAAGTATTACCTACATGTGAAGGCGGAACGAAAGAAGTCGTTCGCATCGTCGACGAAGTTATTAAAGTCATTCAAGATAGCGGCCTAAATTACGTGGTAGCACCTTTTGAAACGACAGTTGAAGGCGATTCCATGGATGAGATCCTCGATCTTTTAAAGAAATGTGAAGCCAAAGTTATGGAAGAGGGCGCCGACTCCGTGCTCTGTTATATCAAACTCAACCATGGCAAAGAATCTATTTTAGGTATCGATGAAAAAATCGGTAAATATCAATAAAGTATTTCGGGGAAGCCTCTTTATTGTTTTATTGCTGCTCTTGTGGCAGATCTTGTCCACATCGGGCCTGCTTCCCTCCTACTTGCTGCCTTCGCCCATAGACGTTGTGCGGGCTTTTGTAGCTGACTTTCCTCAGCTTATGATGCATTCCCGCGTAACCCTTGTCGAGGCGGCCTTAGGACTTTTATTCGGTATTATTTCGGGTTTTATCTGCGCCTTTTTAATGGAACGCAGCCCCCTTATTCGCGATGCTCTCTACCCGATTTTAATTTTGACCCAGACCGTACCCACTGTGGCCATTGCGCCCTTGCTCGTCCTCTGGATGGGCTACGGAATGGCGCCAAAAATCGTTCTGATCGTCATCGTTACGTTCTTCCCCATGGCGGTAAACCTTTTTCAGGGATTCGCATCTGCCGATCCCGATGAGATTCGCCTTATGAAAGCCATGGGGGCCCGCGACATGGAGCTTTTCTTTTACGTAAAGCTTCCTAACGCACTGGAAGGTTTTTTCTCCGCCCTTAAAATATCCGCTTCCTACTCGGTAGTGGGTGCCGTCATCGCAGAATGGCTCGGGGGCTTTCAAGGGCTCGGCGTCTACATGACCCGCGTGAAAAATGCCTACAGTTACGATCGCATGTTCGCCGTTATCTTCTTAATTTCACTACTCAGTTTGCTCCTTATGGCCTTTGTCAATTTCTTACAATACAAAGCCATGCCCTGGAAACAAACTGAGCGATAGGAGTTTATTATGAAAAAAATACTACCCATTTTATTGGCGCTCTTCATGCTGACCGCCTGCGGCGCACCGAAACAATCCGCAAGCGGAGACAAGGAAAAAGTCCGCCTTGTCTTGGACTGGACACCCAACACTAATCATACGGGAATCTATGTAGCTCAAGAAAAAGGCTACTTTGACGAGGCAGGAATCGACCTCGAAATCCTTCAACCGCCGGAAGGTGGCGCAGAAGGTCTCGTCGCCAGTGGCGGAGGCGAATTCGCCGTAACCTTCCAAGATACCATCGCCGCATCTTGGGCAAAAGATGAGCCCCTCCCCGTTACTGCCGTGGCGGCTCTCGTACAGCACAACACCTCCGGCCTTTTAAGCTTAAAGGAAAAAGGCATCGACAGTATGGGTAAATTAACCGGCCACAGTTACGCCACATGGAATATGCCCATCGAGCTCAATATGATGAAAACCCTCGTCAACGACGACGGCGGTGATTTCGACAAGGTGGAACTTATCCCCTCCAATGTTACCGATATCGTCGCCGGATTAAAGAGCAATGTGGATTCCGTTTGGGTCTACTACGGATGGGACGGCATCGCCGCCGAAACGGCCGGCCTCGAAACCAACTACATTCCCTTTATCGATTCTCACCCGGAATTCGATTACTATAGCCCGATATTAGTAGCCAACAACGACTTTTTAAAGAACAATAGCGAAACAGCTAAAAAAGCTTTGGAAGCCATCAGTAAAGGCTACACCTATGCAGCAGAGCATCCGGAAGAAGCCGCCGACATTCTGTTAAAGGCCGCTCCCGAGCTCGAAGGCAAAAAAGAATTCGTTCAAAAGAGCCAAGAATACCTTTCCACGCAATACATCGCCGATGCCGATCGTTTCGGCGTATTCGACGGCGCACGTTGGAATAAATTCTACAAGTGGCTCGCCGACAACAAATTAGTCGATCAACCGATCCCCGAAGATTTCGGTTACAGCAATGACTACCTCCCCGAGTAATGTGCTTTTAAAGGCCGACGGTATTACGCGATCCTTCGGAGACCAGGTTATTCTAAAAGATTTGAACCTCGAAGTGGAGCGCTCGAAAATCGTCACCCTCTTAGGACAAAGCGGCAGCGGAAAAACCACCCTCTTTAATATTTTGGCCGGGCTCGATCATCCGGATAGTGGTACGGTTACCTTGCTCGATGAGGATATTACCGCTAAACCGGGACACGTGGCCTATATGTTGCAAAAAGATTTGCTCTTAAAGCACTTGAAGATTATCGACAATGTGTCCCTGCCTCTTCGATTAAAGAGAGCGAGTAAAGAAGAAGCACGGAAAGAAGCTGATCAATACTTTCAAGAATTCGGCCTCGAAGGCACACAGATGAAGTTCCCCTCCGCATTGAGCGGCGGCATGGCCCAACGGGCGGCTTTTTTGAGGACCATATTGTTTTCAAAAGAACTCGTCCTGCTGGACGAACCTTTTTCCCGATTGGATGCCATTACGAAAATGAAATTGCAGGATTGGTATTTGGAAATTAAAGAAAAATACCATCTCACCACGATCTTCATCACCCACGATATCGACGAAGCCCTGCGCATGAGCGATCACATTCATGTGCTCTCGCCTTCACTTAAATCCATCGGCTTCAGCTATCACGTTCCCGAAGGTGAACGCAACGATTTCTTAGCTTCAAAAGAATACTTGGAAGCTAAAAAATCCATTCAAGAAGCGATCTTGCAATCCTAAGATAAGATCAACTATTGTACGAACCTTAACGGAAAGTACAGAATCAATTTAATAATCAATTAAGTGGAATGTAGCCTATAGATCAATAGGAGACATTCCGTTTAATTTTCCCATTATTTCCCTTCATTACTACACTTATGTTCCTCACTTTATTGTGGAATTATCAAATATCTTTTCATGCGACGGACACCCACATAAACAGCCCCTCCATCCGAACGGAAATGGAGGGGCTTAATTTAAAGATAATTCATTTATACGGCATATTCTTTCATATTGTCCAGTGCAATGGCAACGGTGGAGCCGTTGTGCAAGAAACTGGAGGTGGTGTTGGTAATGACTTCGAAATAACCCAGGGCGATTAAAAGAGAGTTGAAAGATATAATCTTTCGATAATCCACCTTTACCCTGTCTTCCAATTCTTTCGCAATTTTTACAACTTTTACGATAGAATGCAAATCGTCGCTGCCGATGGCGATATCAGCTATTTCTCTAGCTACATCGGCTCCTTTATGCATGGCAATACCTACATCGGCGCCCGAAAGCGCAACGGAATCGTTGATTCCGTCGCCGATCATAACGACTTTACGTCCAAGTTCTTTTTGGGATTTAATATAATTCGCCTTATCTTCCGGCAGAACTTGCGATTGATAGTAATCTAAGTCAAGTTGCTCGGCAACATAGCGAGCGGAGTTTTCCGCATCGCCGGTGAGCATGGCGATATTTGTAAAGCCGAGGGCACGAAGAGCTTCCACAGTTTCCTTCGCATCTTCACGAATAGGGTCATTGATACAGAGTACGGCAATAAGCTCACGGTCGTAAGCCAGATAGAGAAGGGAATAATGATCCTTTAATTCCTCGATAAGCGTCTCTTTTTCGGGCGTAATGCGAACTCCCTCATCTTCAAAAATAAAGTGAGCGGAGCCGATAAGCGCTTCCTTACCATCTATTTTCGATTTAATGCCGTGGGCTACGATATATTCCGTTTCCGAATGCATTTCTTCATGATGCAAGCCTTTTTGGATAGCGGCTTCCACAACGGCATTGGCGATTGAATGGGGGAAGTGCTCTTCCAAACAAGCGGCAATGCGCAAGCAGCCGTCTTCCGTATGGCCGTCGAATGAAATAACCCGTTCTACTGTCGGTGTCGATTTCGTAAGCGTACCCGTTTTGTCGAAAACGATGGTATCGGCTTGTGCTAAGTTTTCCAAGTATTTACCGCCCTTTACAAGCACGTCTTCTTGACCGGCTTGGCTCATTGCCTTCATTACCGCAATGGGAATGGTAAGCTTGAGTGCGCAGGAAAAGTCAACCATTAAAAAAGCTTTAGCCTTGTGGATATTCCGCGTCATTGCATAACTGGTGATCGCGCCTAGGAACGAATACTTCACAAGAGAATCCGCCATATTTTCCGCTTTCTTTTGTGCCATGGATTTGTTCTTTTCACTCTCGCCGATAAGCTCGATAATATGACTCAAGCGAGATTCATTGTATAACTTTTCGGTTCTTACAAGAATCATTCCTTCTTCAAGCACCGTTCCGGCAAAGACGGATTTCCCTTCCGCCTTCTTTACAGGCACACTTTCACCGGTAAAAGAAGATTGATTTACCATACCCATGCCCTTCACGACGGTGCCGTCTACGGGAATTGTCGTACCCATGGCAACTTCCACTACATCGCCGATAGCCACATCACTTAAATCTTTAAGAATCTTTTCTTTTCCTTCGACTACAAAAACTTTGTCGATATTGAGCTCCAAGGTACGGGCCAGATCGCTCTGTGATTTTTTTAGAGTCCAGTCTTCCAGCTTTTCGCCTAAGTTCAATAAGAACATAATGGACGATGCCGCCGCAAAGTCATTGGTGGCGAGAGAAATTCCGATGGCCGAGGCATCGAGAACTTCAACATTCAACTTGCGATTGTAAAGCGCCGATATTCCCGCCTTCATAAAGCGACTTGCACGAATAAGGATGACAGCCATGCCTAATGGTGCGGGTAAGAAATTCTTCATAACAAAACGCACTTCAAAGGCATCTCGAATAATATGGAAAAGTTCCTTTTCTTCCAAGGGAATGTAAGAAGTATCTTCTATCTCTACCCTGTCGAGATCAACCAGGGAAGTTTCCAGTAACAATTTGCACACTGAAGGAAGGGCATACTCTTCATATTCCACAATTACACTGCCGGAGCAAGTGGATACTTTTGCGTAATACACGCCGTCGATCGATTCGATAAGATACTTTAAATTATTGGCGCGTTCGTAATTAAAACGATACTCGGACGAAAACCGCGTCCGTCCGAGTACTCTATGGCTAATTTGAAACTTCATACTTAATTCGTTGCTTCTTCAGCCAAAACTTCTATAGTTTCAACTTCTGCCTCGGCCTCGGCTTCAGCTTCTTCTTTTGCCTTTTGCTCCTCGGCATTCTTAACCTTTGCTTCAACTACAATATCTTCCGCATTTTCCTTTGCCTTTTCGATGGTTCTATCGACGGTGTCTTTGATTTTCAAACCGCCGGAGACCGTATCGACAACTAGTTTTTTAGTGGTATCGGATTTTAAAATCTTTTCACCTACAACGCCCAATAACATACCGCCTGCAACACCTAATAATTTCTTCTTCATAAAAACACCTCTTCAAAACGTTTTATAAAACAATGTAAACTTTAACCATTTCTATATTACACTTTTCTCTTTTCATTATCAATAAGATTCGAAAGATATAACTTTGTTTTATTTTGAAACAAGGTTATATTTATAAAACCCTTGTAATAACAGCGTTATGCTACTATTTTATGTAGAGAATCTAAAAATAACGGAATTACTCTCCACTCTTTTAATTGATAATGCCACGCCACTGTACTGACTAAATGAAAATGAAATCGGAAAAGAAAATGCGGGTAAAGTATAAGTCACTCTCCATCGATAACAATTATCACACTTTCCGTCCTGAGAATCAATATCTTTTTAATTAAATTCTACGAAGGAATAATAAAGATATTGGCAAAATCATACGGGATAAAAAACATACGCTGTATCTTAATGTAGAAAAATCGAAAACTTAACATGAAAATGTGATTCCATGAAGCTTATCCCATGGAAACTTTTTTAAAAAAATCCATTGAGGTAATGCTCCACAATGGACTTTTAGAATAAAAAAAGAGGCTCTCGCCTCTTTTCCTGTTCTCTCGATCTATTTCGCTAATGCCGCGTCGATTTTCGCTTGATCGAAGCCGACAATTTCTTCTTCGTTAATAACGAGTACCGGTACGCCGGTATAGCCTTTGGAAATAAGTTCGTCCCTTGCTTGGGGATCTTCTTGAACATTTCTCTCTTCGAATTCCACGCCCTTATCTTTTAAATAGTCGACTGCCATGGTGCAATAGGGGCATGTGTTGCTTGTATAAACTTGTACTTTGGACATTGTAATTCCTCCCAAATGATTTTTGTTTTTCGCTTTTTCTAATAATACCCGATGTTTTCCGGATTAATCATTTTCGTTAATTTTATGTTCCGCGTGGGTGTAGCCCATGTAAAAGAGGGTGCGCACGTGTTCGTCGTCCAGTGAATAATAAACTTTGCGTCCTTCTTTTTTGGAGCGGATCAAGCCTTCTTCTTTCAGTAATATGAGTTGATGAGAGATGGAGGATTGGCTCATGCCCAGGAGCTCTACAAGTTTTGAAACATTACAGGTATCCAGCATGAGGGCGTAGAGAATTTTAAGCCGTGTCGGATCGGCCATGACTTTAAAAATGCCACTTAAATTGTCGATCAGTGCTTCGTTTTCTACAAATGCCTTGAAATTTTCCTTCATTACTCTTTCAGCTCCTTTGTGACTTTCGGAAAGTTTTTGGCGAGCACTCTGTATTCAGCCACGGTAATGGTCTCCGCTCGGCGACCGGGCTCGATGCCCGAATCGACGAGGGCTTTTTGAATATCGTTCTTTTCTAGTTCGAATCCGTAAGTGGAGAGAGCGTTTAATACGGTCTTTCGCCTTTTAGAAAAGGCCGCTCGTACGACGGCTTCCGCCTGGCGCAGTGTTTCCGGGTGATCCTCGTTAAAGTTTGTTACGGCGAGGACGGCGCTATCCACCTTCGGCTGAGGCATAAAGCAGGTACGAGGTACGTGGAGAGCGGTCTTGACATCGCCGCGCATTTGCAAATATACAGAAATGGAGCCATACATTTTGTTGCCCGCCGGCGCCGCCATGCGAGTCGCCATTTCTTTTTGAACCATAATATGCATGGATTCGATGGGAAGTTCCCCGTCTAAGAGATGCACAAGGATTGGAGTGGTCACGTAATAGGGTAAGTTCGCCACGACTTTTACGGATTCCCCCGGAAAACGAGCATCCAGTTCTTTTTTCAGATCGGTCTTTAGTACGTCTCGATAAAAGATTTCCACTTTGTCGTAAGGCGCCAGAGTCTCTTCTAAAATGGGCCTCAGATTTTCGTCGATTTCAACACAAAAGACGTGGGCGCCTCGAAGGGCCAGTTCTTCTGTGAGGGTACCGATTCCGGCTCCGATTTCAAGTACGACGTCTCCCTCTTTTACGTCGGCGGCATCGCCGATTCCCCGCACAATATTCCCGTCGATCAGAAAATTTTGTCCCAGTGATTTTTGAAATTGAAATCCCCATTTTTTCTGAATTTCCCGTATGACGGCGGGGCTATACAATCGTTTATTCACCAAAGACCTCCCGGTAGGTTTCCTCGAATTCTTCTTCCGTAATATTAAAGCTGTTGAGGCGACGCAAAAATTGTTTGCCGTTGCCGTGGCCGATACCCAGGGCTTCCCCCATTTTAGCGCGCTTCTCCCCTGCTTCCGTCGTGCCCATTAAGCCGTAACGAATCAAATCCGCTTTCGTAAAGGTAATGGCCATGCTTTGGCGCATAGGCTTCGCTTTGGCCAGTGCTTTTTGAATATCTTCGGGGAGTGCGTTTTCGATGCCGATATTATCTTTGAGGGTAGCTTTCTCCTGAGGAAGATAGGCCTGCTTCGGGCTGTCCAGCGCCTCGGTCAGACGGCGACGAATTTGCTTTCCCATATAATCCGGATCTGTAAAGATAATAATACCTCGCCGTTTTTCGACGGCTTTTAATTCGTCCAGGAGTTTTTTCCCGAAGGCGAAGCCTCCCGTCGCGATGACATCGCAATTTACTGCGGCCTTCACCCTTGCAATATCGTCTTTTCCCTCGACGACGATGACTTCTTTAATCATTTCCATCGGTAAAACCGTTTCGTGTTTTCGTCGGTATGACGGATTAATTCCTCTACATCCATCTCCCTAAGATCGGCGATATTTTCCGCTACATACTTTACGTATTTCGGCTCGTTGCGCTTTCCGCGGTAGGGCGTCGGCGTCATGTAGGGGCAGTCGGTTTCCAGAAGCAGATGATCGATAGGTACCCCTGCCGCCACGCGCTTCGGCGTCTTGGCGTTTTTAAAGGTAGTGACGCCGCCTAGTGAGATGATGCACCCGAGGGCCACAAAGCGCTCCATCATTTCGTAAGAATAGGAAAAACAGTGAATTAAAATGGGATAATTCGGATGTTGCTCCAGAAAGTTCGCCACAATGTCGTAGGTTTCTTCCGCCGCATCTCTGGAGTGAATCACGATGGGAAGATCGACTTTTACGGCGAGGTCCATTTGTTTTAAAAAGACCTCCCTCTGTACTTCTCGCGGGGAATTTTCGTAGTAATAATCTAATCCGATTTCGCCCAGAGCCACGACTTTTTCCTTTTTAGAAAGGTCGACAAGCTCTTTTTCCACTTCCTCATTGTAGCCGTCCGCTTCCTGAGGATGCACGCCGACAACGGCAAAAAGACCTTCGTTCTTTTCGGCAAGATCCACGACCTTGCGACTCGTCTCTATATCGCTGCCCACATTGACGACAGCATCGAGGCCGTCGTCTTTCATGCGGGCTATTATCGCTTCACGATCCTCATCGAATGCTTCATTTTCCAAATGAGAGTGAGCGTCTATCATATATCCTCCTAGCTAATGCTTGCGCCGGAAGCTAATTCTTCCATGGTGGTCGCAAGGGAAAGTTTACCGTTCTCGTCTTCCGCCGCAAGGAGCATCCCTTCGGAAAGGACGCCGCGAAGTTTAGTGGGCTTCAAATTGGCGAGGACGAGAATTTGCTTTCCTTCCAAATCTTCTTTCGTGTAATTTTCTTTAATACTCGAGCAGATGACACGCTTTTCCGTTCCCATTTTTATGTTCAGCACATAGAGTCGATCGGCATTGGGATGATCTTCTACCGATTCGATGGTAGCGAGGCGAATGTCCAGCTTGTCGAAATCATCGATGGTAATTTCCGGTTTAAGCTCGAGCTTTTCCTCTTCTTGAGCTTCCGAGCTGCGGCTTGCAATCAAGGCTTCGGTGGCTTCCCAAAGGCGTTCGGTTTCTTTTTCGATGTCCAGACGGGGGAAGATAATTTGTTTTTCCCCTACGTGGTGGCCCGATCCTAATAGACCCCATTTTTTAGCGTCTTCCGCTTTAAATTCTTTCGATGCACCGATTTGCTCAGCGATGGAAAGGGCGGTATTTTCCATAAAGAAGGAAAGTAAAATGGAGACGATGCGAAGGGATTCGGCGAGATTGTAAAGTACGGTGTTAAGGCGTTCTTTGTCTTCCTCTCCCCCTTTGGCGAGAACCCAAGGTTCGTTTTCGTCTACGTATTTATTGGAACGGCGGATGAGCGTCCAAATAGCTTGAAGGGCCGTGGAGAATTGGTAGCCTTCCATTTCTTTTTCCACATCGTCCCAAATGCTCGTCGCCAATGCCATTAACTCTTTGTCGATGGCAGTTTCCGTCTTGGCTTCGGGAATAATCCCGTCATTGTACTTTTCGATCATGGAGACGGTACGGGAAACGAGATTTCCCAGGTCGTTTGCGAGATCCGAGTTTAAACGTTTCATAAAGCTCGTAACATTGAAACTTCCGTCGTGGCCGAAGGAAAATTCTCTGAGTAAGAAGTATTTTAAGGCATCGACGCCGTAGAGCTCGATAATGGGCTCGGGATAGATCACATTGCCTTTGGATTTGCTCATTTTATCATTGTCGAATAAAATCCAGCCGTGACCGAAGATTTGTTTCGGCAGGGGCATATCCAGGGCCATGAGCATGGCGGGCCAGATAATGGTGTGGAAGCGCATAATTTCCTTGCCTACGAAATGAACGTCGGCAGGCCAATAGCTGTTGAATTTATCCATATCCGTGCCGTAACCGGCGCCGGTTAAGTAGCAAGAAAGGGCGTCGATCCAAACGTATATGACGTGTTCCGGGTCGAAGGGCACGGGAACGCCCCAATCGAAGGATGATCGGGTAACTGAAAGATCGTCCAAACCGTCTTTTAAGAAGGAGTTAATCATTTCACTCTTGCGATAAGCCGGTTGAATAAATTCCGGATGATCTTCATAATATTGAAGGAGTTTATCCCGATATTTGGAAAGGCGGAAGAAATAACTTTCTTCATGTTGCAAGTGGGTTTCCCTACCGCAGTCGGGACAGAGATGTCCTTCGTCTAATTGAGATTCCGCCCAGAAAGATTCGCAGGGTGTGCAGTAGTAGCCTTCGTATTCGCCTTTATAGATTTCGCCTTTATCGTAAAGCTTTTGGAAAAGTTCCTTAACATTTTTTTCGTGAACTTTATCCGTAGAGCGCACAAAGGAATCGTAACGAATATCCATGGTTTCCCAAAGAGCTTTCGTATCGTCTACGATTTTGTCGATGTATTCCAGCGGCTT
This sequence comes from Aedoeadaptatus nemausensis, assembly GCF_903819165.1. Classification (GTDB taxonomy): domain Bacteria; phylum Bacillota; class Clostridia; order Tissierellales; family Peptoniphilaceae; genus Aedoeadaptatus; species Aedoeadaptatus nemausensis. The sequence continues at coordinate 369,223 of NZ_CAIJCS010000014.1, forward strand.
TTTGCCTTCCTCGGCGGCCTTGTCTTGGATTTTTTGGCCGTGTTCATCGGTGCCGGTGGTAAATAAAACATTGTATCCTTGCAATGTTTTATAACGCTTAACGGCGTCTACGGCTACGGTGCAATAGGTGTGGCCGATATGGAGATTACCGCTCGGGTAATAAATCGGCGTTGTGATGTAAAAATTTTTTGACATGTATGCCTCCTCGCATATAGATGATATGCCCGGTCATATAGGATGACCATTGTCATTACTTCTGTATATTATACTATCACCCTCTCCCTGACGCAATGAATGGCCCGTGGTATACTTAGTTTAAGGGGGAATCATAATGGCAACTCAAGAAAAAATTTATATCGATCAAAATTTAAAGGGAGCGGATTTTTGCAATATGGATCTTTCCGGCGCCGACTTTTCCGGAAGCGATCTTTCCCACGCTTGGTTCGATCACGCCATTCTTCGAGGAGCGAATTTTAAAGGGGCCACTTTACAGGAGGCGAATTTCAGAAACGCCGATTTAACGGGAGCCGATCTTTCCGGCGCCTATCTCTTCGGCGCGGTGATGGAGGAATCTATTTTAGACGATGTGATCACCGACGAGGACACGAAATTTTTCAGACTCCACTGCCCGGAAGAAGGGGCCTTTATCGGCTATAAGAGATGTTATAATCACAGGCTCGTCACCCTCTACATCCCGGAAGATGCGGTCCGCACCTCCGCCACGATGAACTCCTGCCGCTGCGACAAAGCTTATGTAGTATCCATTACAGATTTCGAAGGCAAGGAACATTTCAGCGATGCGGTGAGCCTCATCGACGAGGATTTCATCTACAAGCCACACACCATGATGTATGCAGGCAATTTCAATCCCGATCGCTGGCGAGATTCCACCGGCGGCATTCATTTCTGGATGACAAAGGAAGAGGCCTTCGCCTATTAACATTAAAAAATTCCGCTGATAGCGGAACTTTTCTCAATAAACTAAGAATAGCGACATAAAAGTTTGTGCTTTCATGTCGCTATTCTTAGTTAAGATTGTTATGCACTTTTTTCTATGGTGCCTTGGCTCACTTGCCATGCGGGCTTCTTCATCTTAAGCTCGAATTGTCCGATCAAATAAGACGATACGATGGTCGTCATAAAGGAAAAGATCAGACGGCTCGGCGCAATATAAGTTAATGAAAGCCCGAGAACGACAAAATCCGTAAACAGATAGGCGCGGGATATGGGCCATTTCAATTTTTTCGAAATAACCATGGCGAGGGCATCGTCTCCCCCGGCGCATCCCCCTGCCGTTACGGCAATTCCGCAGCCGCAGCCGATAAAAATACCGCCTGCAATGGCCGCTAAAAAGGGTGCATCGTAAAAGTTCGGCAAGACCGGACCCATGCGATTGAAAACCCAGTAGAGTACGGCAAAGGATATGGTCGCAACGCCGGATTTTTTCAGGAATCGCTTCCCGAGCATAGAAAATCCGAGAGCGTAACACAAGCCGTCGAGTACGGGAGATGCGTAGGCGAGGTTTACGCCGAATACTTTTTTAAGTAAAAGGCCTAGACCCAATACGCCGCCCTCCGTGATTCTCGAGGGTTCGTGAATATTGATCACGCCGAAGGCCATAATGGCACAACCCAATACAATCTTGAAAAACTCTTCTTTTGTCATCTCTAAACGTCTCAGCATATGACTGAGCATGATTTCACTCCTAATCGGCGATTAGGGAACCAAAAAAAGACTGCCGTCTTAGGTTCTCCTAACTTCGCAATCTTCGGATGGTGTCGATGCTTTTTGTTTAGATGATTTTTTCTTATAAAAACTCTGAGCCAACAAATATGCTTAACGGCTCGAGATGTCCCACATCAGGCACTCCTCGAACACTCATCGCATACTCTGCATCAGATAAAAACTACCGATGAACGGTAACCACCGTATAAAACAGTTCTAACACGAATACTATATCACAGTTTGTTTATTTATTCAATTGTTTTTAAGACTTCAAGCACAGTTTTTATTTCGTCTTCCGTGTTGAAGTAAGAGGTGGACAAACGGCAGATGCCCGTTTCTTTTGTGTGGAGGAATTCGTGTAGCAAGGGCGCACAGTGGTATCCCGGGCGACTGGCAATGCCTTCCTCTTCTAATAAAAGGGAAAGTTCCTGAGAGCTCATGCCTTCTTTTAAAATACCGACGCAGCTCGTTCCCTTTTCCTTGGGATAAAAAATTTTATATTCCTCAAGCTCTCTCAAGCCTTTTAGGAGCCGTTCGAAAATATGGTTTTTCTTTTCGAAGTAATCTTCCCCCATGACAAATTCCGCACCGGCGGCGAGTCCTGCAAAGCCGTGAACATTGGCAGTTCCCGCCTCCCAAAGGACGGGTTTTTCATCGGGCATTTTATGATTGAAACTTTCGATACCGCTTCCCCCCACTTTAATGGGCGCCGGGTGCACATCTTTACCGTAGAAAAATCCGCCGGTACCCATAGGGCCGTAAAGGGATTTATGGCCGGCAAAGCAATAGATTAATTTATCCGTAGGGCTCTCGGAGAGGTCGACGGGTACTTGCCCGAGTCCTTGAGCGCCGTCGATAATGACATAGAGATCGTGGGCCGACGCAAAATCCAAAACGGCGTCGATATCGGTGACGCTTCCCACTACATTGGATGCGTGAGTAATGACGACGGCCTTCGTGTTGGGCTTCAATGTTTTATCGAGCAAACTTACATCCGGCGCGAGATTCTCATCCAGAGGTAGAAAATCCAGCTCGCACCCGGTGGCATAAAGGGGTCTTAAAACGGAATTATGTTCGGCGACGGATGTAATGACGTGATCGCCTTTCTTAATAAGTCCGTGAATCGCCACATTTAAACTTTCCGTTACGCCACTGGTCAAGGCGATGGAATCATCCGTTCCCAAAAGTTTCGCCATGTTTTTTCTGGTCTTTCGCAGTGCCCGGTAAGAGTTTTGGGCCCAAGCGTGGCTTCCCCTGCCGGGATTGCCGTAACCTTCTGTCATGGCGCGGTATACGGCATCGGCTACTGACTTCGGTTTAATGGCCGTCGTGGCGCCGTTATCTAAATAGATCATAGTGCTTCCACCTTTCGTTTTCCGCCTTCTCTTTCGTAGGAAAAGACGCCGTTATAGGGATGGCCGCCATCGTCCAAGCGCTTCACGGCCTCTTCCACATCGTCTATATCTCCCATAAGGGCCAGACCGCAAGATTCGCGGATTTCGGGCAAAAGCGGGATGACACGCGTACCCAAATCCTCCGTGGCATCCAAAGCGTCGTAAACCTGATCCTGATTGTCAAAGGCAATTACAAAACGTTTCATCGCTCCTCCTTAAGAATGTTTCGGCGCATAATCGATGGAGATACGTCCCCGTTCTTTATCCACCTCAAGAATCTGTACTTTTAGGCGATCGCCTACTTTCAGCTTATTATAAATACTACCCTGTCCGCGCTTTAATATTCTTGAAACATGAAGTAGTCCCTCTTTTTTTACGCCGATATCTACGAAGGCGCCGAAGTCCACAACATTGGTGACTACGCCGTCCAGCTCCAATCCCGGGGTCAATTCTTCCATGGTGAGGGCCGTGCGGCGAAGACCGACATCGTCGCTGCCGCCGCGTATATCCCTGCCCGGTTTTTTGAGCTCGTTGCGAATGTCTTCCACCGTGTAGTTTCCCGCTTCTTCCAATTGCTTTCGCTCTTCCTCGTTGAGCTCGCCTTCCCGCATAATAAGTTCGGCGATGGGATAGGATTCCGGATGAACGCCGGTTTGATCCAGTACATTATCACCGCTTGCAATGCGCAAAAAGCCCGCCGATTGTTTAAAGGCCTTTTCTCCGAGACCTTTTACTTTTTTAAATTGCTTGCGATCGGTAAAGGCGCCGTTTTCTTCTCGGTAACTTACGATATTTTTCGCTACATTGCTGGCGATACCGGATACGAAAGAAAGTAATGGTACGGAAGCGAGGTTGATATCCACTCCCACTTCGTTTACAGCACTTTCCACTACTCCTTCCAAACGATCGTCCAGAGCTTTTTTATTGAGATCGTGTTGATATTGGCCGACGCCAATATGGCGTGGTTCGATTTTTACAAGCTCCGCTAAGGGATCCTGCAAGCGGCGTGCAATAGAAATAGCGCCTCTTACGGTAACGTCGAGATCGGGGAATTCCTCGATACCCAGCTCCGATGCGGAATAGACACTGGCGCCGTCTTCATTCACGATGGCGTAGGATATATCTAAGTTCTTTTCTGCGATAAGTTCCGCTACGAATTGCTCGGTTTCGTAGCTGGCCGTGCCGCTCCCGATGGCGATAACTTCCACTCCGTATTTTTTTGCGAGATCCATAATGATCTTTTTCGCTTCTGCTATTTTTTGCATAGGCGGTACCGGATAGATGACACTGTTATCGAGGAACTTTCCGTTCTCATCCACTACTGCCACCTTACAACCCGTGCGATACCCCGGGTCGATACCGAGCACGACTTTGTGCCCCAGAGGCGGCAGGAGAAGGAGAGGCTTTAAGTTCGCCGCAAATACTTCGATGGCCGATTCTTCCGCCTGTTCTTTTAAATCTCTCCGAAGTTCTCGTTCCAAGGAAGGGAACAGAAGGCGACTTAAGGCGTCTCTTGCGATAGTTTCCATCATTTCCCGCTTATCTTTCACCGGTTTTAAAATTTGGCACATCATGGAGACCAGGGTATCTTCGTCACATTCGATCTTTACTCTTAAGGCTCCCTCATTCTCTCCCCGATTGATGGCGAGGATATTGTGATTTTTTACATCCTTGAAGGGAGCGGAAAAAGTTTCGTACATGGCGTAATCGGGATTGGGTTCTTTCCCCACTTCGGAAATTAATTTTCCACGGCGACGAATGTAACTTTTTAAAAGCCTTCTGACACCGGCATCGTTGGCCATTTCCTCCGCCACAATATCCGAAACGCCTTCCAAAATCTCTTCTTTCGGCAATCCTTCAAATGATTCGACGGATTGTAGAAATTCTTCCATGGTTCCCTCGCCCATAAAATTCTCCGCCAAGGGGCGAAGGCCTTTTTCTTCGGCAATGGTGGCGCGGGTGCGGCGCTTGGGCTTATAGGGGCGGTAAAGGTCTTCGAGAGTTTGCAGGTCGAGGGCGCCGTCGATTTCTTTTTTTAATTCGTCGGTTAATTTGCCCTGACCCTCGATGGTGTTTAAAACCGTTTGGCGACGCTCGTCGACTTTTTCCAGATCTGCTTTTCTGCTTTCCATTTTACGCAAGACTTCGTCTTGTAAATTGCCCGTCACTTCTTTTCGGTACCGCGCAATAAAGGGTACCGTATTACCTTCTTCCAAGAGTTTCAGAGTGGCCTCGATTTTATCCACCGGTGTATTGAATTCTTGGGATAAGATTTGCGCTATATTCATAAAGCCTCCATTCGAAAAAGGAGAGGTCTCCCTCTCCTTTTACATTATGCCTCTGCATTGTCTTCCAGATACGCGTTGATAAAGGGATCCAAGTCGCCGTCCATAACGCGACTTACATCGCCGACTTCCGCGCCGGTTCTGTGATCTTTCACCATGGTGTAAGGGTGGAAGACGTAGGAACGTATTTGAGAACCCCAGGCGATTTGAGAATAGTTGCCCGCCAGGTCTTCTATTTTTTCTTTCTGCTCTTCCTCTTTGAGGGCCACGAGTTTCGCCTGCAGCATTTTCATCGCCTGTTCGCGGTTTTGAATTTGGCTGCGCTCGTTTTGGCACTGTACGACGATGCCCGTGGGAATATGGGTGATTCTTACGGCGGAATCCGTCGTGTTGACGTGCTGGCCGCCTGCACCGGATGCCCGGTAAGTGTCTACCTTAATATCTTCGGAATTGATCTCCACTTCCATATCGTCGTCCAGTTCGGGATAGACGTCCAGAGATGTGAAGGAAGTATGCCGTTTTTTCGCCGCATCGAAAGGTGAAATGCGTACCAATCGATGGACGCCTTTTTCCGATTTTAAATAACCGTAGGCGTGGGGACCGGTGACGCGAATAGTCGCCGATTTAATCCCCGCCTCGTCTTCATTTAACATGTCCATAATCTCTACGGAATAGCCCTTGCTCTCGGCATAACGCGTGTACATGCGAAGGAGCATACTCGCCCAATCTTGAGCTTCCGTTCCGCCGGCCCCGGCGTGAAGTGAGAGGATGGCGTTGTTCATGTCGTACTCGCCGTTTAAAAGGGTTTGGATCTTAAATTCCCGGGCCTTTTTGTCGATGGCGTTTAAATCTTTCTTCAGATTCTCGTATAGGCCGTCGTCCTCTTCTTCCTCCATAAGTTCCAACGCCACTTCCGACTCCTCGATGGCTTCCATCAATTCGTCGTAGACGTCGGTTTTGGATTTTATATTATTTTGCTCGCGAATAATCTTTTGCGCCGCTTCCGAGTCATCCCAGAATCCGGGTTCCATAGTTTTTTCCGTGAGCTTTTCGTATTCCGCCCTTAAACTTTCGACGTCCAGGCTGTCCGCCAGACGATGGACGAGTTCCTTGATCTCTTCAAGTCTCCCTCGATCCAAATATAAATTTTGTTCCATAAGGGATCCTTTCTCAACACTTAGGCATTTTTTCCGTGGCAGTGTTTGTATTTTTTACCGCTGCCGCAGGGACAGGGGTCGTTTCGTCCCACTTTTTTACTCGTGCGACGAACCGGCTCTTGTACGCCGGAGTCCGGATTCACGGTTTTTACTTCTTGCGCCACTTGTTTACGTTCCATACGTTCGGGGTTTTGAACGTGGAATAAGAGGCGGACCGTTTCTTCGCGAATGCTTTCGTTCATGGCTTCGAACATATCGAAACCTTCTTCGGCATAGGCGCGAACCGGGTCGATTTGACCGACGGCGCGAAGACCGATACCTTGACGCAATTGATCCATGGCGTCGATGTGGTCCATCCATTTTTGGTCCACAACTCTCAAGAGTACGACACGTTCCACTTCGCGGAAGGCGTCGTCGCCGAATTCTCCTTCTTTTTCCGCGTATTTCGCCTTGGCTTCTTCTTTCATGAAGCGTTTTAATTCCTCGGCGTCGGCTGATGTGTGGCCGTCTAAGAAATCTTCATCGAAGTCGAAAGTATCTCTACCAAAGTGATAGATCCCCTCGTAGTCGATGTATTTATTGTGTTTCTCATTGACTTTTACATTGAAGTTTATCGTGTCGTCGATAAGATCCAACATCATGGACATAATATCGTCGCGAAGATCGCCGCCCTTTAGAACTTTTTCACGTTCGGTGTAAATAACCTCACGTTGCTTGTTCATAACGTCGTCGTATTGAAGGACGTTTTTACGAATACTGAAGTTGTTGCCTTCTACCTTGCGTTGAGCGGATTCAATGAGTCGCGTCAACATACGTGCTTCGATGGGCTCGTCTTCCGGAGCGTCGATGCCTTCCATAACATTTTTAAAGCGATCGCCGGCAAAGAGACGGATCAGATCGTCGTCGGCGGAGATATAGAACTTCGTAGAACCTTCGTCCCCTTGACGACCGGAACGGCCGCGCAATTGGTTGTCGATCCGACGGGATTCGTGACGTTCCGTACCGATAATATGGAGGCCGCCTGCGCCGATTACCTTAACTTTTTCTTCGTCGGTTTCTTTTTTAATTTCGTCGCGAAGCTCGGCAAAGCGCGCTCTCGCATTTAAAATTTCCTGATCGTCGGTTTCGTAGTAGCTGTCCGCCGCTTCGATCATGTCCGGCTCAAAGCCTTCACGTTCCATCTTTTCCTTGGCCATGTGTTCGGGATTGCCGCCTAAGACGATGTCCGTACCACGACCGGCCATATTGGTTGCGATGGTTACCGATCCGAAACGACCGGCTTGAGCGACGATTTCAGACTCTTGTCTATGGCGCTTCGCATTCAATACTTTATGAGGAATGCCGCGTTTCTTTAAATAAGAAGAAAGTTTTTCCGATTTTTCGATGGATACCGTACCTACCAGGACAGGTTGTCCCTTTTCGTGGCGCTCGGCAATCTCATTGGCTACGGCCTTAAACTTGGCATCTTCCGAACGGTAGATAGCGTCGTTTTGGTCGTCACGAATAACCGGTTTGTTCGTGGGGATTTCCACTACGTCGATATTGTAGATTTCGCGGAATTCAGATTCCTCCGTCATAGCGGTACCGGTCATACCGGCGAGCTTTTTGTACATACGGAAGAAGTTTTGGAAAGTTACAGTCGCGAGAGTCTTGGACTCGGCGCGTACTTCGATGCCTTCCTTCGCCTCGATGGCTTGGTGCAGGCCGTCGGAATAACGGCGACCGTACATTAAACGACCGGTAAATTCGTCGACGATAATGATTTCGCCGTCCTCGATAACATAGTCGATATCTTTGTGCATGGTGCCCTTGGCTTTAAGGGCTTGGTGAATATGGTGGAGCAATTCCGTATTATCTGTATCGGTTAAATTATCGATGCCGAAATATTGTTGCGCCTTGTTCGTACCGATTTCCGTGAGAGTCGCGGTCTTTTGCTTTTCGTCGATGACGTAATCCACGGTTTCATTACGGAATTCGCGGTTAAAGCGATCTTCCGCTTCTTCCGACTGATCTTTCACTCTGAAGCTTAATGTATCCACGAAGTTTTTAGCTTGAGTATAGAGTTCGGTGGATTCATCCCCTTGACCGGAGATAATAAGCGGAGTACGGGCTTCGTCGATTAAGATGGAGTCCACTTCGTCGACGATACAGAAATAAAGTTCGCGTTGAACTTGGTTTTCCTGATACACGACCATGTTATCCCGCAGGTAATCGAAGCCGAATTCATTATTAGTACCGTAGGTAATGTCCGCGTTGTAGGCTTCTTTTCGTTCTTCCGGGCTCATGTCGTGGAGAATACACCCTACGCTCAGACCTAAGAAGGAGTAAACTTTTCCCATCCAGGATTTATCCCGTTCCGCCAAGTAATCGTTGACGGTTACGACGTGGGTTCCCTTTCCTGCCAATGCGTTTAAATAAGCAGGTAAAGTTGCCACAAGGGTCTTACCTTCACCGGTTTTCATCTCGGCGATACGACCTTGGTGGAGAATAATACCCCCCAGAATTTGCACAGGGAAGTGTTTCATGCCGAGGACGCGGAAAGCCGCTTCTCTTACGACGGCAAAAGCCTCGGGCAAGATATCGTCCAGGGATTCGCCCCCGGCGACGCGATCTTGAAATTCTTTCGTTTTATTTTTTAATTGTTCATCGGTTAATTTTTGCATGTCGGCATCCAAGGCCAGGACTTTTTCCATGGTCGGACGGATCTTTTTAATTTCGCGATCCGAATAGGTGCCGAACACTTTATCTAATAGAGACATAAATGTATACACGTTCCTTTCACTAACTTACTATTTTAACAAATAGTTCCTGTAATCGCAATAAATCGCCATTATTTCACAAAACTATTCTCGAGTTTCGGCATCTTTCGATTCATCAGGTCGGTGGTGGACGATGGATACCATTTTGTCCCCTTCCCGAATTTTACGCACCCGCTTTTCAAATTCCATGCGCGTCATCCAAATCGTGCGATTGCAACCTGTGCATTCCAATTTAATATCCACGCCTGTTCTTAAAATTTCCCATAGATTTTCTCCACAGGGGTGGCCTTTTTTAAGACTGACCACGTCGCCTTTTTCGTAAAATAATCTAGCCATTGGCCACCTCCTCTCTTGTCTTTTCGTAGCGAACCGAAGGTATTTGAATATTGTAATCGTTCATCGCCTGAATCAAGCACTTTCTCAAATCGAACTCGAGATCGAATTGCAGGGCCGGGTCGTCCCAAGCGACGACGGTAATTTCATAACCTCCGGAAATAAAATCCGTGGTACCCCATACTTCCGCTCGAGCATCCGGGTAAATGCTCTTGATCTTTTTAATCGATTCTCTAAAAGCGGCAATGACGCGATCGGGGTCTTCCTTTTTGTGTACCGGCACCACGACTTTCGCTCTCTTGGCGCCGCGGGCACGATTGGTTACGATGCGAATTTCCGAGTTCGGGATAATGTGTCTGGCACCGTCGAAATCTTTAATAATCGTCGTTCGAATATTTAAAGCCTCTACATAACCGGCCTTTCCCGCAAACTCAACGTATTCCCCCACTCGATATTGATCGTCGAAGATGATGAAAAACCCCGTGATCAGATCTCGAATCATGACCTGCGCCCCCATGGCGATGGCAATGGAACCCACGCCCGCCGTGGCGAGGAGAGTCGAAGTGTTCACTCTGCAAAGATCTAAAAAGATCATGAGGGCGATTAGATAGACTCCGTATTTCGCGAGATTTCCTAAAATATTCGTTAGGGTTTTTACTCTTTGTTTATTCGTATTTTTAGGGTTTTTGATTTCATGACGTTCCACATAGGACGCCACAAACTGACTGACCGAACGCACAATAACGTGGGCAATAATAAATAAAACCACGCCTGCTACGATCATTCCGAATATATTCAGTCTGCCGTTCGATTTGTAAAAAATATCGTGAACAGCTTCCATAAGCTGCCTTATTTCTTTCAAGTTTTCACCTCATTTTTAGTCTTCACTTGATAAAGTTTGAATTTCTTTAGATCTGAAGAGACTGGGTTTTAACCGGTAAAGAGCGATTGTCTTATGGCCGTAGGTGGCGATGTAGCCGTCTTTCAGTTCTACTTTTTCCTGTGTGTCACTAAATCGGATGTGGTAAGGATGCTCGGAGTTTGCCCGTCCTAATATTTCCCGATTGCCGTAGGCGAAAAGCTCCTCTCCTACAGTCGCCAGACGATCTACATTTCCCTCCATTACATGACGCTCGATTTCTTTTAAATCTTTTCCGTGGCGACTTAAAATGCCGCTATGGAGTGTGTAAAGTTTATTTCGATGATAGATAATATCCGATAGGATGGGGGTCGTCTCCGTAATCAGCTCTTTATCCAGTCCGTAAAGATGCTTTTCCGTGACGATGACAGGATAGCGACCTTCCACTATGCGCATGGCCACTTCCATAGGGAATTCCGTATTTTCCATTCGGGCTTTGTCCCGCTTTCCGTTTTCGATATAGACTGTGGTCTTATAGCCGTTGGCCGTGTTGGAAAGCTCCGTAATGGTAAAATGCTTTTCGTCTTTAAATTGAAAATCTAAAATATAATTTTTCGTCTCGAAAACGGAATTTAAACTGCCGCTGTCTGAGGCGATAAAGAGCTTTTCTCCGTCGTCGTAGCGACAATGGAAAAGCCGCACGCCGTTTTGTACATCGGCATGGAACAGTTCTCCCTCTAAATAGTAGGACTGACGCTCTTTCCCCTCGGGGCTGAAGACCGTAAGCTTTTTTATACTCTCGTCGTAGAGCATTGCGTCGTCTTCTCCGAAAAAAGCCTTCTGTCCCTCGCCCATACGGTCCACGATTTTTTTATCGCTTCCTCTGTAAAAAACCAGGGCATCGCCGTCGAAAGTGGCCAGCTTTCCGCCTTTTAAAATGGTCATATCCGTAATATCATGTTTCGTCTTTTCAGTGAACACGGAAACAGGTCGATAGCTTATAATGGAAAGTTTTTTGATTCCAAAAGCCAGAGCGATTATAATACATAAAAAGAGGAGCAGTCTCCTCATGCGTTTATTCATTCGATTCCTCCACGTCATATTATAACGAATGGCTATGGAGTTGGAAAGGCGGTAAATACCATGAAAATAAGAGATTTTAAAGCCTTGCGATTCGATATTTCTAAAAGACCTTACGATTTTAGCGCCTCCCTCGGAGAAAAGGGGCTCGGCGATAATGTCAGATCTTTCTTAAATCATTTAAATGTAGAGAGTGATCGCGTTTATTTTATGAACCAAACCCATTCCGATCACTGCGTGGTATTAGACGATGCCCACGATGAGGAAGATTATTTCGGCTTCCGCATCGTCCCCGATACCGACGCCCTCATTACCGCAAAAAAAGGGATCGCTCTCGTCTCCCGTATCTCCGACTGCACGCCGGTGCTCCTATACGATCCTATAAAGGGTGTACAAGCGTGCATCCATTCCGGGTGGCGACCGACGGTAAAAAAACTTCCCCAAATCGCCATCGATACTATGAGGAATCGCTACGGTTCTTCACCGAAAAATATTTATGCCTATATCGGCCCTTGCATCGGCAGAGAGAGTTTTGAGGTGGGAAAAGAAGTAAGCGCGGCTTGGCGCGACGCCTTCCCCTTCCACCGGGAAGTGATTCGCTATTTTGATAAAGACCGCGATTACATCGACTTGAAGCTTACTCACATTCGCATGCTTCAGCAAATGGGCATTCCCGACGATCACATTACCGTCAATTCGGCCGACACCTTTACCGATCCTCGCTACCATTCTTATCGAAGAGACAAGCCGGATTTCGGAAGTAACGCCCTGATTTCGATTCTAAAATAATGGCTTGACATTCTCTTTACACTTCCATATACTATAAAAGTAGCTCGTGGGGGTGTAGCTCACTTGGGAGAGCGCTTGAATGGCATTCAAGAGGTAAGGAGTTCGATCCTCCTCATCTCCACCAAACCGGCCGCCGTAAGGCGGCTTTTTTTGTACCCTTTTTTACTTTTCAGCGAAAGTTCCCTGATTTTAATTTGATATAATAAGGCAGAAAGGAAGTGTTTCATGGAAAGCATTGTTGTTTTCGACTCCGGGCTCGGCGGCATTACGGCACTTATTGAAGCGATTCACGCCATGCCCTGCGAACATTTTATTTATTACGGCGATACCTTGCACGTACCCTACGGCCCGAAGGATCCCGAAACTATAAAGAGCTATTTAGACGATATGATGAACTTCGTGGCGCCGTACAATCCCAAGGCCGTGTTGCTCGCCTGCAATACGGCGACAGTCACGGCGGCGGACTATTTGCGGAAGCGCTACCGTCTTCCCATTGTAGGAATGGAGCCTGCAGTCAAACCCGCCATCGAACGAGACGGATCAAATAAGCGAATTCTCGTACTCTCTACCGAAGGCACGAGCCGTTCGGAGAGACTTCAGTCTCTCGTGGAACGTTTCGACAACGATCATCTCGTGGATATTCTTCCTCTTCCCAATCTCGTAGACTTCGCCGAACGATTGGAATTTGATACCACCGATGTGCGCGCCGATTTGGAATCTATTTTATCTTCCTTCGATCTCGCCGATTACAGCGCCGTAGTTTTGGGATGTACCCATTTCATCTGGTATAGGGATTTATTTTCAGAGCTCCTCCCGGGCGGCGTCGAGGTTTTGGACGGAAATGCCGCTACGGTTCGCCAACTCATGCGTAAATTAAATGGCAATATTTGCGACGACGGCGAAGGAAGCCTGGCCATTCATCTCACAGGCAAACGTCGGGAGGATGTTATGAATTTTTTAGAAGAGGTTCTTCCCGTGAATTTTTCTGAAATCCCGAAAGGACACCATGGATAAACAAACGCAACAGAATAATCTCGTTATGATTCCCGCTTTTGAGCCTGATGAAACTTTATTGGACTTTACAAATGCACTTCTAAATGAAGGGCTTCAGGTCCTCGTCGTCGACGACGGCTCTTCTCCTTCCTGCCGTAAGATTTTCGACTCTTTAGATCAACGCATTACGCTTCTATCTTACGGAGAAAATCACGGAAAAGGTTACGCCATGAAATTTGCCATGGACTATATCCGCCATTCTATGGAAGATATCGAGCGGATCGTTACTGCCGATGCCGACGGCCAACACGCCGTCGCCGATACCTTAGCCACTTTAAATGCCTTGGACCGGGATCCCCATGCTCTGATTTTGGGCGTGCGTTCTTTCCCCGAAAACACGCCTCTACGTTCCAGAATCGGCAATCGCATGACGGCAAAGTTCTTCGCTCTCCTTACGGGAGTGGAAAATCTGGAAGATACGCAAACCGGGCTCCGTGCTTTCTCACGAGAATTCCTTCCATTTATGCTGGAAGTGGACGGAGAACGCTACGAGTACGAAATGAAACAACTTCTTCTATGGGCAAAAACAAATAAAAAAATCATTCAGGTGCCTATCGAAACTATTTATAGAGACGAAGAGAACTCCACCTCCCACTACAACACGATCCTGGATTCCGTTCGAATATTTCGCACGCTTCTCGACAAGGGCCAAGCTATTTTATTTGCCGTCAGCGGCTTTTTAAGTTTCCTATTAGATTACGGCCTTTTCAACTTATTCTTTTACTCCATAAGGGGCCTAACATCCTACTCGCCCTTATTCTTTTCCAATGTGGCGGCGCGAATCATCAGTTGCTGTTTTAATTTTTACTTGAATCGTAAATATGTCTTCGAATCGAGAGACAATTTGGCGAGAGACGCCCTACAGTACGGTTTACTCGTCATAGTCCTTCTCACGACGAACAATCTTCTCCTTTATCTTTACGGAAAAACCCTCAATTTCAACCCGAGTATCGCAAAACTCTTTGTGGAGCTCACACTTTTTGTCATCAGTTACATTGTCCAACGCGTGTATATTTTTTCTAATCTACACTTGTCCCGAAAAAAGTGGTAGAATAGAAAAAATTTATTTTTCCCATTGGAGGTAACTATGCATATTAGAAATTATTTCGACGACTCGACTACTAAATTATCCTTCGAGATCTTTCCGCCTAACGAGCGAATGACTTTAAAGTCCGTGATGGCGGCAGCTTCGCGAATGGTAGGTTACGAGCCGGATTTTATGTCCGTTACCTTTAAAGCCGACGGAAGCGGCGGCGATCAGACGGTAGAAATTGCAAAGGCGGTATCCGATATTATGGGCGTGCCTTCTATCGCCCACTTGACCTGCTCGGGCATTCCGAAAACGGAACTGGAAGATCGGCTAAAAGAACTTCGGGAGGCGAATATTCACAATCTCTTGGTTTTAGGCGGGGATTCCAAAAGGGAGCTGGGCGAAGACGCCTACTTTCCCTACGCAAAGGACATGGTCCGATATTTTAAAGAACGAGGCGATTTTACCATCGGCTGCGCCTGTTTCCCCGAGGGCAATAATCCCGCCCTTACGATGGAAGAGGAGATCGAATACTTAAAGGAAAAAGTCGACGCCGGAGCCGATTTTTTAACCACTCAAATGTTTTTCGACAACGAGGTCTTCTACCGCTTCTTAGACGCCGTGCGGGCAAAGGGCATCGACATTCCCGTCATCGCAGGCATTATGCCCATTACCGCCGCCGGTCAAATCCGCCGCATCGCCGATTTAAGCGGCGCCAAACTTCCCCGCACTTTGACGGATATGGTGGCGCGTTTCGGCGACAATAAAGAGGCCATGTTCGATGCGGGCCTTACTTTCGCCGAGCATCAAATGGCGGATCTCGCCGCTCGCGGCATTGACGGCGTCCACGTGTACACCATGAACAAGCCCGCCATTGCCGAGCGCATTGTAAATGATATCGGGAGCCTTTTCAGATGATCGAACTCCCCGCCATTCACCACCTTCCGGAAATTAAATATGAAGATTTCAGACGCCGAGAGATTTACCGCTATATGAGACTCGAAGGCAACGAACCCGACGAGGAAACCAAAAGGGATGTGGAGCGAAATTTAAAGCGTCTCCTGGAGACCGCACAAATTACAAAAACTGCGGAGCTTCGCCCCGTAAGCCGCGAGGAAAATCTTCTTCGCTTCGGTACTTTTCAAACGGAAAGCCGCGTACTGGCCGAGAACTTAAAGACCAGCGATTATGTCGTGCTCTTCGCCATTACCCTCGGAGCCGCCGTGGACAGACTCATTAACCGGCTCACCATTGTGTCGAAGACCGACGCCTTTATTACCGATGCTTGCGCCACGGAAGTACTTGAAACTTACGCCAACAGCTACTGCCGAGAGGTAAAGGAGGCTGCCGCTCTTTACAATCTAACCACACACCCCCGCTTTTCGCCTGGCTTTGCGGATTTCGGTCTCGAGCATCAATGGCCGCTGATTCGAACGCTGAAAGCGGACAAAAAGATTCACATCGCCTTGACCGACGGTAATATGCTGATTCCCACGAAGACCATTACGGCGGTAATGGGCCTGGACCAAAGGAGATAAGATGACATTACGCGAAGAATTAAAATCAAAACGTCTTTATTTCGACGGCAGCTGCGGCACTTATTTGCAAGATAGAGGGCTCGCAGCAGGCGATATTCCGGAACTCTTAAACCTCAGCTCCCCGGAACTTATTGTGGACATGCACCGCGCTTACTTACAATCGGGAGCGGATATTATCCTTACTAATACCTTCGGTGCCAACGCTTTAAAGTTTAAAGATGAAAAGATTACCGTCGAGGAGGTCGTTGCCGCCGCCGTAAAAAATGCCAAGCGCGCCGTCGAGCTCGAAGGCCACGGCTATGTGTCCCTGGATATCGGCCCTCTCGGCAAAATTTTGGCGCCCCTCGGCGATTTGGCTTTTGAAGAAGCCTACGATTGCTTTAAAGAAATCGTCATCGCCGGAAGGGACGCCGGCTGCGATCTCATCACCATCGAAACCATGTCCGATACTTACGAAATCAAGGCGGCCATGCTTGCATGTAAGGAACATGCCGACCTTCCCCTCTTCGTAACAGGAGCATTTCAAGAAGACGGTCGCATGCTCACAGGCTCTTCCATCGATGCCTTTGCGGAGCTCGTCACTTCTCTGGGGGCCGACGCCATGGGCATGAATTGCAGCTTCGGCCCGGTGGAAACCTTGCCCTTAATGAAAGAACTCGCCGAAGTCGCCACCATTCCCCTTATTGCAAACCCCAACGCCGGCCTTCCCGTGGTTCGCGGCGGCGAAACTTTTTACGATATCGACGACGACACCTACGCCGATTATATGATGGAGTTTGCCGAGATGGGCGTGCAGATCATAGGCGGCTGCTGCGGCACCTTCCCCTCTTATATCGAAAAAACCGTGGAACGGACAAAAAATACACCTGTCACGCCACCTCGCGGTCACTTGCGCACGGCGGCTTCTTCCTACACCCATATTGTGGATATAGGTGCTAAACCCTGCATGATCGGAGAGCGACTGAACCCTACGGGGAAAAAATACTTACAGCAAGCCCTTAAAGATCACCATACTTCCGCCGTTCTCGCCATCGCCTTGGAAGAGGAAGAAGACGGCGCCCATATTCTCGACGTCAATGTAGGCGTACCCGGACTGAACGAGGAAGGGGTCCTTCCCGATCTCATTCGGGAATTACAGGGCGTTACTTCCCTTCCCCTTCAAATCGACACCACCAATGTAGGTGCCATGGAAAAAGCCGCCCGCATTTATAACGGCAGACCTCTCCTAAATTCCGTCAGCGGGAAGCGGGAGGTAATGGACGCCATTTTCCCCATCGCTCAAAAATACGGCGCCCTTTGTGTCGCATTATTACTCGACGACGAGGGCATCCCGAAGACCGTAGAAAAACGAATGGAAATCGTGGATGCTATTCTAAAAGAAGGGGCTCGCTATGGGCTAAGTGAGGAGCATTTTCTCTTCGATCCCCTGGCCATGACCATCTCCAGCCAAAAAGACGGGGCTACAGTGGTCCTCGAAACCTTGAGACGCTTAAAAGCCCGTGGCTTACGCTCCACTCTCGGCGTCTCCAATATTTCCTTCGGCCTCCCGAATCGCGACGCTATTAACGGCCACTTCTACGCCATGTGTCTTGCCGAAGGGCTCAGCGCGGGCATCGTAAACCCGTCCTCCCCGGCCATGCAGAAAGCCTATAGGTCTTCCATGGCACTCCTCGAGCAGGATCCGGATTTTAATGATTTTATAGAAGCATTTGCCGAGGAAGAATCGGAAATAAAGGCAGGCGATGGAGAACACGATCTTTCCTACGCCATCGAAAAAGGCCTTTCTAAAGAAGCAAAGGATCTTACCGCACGCCTTCTCGAAGAAAGGGAGCCCATCGAAATTATTAACGATTACCTCGTCCCCTCTCTGGATAAAGTGGGGAGAGAATTTGAAGCGAAGACACTCTTCCTTCCCCAACTATTGCGAGCTGCCGATGCGGCCGCCGCGGCTTTCACCATTATTCGCAAGCGAATGGATGAGATGGGGACTGCCGCGGAAAACAAGGGACGCATTATCGTCGCCACGGTAAAGGGAGATATTCACGATATCGGCAAAAACATTGTGAAGGCGCTCCTGGAAAACTACGGCTTCGATATAATCGACCTCGGGAAAGATGTTCGACCGGATACGGTGGCGGAAAATGTATTAGAGCACGATGTTAAACTCGTAGGCCTTTCCGCCCTCATGACGACGACGGTGCCCTTTATGGAGGCCACCATCCGGCTCATTCACGAACAATCTCCCGATACAAAGATTATGGTAGGCGGCGCCGTGCTCACAAAAGAATACGCTGATGAAATAAAAGCCGACCGCTACTGCAAAGACGCCATGGCGTCGGTGCGTTATGCGGAAGAATTATTTAATCAATAAAATCCAAACAATTAAAAGCCCCAAGCTTCGGTTTACAATATCCGAAGCTTGAGGCTTTTTTATTTTCAACACTTTCAAATTAGATTCAGATAAAAAGGTTCTTAAAAACTCCCGGCGTGTCCGGGAGTAAATATTTATCTGATTTTATTGATATTAAAGACGATCTGAGCGATTTCAGCTCTCGAAAGTTGCTTCTTGCCTTGGAAAGTTCCATCTTCCATACCGTTAATGATATTGGATTTGGAAAGCTCTTTTACAGCTTCTCTCGCCCACTTGGGAATTTTATCTTCGTCTTTAAATTGTTTGGCCTGACCGTCGAAGTTTATCTTCTTCATCTGCTTGTAGCGGTACAGAATGGTCGCCATTTCTTCTCTCGAAATCGTCTTGTTCGGTGCGAAATTTGTGGCATCCATACCGTAAATAAGGCCTTTTGCTTTTGCCCAATTGACGTATTTCGCATAATATGCGTTCATATCGATGTCTTGGAAGCTGATATTGGCGGGGAATTCATTTGCTCCTTCGAATCTACCGAGAACGGTAATAAATTCGGCTCGTGTCATGGGTTTATTCGGTTCAAACCGATTGCCCATGGCAATATCGTCGAAAAGTTTATGCTCCAAGCTGTAATTAATGGCTTCTTTTGCCCAGTGATTTTCAATATCTATATAGTTTTGTGTCGATTTACGATTACTTTCTCTCTGTTCTGTCGATCCTTTTGGCGGTGTTTTTCTTTCGAATGTTAAATTGATCCATCCGCTTCTTTGGCCGGGCTTTTCCTTCCGTTTGGACTCTATCGACGGTTTCGGTCTTGAGGGGTTCGGTTGCTTCGGATTATTGGGAGCAGGTGTCGGCTTCTTCGGATCCTTCGGTGTCGGCACAGGATTCGAGGGATTCGGATCCTTCGGGCTGGGAGCCGGTTCCGAGGGGCTCGGTTGATTCGGATCTTTCGGTGTCGGAGCTTGCTCTTGCTCTTTCTTCACATCTTCCATAAGCCTTTTCAGATCTTGAGTCGCTGCATTCATAGCATCAAATGAATGCCCTTTAAGTGCCTCTTCAGCTGTTTCTAAGGTGTTCTCGAATTTCTCTTTCAGTTTTGAATCTTTGGAGAGTTTAATAGCCTTTGCTTCCTGAATGAGTGCTTCCAGCTCTTTTTTTGCCGCTTCTAAGGTTTGCGCCTTGTTCTTTTCAGCTAAATTCTCTTCATTTTTACGAACTGCCTCTTCCCGAATATCTTTAATTTCATTAGCACTTCCGGCTCCGTTAATTCGCCCTTCAAATCTCGCCATCTCCTCCGGCGTCAAGTGAGAAAGTTGTTTTACAACGGCGATCGCATCTTTGCGCGCAGTTTCAAGTTCTGTTTTTGCCTTTACTTTTTCTTGATCGAGTTTTTTGTATTTTTCTACAATAGGTTCGATCTGGGCGATCTCTTTTGTCGCCTTAATTTCGTTTATCGCCCAGTTAATTTCACTCTCGCTTAAATTTTTGAATTCTGTAACTTTATCAAGTGCAGCGGCTTGGGCTTTACTTAAATTAAACTGAACCGCACCATCAAATGATTCTTTTACGCGATCGAGAGTATCGGCTTCTTGAATCTCTTTCGTAAACCGCTCTTTGTCATTGGCGCTTAATAAACTAAGAGTCTCCAACTTGCTTATATACTCTTGCTTGGCATCGTCGAGATCTTTCCTCTTCATAGCAGCTTCACTTAACATTTTGTAATTATTGACGATCTCGTCAATTTTCGTCTTGTCGGCTGCAGCTTGTAGCTCTTTTTCAGCTTGAGCGAACTGCTCGTCTGTTAAGCCCGGTAGCGCTTTAATCTGTGTGAGTGCAACTTTTCTCTGCTCTTCGAGCACCTTCGCCGCTTCTTCAGCTTCTTGAGCCTTTGCTTTTTGATTTTCTATGCTCTTATCTTGAGCTTTTTGGTAAATGGTTTCTACATCATGAGCTGAATCGGCACGCTCGACTTCATCGATAAAGCCTTTTCTCTCACCCTCTGTGAGATCAGTCAGCTTATTAATTTTTTCTCCGGCTTCAGCCTTCACTTGCTTAAGATTCTTATCATCTTCCACTTGTTTATTCTCAGCTTTTGCCTGTTCTACAATACCGTTAATTTCCTGTTCTGATTTTGCGCCTGTAACTTTAGCTTGATAAGCCGTCTTCTTATTTCTATCGAGATGTTTTAAATCTTCGATGGCTTTATTAGCTTCTTGTCGTTTGGGTCCCAGAGAGTCTCGCAGCTTCGGAAGAATGATCGATTCCAGTGCTTGTGCCGCATTGTCAACTTGTTCCTGTGTTCTATCTTGCTTTTCTAAGTTACTTTTTATAGTAGGAAGTATGTTGTTAAATTTTTCTTGTTCTTCCGCCGGATAGCTTTTTAATTCATCGTAAAGCGGCGTCGCTTTCGACATATCCACTTGATAGGTCATGGTAACAGGCTTAGAGGAATTAAAGTTCTCCCCTTCTTGGGAAAATTCAAATTTCGTGTTGTTCGGCGTATTCTTCGGCACGGCATAAAATACACCTTCCTTTACCGGTTGAAGCTCCCCGGGCATGGATGTTTTATTTAGCGTAAAAGTTTTAGCCTCATTTCCTTTTACGACCTTTAGTTTCGGTAAATGTTTATGGATCGCGGTCGGATCGAGATTCGAATTGTCGGGCAAAGATATAGTATAACCCGCCCTGTCTTTCGCATTTTTACGCTCTTTAAATTCTACACTCGGTTCTTCGTAGGTATCTTTAAGAACCATTTTCTTGCTAATGGTTTTTCCTTTGCCCGATTCTTGATGGACGACGACAAACTCATCACCTGCACTTGCACCATACTTTTCTCTCAATTTTTCCATAGGAAAATCATAAGAAATAACACCGGCTGCATCCTTTTTGTCTATTTCAAAGTCAAAGATCTTCCATGTATTATCTTTCTTCGTATGGAGGAACATTTTTATAGATCCCGTCATTTTAGGCGACATCATAATCTTATCTTTTGTTTGTTCCACAATAGGCTCCAGGCTTTTTTCACCCTTAACCGTAAGATTACCGACTTGTGTTTCTCGATTACCTTTTACGACATAAAGTTCTATTCTGTCCCCGGCACTGAATTCTCTATATGGAATCAGTGGCCGACCGCCCGAACCCATTACTTGCTCGGTAATATAATCTTCTTTAATGTGTTCTTCTTTTACAGAATCCACCAGGATTTTTTTATAAGTTTCACCGCCGGTTATGAGCTTCATTTGCAGCCTGTCACCGATCACAAGGTTTTTGTCATCCTTTAATTTCTTCGTGTTTACGTGTAGTTTCGTATCGCCGATAACAGGTGGTTTTTGGAAATATATTCTCATTTCTTGCGCTTGGCTCTGTACAGTTCCATTTTCCGGCTTTTCCCCTTGGGCATATGCCATGGTCCCTGAAAAAGATGAAGATAGGGTCGCAATGCTCAAGGCCAAAGCCAGTGTCTGATTTACTTTATTATGTGTTTTCATAAGTCCTCCTTCATGTTTTTATTTTAAAGGAGCCTATATTTCCTTGTCATCCTTCCGCCGTTTCACACTTTTTTCATACTTTTTCCATTGAGCACACACTTTATTTCTATTTATCTGATTACGATTCCCACTATTATAAGAAAAAGTATTATTTTTTCCCTATATATTTATTTCTTCGATCGCAGCGAATAATATTCATCGTCATTTTCAGCAATCTGTATATATTATTCTTGTATACTCTCGATTGAATTTTCTGATTTCTCACAAACTGCTTTCACCGAAATTTCACGAAATAAAAATCGAATTTTTCCTCTTTTCTTCTTATTTATAATGACTACTTTTTATTCCTCTCAATTTTTTACAATAAAAAACCACGAGTCTATTCTCGTGGTTTGATAGTGTCTATAATACTTTATTGAGGAACGATTGTGTTCGCTCTTCTTTCGGATGGTTGAATACTTCATCGGGGGTTCCCTCTTCTACGAGGAGTCCCTCATCGAGGAAGAGGATGCGGTCGCCCACTTCTCTCGCAAAACCCATTTCGTGGGTAACGACCACCATGGTCATTCCCTCTTTGGCGAGTTGTTGCATAACGTCCAGTACTTCGCCGACCATTTCCGGGTCGAGGGCGGATGTAGGTTCGTCGAAGAGCATCACCGAGGGGTTCATGGCCAGGGCGCGCACAATGGCGATCCGTTGTTTTTGGCCTCCGGAAAGTTGATTGGGATAGGCGTCTTTTTTGTCGGCAAGGCCCACTCGTTCTAAAAGTTTCACAGCCCGAGCTTCCGCCTGGCTCTTGTCCTCTCCTTTGACGAGGATGGGAGCCATGGTGATGTTTTCCAAGACGGTTTTATGGGGGAAAAGATTAAAGGATTGGAATACCATGCCCATATCTTCCCGCACTTTTTCTATATTCGTGTCTTTTTTATTGATATCCACACCTTCGAAAATAATTTCGCCGCCGTCCGCTTCTTCTAAGCGGTTTAAGCAACGTAAGAAGGTAGATTTCCCTGAGCCTGAGGGGCCGATGACGACAGCAACTTCTCCGTCTTTGATTTCCGTAGAAATACCTTTTAAAACGTGATTGTCTCCGAAGCTTTTTGTAAGATTATTAATGAGTATCACCGGTCGCCATCCTCCTTTCGAATGTATCGACAACTTTAGAAAGCACGGTTACGAGAACCAGATAAATCAATGCCGATGTTATATAGGGCATAAAGGGCAGATAGGTCGCCCCGCCTGCAACTTTCGCTTGGTACATAATATCGCCGACGCCGACGACGGAAAGAATGGCCGACTCTTTGATCAAGGTGACAAATTCATTCCCGAGGGCGGGCAATACGGTTTTGATGGCCTGGGGCAGAATGATGTGGCGCATGATTTGGCTCTTCTTCATGCCCAACGATGCCGCCGCTTCGCTCTGCCCACGGTCGACGGCGTTAATACCGCCGCGAATGATTTCCGACACATAGGCCGAAGAGTTCATGCACACGGCAATCATTGACAGTATAAGGGGCTGTTTTAAGTAATTAAACTGATCGGGCACCACGGTGGCGAAGCCGTAATAGGCAATGGTCACTTGCACGAGCAATGGCGTGCCCCGAAGAACCTGTACGTAGATTTTAGATAGTATTTCCAGGGGCTTAATTTTTGAATTGCGCATGAGGGCGACGATAATCCCCAAGGCAAAACCGATAAGCACGCCGAAGAAGGAAACCTTTAAGGTTACCAGCGTGCCTTCGGCATACATTGGTCCCCACTTTCCTAAAAAGGCGAACCAAGATTTCAATAAGTTCATAACTCCTCCTCGATTGAAAAAACTGTTTCCCGAGGAAACAGTTTTTCTTATTGACAGTGAAAATTATTGGGCGTCTTCAGCACCTGCAGTTTCATCGTTCAGTTTTTCGTACTGTGCGATCCACTCGTCCACTTTACCTTCTTCGATCATTTTTTTAAGTTCTTGATCGATATAAGCGGTTAAGCCGTCGTTTCCTTTTTTAAGTGCCACACAAACACCCGGTTCATCGGGAATTCCAACTTCAAGGGCGACGAGTTCGGGGAATTGTTTGGCGTATTGTTGTCCTGCACTCTTGGAGATAACGAGGGCATCGGCAGTGCCATTTTTAACTTCAAGTACCAGATTGTTTAACTTCGGAAGGCTCTTAAGGTTAACATCTTTGGGAAAGTTTTCTTGAACGGTCGCTTCTTGCATGGAGCCCGTTTGAGCGCCTACGGTGAGGCCGGCAAAATCTTCCATGGTTTTATAGCTTTCCGCCTTATCTTTGGGAACAATGATCACTTGTTCATTTTCGTAGTAGGGAGAGGTCATATTGACGGCGTTTAAACGTTCGGGGGTTGCCGATATACCGGCAATACCGATGTCCGCTTGGCCGGAGGTAATACTCGGGATGATACCGTCGAAATCCAAGTCTTTGATTTCAAGTTCCACGCCTAAAGAGTCGGCGAGGGCCTTTGCGATTTCGATGTCGAAACCGACGATTTCATCTTTTCCGTCTTTCATTAAGTGCCATTCATAGGGCGGATAGTCGGCAGAGGTTGCGAGGACGAGTTTGCCCTTGTCCTTGATTTCTTGTGTTGCAGCATCGATAGTTGCTTGATCTGCCGTAACTTCTTCCGCTACGAAATCCGATTTGTTGCCGTTGATGCCAGCCTCGGCATTACCGCCGTTATTGGCTTCCTGATTTCCGCCGCAACCGACGAGGGCGAAGGCGAATACGGCGACGATTAAACTTACGATTGTCCATTTTTTCATTTTATTTTATTCCTCCTCAACTTGAATACGCAAACGATCTGATTCTTATCTTTGTCTCATGATGTCGGCGCCGAGACTTTTTATGTCTGTAGCCTCGGTTATCCGACGGCGGCTGAATGTTATGGTATTCAAGTTGAAGTCCTCCTCTCTCTTATTTTTGGCTTTTTTGAATTATACTATACCGTACTAAAATCTACAAGAAAATGAGAGGGAAAATGAGAAACGCCGTTTCTCTATACCTTTAAGATATCCTTCAAATAATCTCCCGTATAGCTCCCCTTTACCTTCGCCACTTCTTCAGGTCGACCGGCGGCGACGATGGTACCTCCGCCGTCACCACCGTCGGGACCTAAGTCGATAATATGATCCGCTACCTTGATAACATCCAGATTGTGTTCGATGACGACGACGGTATTTTCGCGATCAACGAGCTCCTGAAGGACGTGAATAAGTTTTCGAATGTCTTCCGTATGAAGTCCCGTTGTAGGTTCATCTAAAATATAGAGCGTGTTCCCGGTGCCCCGCTTTGAGAGTTCTGTGGCCAGTTTGATCCGCTGAGCCTCTCCGCCGGAAAGTTGAGTGGAGGGCTGACCGAGCTTAATATAGCCGAGGCCCACGTGTTGTAGGGTGGTAATTTTTCTCAAGATCCGCGGATGGTTCTCGAAAAATTCCGCCGCCTGATCCACTGTCATATCCAGAACATCGGAAATGTTTTTACCCTTAAATTTTACCTGAAGGGTCTCCCGGTTATAGCGCTTGCCGTTACACACTTCGCAGGGAACGTAGACGTCGGGAAGAAAGTGCATCTCTACCTTTAAAATCCCGTCCCCCTTACAGGCTTCGCAACGTCCGCCCTTTACATTGAAAGAGAAGCGGCCTTTTTCGTAGCCTCTGATCTTCGCTTCGTTGGTTTGGGCGAACACGTCGCGAATTAAATCGAAAGTGCCGGTGTAGGTCGCCGGGTTGGAGCGGGGTGTGCGGCCGATAGGGCTTTGATCGATGGAAACGATCTTGTCCACATGCTCGAGTCCCTCGATGGATTTGTATTTCCCCGGGCGAACTTTGCTGCGGTTTACCTTCTGCTCCACAGCCTTTTTCAGTATTTCGTTTACGAGAGAGCTTTTCCCCGATCCCGATACGCCGGTAACGCAAATAAATTGTCGTAGGGGAAATTCGACATCCACATCTTTCAAATTGTTTTGCGCCGCTCCCTTTATGACGAGGGAATCCCCTGAATAAGGACGACGCTCTTCGGGAACCTCGATTTTCTTTTTCCCGGAAAGATACTGCCCCGTAATGGAGTCTTCAATTTTTATAATGTCATCATAAGGTCCTTGGGCGACGATGTGACCGCCGTGAACGCCGGCGCCGGGCCCGATGTCTAAAATTTCATCTGCTTCCCGCATGGTCTCTTCGTCGTGTTCTACGACGATAAGGGTATTGCCGATTTCCGTCAAATTTCGGAGGGATTTTAAAAGCATGGCATTGTCTTTTTGATGGAGTCCGATGGAAGGCTCGTCCAACACATAGGTTACCCCGACGAGGGCGCTTCCGATTTGCGTGGCCAAGCGAATGCGCTGGGCCTCGCCGCCGGAAAGGGTTCCCGCCATGCGCGCCAGTGTCAGATAGCCGAGGCCTACTTGAATTAAGAAAGATAGTCGTTCGTGAATTTCTTTTAAGATCTGGCGTGCGATGTTTTGATCCATTTCGCTGAGCTCCAGCCCGTCGAAGAAATCGATGGCATCACGCACGGCCAATTGAGTGGATTCATAAATATTCTTCCCGCCCAGTTTAAATACGAGAGATTCCATTTTTAATCGGGCGCCGTGACATTCAGGGCATGGAATATCCGCCATGAAGGGCTCGATCCGTTCCATGGTGCGATCGCTGGCGCTTTCCGTATAGCGACGATTCAGATTCTCCAAAATTCCTTCGAAATGACCGTTATATTCTTTCTTGCCTCTAAAATGAGATTGAAAGGTGAACTTCAGCGGCTTCTTCGTTCCGTTCATGAGCTCGTCGATCATATCTTTCGGCGCATTTTTTATGGGCTCTTTCGTGGAAAAGTCGTGACGGGCCGCGATTTGATTGATGATTTCCTTATAATAGGTTCCGTCAGAGGTGCCGTAACAGGAAATGGCGCCCTCGTCGATGGAAAGTTCCTTATTGGGAATGATGAGATCGGGATCCGCACGGCGACTGCTTCCCAGCCCCTTGCAGGTAGGACAGGCGCCCATGGGCGTGTTGAAGGAGAAGGAGCGAGGCGTGGCGGGCTCGATGGATATATCGTGTTCCGGACAGGCATAGCTCGTAGAATAAAGCTTATATTCGCCGTCCAATGTATCCACGATCACTGTGGAGCCTGAAATTTCTAATGCGGTCTCGATACTGTCCGTCAAACGGGTCTCGATGCCCTCGCGAATGATGATCCGATCCACGACGATCAGAATATCGTGAACTTTGTTTTTATCCAGCTCGATCTCTCCGTCGGCATGGCGCATTTCTCCGTCGATGATCATGCGCAAATAGCCTTCTTTGCGGATGCGTTCCAGAAGTTTTTTATGCTGCCCCTTCCGTTGACGCACCACCGGCGCCAAGAGTTGGAAGCGGGTGCCTTCCTCCATTTCGAGAATTTTGTCCACGATCTGATCTTCCGCATAGGCTTCGATTTGACGTCCGCATACGGGACAATAGGGCTTGGCCACGCGAGCGTAAAGCAGGCGAATATAATCGTAAACTTCAGTCACCGTCCCCACAGTGGACCGGGGGTTCTTCGACGTGGTCTTTTGATCGATGGCGATGGCCGGACTCATACCCTCGATGTAGTCCACGTCGGGCTTGTCCATTTGTCCTAAAAACTGTCGGGCATAGGACGATAGACTCTCTACATAGCGTCGCTGCCCTTCGGCATAAATCGTGTCGAAGGCCAGGGAACTCTTGCCCGATCCCGAAAGACCGGTGATGACGGTCATTTTATTTCTCGGAATATACACGTCTAGGTTTTTTAAATTATGTTGACGGGCACCGTGAATATGAATAGCGTGTTCTAATGTTTGATTCATCCGGTTCCTTTCTAGTCTTTAATTTTATATTGCTCTTTTAATTCCGTTATCTGATCGCGAATATTGGCGGCTCGCTCGAAGTCCAATTTCTCCGCCGATTTGAACATTTCCGTCTCCAGATTTTGTAACATGGCGACGATTTCGTCGGTGGAAAATTCCTCTCCGAACTCTGTCTCTTCCTCGGCGGCCACCGTGTTTTCGATGACGTCGCGAATGCCTTTAATGATGGATTTCGGCGTAATATTATGCTCTTTATTGTAGGCCATTTGAATTCTTCGTCGGCGCTCGGTTTCGTCGATAGTCCGCTGCATGGATCCCGTAATGGTGTCGGCATACATGATGACGTAGCCCTCCGCATTTCGGGCGGCGCGCCCTGCCGTTTGTATAAGGGATGTCTCCGAGCGGAGAAAACCTTCTTTATCCGCATCTAGAATTGCCACAAGGCCCACTTCGGGAATATCCAGACCTTCTCGCAGAAGGTTGATACCTACGAGAACATCGTATTTCCCCAAGCGAAGATCTCGAATAATTTCCATGCGCTCGATGGTCTGGACGTCGGAGTGAAGATAGGCCACTTTGTATCCGATGTCTTTGAAATACTTCGTTAAGTCTTCCGCCATACGCTTCGTCAGCGTAGTCACCAAAGTACGCATTCCCTTTTCTTTTACGCCGTTGATCTGCTCGGTTAAATGGTCGATCTGATTTTTCGTCGGCACCACGGTAATCTTCGGGTCTACCAGTCCCGTAGGGCGAATAATCTGTTCCACTCGCTGCTCTTCGTGTTCATCTTCGTAAGGGCCCGGAGTCGCCGATACGTAAACGACTTGATTTTGAAGTCCTTCAAATTCCTCGAAACGCAGAGGACGATTGTCGAGAGCGGAGGGTAAGCGGAAGCCGTAGTCTACGAGAGTCTGTTTCCGCGCCCTGTCCCCGTTGAACATGCCGCGAATTTGGGGCACCGTAGCGTGGGATTCGTCGATGATCGTCATAAAATCTTCGGGAAAATAGTCGATTAGAGTATAGGGTCTGCTTCCTCTCGGTCTACCACTTAAAGGCTGCGTGTAGTTTTCAATGCCGGAGCAAAAGCCCATTTCCTCGAGCATCTCCACATCGTAATTGGTGCGCTGCTCCAAACGCTGAGCTTCCAATAATTTTTCCTGATCTCGCAATGTAAAGAGACGTTCCTCAAGCTCCTCGCGAATGGCCTTTACCCCGCGCTCCACCTTCTCCGGCTTCGTCGCGAAGTGAGAGGCCGGAAAAATAGAAACGTGGTTTCTGTAACTTTCTACTCTGCCGGTAACGGCGTCCACTTCCGCGATTTGATCGATTTCGTCGCCGAAAAATTCCACGCGAATGGTCTTCTCGGAATTCCCCGCCGGAAAAATCTCAAGCACATCTCCCCGCACGCGGAAGGTTCCTCGAGAAAAGTCGATGTCGTTTCGCACGTATTGAATGTCCACAAGCTTGCTCATAAGCTCGTTGCGATCCCAAACCATGCCTGGACGCAAACTGACCACGAGGTTTTTGTAATCGATGGGGTCCCCTAAGCCGTAAATACAACTAACAGACGCCACGATAATGACATCCCTCCGCTCAAAAAGCGCCATGGTGGCGGAGTGGCGAAGCTTGTCGATTTCGTCGTTAATGCTCGCGTCTTTTGCAATAAAGGTGTCCGTCCCCGGAACATAGGCTTCCGGTTGATAATAATCGTAATAGGACACGAAGTATTCCACGGCATTTTCCGGAAAAAATTCGCGAAATTCCGACGCCAATTGATATGCCAGCGTCTTGTTGTGGGCGATGACCAGGGTCGGTTTCTGTACCTTCTCGATGAGATTAGCCATGGTGAAAGTCTTTCCGCTTCCCGTTACGCCTAGAAGAGTTTGATGATGCATGCCCGAGCGAATGCCCTCCGCCAAGGCGTCGATGGCTTTAGGTTGATCGCCCGTAGGCTTATAATCCGAATGTATTTTAAAATCCATACTGCCTCCTGCACGAAAAGAGCGATCTTAACGATCGCTCTTTTCTATGACTTCAACTGCTTTTTTCAGTTGTGTATCTTGATTTTGATATTCTAAACCGATGCCCTTAATATTCTCGGGCAGCTCGACCGGAATCGTAGGCTCGATCCCTTTCTCATGTATACTTACCCCCGACGGCGTGAAATATTCACTGGTAGTAAGCTTAATACCGCCTCCGCCGGGCAAGGGCACGAGGGTTTGCACTACACCTTTTCCATAGGTCTTTTCGCCGATAAGTTCGCCACGCTTATTGTCTTTTATAGCGCCGGCGACGATTTCCGACGCCGAGGCGCTGCCTCTGTTGATTAAAACCACTACAGGTTTCGTCCATCCCTCCTCGTCGGAGGTGTAATGGAACACTTCTTTCCCCTTATTATCCTTGGCGCTTACAATGTCAGCATCCGGAAGGAGCAGATCGCTTACGCCTACCGCCGCTTCTAAAATGCCTCCGGGATTGCCCCGAAGATCTAAAATTAATCCCTTTTTGTCCTTCGCATCGTTTAACGCTTTTTCAAATTCCTCTACTGTGTCGTCTTCAAATTGGGTAAGGCCGATGTAGGCGATATCGCCGATGGTACCCGTGACGACAGATTCCATATGGATCTCATCCCGTACCACTTCCACATCTTTTACCTCGCCGCCGTCTTTTTTCATAATGCCCAAGGTAACCTTCGTACCCTTGTCGCCTTTAATGTGCTTAACGGCCTCTTCCATCTCCTCGATGGTATACTCTTCCCCGTCGACGGAGACGATCTTATCCCCCGATTCGATCCCGGCCTTTTCCGCCGGACTTCCCTTGATGGGGGCGATTACCGTTATAAGTTTCGAATCGGATACGGCGCCGATCTGCACGCCGATGCCGAAAAATTCACCGGTAGTGGATTCTACAAAGCGCTTGTATTCCTCGGGGGTAAAATATTGGCTGTAAGGATCGTCAAGAGCCTCCACCGTGCCCTTGCGGCGACCGATTTTAAAGTCTTCATCCGTAATATCTTTCGAACGAAGGTAATTTTTCTTTAAGAAATATTCGAGGGTTTTCGTGGCCGCCGCTTCCTTTGCATCGCCCGTTACATACTGAACGGCAAGGGTCGCCGATACAAGATTTGTAACGATCAAAAGGGCCACAATGATGGCGATATGTTTTTTCTTCATTTTGTCTCCTATGGAAATAAGGAACCTTCCATAGAAGATTCCTTATGATGTCCTCGATTAAATTATAAATAGTTTACAGGATTTTGCAGAGATCCGTTGACTCGCACTTCAAAGTGCAAGTGGGGACCGGTACTCATACCCGTGCTGCCGACATAGCCGATGGTCTGTCCTGCGCTTACGCTTTGGCCTACGCTGACGGCGCGGCCGGAAAGGTGAGCGTAAACCGTCACTTTCGAACCGTGGTCTACCATAATGCAATTACCGTAACCTCCCATAAAGCGAGAGGCGATAACCGTACCGGAACCTGCGGCGATAACCGGCGTTCCGCTCGGCGCACTAATGTCGATGCCCGTGTGCAGCTTTCTATAGCCTAGGATCGGGTGCACGCGGTAGCCAAAGGGCGATGTAATGCGGTGATGACCGGGTACCGGCCAATAAAATTCACCTTTTTTAGCTTCCGGTGTGGCCTGAGCGCTGTTGACCATAATATCGTCGGAACGAGAGGAAGTCGATGCAGTCGACGCCTTTTTGCTGCTCGAAGCCCGCTTTTCCATACGACCGGATTGCTCGGCGCGAGCGGCCGCTCTTTCTTTTTCGAGCTGTGCCTGACGTGCCGCTTCTTTTTGACGAGCGATTCGCGCCGCCTCTTCCTCTTTGGCCTTTTGAATAGAGATGTCCAGGTTTTGAATTTGAGATTCGATGGCGCTGGATTCTCTTAACATTTCGTCATATTGTGCCTCGTAAGCACTGATATTGCTCATTAGCGTGTTCATATAAGCGGTCTTCTTCGCATTGGCCGCTTCTAAATTGGCACGCTCTTGGCGAACTTGAGCTTGTTTAGCCGCCAGTTCTTTTTCCTGTTGGTCCAACTGAGCTTTTTTCGTTTCGATTTCTTCGACTTTTTGTGCGATTTCTTCAACTAATTCCCTATCGCTGATGGCGATGGAGCGAATCATGCGCACATTTCCGATTAAAGATTCGGCATCGGCAGAGTCCAGGAGAATATCTAAATAGCCTCGATCGTTGGCTATGTACATGGCGCGAAGACGTTTGGCGTAGAAATCTTTCTTTTCCGCCAGCTCCTCTTTCGCCGCTTCAAGTTCCGCCTTTGTCTTTTGAATTTCCACTTGCAACTGTTGCATCTCGCCATTTAAGCGATCCAAGGTTACGTTCACGGCCATGATCTTCTCATCCAACGCGCGAATTTCCGCTTCCACGCCGGCCGCCTGATTCCGCGCAGACGAAATTTTAGATTGGGTACCGCTCATTTCCGAGTGGACGGCGTTGCGACGTTCAACCGCCTTTGCCCTTTCCGACTGTAAATTCGCCGCGAGAACCGGCTGTGAACTTAACATTAGAATCGCCAATGCCGCCGATAGCTGCTTTTTGTGGTTCATCTAAAACTACCTCCTCTTGATAATCAACTACACATCGAGGTAGCGACCCAACGAAAGGGAGCTACCGAGTAATCCGACACCTACGCCGATGCATACAAAAATAATCGCCATATCTTTTAAAATTAAGCGGGGCTGAATCAGTTTCATACCCATGAGAATATTAAGACGCTCGTCGAAGAGGCCGTAAATTCCCTTATAACCGAAATAAACCAAGGCCAAGGCGATGGCCCCTGCTACCAGACCAAAGACCAAGCCTTCAATAAGAAGCGGCCTGCGAATATATCCATTGCTGGCGCCGATGTATTTCATAATTTGAATTTCGTGGCTGCGATTGGAAATCGTAGATTTCACCGTGTTGTAAATCAGCACGACGGCGATAATAATTAAAATCGTCACGACGATAACGCCTAAGACGCGAACCCAGTCGTTTAATTGCACGATTTTTCCTATAAGCTCATTTAAGTAATCTACCTGATAAACCCCTTCCATACTTTGTACCGATTGGGCTACCGTCTTGGCCTCTTCGATACTGGAAAGCTGAAGGGTAATAGACGCCGGCAGAGGATTTTCATCCATGCCGTCTAAAAAATAAGAGTCATTCGAAAGCTCGAGATTTTTGGCAAATTCCTCCCAGGCTTGTTCTTTCGAGGTAAAGGATGCATCCTTTACATAGCCCGTGGCTTCCGCTTTGGAAATAATTGCCTGTACATTTTCTTCCGTAGCCGTATCCGTAAGATAAACTACTACCTTATCTACTTTCTTTTCCGTTTCATTGACGAGGCCCGTCATGTTTAAGACCAAAAGGAGAACCACGCCGAAGAGAACGAGGACCGCCATAGTGGAAATAATCGAGAGTAAACTCATACCCTTGTTGCGGGCGATTCCCTGAAAGGCTTCCTTTATATTATTGGTAAATTGTCTAATGAATCGCATCGTAACCTCCCACATTGACATCGCTTATAATGCGACCGTCGTCCAAGGTGATGACGCGGCGGTTCATGTGGTTGACGATATTGCGAGCATGGGTCGCCATAATGACCGTAGCGCCGTCTTCATTGATGCGCTTTAAGGTTTGCATAATGGTCATCGCCGTTTCAAAGTCGAGATTACCCGTGGGCTCGTCGCATACGAGAACCGGCGGACGGTTGACGATGGCTCTTGCGATGGCGAGCCTCTGCCCTTCCCCGCCGGAAAGTTCCCCGGGGTAACTGTTTTGTTTGTCGCTTAAGCCTACGAGATCTAAAACTTCCGGTACACGCTTTTTAATCGTGCGACCGCTCTCTCCTACAATTTCAAGAGCATAGGCCACGTTTTCGTAGGCCGTCTTTTTTTGCAAAAGACGGAAGTCTTGAAAGACGACGCCTACTTTGCGGCGTAACTTGGGTATATACCATGGAGCCAGCTCCGTAATATCTTTTTCGTTGACGAAGATGTGACCACGGGTTACTTTTTCTTCACATATTAACAATTTGATCAGCGAACTTTTTCCCGCGCCCGATGCGCCGACAATAAAGACAAATTCGCCATAGGGTATTTCAAGATTAACGTCTTTCAACGCTTGTACGCCGTTGCCGTACTCTTTAAAGACGTTGCGAAATGTAATCAACGGTCCACCTCATTCCTTATAAATATCTCATTTATTATAGTATAAGTTACAAATTTATGAAACCTTGGAGGGTATCAAGAGTGAAAAAGACTTCAATTCGTAATAATCTAAAGACCGCTCGTAATGAAATGAATCCCGGTATTCGGAAAAAAGCATCGGAAACCATTTTTAAAAGACTGAAATCTCTTCCCGTCTATAAAAACAGCGACTCTGTTTTTATCTTTGTATCCATGGGAAGTGAGGTGGAGACCATTCAATGGATTCCGGAAATACTGAAGGAGAAAAAAGTGTACGTTCCCCTGGCGACGAAAGGCGGGGCCATGATTATGACGGAGATAAAGAGTTTGGACGAACTTGAGCCTAATCCATTGGGGATCTTGGAATTGCCCGAGGACAAAATAAAAGATCGACGCCGGAAAAGTGTCGATCTCATTATTACGCCGGGCCTCGCCTTCGACGGCGAGGGTTATCGCATGGGCTATGGGGGCGGCTACTACGATCGCTTCTTCGCCACCCACGATGGCCATCGCTTAGGCGTAGGCTTTCACGATCAGCTCGTAGAAGAACTTCCCCGGGACGAATATGATTTGCCTGTAGATGCTTTTTTATCGGAAAAAGACTATTTGTCCTTTTCGTAAATCTTCATCACGATTTGCCCCGCCATATAAGCGGCGCCGTAACCGTTATCGATATTCACCACCGCTACCCCTTCGGCGCAGGAATTGAGCATGCCGAGCAAAGGCGCCACCCCTTCAAAGGCGGCACCGTACCCTACCGAAGTAGGCACGGCAACCACGGGAGAGGATACGAGCCCCGCCACTACCGAGGGAAGGGCGCCGTCCATGCCGGCGCATACGACGATGACATCCGCTTCTCTCAAGCGATCCAGCTGACTGAAGAGACGATGGATACCCGCCACACCTACGTCGTAAACCGATTCACTGCTGATGCCGAAGAAATCTAAGGTTCGCACACATTCTTCCGCTACGGAAACGTCCGAGGTGCCCGCCGTTACCACGGCCACTTTACCCATAGCTTCCTTTTCTCTTTTCGCCATGGCCGTTTTAGACATGGGATCGTAGTCTAAAGTTTTTTTAAGCTCTCCCATCTCCTCATATTGGTCGCGGCTTAGGCGCGTCACCAATACTTCCCCGTCATATTCCAATATTTTTTCCACAGCTATTTTTAAATGCCCCGCCGTCTTGCCTTCGCCGAAGATCGTTTCGCCGAAGAGGCGTCGTTTTTTGCGTTCAAAATCAATCGTTACAAAATCTTTTTGACTCTTATTCATTATTTTCCTTCTTTATGGCACAGTCCATTTGCAGGATGACATTGTTTTGTTATCTTTCTTTGGAATAAATCTTAAACTTTCTCAAGAATATTCTATGATATTATGGTGGAAAGGATGTGATGATTTCGTGTCATTTATCAGTATACGAGATTTGTACCGCGTCTACCGTATGGGAAATGAAAAAGTTTACGCCCTCCGCGGCGTCAATTTGGATATCGAGCGGGAAGAAATTATCTGTCTTCTCGGCACATCGGGTAGCGGAAAATCTACTTTACTTAATTTAATGGCCGGTCTCGACAAACCCACCAAGGGCGAGATCGTCATTAACGGAAAAGTACATATGGAAAAACTTTCCGAAGAACGTCTTACGAAGTTTCGTCAATTAAATGTGGGCTTCGTCTTTCAATCTTACAATTTAATTCCTACCCTTACGGCTACGGAAAATGTAAGCTTAGGCCTAATTTTTAAAGGCGTCGGCAAGGAAGAGAGAGAAGAAAAAGCACGGGATATTTTAACCCGCGTCGGGCTGGGCGAGCGATTGGAACACAAGCCTATGGAAATGAGCGGCGGTCAACAGCAGCGCGTCTCCATTGCCAGAGCCTTTGTGGACGCGCCGCCCATTCTTTTTGCCGACGAGCCCACGGGGAATTTAGATTCCGCCACGTCCGTTGAAATTATGGAGATGATGTGCGATCTCGCCAAGGAACATAAGCAGACGCTGATTATCGTCACCCACGATTTGGAGACGGCGGTTTATGCCGACCGCATCGTGGAACTTCGTGACGGCGTCATTATACGGGACGAAACCCGCAGCGTAAAAGAACGAGTTGAAAAGATAATGAACGGTTCTCAAAACCTTTAGGAGTGATGTATGAAAACGAGAAATAAACTGATACTTTTAACGGCCGCTGCCATGTGTTTATCCCAAGGAAGCGGAATCGTGGAAGCGGCACAAAATATGGGCAGCATTCCCCCGCCGAAAGTCGAACAGGGAAGCCATGTTCCCATTTCCATTTTGGATTTCACAGACGTCACCTGGCCCGCCCCGTCGGAGCCCGGGAAGGATATTCCCGTTCGCTTCTCCATCGTAAACAATGGTACAGGACCTGCGAAAAATATTTTAATTCGAGCCGAATCTCAAGACCTCGGGGCCCTCGTTCCAAAATCCACCAGCAATGTCAATGCTAAATTCTTTGCCCCGAAACAAAAGGAAACCTACTGCTTTACTTTCCGCCTCACCTCTAATGCCGAGGCGAAAAACTATCCCATTAAACTAAGCGTCAGTTATGTGGACGGAACCAATGGCGAGGTCCATGAAACCACCCAAATGCTAACTGTTTCCTCGAGAGGGAGCTCCTTAAGTGGAGGCGGTTCCTCCGCTATGCCGGATCTCGGTGATTTAGGAGGATCACCGTCGGGCGGTTCTTCATTAGGAGGCGGTTTTTCCGGCGGCGATATAGGCGATCTCGGCGCTCCCCTTCCCGTTACGGGCACAGGAAGCGCCCCCTCGGGTCAGACGCCTACCGGCGCCAATACGCCGAAGGTCGTCATCGACAGTTACACTATGGATCCCGTAACAGCAAAGGCCGGCGAACCTTTTACTCTCTACTTCAGAATTTTTAATACCAATCGAAAAAAACAAGTGAAGAATATTCGCGTCGCCCTTTCCGCCGATGCCGCCGAGCCGGTGAGCCTTCCCTCGGGATCTTCGGGAAGCGAAGGAGCACAGGCCATGGCGGCTGCCGCCGGAGGAAGCGAGGGCGGAAGCGCCTTCATCCCCGTGGGCAGCAGCAATACATTCCATATCGAATCCATTAAGCCGCGCCGCAGCGCCGAAAAAGAAATTACCCTTACGACGGCGCCGGATACGGCGGCTAAAACATATTCTATTACCGCCACCTTCGAATACGAAGACGGCGACGGCAACCCCTATACTTCTACAGAAGTTATCGGCATTCCCGTGGTCCAAAGCTCCGTATTGGAGCCGGGAGATCTGAAGGTAGATAAGGAAGGTTTTGTAGGAGAAGAAATGCCCCTTTCCTTCGAGTTCTTCAACACGGGGAAATCCGTGCTCTCCAATGTAATGGTGAAACTCCGCGGCAATTTCGACGCCGATACTAATACCTATTTTGCAGGTAGCGTAGCCCCCTCCAGCGCCGAAACCTACGACGTCAACATCATACCTACAGAAAAAGGAGAGCAAAAAGGCGAAATCGTCATTTCTTACGACGACGCCACGGGCAAGCGGCAGGAGTTTGTTAAACCCTTTGTTATAAACGTTACCGACGATATGGCCGGCGCTGAAGACGAGGACGAAAGCGAAAATAAACGCCCTGCATGGGCTATCCCTCTGGGGCTCTTCTCCCTGGCGGCCATCGGCGGCGGCGTAGCATTTTATGTGGTCAAGAAGCGTAAGCAAAAAGAATCGGACGACGAGGATTTGATGGTCTGATGAGCTTTAGAGATTTACTGGATATGGCCAAGCGCAATCTTCTGGCCAGAAAACTACGCACAGGGCTTACCCTGCTCGGCGTGGTCATCGGTTGCGTTTCCATTATTTTAATGATCAGCTTCGGCTACGGCATTACGGAAAATAATCGTCGCATGATGGAAAGTTTCGGCGATGTCAAAAATATACAGGTAATGGAAAACAGTATGGAATCCGGAGGTAAGAGTAAGAAGACTCCTAAAAAAATCACCGACCGTTCCATTCAGGATTTCAAAAAAATCCCCCATGTCGTCGACGTAACGCCGGTATATACCGCCAATCTGTCGGCAAAGTATAGAAAATACACCGGCGATTACCTTTCCGTTACCGCTATGAACAAGGACACCTACGCCACTTTAGATTGGTCCACCGAAAAGGGCAGTCTCTTCCACGGTAACGGCGAAGGTCAGGTCATTTTCGGAAACGATATGGTGGAGAATTTTTACGATCCCAATGCGCCGGCAACAGATATGGGCATGGAAGAAAAAGACGACGCCCCTCCCCTCTTCGAGGCGGCGGGAAAAACCATGACCGTCAGCTCTACCGATATGCCGAACTTCGGTTTCGGCCCACAGGCGGAAACGCCCTCCGGAAATGACAAAACCGCCACTCTTAAAGTGACGGGCGTGTTGAAAAAGACGAAGAAATCCCAATACGACAGCGGCGCCTTTATGACCGTCGACGGTTATAAAAAACTGGCGGAAACATTGGATCTGCCGGCACCGGAGCGTGGAACTTATTCCACGGTGCAGGTTCGTATCGACGACACGGAATATGCGGAAGATGTAACCGACGCCATAAAAGATTTGGGCTATGAGCCCTCGGGCCTTCTCGAGGCCATAAAGAGCATGAATCGTGGCATGGCCATCGTCAACGCCATTTTCGCCGGCATCGGCTCCATCTCCTTTATCGTCGCCGCCATCGGCATCGCCAATACTATGATTATGTCCATTTACGAACGCACGAAAGAAATAGGCGTCATGAAAGTTATCGGCGCATCCATTCAAGACATTCAAAAGCTCTTTTTAACGGAGGCCGCCCTTATAGGCTTTATCGGCGGGGTGATCGGCGTTATTACCAGTCTTATAATGAGTGCTGGCTTTAATGCCATCGGCAATCGCTTTGCCCAATCCCAAGGAGCGGAGGAAGCAATTCAGCTTTCTTATATCCCCCTCTGGCTCATTCTCGTCGCCCTTCTTTTTTCGACCATGGTCGGCGTCGCCGCCGGTTACTTCCCGGCGAAACGCGCCATGAATCTATCTGCGCTGGACGCCATTCGAAGTGACTAAAAAGTTTCATAGGTTTTTTCTATGCTTTCCGTCATGGTATTTAAAATTACAATGGAAGGATCGGTTTTTTACTCCTATCTTATTCAGATATTTGATAAGATAGTGTTATAGTATTTTAAAAGTTCAAGGAGGAAATTTTAATGAACAAAAAACTCAATATTGTAGCACTTGCTCTAGTGCTTTCCGCAGGTCTTACTGCATGTGGCCCTAAAGCTGAAAACGCACCGGCAAACAATGCTGCACAAAATAACGCGGCTGCAACTGCTAACGCAAACGCTGAAACAGAACAAGCTCCCGCTGCAGAAGTTGGCGAAATCACCGGCGAAGAACTCGACAAGATCATGGAAGACAACAAAGCTAAAGAAAAAGTCACCGTTATCGACGTTCGCAGCCCCGAAGAATACAACGAAGGCCACGTTAAACACGCTATTAACATGCCCCTCGATACTTTCGAACAAGACCTTTCCAAAATCGAAGATTTAAAAGATGCTGAAATCATCACCATCTGCAATACTGGCAAGAAGAGCGGCGAAGCTGCTAAGATCTTAGTAGACAACGGATTCCAAAACGTTAAAAATGCTCAAGGCGTAAAAGATTTCGACTACACCACGATTACTAAAGTAACCAATGTTCGCGGTCCCGAATTTGTAGAACTCGCTAAATCCGGCGACTACACCATTATCGACGCTCGCGACGCTAAAGACTACGACGCAGGTCACGTTGAAGGTGCTATCAATGTTCAAGAAGATGAATTCGACGCAAAATACGGCGAACTTCCCACCGACAAACCGTTCTTAACTTACTGCTACTCCGGCAACCGTTCCTGGAAAATTGCTTCCCAATTATCTGAAAAAGGTCACGAAGCAACCAACTCTTTGGACGGTACTAAAGAATTTGACGGCTTTGAATTAAAGTAAATTAAAGAAGTGCCTTGTCAAATGACAAGGCCTTTTTTCTTGTGGAGACTTCTATGAACACTGTTATCTTTTTTGCCCGTACCCCGGAACCCGGCCATGGTATGACGAGACTTCGTAAAGATGTACCCGATGAAAAGGTCGATAAGATTTTAATTCACCTATACGAAAATCTTTACGATACCCTTTCGAATACCCCCTATCGCCCGGTCATCCATTATAACGGGAAGCCGCCGACAAAAGATATTCCGGCCTTCATCCAAGAAGGAAAGGATCTCGGCGAAACCATGGCCCTCTCCCTTAAACGGGAATTACCTCAAGGACCTGCCATTTTAATCGGTTCAGATTTACTGGGGATTGACGAGGAATATATTGCCTCCGCATTTCAGGCGCTGGAAACTAGTGATGTGGTATTAGGTCCCGCTCGCGACGGAGGTTACGGTCTTGTGGGCATGAATTCTTTCGTGGATATTTTTTCAGGCATTACCTACAGCCAAAGCGATGTATTGGAGAAGACCGTTGAAAAAGCGAAAGAGCAAGGAAAATCCGTTACTCTTCTACGAACTGTCCGAGATATCGACGATATTCGAGATCTGGCGGCCGAAGTTTTAAACTCCCCTATCTCGTCTTATACGGAAGATGAAGAAGGCTTTATTTTTCTCGGAGACAATAGGGAAAAGTTAAAAGTGTTTAAGTCGGACCCGGAAGATAAATCAAATCTTCTATCTCCCACAACTATGATGCCGTTCTTCCATTCTATTTCTAAAAGATAAAGGAGACATTATGAAATTAAATAAAAAAACCGCACTGATCGGTGTGATCATTGCCTGTCTGCTCATCTATCTCTTTGTGCCAACCGTTAACGCCGGAATCAACCGTGCGGTACGGGTTCTCACAAGCGAAGGTATCGACGGCATCGCCGCCTATATTCGTAGCTTCGGCGTCTATGCTGTGATCGTTTCTTTCCTCCTGATGGTTCTTCAATCCATTATTTCTCCGATTCCCGCATTTTTTATTACCCTGGCAAACTCCGCCAT
Source organism: Aedoeadaptatus nemausensis (assembly GCF_903819165.1). Taxonomy (GTDB): domain Bacteria; phylum Bacillota; class Clostridia; order Tissierellales; family Peptoniphilaceae; genus Aedoeadaptatus; species Aedoeadaptatus nemausensis. Next base: position 410,111 of record NZ_CAIJCS010000014.1, read on the forward strand.
CTTCGGCTGGGTTAACGGCGCCATCTTATCCTGGTCTTCCGCCATGGCGGGAGCTGCCCTTTGCTTCTTTATCTCCAGAGTTTTAGGTCGCGACGTAGCGGAAAAATTCACCGGAAAAGGAATGCTCGAAACCGTAGACAAGTTCTTCGAAGATTACGGTAAATACGCTATATTAATTGCCCGACTCCTTCCTTTTATGAGTTTCGACCTGGTAAGCTACGCAGCCGGCCTCACGGGCATGAGCTTCCTATCGTTCTTCGTAGCTACAGGTGTCGGCCAACTTCCCGCTACCATCGTCTATTCCTATGTAGGCGGTACGCTGACAGGCGGCGCACAAAAATTAATGATGGGCCTCCTCATTCTGTTCGCCCTATCCATCGCCATCTTTGTGGGCAAGAAGGTTTACAATGACAGACGCGGCAAAAAAGCAGAATAAGTGGATTAAAATCGTAATAAGCATACTTTTGGCGGCAATTTTCTTTGTCGCCTTTAAGTATATTAAGGACTATTTCACAGAAGAGAAAATCCAATCTATTTTAAATGAGGCAGGATTCTGGGCGCCGATTCTTTACATTTTACTCTGGGCTATTCTTCCCATCTTCCTCTTCCCGGTTCCCCTACTGGTCGTGCCAAGCGGCTATATTTTCGGCACGACCATGGGCGTTATCTATACTCTCATAGGCTGTGGGGTCAATATTTTCATTATGTATTACCTCGCGGCGAAACTTGCGAGAAAACCTATCAGCGAATTGGTGGAAAAAAAGAGCAGCGAAAAGATCAAACAAGTTTTCTTCAATCCCTCGGGAACAAGCCAAGGTGTCTTTTTTATCTTTCGCCTGATTCCCCTCATTTCATATAATCTCATTAATTATATGGCGGGGATCTTACAGATTTCCTTCCTCCCCTATTTTTTATTAAGCTTAGTAGGCATTACGCCGGGGATTTTCGCTTTCATTTATTTAGGAGAGCAAATCCACGACCCGAGCTCACCGGAGTTTAAATTGGCGATTTTCTTCCTCGTGCTTTTAACGCTTGTATCCTTGGTTCTCCTAAAGATATACAACAAGAGGCATCGCAATGATTAGTATCATCATTCCCTGCTACAATGAAATTGAAAATATTCACTATCTACAGAGAGCCTTAGATGATCTGGAGGGAGAAAAAGAAATTCTCTTTACCGACGGCGGCTCTGCCGACGGAAGTTACGAAAAAATTCGCTATCCTAAAATCCAAAAAGCAAAAGGACGCGGCGCTCAAATGGATGTGGCCGTAGAACACACCCGAGGGGATATTCTATGGTTTCTACACGCCGACACCTTCCCAAAACCCTCCGCCCTCCGTTCCATCGAAGAAAGCGGCGCGGAATGGGGTTGTTTCAAACTTCGCTTTCGCTCTGAAAAAGCCATGATGCGCATCGTCGCCTTTAACTCCGATAATCGTGTACGCTTTCGCCACATCGCCTTCGGCGATCAAGGCATCTTTATAAGCCGCGAGCTATACGAAAAGATAGGCGGTTTTCGCCACATCCCCCTTATGGAAGATTACGATCTATCCATTCGTCTTAAAGAAAAAGGCTACAAACCCGCCCTTTTAAAGGACACTCTCTTTACCGACGCCAGACGTTTCGAAGAAAACGGCATTTGGCCGACGATTTTTCATATGCAACGATTGCAGCGCGCCTTTCGCAAGGGCGTGGACCCGTCGATCTTAGCAAAAAAATATTAAGAAAGGAGCTTACGATGATCTCATACGCATTGGATTCCTGCATTCACTGCGGCAAATGTAAGCGAATCTGCCCGTTTTTAGCACACTACGATATGGACCTCTCCGAGTTTGCCACGCGGCCCGAACTTAAAGGAGAATGTTACCTCTGCGATAATTGCAAGCGCACCTGCCCGAAAAATATTTCAGGCCGCGAGATCGCCATGGAGCACAGAAAAAATGATCCCCTCCCCAGTTTTAAAGTTCGTCTTCAGAAAACTCCCTATCTACTGCGCAATGTACAGAAGAAAAATACGAAGAGCTTACTCTATCTCGGCTGTAATTATCCGGGACAGTTCCCTGAAACCTGCAAAAAGCTCATCGAAATCTGCAGAGAAGACGGAATTGATTTTTCCGTGGATTGCTGCAAAAAGCCGGTGGCCCAGACGGGATATTCTCTTTCGGAAGATTCTATATTCGATCACGTAAAGGACCGAGGCATCGAACGCCTCATCTGCTGCTGCCCCAATTGCTACAATATGCTGAAAGGTCGAAGCGAGATCGAGGTAATCTCCATCTTTGAGTACTTAGATGAGCAAGGACTTTTAGAGGAACTTCCCGAGGAAAACATTCCTCTCTACATTCCCTGCGGCGATCGTGAGCACCTGGAGTACTTTAAATATATCGAACCCTATTTAAAGAGCTATCACAAGGAATACAACAAGATCCACTGCTGCGGACTGGGCGGCGGCGGAAAACATACGCCGGAAGTGGCGGAAGAGGTGAAGGAAAAGTTCAAGTCCCTTCACGAGACTTACGGCGGAATCTGGACCTACTGCGCCAGTTGCTCCATCGCATTCCAAAACTACGGAATGGATCATATCGTCAATATCCTCTCCGTCTTTTTAGGGGTCAATGAAGAACCGTCTACTTCTTACATGAAAAATATTTTAGCCTTCAGGAGGCTTCCCCATGACATCTAAAGAAAAAAACTGTGCTCAAAAAGTGCTTGGAGCCTTCGGAAAAGATTTCGGTCTCGACGAAAATACTACCGATCGCATGGCCGCCCCCTTCGGCGGCGGAAGATATCGCGGAGAAACCTGCGGCTGCGTCAATGCCGCCACCATGGTTCTCGGGCTGAAATACGGAGAGGACGATGCTCTGTTGGCGGAAAAGGTGGCCGCTTTCGACGAAGCATTTAAAGATAAACACGGCTCTACTCAGTGCAGAGAAATCTTGGGCTACGACTTTTCCAAACCCGGCGAATTGGAAAAAGCTTACGAAAGCGGCGCCATCGCCGAAAATTGCCCGAAATGCGTTTACGACAGCATCACTATTTTAAAAGAGATGCTCTATGAGGAAGCGAAATAGTTTACCACGATAACTTGCGGCTTTGCTTATTATCTAGCAATCCCTTATGATAGTATAAGATCTACGATAGGAGACAGTATGATCATAGATTTTCACATGCACGAACGTACTTTTTCTCGTGACAGCCGAATGAATTTAGTTGAAATGGTTGAGGAGGCGAAGCGCGTCGGCCTCGACGGCATTTGCATCACCGATCACGATGAATTCGGCCTGACGGAATATGCGAAAGAGATATCCAAGACAATGAATTTTCCCATATTTGTCGGTATCGAATACCTTTCACTGGAAGGAGATATTCTGGCATTCGGCATTCCAACCCTTCCCCCGGTGCGCCACGGAAGCGCCCAAGGGTTTATCAATTGGGTGAAGGAACACGGCGGCATCACCGTCGCCGCCCACCCTTTTCGCTCGAATAGTAGGGGCCTCGGAGAAAAGCTCTTAACAGTCAAAGGCCTTGACGGCGTGGAGGTGTTAAACGGGAGTACTTCCCCCGCCGCCAATCGAACGGCGCGTGAATATGCCGAAAAAATAAATGCGAAATCCTTTGGCGCCAGTGATTGCCATAATCTCATCGCCTTAGGACGCTACGCTACTTTCGTGGATCACGACTGTAAGACTGTGGAGGATCTCGTCTACGCTGTGAAAAACTGTACCTGCTATCCTGTCATCTTAAGTGGATATAAAAAATTTCAATTTTAGGAGGAATTATGAAAAAGAAACTACTTGCAGCATTTTCTCTTCTCATGATGCTTACCCTCGTCGCCTGCGGCGGAGGAAGCGAAAATAGCGCGAGCAGCGCAGAGGGAGACAAGAAATTTGAAGGCGTTACACTGAAAGCTATCGTTAGCTACGGCGACATCGAACCGGCCTTTGAAAAATTCACCGAAGACACGGGTATCAAAGTAGAATATACGCCCATGTCCACCGGCGCGGCCCTGGCAAAACTTAATGCAGAAGGCGGAAAGTCCGACGTCGACGTATGGCTTGGCGGCGGCGCCGATTCCTATATTGCGGCAAAAGACAAAGGCTATCTCTTTAAATACGAGCCCAAGGGTGCAAAAGATATCGACGAAATGTACAAAGATCCGGAAGGATACTGGACGGCCGTTTCTTTCCAAGCGGCGGGCATTATCGTCAATAATAAAGTACTCGAAGAAAAAGGCTTAGAAGCTCCCAAGTCCTGGGAAGATTTAACCGATCCCAAGTATAAAGACGAAATCATCTTCGCCAACCCGGCTATCTCCGGTACGGCATATGCTCTTCTCGAAACCATGTATCAAAACAAGGGCGAAGAGTACACCTATGATTTCCTGGAACGTTTAAACGAAAACGTAGCTTACTACACTGAAGGCGGCGGCGAACCGGCTAAGAAAGTAAGCGCCGGCGAATTTGCCATTGGCTTTACTCCCATTACCGGCGATTACTACGATTTAGCGAATGAGTATCCGGTCAGCATCATTGAAGCGGAAGATCTCTTCCCCTGGATTCCCTCGCCTGTAGCGATCTTTGAATCCTCGGAACAAAAAGAAGCGGCGCAAGTCTTTGCCGACTACTTCACTTCGAAAGAAGGCGGCGATGCACTACAAAGTGCTGAAGCACGCATCATGTCTCGCGATGACGTGGCCATGCCTGATAATATGAGTCACCTGAAGAAAGATAATTTCCTTCCGGTAGACATGGCGAAAATGGCTGAAAACCGCGACAAAGTTCTCGCTAAATTCTTGGAAATTGCCGGCGCAAAAGCTCCCGTAAAAGAAGAAACTAAATAAAATTATTCTTAATGCCCATAGCGAAAGCTATGGGCATGAGGTTATCTATGAGAAAAAAATCAAATCCTATTCAATCAATTTTTCCTTTTATTTGGAGTAATGGCTTTATCTTTCTCCTTTCTCTGGCCATTTTAATTTTTATCCTCTTTCCCGTGGTGAGCGTTCTTTTGACGAGCGTACGTTTAGACGGAGCCTTCACGACACAGTTTTACCGCGAGCTTATCAATACGGATATGTTTGATATAACCACTCAAAGTATTGTCCTCGCCCTTGCTTCGTCGATTATCGCGGCGTTTTTTGCGTACCTGATCGCTCTCGGCCTCTATCTTTCAAAGGATTGGGTCCGCAAAGTGATGGACAAGGTGCTTCTCGTGACGATTATCTCCCCGCCCTTCGTCACCTCTATCGCCATGATCGTGCTTCTCGGTCGACGGGGCCTGATCAGTCACGATCTCCTTCAAATGGAATGGGATATTTACGGTTGGCAGGGAATCTTAATCATCCAAGTATTAAGTCGCCTCTCCATCGGCATTATGATGCTAAACAACAGTTTTCAGGCCATTGAAGGCGACGAACTGGCAGCGTCTTTAGACTTAGGCGCAAGCGCCATGGCGACGATTAAAAACGTGGTTCTTTCTTCCACTCTCCCGGGTTTCTTGTCCGTGCTTTTTATCTTCTTTACCATGAACTTAGCGGATTTTTCCACACCTATAATAATCGGTGGCCGCTTCCAAACACTAGCTACCGAAAGCTACAAGGCGGTAATGGCCACGGGAGATTTAAATCGCGGCGCCGCCATGAGTACGGTGATGGTCATTCCGAGTATTTTCGCCTTTTATTTCTATATGAAATCCATGCACCGATTTAACGAAAGTAGTTCAAAATCCGCCAGTGGCCGCGACTATCTGCCCACTGTTCCGAAGATTTTAAAAATTGTTTTAGCACTCGTTACTTTTCTATTTATCCTCTTTAATCTGGCGAAATACGCCACCATTATAATTTCCGCTTTCAGCAATCAAGCTACCGGATCCCTCACCTTTACACTGAATAATTTTTCTAAATTATCCGGACTTTCCATTAAAGCCTTTAGGCGAAGTTTGGTATTTTCCTTCATAGCCTCCACTATCGCCGTCCTCGTAGGAACTTCCTTAAGCTACTACATTTATCGCGCTAAAAAGCGATTGAAACCACTGGAATTTATCGCCTCCCTGCCTTATATTATTCCCGGCACCTTCTTCGGTTTAGGCTATCTCGTAGCCTTTAATAAACCGCCCATCGCCATTACGGGAACGGCAGCCATTGTTATTTTAAACCTAGCTTTTCGTCAAATTTCCATTTCCAATAAGACGGCCAATGCAGTGTATGTCAAGATCGATCAAAAAATAGAATCCGCAGCAAAAGATTTGGGCGCGAGCCGCTTTACCGTACTCCGCACCATTATCCTCCCCATGTCGGCGCCGATTTTTGCATCGAGCTTTGCCCAAATCTTTACCTCGTCCATGACCGCTTTCGGATCGATCATGTTTCTCGTTTCTCCGGGCAAACTTTTGGCCAGTACGGAAATGTTCAGACAAATTAAAGGGGGCGGAAATTCCGTCGGATCGATTCTCGCGATTTTAATTATTATCGCCACGGCGACAGTCAATATTTCCATGACTCTACTCTTCAGACGACTGAATAAAGTAAAGGGCCAATAAAGGAGGGACTATGTTTTTCGAACTAAAAAATGTACAAAAATTATTTGATAATGACAATGGCGTAAGAGATATTAACTTTTCCATGGAAGAAGGAGAATTTGTCACCATCCTCGGCCCTTCAGGCTGCGGCAAAACGACAATTTTAAATTTAATCGGCGGCTTTATTCGCCAGGATTCCGGTGAAATTTTACTAAACGGCGAAAATGTTGAACACTTATATCCTGAAGATCGCCCCTTTTCCACAGTGTTTCAAAACTACGCACTCTTCTCCAATTATAATGTGATCGATAATGTGATGTACGGGATCAAATATTTCCGTAAGATCAAGGGGAAGAAAGCCAGGGAAATGGCCATGGATTATTTAAGCATGGTAGGCCTGAAGGAACACGTCGAAAAGCCCATTACTCAGCTTTCCGGCGGCCAACAGCAGCGTGTAGCCCTCGCTCGCGGCCTCGCTACCAATCCTAAAATGCTGCTTCTCGATGAACCCCTCTCCAATCTGGATGCGAAGCTCCGGGTAGATATGCGGGAAGAAATTAAAACTCTTCAGGAAAAATACCATCTCTCCATGCTCTTCGTCACCCACGATCAGGAAGAGGCTCTCTATATGTCCGATAAGATTATCGTCATGGACAAGGGCGAAATCGTGCAGATCGGCACGCCGACAGAGGTCTACCTCCACCCGAAGAATCGCTATGTGGCAAGCTTTCTCGGCGAAAGCAATTTTATCGAAGAGGACGATGAAGTCTACCTCGTTCGCCCGGAAGATATTGCCATTGAAAAAAATGGAAACGCAGGCAAGATTAAATCCATCGCTTTCCTAGGCGATACGAAAGATATCCTTCTGGATTATCAGGGCCGGGAACTCAATGTCAAAGTCATCGGCAACACAGTGGATTTTTCCATCGGCGAGTCCGTGGGTGTCACAATTTTACGCCGTTCAAAAATCGTATAAAAATAACCCCCGTTTCCGGAGGTTATTCTAATGCTCACCTTTATAGGTGGGCTTTTTATTTTGCACGTTCCAAAGCTTTTTCTACGGCATTTCCGATGCCTTTCGAAGTTTCCGTAGCCCCTGCTATGGAATCGATATGGGTCATGTTTTTCTTTACCATGGCACCGGGCAGTGTGTCCAATACTTCTTGAACCTGAGGCACCTGTTCCACGGATTCGTCGTGGTTTACCACTTCCACCGCCACCATATTTCCACCTACGATGCTGACTTCCACCTCGATGGGAACATCTTTCGAAAAGCCCATAGCCTCTCCGCGAAACACGCCGTCGTTATAGGCATTTTTTCCGCTGCAGCCTGCGAGTAAGAGAACGATCAGCGTCGGCAAAGCCCATTTTTTCATCGGCGATTCAAGTATTCCTTAACCGATGCCGTAACGCCTTCTGTCGTCAAACCGAAGGTTTCGAATACGTCTTTTGCATTGCCGCTGGCGCCGAAGGTATCGATGCCGAGGGCCATGCCGTCGAGGCCCACATAGCGGTACCAGCTCATGGTCGCGCCCGCTTCCACGGCTACGCGTTTCGAGACCTCTCTAGGTAAGACTTCTTCTTTATAGTCGTCGGATTGAGATTCGAACAGTTCTTGAGACGGCATGCTCACCACGCGAACGCCGAAGGATTCCGTCTCGATCGCTTCTGCGGCTTCCAGCGCCAGGTGCACTTCGCTACCCGATGCCATAAGAATAAGATCCAGTTTGGCCGTTTCTTTTTTAAGAATATAGCCGCCCTTTAAGGCATCTTTCGAGCTTCCCTCGAGCTCCAGCACCGATTGACGCGTCAAAATTAATGAGACGGGTTTTTCTTCCGAATGCATGGCCGTATACCAGGCCGCTACCACTTCCGTAGAGTCCGCAGGGCGGAAGGTAATGGTATTGGGTATGCTTCTGAGCATGGTTAAGTGTTCGATGGGTTGGTGGGTGGGGCCGTCTTCGCCGACGCCGATGCTGTCATGCGTCAGAATATAAGACACGGGAAGGCCCATTAAGGCGGCGAGACGAATTTGCGGTTTCATATAATCGCTGAATACGAGGAAGGTGGCACCGTAAGAACGGAATCCACCGTGTAGATAGATGCCGTTGACAATGGCGGCCATGGCATGTTCCCGCACGCCAAAATTAATATTACCTCCTTCGCGATTGTTCACGCTATATTGACCGGCGCCTTTCATATCGCTTTTATTAGAGGGTGCCAAGTCGGCACTGCCGCCGAACAAATTGCCCATACCTTCCGCTACCCTTTGCAGGATTTCGTGTGAGCTTGCCCTCGTGGCCATATCCTTTTCTACAGGCTTCCAGAAGCTCTCTTCGTCCATAAAGGAAAGATCTTGTGCTTTTGTGTCGTAGTGAGCGAGGAAGTCATTATATTTTTCCGGATATGTTTCCTTATAGCGCCCTTCCAGCTCTTTCCAGGCATCGTAGTTTTTCTTCTTTTCGGCTAGAAGTTCCTCTACATATTCCTTTACTTCGTCGGAAACCGTAAAGGGCGCCACATCGTAGCCTAATGCTTCTTTCGTCGCCAGGTTCTTTTCTTCCCCTAAGGGGGCGCCGTGAACGCCGGCATCTCCTGCAAGGGGGGAGCCGAAGCCGATGACGGTTTTTATTTCGATAATCGTCGGCTTAGTCGTCTCCGCCTTCGCCTCTTCAATAGCCTTTGAAATGGCGTCTACATCGGTGCCGTCTTCCACCGTAAGCACTTGCCAACCTAGTGCGCGGTAGCGATCGGCGATGCTTTCTTTAAAGGAAAGGGAGGTGTCCCCTTCGATGGTAATATTATTGGAGTCGTAAAGCACGATCAACTTTCCGAGCTCCAAAGTACCGGCAATAGAAGAAGCTTCATTGCTGATGCCTTCCATTAAATCCCCGTCGCCGCAAAGGACGTAAGTATGATGGTCGATAAGCTCCATCCCCTCTTCGTTATAAAGAGCGGCGAGTCGGGTTTCCGCCATGGCGAAACCTACGGCCGTGGAAATACCGGCGCCTAAAGGACCTGTCGTCGTTTCCACCCAATCCGTATGTCCATATTCAGGATGGCCCGGCGTTTTGGAGTTTAATTGTCTGAAGTTTTTAAGATCTTCCGCTTCGAGACCGAGGCCGAAGACGTGGAAGAGGGAGTAGAGTAAGGCACTTCCGTGGCCGGCGCTTAAAATAAAGCGATCTCGATTGGGCCAGTTGCGGTCCGTTCTTTCGAATTGGAGTGCTTCCGACCAAAGAGCCCACGCCATGGGTGCCGCCCCGAGAGGCAAGCCGGGGTGGCCTGAATTGGCTTCATCGATTTGATCGATGGAAAGAGCGCGTAAAGTATTGACCGCTAATTGCTTTTTATTTTGCATAAGATCCTCCTTTAGTCGTCTTCACGACGGATACCGATTGGCTGTCGCGCCAAACTGTCCATAAAAACTTAGGAATTACGAGCTGCCTCGATAAGCGAGACGGATTTTTGATTAAACGATAAAACCATTCTAAATTTAACTTAATAAAAATGTCCGGCGCGCGCTTCGCTTTTCCCGCCAAGACATCTAAAACGCCGCCGTTACCGATGGCGATCTTTAAATGGGAAAATTTTTCGGCATTGTTCAGGATAAATTGTTCCTGTTTGGGGAAGCCCAGACCTACGAATAAAATATCCGCTTCCGATGCGTTTATAGCATCGATGACCGACTTTTCTTCCTCGTGGTCCTCGAATCCCCGATGGGCTCCTTTGAAGTAGCCGTGATGTACATCCGCCACGATATCGCCGTAAACGGCCTCTACTTCCTCTCTCGCTTTTTCCCCTACACCGGGTTCCGCCCCGAGAAAAAATACTTTTTTGTTCTCTTCTTTCGCGAGTTCCAACATGGCCATAGAGAGATCGAATCCCGTCACCCGCTCTTTTAAGGGATGATGCTTCATCTTGGAACCGATAACGAGGCCGATGCCGTCGGCTACGACGAGGTCGGCGGAATTGACGGCTTCCGCCAATTTCTTATCGTCCCGGCAAGCCATGACGATTTCCGTATTGGGCGTAAACAGGATGTGGAATCGCTCCTCGGCGAGCATCTCTTTTAAAATCTCTCTCCCTTCGTCGAAGGAGATATTATCCACTACCGTGTTAAAAATTTTAATCTTGTCTCTATTTTTCCAAGAGTTCGAAGACATGGCGAACATTCCTCCTACTCTTTTCTCGCAATTCGTCATGCATCAGGATGAGTTTTTTCTTGGCCGCTTCCTTTTCATTAAAGGTGGCGACGACGGCGTTTAGAAGCTTCTTCTCATCCATTCCCTCCGCCTGAATATCCGACGGAATGCCGAGGGCATCCAGCTGAGATTTTACCTTCGGGTCGTAAACCACGCCTACCACCGGCGTCTTGGAGGTTACCGCATAGATCAAGGCGTGGAGTCGCATGGCGATCATAATATCGCACAGGCCGATAATGCCTTCCATCTCTTCTACGGAGTAATTTCCCGTAAGCACGTGGCCGTGATCTTTGTATACCATGGCCGCCCTGATACTGTCGGCGAAATGTTTGTCTTCCGGATAGTGAAGGGGCGTGAAAAGCGTATCGATGCCGCATTCTTCGTATACGCGATCGGCTACATAGGCCATTTTACTCGCCAGGGCCGGAGCCTTTTTCCACTGGCGAACGGCGACGCCCATAAAGGGACGATCGACGGGAATGCGCTCCTCTCTTAAGAGGGCGCGAGCTGCGCCTTCGCCGATGCCCTCGATGCCGTAAACCGGATCGGCTGTTACTTCTATCTCAGGTTCGGTTACGCCGATATCCCTTAATACTTCAAGAGAGTCTTCGTCTCGAAGGGTGATGAAATCCACCCCGTTTAAAACCTTGGCGGTCAATTTACGATTGACGGGCTTGTGAATGGGCCCGACGCCGTTGGCATAAACATAGATCTTTTTCTTCATACGTTTGGCCAGGGCCATGACGCCGAGATAATAATAGAGGGAGCGGGAAGATGTTTCATCTTGAAGGAGTGAACCGCCTCCGCTGATTAAAAGATCTGTCGATTGAAGGGCCTTTTTTACCGAAGCGTAGTGAAACCGCTGGGTGGCGCCCACATTGTAGAGCCTTCTCGTTCTCGCCGGATCATAAGAAAGAACATTGAGCTGAATCGTCGGGTCGATGGCGCGGATATCGTTTACGATGGCATGCAAAATAGCGTCGTCGCCACTATTGTCGAAGCCGTAGTAACCGCTAAATAATACTTTCTTTGCCATAACAATCCATCCTTTTCTCCCCTTCACTGAGGGCGAGACGTTTTTTTGTAATGCGTACGAGGGCGAAGGAGACGGCCAAAAGTAACCAGAAGGTAGTAGTTATCTTGGTCATATAGAAGATGTTTTCAAACATGCCGTGGAAAAGCATGCCGGAGAAAGAGGCACACAGAGCCGCTCCCGTAATCTTCAAATATTTATTGTCGCTCCTCAAGGGATAGCGCGCCAAATTGACGAAAATGCTTACCATAAAAATAAAGAATAAGACGAAGCCTACGATGCCCATTTCCGCAAAAATCTGTAAAAAGGTATTGTGCGCGTGGTAAATGGGCATGGTACGAATATATTGCTCGAACACCATTTTAAAGGGCAGGTGCCCGAGACCTAAACCTACCATCAAGTGATCGTGGATGATCGCTTCCGTTATTTCCCAGATCTTAAAGCGATAGGACGTGGACGAATCGGCAAAATTGAAAATAGTCATAAACCGATTGACGATGCTTTCAGGCACCACGAACACCGCTGCGCCTAATAAGGGAATGGCCAAAAGCAGAAGTTCTTTCCTTACGAGACAAATAAAGACGAAGGCCGCTACGGCAAGGCCCAGCCAGCCGCCCCGGGACATGGTCATAAAAAGAGAGGCTATCTGCACGACGAACATGGCGAGAAAGAAGAGTCGCACACTGTCTCGTTTCGTCGACCAGAAGAGTCCCACACATAATGGAATGGCCATGACTAAATACTCGGCGAAGATATTCGGATTACCGAAAACCGAATAGGCACGGGCCCGAATAGCGCTGTTGGAACTTGTATCCACCCATTCCTTTTTTATATCCACGCCGATGACATACTGATAAATGCCCACGAGAGCGAGAAGAGTGGCCGCGCACACCAGGGCGACGATGATGCCGTGAAGCTGTTCTTCGGTCTTAATCTCGTTAATCAAAAAGATTAAATACATAAAGCCCGCCGTATGAATGGCCAAGTCTCGCAGGGAGCCCATAAAGTAAACCGATGTGGCCGTCTGAATTGCCATTAAGAGAAAATAAACATAAGGGATTACTTCGTGACTTGCCACGACGAGAGGATCGTCTTTTTTGATAAACTTTCTAAAGAGGTACAGACCGAAGGTTCCGTACAGAAGCATGAGAACTAACAGATCGGGCAGAAAAATATAGCCGAAGGTTGTCGCGATCAAACTGACCATGGGGTTTTCAAAAAATACCATGATTCCGATTAATCCCGCAAATAGGAGAATGACGAAGGGAATTTTAATGCTCAGCCCTACTCCGCCGATAACGAAGCCCAAGGCAAATAAAAGAAGTGGATTGGTCTTTACGCGCGCTTCCATCATTCCACCTCCTTGTCGTGTAAGAGCAGGCTCCATAATTGTCGAAAGCCCTTAATTCCATAGGATGAGTCGACGATCTCATAAAGATTTCCCGCCATGCGATTCATAAGCAGACCGGCGAAAAGAAAAATCAAGCCGAGAATACCCCAAAAACTTCGGTGTAAAAGGCCGAGAATCAGAATGCTCAGACCGAAACCTGCGAAAATCATGCCGGAAACCTTAAAGGCAGAGTCCCAGGCGCTGTAGCTGTCCACAATCTTGAAACCGACAGAATCCGACACCGCTCCGGAAATACGAATGCGTACCCAGTAAGCTATGGTGTTGAACAGACGGTAGAAAAATCGAAGAATGCTAAAAAGCAAAGAGCGAGCAAAAACACTTTCGGCTCCTTCCAATATCTTTCGAGTCGCCGATCCCATCCACTGATTCTTCACCGCACTGCCGATAGTGGCAAAAAACCTGTGAAGAAAGCTGTATTTATACCAATTCTCCAATGCCCGGACTGCGGAAAGCAGGATCTGAATCAATACACTGGATTGAATCATAAATTACTTCCCGTCTTTAGTAATGCCTATACATATGCCCGTAAATGCGGAAGTCTTTGTCTTAACGCGGTATTCATTTCCCACGCGTACTTCCTCTCCGCCGACCACATAGGATTTATCCGATTCTTTAATGTCCACATCGACATCCAAGTACACAGAGTATTTGTCGGGTACCGGTGCATTGACCCATCGACCCTCATACTCCACAGCGTCTTCGTAGGGACGCACGGTTTTGCCGACGATCTTACCCATAAAGACGCCTTTATCGTAGCTATAGAGATCCTGCCCTTCGGTAATGTTCTCCACCGAGGGTGTGCGTACGTTATCGACGAGAAGGGTCATTTTACCCTTAGAGGTACTCTCCACGGTAATAGAGGAATCCTTAAAGCGGGAAATCCCCCCTACAATGGCGACGATGAGTATCAGCAAGAACAAGCAGTCGATCACATTGATCTTGCCGAAAATTTTTCCTTTTTTATCAATCATATTAGCTCCTTTGAAGAATTGTTTTATATATTTCCCCATGACTTTCGGCCATGGCCTCTTGGCTGAAGTGTTCGTTTACATAATCAAAGAGGTGCTGTCCTCGCTCCTGCATTTCCTCCGGATGATTCAGTGCATAAACAAGCCACGCGCCGAGGCTCTTCACATCTTTCGGCTGAAACAACATACCGTAGGGCCCCGCCATTTCTTCGATGCCCCCGACATCGGTTGCGATAAAGGGAATCTTCGCCTTGGCCCCTTCCAATAGTGCATAAGGGAAGCTTTCGGAAACAGATGTTAGGACATTGATATCCGATGCATAGTAAAGGCTGAAGGGATCGTCTACCTGGCCTAAAAATGTAACCAAATCCTCTAATCGATGATCGGCTACATATTGTTTTAAATAGGCACCGTCGGCTCCTTCGCCCGCAATCAGAAAATGAGCACCGGCTAATTGTTCCCGTTCCTCAGAAATAGCCGCGAGAAGCGTTCGATGATCTTTTACCAGATCCAGCCGCGCGGCGGTGGCAAAGAGCATGCGATCTCTATATTTTTCCAGGCCGTAGCGGGCCAGGAAAGCATCTCGAGCCACATGGAACTCCTCTTTTTTCATATCCATGCCGTTGTAGACGACGAAGATACGGTCTGCGGGAAAGCCTCGATCGATGAGCATCTTTTTAAAGCGCTCCGTAATAGCGATATAATATGGGAAGCCTTTCAATGCATAGCGATTTAAGGGCGTAAAGATCTTATCTTTAATAAAATTGTCTTTAAAATCCAAAAGATAATCACTGTGTAAAGTGGTCACCATGGGAACATTGACGCGACGCCTTAAATAAAGGGCGTTAAAATTCGCCCGGGCACCGTGACAGTGCACGAGGTCGAACTTTTCCCTTTCGATCATATCCACAACTTTTTTTAAAGAGGCCATGTCGAAGCGGTTTTTCTGCTCTACGAGCCTGGCGTCGATTCCCAAGGCTTTCGCTCCGTCGAGAAACGGTCCGGAGGTAAAGCACACCATGCTCACATCGGCATAGGCTTCTAAGCCTTTCAACAAAGTATAAATATGGGTCTTGGCTCCGCCGGTGTCCCCGCCACTGATAAGATGAAGAATTTTCATCATTTCTCTCGCTATCTTTCCACGCTGTAGCTGCCGCGTACTAAGACAATGGCTTTCGTGTTCGCCTTTAAACCCCGTCCGTCACTTCTCGGAGCGATGAGCAGGTGGTCTATGGGCGCTTTATTGCCCTGAGCGAGATTGGCGCCCTTTGTAATATCGCTCAATCCGCCGCTGGTGCCGGCGATAGCCGTTACCGAACCGGTTCTCGGGATCATTTCCGTGCCTTGTGCCACGATCAGCTTGTCGCCGGCTTCCAAATTAACCACTACCAAATTAGAAGCACCTCCTGTCGAAGGGGTACTCCCTTGTAATTTACTTTCGATTTGTTCTAAGCGCTTATTTAGGTAACTTAAAGAAACCAGTGGGTCGCCGTTATTTGCAAAAGCGGGCAAAGCTGCTCCGACGACGAGGGCCAACGCCAAAACCGGGCCGCTTTTTTTCCATTTGCTTCTCACAGTCTCATCCTTTCTCAACTAAAAATATTCACAATTTCTATTATACAACATCCCATGATAGACACCAATGAAAACGACGATAAGCGCGAGAAAAACTCGCGCCTATCGTCGTTATGTACTATAATGCGAAACTTATTTTTATAGCTTCGTTTACATCGTCCATGATTTTCGGGCTGAACTTTCCGATTTTTTCGCGGAGCCGCTTTTTGTCAATGGTCCGAACCTGTTCCAGCAAAATTACAGAATTCTTCGGAAGGTCATTGGTCGCCGCTTTGACCTTGACGTGGGTCGGGAGCTTTGTCTTGTTCATCTGACTGGTAATGGCTGCGACGATGGTCGTGGGAGAATATTTGTTTCCTACATCATTTTGTAAAATAACCACCGGGCGCACGCCTCCCTGCTCCGAACCGACAACCGGCGAAAGATCAGCATAGAAGATGTCTCCTCGTTTAATAATCATGGATCACACCCTTTCTATTTAGTTGTCTTAAATAAAGCATATCGCTTATATGAGCTCAGGCTCTCCAAAATTCTCTATAAAAAGAAGAGCTTCGGGAAGATAGACGATTAAATCGGAGGCGATCAGGCCGTGGCGACTCTTATGTAAGGCCCCTATATCGCCGCTTAATCCGTGAATATACACTCCCAGGCACGCGGCGTCAAAACAACTCAGCCCTTGGGCTAAAAAAGACGTTATGATGCCCGTAAGTACATCTCCGCTTCCCGCCGTAGCCATGCCGCCATTCCCCGTGGAATTAATATATGTTTCCACCCCGTCGGTTACGATGGTGTTTTTGCCTTTCAGCACTACGACGCCGCTGTAAAGAGACTGACAGGCTTTTGCCGCTTCCTGGCGATGAGATCTTATCCATTGAACGTCCCGTTCGATTAAGCGGGCCATTTCCCCTTCGTGAGGTGTAAAGATCGTGCGATCTCTCCTTTTTCTTTCTCGAGATAGATGAAAGAGGCCGTCGGCGTCGACGACGAGAGATTTGTTTTCTGTAGAATAAACCTTTTTGAAAAGAGCGGAACTTTTTTCATCTCGCCCCATACCCGGACCGATGGCCGCGGCGTCCATATCGTCTAAAAGGAAAAGATCTTCTCGATTGCGTACGATCACTTCCATGGCGCGGAGGGCGAAGGATGCTACCGATTCTTTCGGTAAAAGAGCGTAGGCCAGGCCCGTTCCACTTCTTAAAAGAGCGCGACTTGCCAGATCTACCGATCCGTACATGCCCTCGCTACCGCCGATAATCGCGGCCTTTCCTCGACTCCCCTTGTGGTCGTCGCTTTTAATTTCAGGAAGAAGTTGCGCCATTTCGAAATCCACGGTGATATCGCCGCAAAAATTATGTACGTCCACTTTCTGAGCTATACTTATAGCATAATCCTTTTCGTGACTAATGGAAAGATGAAAATATATATTTTTATAAAAACCGTAGGGTCTTCCGTTTTCATCTTTTCGAACCGTGAACTGTTTTAGTCCCGTGGAAAAAATCCCCTCCCCGAGAGCCTTTCCCATGGCCTCTTTTGCGGCAAAAATGCCGGCGATATGTTCCGGTGTCTTTTTTTGTAAGGTGTTTATTTCTTCGTCGCTTAAGATTTTTTCTAAAAATCTGTCCCCTCGCCTCGCCAATAAATCGGCCATGCGGGGAATGTAAACCATGTCGATACCTATCATATTCTCCTCCTTTTTCTATCATAGCACAGGTCTCTTTTAGGAACATTGAAAATGTTCTTGACAAGTTCTCTCGGGCAGTATAGAATGGGGATCAAATTTAAGATATACGATGAAGGCGTCCTCAAAATTACAACGCCGGAGTATAATATTTTCTCAAGGCTTTATGCGAAGAAAGGTGGTACCGCGTCCCACGACGCCCTTTCGCAAAGTCTTTTTTTGTGCTTAAAAAGGAGGCATCATGACTGAAAACGTATTTGACCTATTGGAACGTAGAGGTTACATCGATCAAGTAACCTTCCCCGAAGAACTTAAAGAGCGCTTGGCAGAAGGACCGATTACGTTCTATATCGGATTCGACGCTACCGCCGACTCTCTGACATTGGGCCATTACTTACAGGTTAAGGTGCTCCAACATTTCCAAAGAGCGGGCCACAGACCCATTACCCTCTTCGGTGGCGGCACCACCCTTATCGGCGACCCCTCGGGCCGTACAGATATGCGTAAAATGTTGACGAAAGAAGACATCGCCCATAATATCGGTTGTTTCCAAAGACAACTTTCTCATTTTATCGATTACAGCGACGGTAAAGCTATTGCAGCGAATAATGCAGACTGGCTCTTGGATTTAGGTTACCTGGATTTCATGCGCAATATCGGCGTGCACTTCTCGGTCAATCAGATGCTGAAACTGGACGCCTACGCCAACCGTTTGGATCAAGGACTTACTTTCTTCGAAATGGGCTACATGCTCATGCAATCCTACGACTTCCTCGTGCTCTACAAGAAATACGATTGCCAACTGCAATTAGGCGGAAGCGATCAATGGAGCAATATGCTCGGCGGTTACGATTTAGTGCGTAAGCTTGAAAACGGAAAAGTCTACTCCATGACTTTCAAATTACTTTCCACAGCCGACGGTCAAAAAATGGGCAAATCCATGAAGGGTGCCATTTTCCTCGACCCGAATAAGACCCCGCCACACGAAATGTTCCAATACCTGCGCAATACCGACGACCGCGACGTCATTAAGTTTATGAAGCTCTTAACCGACGTAAGCGACGAAGAAATCGCCGAATACGCAAAACTCGAAGGGCAAGAGCTCAATAAGGCCAAAGAACGCTTGGCTTGGGAAATTACGGCGGAAGTTCACGGCAAAGACATTGCCGACGAACAATTAGAAGCCTCCCGCGCCCTCTTCGGCGGCAGCGGCGAAACGGAAAATATGCCCACGACGGAACTGGAAGCCGATGAGGTGGCAGAAGGCATTACCATCGTCGATCTCCTGCAAAAAGCGGATCTGATCGCTTCTACGAGCGAAGGCAGACGCCTCATTAAACAAGGAGGCATCTCCATCGACGACGAAAAGGCCACATCACACGATCAAATTGTTTCGAAAGAAGCATTGGAAAACGGCGTACACGTTCGAAAAGGAAAGAAAGTTCACCACTTATTTAAACTTAAATAGAAAGAAAGCACCTGCTACAAAAGTAGTAGGTGCTTTTTCATTGCGCAAAATAATAACAGTACTTTATTCCACAGGCTTTGCAAAAATCATTTTTCCCGCTGAGGTTTGAAGCATGGAAGTTACGACACAGTCGATGGCCTCTCCTAAGTAGTCGATGCCGTTTTCCACGACGATCATAGTGCCGTCATCTAAATACCCCAGGCCCTGTTTATCTTGGCTGCCGGGCTTGACGACGAAGACATTGATACGCTCGCCGTTGACAAAGACGGGCTTCATGGCATTGGCCAAGGCATTAATATTTAACACCTCGATCCCCTGTACTTCCGCCACCTTGTTCAGATTAAAATCGTTGGTGACGATCACACCCTTGCTTTCTTTCGCAAAGCGCAAAAGCATATCGTCCACTTCATGAAGATCGTCGTATGCTTTTTCTACAATGGTGATCTTGTGCTTTCCTTCATCTTGTAAAGATTTCAAACTGTCGAGTCCCTTACGTCCCTTGGTACGGCTCATGGCATTGGACGAATCGGCGATGCCCTGAAGCTCGGTGAGGACGAAAGTAGGCACGACGATGGGCTCTTCGATAAAACCTAATTCAATAATATCTACAATTCTTCCGTCGATAATCACCGAGGTATCCAAGATCTTTGCCGGTACGGTGCGCTTATCGCCCAGTCTGCCTCGCCATTCGCCACGGCCCTGTGCGAAAAATCCTCTAAGACCCGCGGCAAATTCTTCTCTCTTCGTAAGCATGACGCGAATTCCCAAAATGCCGAGAACGGCATAAATAAGCAGGGAAATAAAGCTGCTAATATAGGGAATGTTCAGGCGGTATACGGGAATGGACACGAGAAACGCCACAAAAATCCCTAGAACCAATCCTACAAATCCCCAGAGAATATCTCCGGCAGGTAAATCCTTCATGTCTGACTCGATCAATGAAATCAACTGTTTCAAAGATACAAAGGCGTATTTCCCCAATATAAAGAAAATAATAGCAAATATAATAAGTACGAGAATGGGCAAATAACGCTCGGGAATCCATCGATGAATGGAAGTCAATGCATCGAGATCAGGTAAAAAAATGAGAACCATGCGACCTACCGCCACACCTAAAAGCGTGAATAATAAACGGAAGATCACATAGACTATGCGATCGGATCTGATACGCATGCTCCTTTCCTAGTCTTCCCCTTTAACCGCTTTCAGGCAACCGTCTTCCATTGTCTTGTCGACGATTTCCACAACTTCGTCGTAAGATTTATCATAGACCAATACCATTTCCGATAAGATAATTTGGCGAGCGTTGTTTAAAATCTTGCGTTCTCCTGTAGAAAGTGCCTTCTCCCGATCTAAACACTCGAGATTTTTAATCACTCTCGCGATTTCTTCCAGATCGCCGGTTTTAATCTTGTCTTGATGGAAACGGTAACGACGATTCCAGTTATTGGGCATTTTTTCGATCGTGGTGTCCTTTAACACTTCAAGGACCTTGTCCATTTCCTCGGGGGTCTTGATTTCCCTGATTCCGACGCTGTCCATGCTGCCGATAGGCACCAATACTTTCATCTCGTTCACGGGGATTTTTAGGACGAAATATTCTTTCTTCTCGCCTAAAATCACTTTATTCTTAATATCGACGATAACACCTGCGCCGTGAATCGGGTAGACGATCTTATCTCCTATTTCAAACATATACTCCCCCTTTTAACAGATTATTGCGTTCCTTTTAATTATACCATATTTTTTAAAATTATACATGGTATCACAATCCAAACTAAGATTCAAGTAAATATTATAATTTGTAATCAGAACCACCGGCTTAGCCGGTGGTTTGTTATGCCCCTATAAGGGGCTGTTACCGGCAGCACTCTCGTGCTCTGAGTTTCTTCCTCTTGCAACAAA
>NZ_CAIJCS010000015.1:0-30179 GCF_903819165.1 Aedoeadaptatus nemausensis
CGTGAACGCATGCAATCCGCATAGAAAATAAGTTATGTAAAACAAAATCGAGTAAGCATTTGCTTACTCGATTAAGTCCAACTTTATGGGGTCACTCTAGCATCGAGCGTTTTTTTATTAAAGAAATTTTCTAAAAGCTATCCTAATGGTTTCTTAGAAACCTAAGCGTGCCATACCTTCGTCTTGAACTTCCTTGACGGCCTTGTAAGAAATTTGCATCTTTTCTTTTTCTTCGTCGCTCAAGGGAACTTCGATGATCTTTTGGATACCGCTACGGCTCAAGACACAGGGTGTGCCGAGGTAGATATCGTCGCATCCGTATTCGCCTTCCATGTAAGCACCGAGGGTGATGATGGAGTGGGAATCTTCGATGATGATGCGGCAGATCTTAGCGAGAACAGTAGCGACGCCGTAATAGGTAGCGCCCTTGGTTTCGATAATGCGGTATGCCTTGTCGCGAACGTCGGTGTAGATCTTTTCCTTAGCTGCCTCTACATCGTCGGTTTTTTCCGCTAACCAGTGGTCGATGTGGCGGCCGCCGATGGATGCGTTGGACCATACGGGGAAAGAAGTGTCGCCGTGTTCACCCATGATGGTAGCGTAAACGTCGCGAGGGTCTAAGCTCAAGTAGCGAGCAATTTCGTCGCTGAAGCGAGCGGAGTCTAAAGATGTACCGGAAGAAATAACGCGTTCTTTCGGGAAGCCGGAAATCTTTAATACGGCGTAGGTTAAAATGTCTACCGGGTTGGCGGCTACGAGGAAGATGCCGTTAAAGCCGGATTCCATAATTTGTTCCACGACGTCTTTTACGATGGCGAGGTTTTTGTGAACCAATTCGAGACGGGTTTCGCCCGGTTTTTGGGGAGCGCCTGCCGTAATGACGATAATGTCGGCGTCGCTGCAATCGGAATATTCGGCAGCGTAAATATGTTTTGCCGCATTGTAAGTAAGTGCAGCGGTTAAGTCCATGGCGTCGCCACGAGCCTTGTTGCTGTTTACATCGATGATGCCCAGTTCGCGGCCGAGACCTTTAAGGGTCATGGCGAAAGCGAAAGAGGATCCGACGGAACCGTCGCCTACGAGAATTACTTTAGCATTTGGATTTTGAATCATAGTCATTATCTATTACCTCCTATTATTCCAAGTCCTGGATCATCTCGATTATAGACTGAAACGACGTAAAAAGAAAGCAAAAAAGCGAAAAATGTTCGCCTTAGCCGCAAAATATAACGTCGACAAAATTAAAAACGAAAAGATTGAAAGCATAATGTATTTTTGGAGATTAAAGAAAGTATAATGAGCACGAGAATGGGGGCGTAAATCAGATGGGATTTTCGAACTTGAAAACGAGTGCACGATAAATGTCGGCGAATGAAATATAGTTTTATAAATAAGAGTTTATTTACGGAGAGAACGAATTATTTATTGAAGAGAGAACGAAACTTAGAACGGTTTTAAAAATCTGTCCTTTCCTACAAAAAAACTTTTTGAAATATTGTGTAATTGAAAAGGGAAGGGGTAAATGGATAGTATAAGCTCAAAAAGAAAAAAGCTTTCGAAAAAAAATTAACTTATACGCCGTAATAGTGTTTACAAGGCGAAAGTCTTGTGCTAGTATAATCTGTACACGAGCGGTGTAGTATGCGATTTGTAAATACGAACCGCATGGATTGTTATTGTAGTCTATGAGATCGATTGCAAGGAGGAAACATGTTATACAAAACTACCGAGGCGCACGAAGCACTAAGAAAAAAAGTTCGCGAGTTTGCGGAAACTGTCGTCGCGCCGGTCGCCTTTGAACTGGACCAAGAAAACAAATTCCCCGAAGACATTGTCGCTCAAATGGCCGACTTAGGTATTATGGGCCTTCCCTATTCCGAAGAATACGGCGGAACCGGCGACGATGTTATTTCTTACGCTATTGCCGTTGAAGAATTATCCCGCGTAGACGGCGGTGTCGGCGTTATTTTGTCCGCCCATACATCCCTAGGTACTTATCCTATCGATCACTATGGTACGGAAGAACAAAAACAAAAATATTTGATTCCCCTTGCAAAAGGTGAAAAACTCGGCGCCTTCGGCTTGACGGAAACCAACGCAGGTTCCGACGCCGGCGAAACCGAAACTACGGCCGTCTTAGAAGGCGATCACTACATCTTGAACGGCCAAAAAATCTTTATCACCAATGCTCCGGCGGCCGATACTTATGTCGTTTTCGCCGTAACCACACCGGACATCGGAACCCACGGCATCAGTGCCTTTATCGTAGAAAAAGATTTCGAAGGCTTCACCTTCTCCGATCACTACGACAAATTAGGTATCCGTTCCTCCACCACGGCGGAACTTCACTTCAATAATGTTAAAGTTCCCAAGGAAAACTTGCTGGGCAAAGAAGGCAAGGGCTTCAACATCGCCATGTCCACACTGGACGGCGGCCGCATCGGTATCGCCGCACAAGCTTTGGGTATTGCACAAGGCGCCTACGAACACGCTCTCGCTTATGCGAAAGAACGCGTTCAATTCGGTCAACCTCTCGCAGCCAACCAAGGTATTTCCTTTAAGCTCGCCGATATGTACACCAAGATCGACGCGGCTCGTCTGCTCATCTATCGCGCAGCTGAAATGAAACAAAACGGCGAACGCTACAGCTTGGAAGCTGCAGAAGCCAAAATGTTCGCATCGGATATTGCCCTCGAAGTCGTCAACGACGCCCTTCAAATTTACGGCGGCAGCGGCTACATGAAAGGCATGGAAGTCGAACGTGCTTACAGAGACGCAAAGATCACCACGATCTACGAAGGTACCAACGAAATTCAAAGAGTCGTTATCGCAGCCAATATTATCGGTAAAGCAGCCAGATCCTCCGGCGGCGGCGGAAAGAAAAAAGCGGGCAAGGGCCCCATCACCGGCGTTCGCAAGAGAGAAATCTTCGACAGCGACGATCAGGCGGAAAATGTTAAAAATCTAATTGCCGCCCTCGAAAAAGACGGCTACGATTTCAGCGTCGGCATCGACCTCGATACGCCCATTCTCGATGCGGAACGCGTCGTATCCATGGGTAAAGGCTTCGGCGGAAATCTTGAACTTGCAGAAGACCTGGCACGTGCCTTCGGCGCCGCCATCGGTTCCTCGAGACCGGTTGCCGAAACCGACAAGATTCTTCCCATTAACCGCTATGTCGGTATGTCCGGTCAAAAATTCCGCGGCAACCTCTATGTTGCAGCCGGTATTTCCGGAGCGGGCCAACACTTGAAGGGCATTAAAGATGCGGCTACCATCGTCGCCATCAACAATGCCTCCAACGCTATGATCTTTAAGAACTGCGACTACGGTATCGTCGGCGATATCGAAGAAGTAGCGCCCCTTATTATAGAAGCCTTAGGCACTGAAGGAAAAGGCGAAGCGCCTGAAATGGTCAAGATGAAACGTCAAAAACCGAGAAAGACCGCTCCGAAGGAAGATATCTACGTCTGCCAAGGCTGCGGCTATGAATACAATCCTGAAAAGGGAGATGAAGAAAGCGAAATCGAAGAGGGAACGCCCTTCGATAAATTACCGGAAGAATATATTTGCCCGAAATGCGGTGAAGAAAAAGACAGCTTCATCAAGGTAAGTTTCCCGGAAGATCGTACTTTTAAATAGAGAGGATCCAGGAGGTAAAGCATGTATACCGTAAGAAAAGTAACCGACGATTTATATTGGGTAGGCGCCAACGAACACCGCCTTCACCTATTTGAAAATATTCACCCCATTCCCAGAGGGGTCAGCTACAATTCCTACTTGTTGATGGACGAAAAAACCGTCCTCTTCGACACCGTGGATTGGGCTGTTTGCAGAGAATTCCTGAACAATGTGGAACATGTCTTAGACGGTCGCGATTTGGATTATGTCATCATCAACCACTTGGAACCGGACCATGCGGCAAGTCTCGACGAAGTTTTAATTCGCTATCCCAATGCGAAGGTTATTTCCAACGAACGTGCCTTTATGATGATGCGCCAATTCGGCTTTAATGTAGACGGTAGAGAAATCGAAGTAGCGGAAGGCGACGCCATGAGTTTCGGTACACACGAAATCACATGGGTAGCCGCTCCTATGGTTCACTGGCCCGAAGCTATGGTAAGTTTCGACACCACTAACGGCGTCTTGTTCTCCGCCGACGCCTTCGGTACTTTCGGCGCATTGGACGGCAAGCTCTTCGCCGACGAAGTCAACTTCGACCGCGATTGGCTCGACGATGCCCGTCGTTACCTGACCAATATCGTCGGCAAATATGGCCCCCACGTTCAAGACCTTCTTAAAAAAGCGAGCACCATCGATATTAAGATGATATGCCCCTTACACGGACCGGTCTGGAGAGAAGATCTGGGATACTTTATCGAAAAATACGACAAATGGTCCCGCTACGAACCGGAAGAAGACGGCGTGCTCCTCGTTTACGCCTCCATGTACGGCAACACGGAATATGCCGCACAATGCTTGGCGACGAAACTTTGCGAACGAGGCATGACCAATGTCCACATGTACGATGTTTCCAGCACCCACGTAAGCTACCTCGTATCGGAAGCTTTCCGCTTGAGCCACATTGTCTTGGCATCGGTTACCTACAACTTGGAAATTTACCCCGTTATGCATAATTTCTTAAACGAAATTCGCATGCTCAATCTCCAAAACCGTACCGTAGGCATCATCGAAAACGGAACATGGGCACCTCAAGCAGGCTCCAGAATGGAAGAATTCCTCGACGAAAAGATGAAACTCATGGACGTCCTCGGCGGCGAAGTGACCATCTCCTCTTCCCTAACCGATTCCGGCGACAAAGAATTGGATGCACTGGCTGATTCCATTATCGAATCTTTCCAAAAAATTGAAGAAGACAAAGAAATGGCACAGGCATAAAATAAAAAGAACTCGATCTGCTAAGGCGGATCGAGTTTTTTAATGGAAATAACCTTCGATCCCGTTCAAAGCCTTTCGGTCGTTCATGTAAAATATGTTATAATATCATAAATTTGGAGGGGTTTATGAAGAATAAAATTTACATAACAGGCCATAAAAATCCGGATACGGACAGTATTTGCTCGGCCATCGCCTTGGCGGAGCTGAAAAACAAAATGGGATACGACGCCGAGCCCATTCGACTGGGGGAAATCAGTCGGGAGACGGAATTCGTCCTGAATTATTTCGGCGTGGAAAAGCCGCGGCTCAAGACATCCATCAAACCGCAGATTCGCGATCTCGACATGGACCCGGCGTACTGTGTCAATCCCGATCTTTCCATGGCCGGCGCCATGGAGATCATGCAGAAAAATAATATTACCTCCCTTCCCGTAGTAAACGGGGAGGAAAATTTAATCGGTATCGTGAGCCTCTCCAATATTGCCGCGTCCTACATGGAAATTTGGGACGACACCATTATGGGGCGGTCGAACACGAGCCTTGAAAACATAAAAGATGTATTAAAGGGCCACTGGATCCACCTGCCGGAAAAGCCCCGGGCGATTTCCGGGAAAATGGCGATCAAGGCTATAAAAAACCGAAACCTTATTGAAGAAGGGGACGTGGTCATCGTCGGCGACGATGTGGACGATCAGGAATCGATTATTAAGAAAAACGTCTCCGTTCTTATCCTTACCATTTCCACAAAACTGGACGAACGTCTTTTAAAGCTCGCCAAAGAGCACGGCGTAACGGTAATCTCCACGGGCCTATCCACCTTTATGGTGGCTCGAATCTTGCCCCAGGCCGTCCCCATCGGATACGTTATGACGAAGGAAAACCTGGTAGTCTTTCACAAGGACGATTTAATCGACGAAGTGCGGGAGAAGATGACGGAATCCCGCTTCCGCTCTTATCCCGTATTGGACGACGAGAAGCGCGTCGTGGGAAGCATTTCCAGATACCACCTCATTACGGATTTAAAAAAGAAGATTATCCTCGTGGATCACAACGAGCGGAATCAATCCATCGACGATTTAGATTGGGCGGAGATCGTGCAGATCGTCGATCATCACCGGGTCGCAAATGTAGCCACCTCTTCGCCCATTTATTTCAGAAACGAGCCCTTGGGCTCCACGGCGACCATCGTGTCCAAAATGTTTTTCGAAAACGGCATCAATCCCTCTCGGAAAGTGGCCGGGCTTTTGTGCGCCGCCATGATTTCCGACACCCTTCTTTTCCGTTCGCCTACGTCTACGGCGACGGACCGCTACATTTTAAATAAAATGAGCAAAATCGCCGCCATCGATGTGGAATCCTTTGCCATGGACATGTTTAAGGCGGGGACGAGTCTCGAGGGCAAGAAGCCGGAAGAGCTATTAAATACGGATGTAAAGAACTTCAGCTTCGAAGGCAATACGGTACGCATTTGCCAGATCTTCACCATGGATCTGGAAAGCACGGAATCCGTAGAGGGCCCCTTGAAAGAGGCCATGGAGGATTATCTTCAAAAAGAATCGGTGTCTTGTTTTATCCTTATGATCACCGATATTTTCAGAGAACTTTCGGAGGTAATCGTCGTGGGCAGCTTTAAAGAGCCCTTGGCCCGCCAATTCGGAGCGGAGATCAGGGAAGATAAATTCACGGCGGAGGGCCTCCTTTCCCGTAAAAAACAACTGGTGCCGAAAGTAGGAGCCGCCGTAAGCGAAAGTCGATAAAAAGAAGGAGGTGAGCGATTGAGCAAGCATACGCAAGAAGCCATGATCGACGAATTTATGGAACTATTAAAGGAAAAATCCTTCGATAAGATCACCGTAAAAGAGATTATCGAAGGGGCGGAAATCAATCGCAACACATTCTACTACCACTATCAGGATATTTACGATCTTCTGGAAAGTGCCTTTCAAAGAGAGGGTATGAAATTTCGGGAAGATAGTCGGCCGGAAAATACCTTCGGCGAGGAGTACCTGCGAACCGTTCGGTTTCTTATGGAACATAAGGAGGCTATCATTCACCTCTACCGCTCCAAAAGTCGGCGGGTCATTATAAGCTATGTGGAATCTGCCGTCAGCTCCTTTATCGGCCGCTTCGTGGAAGAGGAATCCGAAGGCACGACTCTTTCTCCCGAGGGAAAAGAGTACATAACCTACTTTTACAGCGACGCCGTTTTAGCGGCCACCCTTCGCTGGGTGGAGGGGAAGATGGAGGGTTCCCAAGAAGATTTAATGGAGACCATCGAAAATTCCTTTTACTCCACAATCGGTCCTATGATCGACGCATACATTCAAGGTCACGGAAAAAACTGAATTTTATCAGTCAAAAGAGGCAAAGTGTTCGAATTTCAGACACTTTTCCTCTTTTGACTGTACGAAAAAAATAAAATGAGCGATACACTTTAGTTAAGCGAGGTGAGAAAATGGACCGTTTAATAAAAGTTAAAAAGATGTACAGTGCTTTTTCAATCGGCCTGATCGCCCTCGGTGCTCTGTTTTTATTAAAACCTACTATGACTGCCGAGGTGTTTTGCAAATTGGGAGGAGTATTTCTACTCTTTTTCGGCGCAGTAAAGATCTATAGTTATTTTTCGAGGGATTTACTGCAACTGGCCTTTCAATTTGATTTCGCCATGGGCATTTTATCGGGCCTTCTGGGCATCGTCATGCTCTTTCAAACGACTAAGTTTCTAGATCTTATCGTCGTCTGCATGGGGCTCTTTATGCTGATCGACGCCCTCTTGAGAATGCAGACGGCCCTCGATGCGCGAAAGATCGGCGTCAAGCGTTGGCGTATGATTTTGATCTGTTCCTTCCTCGTCGCCTTAACCGGGGCCATGCTCTTTATGAAACCTTATGAAGGGCGCAGCGCCATCGTCATGCTGATGGGAATTAACTTAATCATCGACGGCATCCTTAATTTATTCGTGGTACAGAACACCGTATCGATTATGAGGAGGTAATATAATGGCAAAACTTACACACTTATCCGCACGAACAGCGGCGAGTTTAGGAATCGACGTATTACTTAAAAAAGTCAATCGCAACGATCGCGAAGAGGAAATGCTCAAGCTCGTAGACATAATGGAAAAATTCATGGAAGGAGACGAGCTTGAACTGGATTACGATTGGATCCGCGGGCTCGTAGGAAATAAAGACACCGCCCTGAACGATTACTTAAACCGGGGCCTCGATGAACTGGATCCTAATGTCATCAAAACCACGGCCCTCAACTTAGGGTTCGAGGCCATGTTAAGCGGCACGAAGACCATGCACGCCATGCGTAAGGAACACGGCTGCAATATTCCCTGGCTCATTCTCATGGACCCGACCAGCGCCTGCAATCTTCACTGCACCGGCTGCTGGGCTGCGGAATACGGCAATAAGCTGAACTTAAGCTACGACGAAATGTCCGATATTGTAAGACAGGGTAAAGAGCTGGGCATCCACTTCTATATGTTTACCGGCGGCGAACCCCTCGTGAGACGGGACGATATTATTAAGCTTTGTAAAGAACATAAGGACTGCCAATTCCTCGCCTTTACCAACGGTACCCTCGTGGATCAAAAATTCTGCGACGAAATGAAGAGCGTGGGCAATTTAATGCTCGCCATCAGTTTGGAAGGCTCACCTGAAGTGAACGACTTCCGCAGAGGAGAGGGAGTCTACGGCCGGGTTATGGATGCCATGGATCTGTTAAAAGAAAACGGTCTTATCTTCGGCACCTCCATTTGCTATACCTCGAAGAACTGTGAATCGGTAACGAGCAAGGAATTTATCGACCTTATGGTGGATAAAGGATGTCGCTACGCGCTCTATTTCCACTACATGCCCGTAGGAAATGAGGCTTCCGTCGAGTTGCTTCCCACGCCGGAACAACGTCTCGCTACGAAAAACCGCATTCGCGCCATTCGCAATTTAGAACATGGAGAAGGTCTCTTTACCATGGACTTCCAAAACGACGGGGAATATATGGACGGCTGCATCGCCGGCGGACGGAATTATTTCCACATCAACGCCAATGGGGACGCGGAGCCTTGCGTCTTTATCCACTACTCGGATTCCAATATCAGAGAGCACTCCCTCTTGGAAATTTTGAAACGCCCTCTCTTTATGGCGTATCACGACAATCAACCCTTCAACGAAAACCACTTGAGACCCTGCCCCATGTTGGAAAATCCGGAAATCCTTCAGCGCATCGTCAACGAAACCGGCGTACATTCTACCGATCTCCAATCTCCGGAAACGGTGGAACATCTTTGCGGCAAATGCAAACCCTATGCCGCAAGCTGGAAGCCCTCCGCCGACAAGGTGTGGTACGGCGAGAGCTAATAGAAAACGGAGCAATAAGCAATAAGGTGAGGGCCTTATTGCTTATTATTTGTATAAATAGAAACAGGTGATACGATTGGAATTTGAAGATCTTCAAAATCGGCTGACCGCCCGCCTTCTGGAGCAGTTGGAAAACCAGAAAGTTTCCGACTTGGTAAGAAAATCCCTTCAGCCCTACAAAGAACTAATGAGCTATTATCGCTGCGCCATGATGGAGGTGGAGACGAAATTCGCCGTCTTGAGCGAAGAACTTTCCATGCAATACGATCGCAATCCCATCGAATCCATACGTACGCGACTAAAAACCCCGGAAAGCATTCGAGAGAAGATGGTGCGAAAGGGCTATCCGCTGACGGTGGAAAGTATCGAAGAAAATTTACACGATATTGCCGGCGTGCGGGTGATCTGTTCTTTTCCCACCGATCTCTATGCTCTGGCCGACTCTCTATTGGAGCAGGACGATATTCAGCTGATCGAGAAAAAGGACTATATAAAAAATCCGAAACCCAATGGCTATCGAAGCTTACATCTGATCGTAGAAATTCCCATCTACCTTCACGATCACAAGAAAATGATGAAGGTGGAGGTGCAGCTGCGCACCATTTCCATGGATTGGTGGGCCAGTTTGGAGCATAAAATCCGCTATAAAAAAGGCCTCCCCAATTCGGAATTTATCGAAGAAGAACTCGTAGAATGTGCGGAAATGAGCGCCGCCCTGGACGAACGGATGGAGAGGCTTTATACTATGGCATCGTCCCGGATCGAAGAAGGAGATTCCGAGGAGAGATAGAAAGGAGAAACTATGGCCAAGGGAAATGAAACAAAGGGAAACAATCAAAGGCTACGCAAGCAAGTGAAAAGAATTCAGATCGTCGCCCTTATATCGTTTGCAGTGGCTCTCGTGGCTATTTTTCTCATGACGAAAGAGCATATGACGGTAGAAAGTCTCCTTTCCCATACGAAGGGAAATTCCCTCGGGGGAACACTTATGCTCCTTCTCCTCTTCGCCATAAAGAGCCTTTCCGTCGTCATCCCCCTGCCTTCCCTCTATCTCGCAAGCGGTATGCTCTATTCGCCTCTAAAGGCCGTGGCTATCAGCTATTTGGGGCTCGCCATTACTTTGAGCATCCCCTATTTCCTCGGAAGATGGGCCGGCGGAGCGGGGATCGATTATATATTGGATCGCTACCCGAAGATGGAAAAGGTCATCGCCATGCAGAAGAAAAACGAATTTTTCTCTAATTTTATCGTTCGCATCATCGGGTGGTTTCCATGTGATATACTAAGTTTTTACTTCGGCGCCTGTGATACGCCCTATTCTACTTATCTGGGGGCATCCTTATTGGGTTGTTCCATAGGCGTCGTTACCAATACCTTGCTGGGCGATGTGATTTTAAATCCCCTTTCCCCGCAATTTGCCATTATGATTGCCATTAAAATCGCCGTCTCTCTCGCCGCCTTCGGCATAGCCTATTATTTAAACAAAAAAGAAAAATAGAATCAGAACAATAAAAAAGGAGCGAAGGATGAAAGTAGCCATTTTAGCCGACACCAATAGCGGCATCCATACACCCGACGAAACTGCCGGCCTGTTCGTACTCCCCATGCCCGTCATCGTGGGAGAGAATACCTATTATGAAGGGGAAAATTTAAGTGAAGAAGATCTTTGCCGGTACATAGAGCGGGGAGATCGTGTGACCACCTCTCAACCGCCCATCGGCCTTTTAATCGACAAACTGGATTCTCTCTTGGGAGCGGGCTACGACGAAGTGGTCTATATTCCCATGTCCTCCAGCCTGAGCAGCTCCTGTAACACGGCGAAAATGGTGGCGAGAGAATACGACGGAAAAGTGCACGTAGTGGACAATCGCCGTATTTCCGTTACTCAAAAAGATTCCGTTATGGACGCTCTTTATCTCGCGAAGAAAAAAGTCTCCGGGAAGAAGATCGTCCGTCGTTTGGAAGAAGAGGGGCTCAACTGCACGATCTATCTGTCCGTATCTTCATTGGAACAGCTGAAAAACGGCGGGAGGATCACCTCCTCGGCGGCGGCCATTGCCACCGTGTTGAATATTAAGCCCGTGCTCACCTTTCGCGGAGAAAAGATCGACAGCTACGGAAAAGTGCGGGGAAGCATGTACCGCGCTCAATTGAAGATGATCGACGCCCTCCATAAAGACGTGGATCGGCGATTTTCGGACATTGCCCCCGAGCGCATCCGCATCGGCGTGGCAGGTTTCGGAATCGAGGAAGAGGAGAGGGATCGCTGGCTGGAACTGGCGGCAAATGCTTTTCCCGAGGCACAGGTGCGCTACGATCCCTTGCCGGCGAGTATCGGCGCCCACACGGGCACGGGAGCTTATGGCATCGGCGTGTCCGTAGACATGAAGAAATAAAGTGCAGGTAGAAAAGTTTCAGATCGGCGCACTCGAAAGTGGAGCGGGATAAAAACAATGGCTACCTTTTTAATGGAAAAATGTTA
Organism: Aedoeadaptatus nemausensis; assembly: GCF_903819165.1. Lineage (GTDB taxonomy): Bacteria > Bacillota > Clostridia > Tissierellales > Peptoniphilaceae > Aedoeadaptatus > Aedoeadaptatus nemausensis. Next base: position 11,746 of record NZ_CAIJCS010000015.1, read on the forward strand.
TAATTTACATCAACGGTAAAAACAAACAGTATATATAAGAAAGAAGGTAGTTAAATGTTGCTGCACATGGGCTTAGACGTGGGCTCCACCACGGTAAAACTTGTGGCGCTGGATGATGAAGGCAGAATCCTATATTCTACCTATCAACGACATTTTTCCGATATGAAAAAAACCGTTTCCGACATTATTGAAACGGTACACGATAAATTTTCAGGCGACGAAACGACGATCAATGTTACGGGCAGTGGCGGGATCGCCGTGGCGGAACTTTTAAATATTCCCTTCGTTCAGGAAGTAGTGGCGGGAACGGAGGCCATTACACACTATATTCCCGAAAGCGACATCGCCATCGAGCTCGGCGGGGAGGATTCTAAAATCACCTATCTCCGCGGCAGTTTGGAACAGCGGATGAACAGTATTTGCGCCGGGGGCACCGGGGCCTTTATCGATCAAATGGCGTCCCTTTTAAAAACCGACGCTTCAGGCCTCAATGAACTGGCGAAAAATCACAAAAAAATCTATCCCATCGCTTCCCGCTGCGGCGTGTTTGCGAAAACCGACGTACAGGCCCTTATGAATCAAGGGGCCACCCACGAAGACATTGCCGTCTCCGTGTTTCAATCGGTAGTGAACCAAACCATATCCAACCTGGCTTGTGGCAGACCCATTCGGGGAAATGTAGCCTTTTTAGGGGGTCCTCTCACTTTCTTGGATCAGCTTAAGGCTCGTTTTATAGAGACTCTTAATCTTTCCGAAGACGAGATCTTTGCGCCGGAAAACGGCCAGATCTTCGTAGCTTTGGGCGCCGCATTAAAGAGCGTGGAATCGGATCCCGTCTCTATCGACGATTTATATAACCGACTCGACAATACTCAGGAAGTTCACGTGGACGAGGACGCCCTTTTGGAACCTCTCTTTAAAAATGAAGAGGAACTTAAGGAATTCAGAAAACGTCACGACGGCCACGATTTGCCGAGAAGAGAAATCGAAGATTATCGCGGCCCCGTCTATGTAGGCATCGACGCCGGAAGCACCACGACGAAAATGGTGGCTCTCTCCGAGAATAAAGAAGTGCTTTACGAAGCCTACGGCCCCAATAGCGGTTCGCCTCTCGATAAAGTAAAGGAATACCTCCTGGAACTTTACGATCGTCTAAACGGCGACGCCTACATCGCCTCCTCCGGCGTTACGGGATACGGCGAGGATTTCATTAAAGCGGCGCTGAAAGTGGATCACGGGGAAGTGGAGACCATTGCCCACTTCAAGGCGGCACAATATTTCGAGCCCGAGGTGGACTTTATTTTAGACATCGGCGGTCAAGATATGAAGGCCATGAAAGTATCCGGCGACGTCATCGAATCCATTCTCTTAAACGAAGCCTGTTCATCGGGCTGCGGATCTTTCCTCCAAACCTTCGCCAAAGGCGTGGAATACAGCGTGGAAGATTTTGCCCACGTGGCACTGGATGCGAAGGCTCCGGTGGATCTCGGGAGCCGCTGCACCGTGTTTATGAACTCGAAGGTGAAGCAGGCGCAAAAAGAAGGGGCCACCGTGGCGGATATTTCTGCGGGCCTCGCTTACTCCGTTATTCGAAACGCCATTCAAAAAGTTATTAAGGTTCGGGATCCTAAAAAACTCGGCGAACACATCGTCGTGCAAGGGGGCACCTTCTACAGCGACGCCGTACTCCGCGCCTTTGAAAAAATCACGGGGCGGGAAGTGGTCCGTCCGAAAATGAGCGGCACCATGGGCGCCATCGGTATGGCGCTCATTGCCATGGAAAAAGGGGAAGGTGAAAGCACCCTTCTGGACCAAAGTGCCATCGACGCCTTTACCTATACGACAAAGCATACCCGCTGCGGCCAATGCGCCAATAACTGCGCTCTGGCCGTGCACCGTTTCGGCGACGGCAGCCGCTACATTACGGGCAATCGCTGCGAGCGGGGAGCGGGCATCGTAAAGGGCGAAGAAGATCGCCTGCCCAATCTCTACGCTTACAAACTAAAGCGGGTCTTTGATTATGAGCCCCTGCCGGATACTGCCCCTCGAGGCACCATCGGCATTCCTCGGGTGCTCAATATGTACGAAAACTACCCCTTCTGGCACACTTTCTTTACCGCCATCGGCTACCGGGTCGAACTCTCCGATATGTCTTCCCGGGAACTTTATGAAGAGGGCCTGGAATCCATTACCTCGGAGACGGCATGCTACCCTGCGAAGATCAGCCACGGCCATATCGAAAATCTGGTGAAGAAGGGTATTAAAACCATCTTCTATCCGGCTATTTTCTATGAAGAAAAGAAAATGGAGGGCGCCGACAACACGCTGAACTGCCCGGTAGTTACCGGCTACAGCGAGGTCATTCGAAACAATGTGGAAAGTTTGGAAAATGAGGGCGTCGATTATATCAACCCCTTCCTTTCCTTCGACAATCGGAGTAAACTGGCGGATCGCTTAGCGGAAGTATTTGCCGATGTTCCGAAAAAAGACATTCAGCGGGCCGTCAGTCTGGCCTACGACGAACAGGCGCGCTACCGCGACGACGTGCGCGCCGAAGGTAAGCGTGCCATGGAATTTTTAGAGGAAACCGACTCCGTGGGCATCGTCCTCGCCGGGCGTCCCTATCACATCGACCCCGAGATCAATCACGGCATGGCGGAAATGATTACGGGCCTCGGGCTTCCCGTGCTTTCGGAAGATTCCATCGTCCACGAGGAAAATCTGGACGGCAAGCTCCGGGTCCTCGACCAGTGGAATTACCACTCCCGCCTTTACCGCGCGGCGAAAATCGTCGGGGAGAGCGACCATCTGGAAATGGTGCAGCTCAACTCCTTCGGATGCGGCCTGGACGCCGTTACCACCGATCAGGTGAACGAAATTTTGGAATCCTATCATAAGATTTATACGGTGCTGAAAATCGACGAAGTCAATAACTTAGGCGCGGCAAAAATTCGTCTCCGCTCCCTGATTCAAGCGGTGGAAAATCGCACCATGGACAAAGAGCGAGAGGCTATTTACGACGATCCCGTGATCTTTACCGAGGAGATGCGTAAAAAACACACCATTTTAATCCCCCAAATGGCGCCCATCCACTTCGCCATTTTAGAGCCTATGCTTCGAGGAGAGGGCTTTAATGTGGAGGTGCTCCCCAATCTTTCCGCCCACGTCGTGGACGAGGGGCTCCAATATGTAAATAACGACGCTTGCTACCCGTCGATTTTTGTCGTCGGTCAATTTATGGAAGCCGTCAAGAGCGGACGCTACGATACGGATAATTTGACGCTTCTGATGAGCCAAACCGGCGGCGCCTGCCGTGCGAGCAACTACGTAGGCTTTATACGAAAGGCGTTAAAGGACGCGGGATACGGTCACATTCCCGTCTTGGCGGCATCTATTCAAGGCATTGAACGCCACCCGGGCTTCCAATTTACGAAGAGACAATTGGCGAGTATCGGGAAAAAAGGCGTGCAGGATCTCCTTTACGGCGACTTAATTATGCGCCTTTCCAACGCCACTCGGCCCTACGAGGTGAAAAAAGGTGCTGAAAAAGAGATCACCGATCGCTGGATCCAAAAGCTTACGGCGAAAGACTTCAATTACTCCCGCAGAGAATTCCGCAAAAACGTGCGGGAAATGGTGGCAGATTACAGCGCCATTGAAGTGGACGGCAAGGTGCGGCCCAAAGTCGGCATCGTCGGGGAAATCCTCGTAAAATACCTGCCTGAAGCCAATAACCACGTGCAAAAGCAATTGGAAGAGGAAGGCGCCGAGGTTGTGGTGCCCGATCTTACAGATTTCATGATCTATTCCTTTAAAAACGCGCGGATCAAAGAAAACCGCTACGGCACGTCGAAAATGGGCAGTTTCCTCGCCGATCGCATGATCGATTATGTGGAAAGCTATCGCCGCATTATCCGGGAAGAGCTGAAGAAGAGTCGCTTCGACGGCCCGGAAAAAGTAGAAACCCTGATGAAATACGCCGAGGAATTTGTGGATCTCGGCAATCAATACGGGGAAGGCTGGCTCCTTACGGCGGAAATGGTGGAACTTATCCGCTCCGGCGCCGGCAATATCGTCTGCGTGCAGCCCTTCGGCTGCCTGCCCAATCACATTACGGGTAAGGGCGTTATTAAAGCAATTCGGGAAGCCTATCCCACGGCGAATATTATCCCCATCGACTACGACGCCTCGGCATCGGCGGTAAACCAAACCAATCGCATTAAGCTTATGATGAACCAGGCGAATAAAAACAAATACAGAAATGAAGAACTGGCCGAAGCCCATCGCTCGGCTCGCTAGAAAAAGCCCTCGCAAAAGAGGGCTTTTTTGTAAGGGCGTAAACTTGCGGGAAAAAATTTCCTATTCTATAATCGACTTAAGAGAATACTTAAAATTCTGAAGGAGGAATTATGAGAAAGAAATCATTGCGGGCGGCATTGGCCCTCGCCATACTGTTAGCCCTTCCCAATATGGCGGAAGCCGCCACCCCTATTCGCCTCTGGGTTAATGATCATTTCGTCGTAAGCGATGTGAACCCCTATATCGAAAACGGAAGAACCCTCGTGCCGCTGCGCTTCGTATCCAACAGCTTAGGTCAAGACGTGAAGTGGAACGGAAAAGATCGCACGGTTACGGTCAGTATCGGCGATGTACGCATGGTCTACACCATCGACTCCACCGCCGTTCGCGTTACCGCCGCCGATAGAACCACCACGATCCACTCCGACGTGCCGGCGCGCATTAAAGATGGCCGCACCTTCGTACCCATTCGCATCTTAAGCGAACTGTCCGCCAATCCCATCAGCTGGGATAAGGATCGCCGGGTGGTGATTTTAGCCAGCGACTATATGAAGGGCCCCATTACAGAAGAAGTAGTAAATTCTGTAGGCGAACAATTAGCCGCCGCCATTAATAAAGACGGCGGACAATACTTCAGCGCTACTTACGACGCAAAGACCATGCAGGTATTCGTTACCCCTGTAGGAGAGCGAGTGAAAAAGTATAGAGAACTCTTTAGAACCTATCCTAAATTCACGAAAAAAGAGCAGGCCGACATGATCGAAAAGGACTTAAACTTCGCTTTGAGCCTTTCCCATAATATTTACGGGCAAACGGGCATCGCCTATGCTGTCACCCTACTGAATCCGGCATCTCCGGAACAAGTTCTCGTGACGGGCATCGGCGGCTATCCTGCGGAAAACTTATTTAAAGATATAACCCGTTTAGAAAAGACAAATTAAAACTGAAGATCATCCAAAAGAAAAGGCCGTGAGTTTAATGCTCACAGCCTTTTTTATATTGATGAGAGAGAAGATTTCGTTTATCGCGTCGCCATAATGGTTTCGATTTCGTCGGGATTGATGCCCACCATGGCTTCGCCGATGTTTTCGCTCACTTCGGCGAGAATTTTATCGTCTTTGTAATTTTCCACGGCTCTTACGATGGCCTTTGCTCTTTTTTCGGGATTATTGGATTTAAAAATGCCGCTTCCCACAAACACACCTTCGGCGCCCAGTCGGCGCATAAGGGCCGCATCCGCCGGGGTGGCGACGCCACCTGCTGAGAAGTTCGCCACCGGAAGCTTCCCGTTTTCGTTCACATAGAGGAGAAGATCGTGGCTTACGCCCATTACTTTAGCGAGATTGTAAAGCTCGTCCTTCTTTTTATTTTGCACCAAGGCGATTTCGCCCATAATGGCCCGGAGGTGATCCACGGCTTGGGACACATCCCCCGTACCCGCTTCCCCTTTTGTACGGATCATGGCTGCCCCTTCTTCGATGCGGCGAAGGGCTTCGGAAAGATTGCGGGCGCCGCAGACGAAGGGGGTGTTAAATGCTTTCTTGTCGATATGATAAGTAGTATCCGCCGGGGTCAGGACTTCGGATTCGTCGATGTAATCGATATGGATGGCTTCCAAAATAGAAGCTTCTACAAAGTGGCCGATGCGCACCTTTGCCATAACGGGAATGGAGACGGCTTCTTGAATTTCTTTAATCATCTTCGGGTCGCTCATACGGCTCACGCCGCCGGCGGCGCGAATATCGGCGGGGATGCGCTCCAGCGCCATAACGGCGACGGCGCCGGCCTCTTCTGCAATCTTCGCCTGTTGGGGTGTGGTGACGTCCATAATGACGCCGCCTTTCAAAGAATCGGTGAGTTTAATAAATGCTTCGTTCATGGGAACCTCCTTAAATTAATCTAATGACATTGTAAGATGTATTTGATATCATCAAAAGCATCAAAACATAAAAATCGGGAGGTACCAGATGATCACCGTGAATTTCAGCGAGGGAACGCCCCTCTACTTACAACTTTACGACTACATAAAAGAGGACATTATTGCCAACCGCATGGAGAAGGAAACGAAACTTCCCTCGAAGCGGGATCTCGCCCATCATTTGGGAATTTCCGTGAACACCGTCTCTTCCGCCTACGATGCTCTTTTGGATGAAGGCTATCTTTATGCAGTTGAGCGGGTGGGTTATTTCGTATCCCCCATCGAATGTCTGCATAAGACGCCGCGGCCGGAAAAGACGGAGGCGAAACCGTCTGCGCCTCGCTACCGCTACGATTTCGACTTAAATAAAAACGGCATTTTCGACTTTCCCGACGCTCCCTTTCAGCGAGCCATGATGGACAGCATGATGGAAGATTCGGAAATGAACGCATGGGACAAGGAGGGAATCGAATCTCTACGCCGCGCCATTTGCCGCTACCTCCGCTCCTCCCGGGGCATTGATGCGTCGCCCGAAAATGTGATTTTATCTGCCGGCATGGAATACCTGTTTCGAATTTTATTTTTTATTCTGCCGAAAGATTACCGCTACTTTTTGGAGAATCCGGGATATATCGACACGAAGAAAATCTTCGAGCCCACGGGTCGCTCCCCGGGCTTCGTCGATATCGATGAAGACGGCATAGATCCGGAAAAACTCTCCGGTAGACGAGGGGTTTACCTCGTAAGCCCCACCCATCAATTCCCCACCGGGAGCATTTTGCGGGTGGATCGCCGGGTGAAGCTCTTGAATTTTGCAAAAGCCACCGATTCCTACATCATCGAAGACGACTACGACAGCGAATATAAATATTACGGCCGTCTGATTCCGGCGCTGAAGAGTTTGGATACCACCGACCGCGTCATCTATATGTCCAACTTCTCCAAATCCCTTTCCCCGGGGCTTCGGGTGTCCTTTATGGTCTTGCCCGATGAACTCATGGCTTTGTATAGGGAAAAAGATCCCCTGGTGGCCTGTCCCATTCCCAATATGGTGCAGCTCGCCCTTTCGAAATACATGGAGCGAGGTTATTTCGAGCGGCGGCTCAATCGGGAGCGGAAGCAATATGACAAAAAACGAAAGGCGGCGCTCCGCTTTTTCGAGGGAGATCCCCTTTTTGAAATCGACGACAAGCGGGCCGGGCTTCATTTTATTCTGACCTGCAAAATTCCCATGGAGGAAAAAATGCTTTTAGAGTATTTACGAAAGCGGGATATGAATATTTACGGCCTCTCCGATTTTTACGAAGGGGAATACCGCGCCCCTTATCCGAAGCTTATCGTGGGCTTCGGGAATATGGCGCCGGGAATTATGGAGGAGGGATTTTCCGCCCTGGTAGAATCACTGAAAGAACTGGCCGAGACGATGAAATAATGGCGGCGTAAAAAAATCTGGACAAAATCTGTGGGCCGTTATAAAATGAATACTCATTCATATATTGACGGAGGAATAGTATGTCATCTACACAAACTAAGGGGAGACCCTATCAAATATTAAACGGCGCCCAATTAAAATACATTGCCTTTTTATCCATGTTACTGGATCACGTGAACAATTCCATGATCACGCCCTATTTAACGGGATCGGGCCCCTTGCTTCATATCAGCAATCTTTTAAGTATCCTGGGCCGCATCGCCTTTCCCATCTTCATGTTTTTTCTCGTGGAGGGCTTTTTCAACACCCGTTCGAGAAGCAAGTATTTACGAAATCTCCTGATCTTCGGGCTGATTTCGGAAATCCCCTTCGATCTCTTTACATCGAAAGTATTTTTCGACAAGAACTGGAACAATATGATGTTCACCTTGGCACTTTCTCTGGTGACCATCTGGATCGTTGACATTTTGAAAGAAAAGATAGCCGCAAAATCCAAAGCCGGTTGGTACGGCGCATCCGTTCTCGTGGTCATCATCATGTGTGGCGTCGCCATGTTTTTAAGTTTGGATTACGATTACCACGCCATTATCGTGGCCTATTTGTTCTATCTCTTCAGAGATCGACCGGTCGTGGCGGCGGGAATCGGGTACCTTTCCATTATTAAAGAACTTTGGTCGGGCCTCGGCTTTCTCGCCACACTGACCTACAACGGAGAGCGGGGCAAACAGTATAAATGGTTGAACTACGCATTTTACCCCGTCCACATTCTTATTCTCGCCATCTTGCGATTTATATTAAATGTATAGCAATCAAAAAGGAGCACGCCTTTAAGGGCATGCTCTTTTTTTAATCGTTTTGCCGCGCCGGCTCGTACTGAGGATAATATTTCCTCGTGGAGATGCGGCGGCGCATATAATCTAAATAGCGGGGAAGGGAGCGGTCTTTTTCATACCATTGGGTAAATTGAAAGCCCTTCTTTAAATAAGTATCGATAAGCTCCTTGTCTTCGGCGCTGCCGTATTTTCGAAGTACGGAAGGATCGACGAAAAGCCAAAGTCCCCGTTCGTCGTGGTAATGGGGGGCGAGCGCTTTGTTCTCGATGAGATCCTCCACGGGATAGCGCATAAAATTGCAGCCTCCGGCGGTCATGTAATAAGAGGAGCGTCCTTGGCGAATATTAATTTCAAACACCTTGTACTTTTTATCCCGCACATCGTATTTCAAATCGAAATTGGCGAAACCCCTGTAGCCGAGGGCCTTTAAAAAGCGGGTGTACTGATCGTAAAGAGCGTCGTCGCCGATGGTTAAAAGGGCGTTGTAATTGCCGATTTCGTAGGGGAGGCATTCGTCTAAAAGGCATTTGCCGAGACTCATCATGGTGACTTCGCCCCTGCTGTCTACATAAGCGTTTAAGACAAACATGGCGGAAGAATTGCCGGGGATAAAATCCTGCACGATCAGTTCGCCGGTATAGCCGGCGTCGTAAATAAGATCCACGACCCGCTTCAGCTCGTCGGCGTCGTCGATTTTATAAAACTTCTTCTTGCCCTCGAAATGCATGTGCACAAATTCGATACTGTCGTTGGCCTTTAACCCTACGGGGAAGGTGAAGCCTAAATCTAAATCGTCTTTGGTTTCCCGGGAAATAATCTTCGTCGCCGGGTAGTCCAAGCCGTATTCTTCGCATATAGCGTAGAAGTCGATTTTGTTCTCCAATTTTTGTTGAAGATCGTAATCGATGTAGTTGAAGACGAAGTCCTCTTTCAGTACCTTTTTATGCTTGGCGATAAGGGCGGTGTAGCCGTCGGAACAGGAGGTAAGGAGAAGAGGTTTTTTATCGGCGAAACGCTCCGCCACCTCTTTCATGGTACGCAAAAAGCCTTCGTCCGTGTCGAAATCCTCGTGAACTTCCACGTCGACGATTTTCGACGCCCTCGTAAAGCGAAGGGGCTTTACGCCAAAAGCATGGGAGCGCACGCCGTAGGCCTCGTGGAGGGAGCGTGCCACGCCGTAAGCGTTAATATCCGTTCCTAAAATAATCGAAGTAAATTCCATCAAATCCTCTTTCTTCCGCAAGTTTCAATAATGACGTCCCCTAAAACCTGGGTCGTGTCCACGACCTTTTCGTTGTCGATGCCTAAAGTGGAAAGTTCCGTACATGCCAAAATCACTACGGCATCTTTCGTGTATTTTTCGAGGAGCACATCCATTTCGGGGAAGCGGGTCTTGCCCAGTTCCTTCACATCGTAAATAATGCGCGTGATCGCCTCCTGCTCTTCCGCCGTCGGGTAGATCACCCGGAGATCGTGGCGGGCGGCGTAATGATCGTAAAGCTTTGTGGAGCGCGTGCCCTCCGTGGCGAAGACGGCCACATTTTTTGCGCCCATTTTCTTGCAATGGGCAAGGGTCTCGTCGATCATATTGATGATCTTGCCTTTCGCCATCTTCGACATGGCGTCGAAAAAATAATGGCCCGTGTTGCAGGGAAAGGCGATCAGGGGAACGTTTAAGTCGTTTAAAATATCGAAATCGCTCTTGACGGCGTCGAGGAAATCCTCGTCTTTACCGTGTAAAATCACATCCGTGCGATCGGGAAGAGTGGAGTGATTTAAAATGAGCGCGTTAATATGCTCTTGGTCTTTAGCAGCGGCCGTGTGGCGGACGATGTAATCGAATAAAACGGAGGTGGCCAAAGGCCCCATGCCGCCCACAATGCCCAGTTCGTAATTCATAGTGTCAGATCCTTTTTCATGTTTTCTTTATTGTACCATAGAATGAATCCTTACTAAGACTGAACATCAGGTGCCGCAGAAAGTCTTGTAATGGGGAATGCCGGGAGCGGTGCGCAAGGCCTTTTGCTCTTCGCTATGGGAGAAGGGATCTTTCAAGAGATCGAGGAAATGGAACAAAAAGCTGCTGTCTCCTGCTTCCGCTTCCTGAATGGCCCGCTCCACTAAATAATTCTTCGGAATAATCGCCGGATTCGTTTTTAGACGAAGAGATTCTCCCTCTTTGCCGGTCTTTTCTACGAGCTTTTCGTAAAATTCGCGGAAGGCAGGAGACCACTCCTCTTTTTTATCGCCGTAAGTGATGCGTAAAAAAGATTCCGTATAGTCCAGTTTGTCGTCGTAGAGAATATTTAAAAACTCTCGAATCATAGGTTCGTCTTCTTTGGAAATTTCCTTAAAGCCCAGTTTTTCGCCCATTTTTTGGAAATACATTTTTTCGAAACTGCGGCCGTAGTGCTGAAGAGCCTTTGCTTTTTTCTCTTCCGCCGCGGTGGGATCCTCGTCCAAAAGATTTAAGAGGGCATCTCCTAATTTGTTCAAATTAAAAATACCGATCTGCCCCTGATTTTCAAAGCGATAGCGGCCGAAGTGATCGATGGAACTGAACACCGTCTTCGGGTCGAAGACATCTAAAAAGGCGCAGGGTCCGTAGTCGATGGTTTCCCCGGAGATGGTCATATTGTCCGTGTTCATGACGCCATGAACAAAACCGAGGGACATCCATTGAGCGATGAGACGGCCCTGGCGCTCGGCGACCCGACATAAAAAGTCGTAGGCTTTGTCGGGAGAATCGGCAAGATCGGGATCGTGCCTGTGGATAGCGTAATCCAAAAGGGCTTCCACATCGCCGCCCTCCATATTTGCAATCCATTCGAAAGTGCCCACTCGCAAATGGCTCGAGGCTACCCGGGTCAAGATGGCGCCCTCCTCCTCGCTGCTCCGATAGACGGGCTGACCCGTCTTCACCACGGCGAGGGCACGGGTCGTAGGCACGCCTAAAACGTGCATGGCTTCGCTCATAATATATTCGCGAATTATGGGCCCGAGGGACGCCCGTCCGTCGCCGCCGCGAGAAAAATCCGTGCGGCCGGCGCCTTTTAACTGAATATCTCGCCGCTCGCCTTCAGGCGTGATCTGCTCGCCGATTAAAATGGCGCGGCCGTCGCCTAAAATGGCCGGGTAGCCGAACTGGTGGCCCATATAGGCCATGGCGATTGAAGATGCCTCCTTCGGCATCTTATTACCGCTTAAAACATCTAAACCCTCCTCTGAGAAAATCTCATCGGGATTTAGCCCGAGCTCCTCGGCGAGAGTGGGATTGGTTATAAAAAAAGATGGCTGCGCTACCGGCGTGGGATTCACCTTGCGGAAAAATGCGCCGGGCAGCCTTTCGTAAGAATTATCAAAATTAAACATAATATCACCATGAAGTACTTACCCGCTAAGAAAATATTTAACCGACGCGGATGAAGGAAGAACGAATATGAGGAAGATAGAAAAAGAGTATAATATCAAACACCATATTCTAATTTTCTATACATAAAGAATTTAGTTTATAAAAGTGAAAAAAAGTATATAAATTGAAAGACTGCCATTTATTTGAAAACTAACGATACAAAAGGAGTGACGCATGAAGAAGAAATGTATCGCGCTTTTGCTGGCGCTTGTCATGACATTGACGAGTTTTCCGATGACCGGCATTTATGCGCAGTCTGCAAATTATAAAATCGAAACTTTGCAGCAGAAACAAATTATCGTAGGACGTGGTGACGGCGGCCTGCAACTTAATGAATATTTGACACGAGCGGAAGCTGTTAAGCTTTTGGTTCACGCCTCGGGCATGGAGGAACTTACGAAAAATGTCGATATGAGTCAGCAGCATTTTAAAGATGTTCCCTCCAGTCACTGGGCTTTCAAATATATCGAGCTTATGAAAAGCTATCAAATGGTAGCGGGTATGCCCGACGGCAACTTTTATCCTAATGACAGGATCAGCTACGAGGAAATGATTGCACTTATTGTTCGATTAGATAAAGATTTCCCCGGGGTAAAAGGTAAATCTGAGGGAAGATGGTCTGCTCCATATTTAAATTACGCTAAGGATAAGAATCTATTGGATGGCGTTACCATGGAAAATTCCAAGAACCCTTCTATTCGTAGGGATATCTTTTATATGATCTACAACGCCCTTCCCTTTATGGAAAATAACAATCGTCTGCGGGATGTGGCCGAAAGACCTGTTGTAGAGAATAAAAGAGAACAAAAGAACATTCCTGAATTAATTTGGGAGCCGGCATCGCCCTCTATCCCGACACCTGCGCCCACACCGGATAAACCGATAAAACCGGAAGTCGATCCGGGAGCGGGAGACAATGACAAACCGTCCGTCGATCCCGGCAAAGACGATACGCCGGAAATGAAAACCGCACGGAAATTCTTAGGCCAGTTTATCGACAAGGCAAAGAGTCTTTTGAAAGGTTTAACACCTAGCGACGAAACCGATCCAAAAAAAATTGACATGGGCGAGGTCGTAGCAAAACCTGAAGATATTGCGACCTTGCAAGAAGCCATTAAAGCGGCGGAAGCGGAATATAACAATCCAAACGCTACATTAAAATCTTTGGAAAAAGCAAAAGGGGAAATGGAACAGGCCTCCATCGACTTTAAAACAGTGGAAGGCGAAAGACCTATCAAAGTGGAACCCTACACGGAAGAGGATTTTGTCATTGAAGGCAATGTGCTGAAGGGCCTAACCGAACAAGGAAAAGAAAAATTAGAGAAAAACAAAAACAACCTGGTCATTCCCGCTTTCGAGGGCGTCGATGAAATTGCGAACAATGCTTTTGCTAATGTGCCCATAAAGGTGCTTGAAATCGACGGCTCCATAAAAACCATCGGCAGCACTGCCTTCTTAAAATGCGGCATCGCCAAACTTACCTTAAATGATGGGTTGGAACATGTAAAAGCCCGTGCTTTTTCCAATAATAATATGAAAACCGTATCTATTCCCGGCACATTAAACGATGTGGAACCCAATGGATTCGCCAACAGCAATATCGTCAATCTAACCTTTGAAGAAGGCATACACTTTATCGGCGACTCCGCCTTTACTTCCAACGCCATCTCCAATATTAAATTCCCCAAGACGCTGAAACAGATCGATCTCGGCGCCTTTAAATCGAATTTAATGACGACGGTCGATTTCCCCGACGGCCTGGAAGAAATTTCACCGAAGATCTTCTGTCGCAATAAGATTACGGAAGTTACCGTTCCCAACTCTCTCAAGGTATTCTGCGGGAACTCTTTCCGCTACAATCCGGGTTTTGAAGGGGATACGACCTTCAAGATGTATTTGAAGGATCCCGTGAAAATCACGTCTTTAGACGGAATGACCATCGAAGACAAATTAAGTGAGGTCGTTCAATTGAGGCCCTATATTTTCAAGGGTCAATTAAAAGATGAAAAGACACCTCTCGACATCGAAAGTTGGGAACTGATCGATCGCCAAGGCGATGTATCCACCTATAGCGCAAAATTCGAACAGATTTCCGACCAAAAGCTGAACGATCTCTTAGGCCCCAATAAAAAAGACGGAACCTCCAACGAAACCGTACAGGAAAATCTGAAGAAGATTCGCCTCATCGTCAAGGTAAAAATTTCCAAGGACACACTGGGCGTTTGGGACAAAGACGACTTTATCGTGGAAGGCAATCAGATTACGGGCTTTACCGATAAAGGCAAGGAACGGGTCGCTACGGATAAAAATTTGGTGATCCCCGCTATCGACGGTGTCGATACCATTGCAAAAAGTGCATTTAAAAATCCCACGAGAGCTCCGAAAAATGATTTAACCTCGGTGGAAATTCCTAAAAATATTAAGACCATTGAAATGGCGGCATTTGGCGCCAATCCCATCGAAAAAATTCGCTTCAATGAAGGGCTTGAGACGATAGGTAATGCTGCTTTTATGGCGCATCATATAAGAGAATTACAATTGCCCGATTCCCTGAAATCCGTCGGCGATATGGCCTTTATGGCGGACAGGAAGATGCCAACATTAGAAAGCCTCACCCTCGGTAAAAACCTCGAAATCATCGGGCGCAATGCCTTTATGAAGGGCAAGCTCAAAGAACTCGTATGCAATGAAAACCTGAAGACAATCGACGTCAATGCTTTTTCGGGCAATGAACTGACATCGGTGAAATTCAATAAGGCGTTGGAAGAAATTTCCTGTTCTGCCTTTGGAAACAATCAGTTAAACGAAGTTCATTTGCCCTTCGGTCTGAAGAAGATCTGTGAAGGTGCCTTTAGTGGCAACAGCGGCATCGAAGTCATCCTAGGCAACCGCATGGGCGTCAAGGACATGACAACGGACGAAGTTAAATCCATGTTAAATGAAAAAATCACGACCCAAGTCGGTTATGGAAAAGGTGGTACTAGCTTGGCCAAGGCGGTGGATTGGGAAATCACCGGCGATACGGCGAAACCTGTATTTGATCCGAGCATTGCGTCGCAAATCCCAACCACACCCTTTGTTGTTAAGTTGGATGCCCTCTTTGATAGCGGCACCGATCAAGATATCGATGACGATTACCAAGGCGTACCCTGGACACCGGAAGACTTTGTGGTAAAAGATGGTGTTCTTACCACAATCGCCGACAGCGCCAAGGATAAACTTGCAACGAGTAACCGTGTGACCATCCCTGCAAAGGACGCAAACGGCAACAAGATTACTAAAATTGCGCCGAGTCTTTTTGGAAAAAATGCTTCTGATCCGGATAATACCAAGATTAAAGAGCTGGTAATCGAAGACGGCATCGAAGAAATCGGAGGAGCTGCCTTTAGAAACAATCTTATCGAAGAAGTGGTCATTCCCGACAGCGTGAAGACCATCGGTGGCGGCGCTTTTTCGAACTGCGAACAATTAAAGAAAGTAACCTTATCGAAGAATATCACCGAAATCGCACCTTCCGTCTTTTACGGCTGCCCCATTCAGGAATTGACCATTCCCGACGGTGTCACCACCATCGGTATGCGTGCCTTCCAAAATGCGGATATTAGAAACCTGACTATTCCCGCGTCGGTTACCGATATTAAGTCGAACGCTTTCAAAAACAATAAAAATCTCCAAAATCTAGTGATTCCGGGCACGGTCAAGACTATCGGCAACAGTGCATTCTCTTACTGCGGCCTGATCAATCTGACCTTGGAAGAAGGCATCGAAACCATCGATAAAGAAGCCTTCCGCTACAATAACATTAAGAAAGTAACCATCCCCGCATCGGTTAAGAGTTTAGGAAAGGATGCGTTCAGAGACAATATAGGCATTGAAATTGTAAAATAATAAACTCTTCGATATACAAAAAAGCTACCGTTCACTCGGTAGCTTTTTGCATGGTGTTCTTTCCAATAGCTCGGTAATGGTCATGGTATAATATGGGGAATAGAAAAGGAGGCATTATGGCTAAGAAGTATAGAGAAGGCGAGATTGTAGAGCGTCACTTTCCCAATCGTTCCGTGGTGAAAACGGAAGACGGCACGGAAATTCATGTAAAGGGCGGCTTGCCCGGGCAAAAAGTGGGCGTGCGCATTACGCGAAATCGTGCAAACAATAAAAAGGGAAAGATTTTAGAAACTTTGGCGCCCTCTCCCATGGAGACCGCCCCCGACTGCCCTCACGCTCCCGTTTGCGGCGGCTGTATGTACCAGACCATAAGCTATGAGCAGGAGTCGGCGCTTAAAAAGGAAATGCTCGACGATCTCTACGGCCGGGATGTGCCCTATACCATGGCGCCTCAAACCTACCATTACCGCAACAAAATGGAATACACTTTCGGAGACGAGGAAAAGGGCGGTCCTTTAACCCTAGGTCTCCATCATAAAAAGGGATTTTACGACATCGTCTCCACTACGGGATGCCTCCTGGTGCCCGAGGATATGGAAACCATTCGCGCGGAGGTTGAGCGCTATTTCCGCGAACTGAACACCCCGTTTTATCACCGCATGCGCCATGAAGGTACTTTGCGTTATCTCGTGGTGCGTCATGCCCGCGCTACGGATTCTTATTTGGTGAACTTAGTGACCTCGTCGGATCCCGTCGATGAAGAGGCTTTTGTGGCTTTTTTGCAAGGCTTGGAGCTTCAAGGCACCATCGCCTCTATTTACCACACCATTTCAGACGATTGGGCAGACGCCATTAAGCCGGAGAAAATCGTCCACTTGGCGGGGGACGAGTATTTGGAAGAGCGTCTGTTGGATTTGAATTTTCAAATCGCGCCCTTTTCCTTCTTCCAGCCCAATCCCGATACGGCGACCTTGATCTATGAAAAAGCTCGTGCTCTGGCGGGCAGGGAAAAAGGCGTGGTCTACGATTTATATTCCGGCACGGGTACTATCGGCCAGATCCTGGCCCAAGAGGCGAAGGAAGTCATCGGCATCGAGATCGTGGAATCCGCCGTGGAAGATGCCAATCGTGCGGCAAAGGCCAACGGCATCGAAAACGCCCGTTTCCTCGCAGGAGACGTGTTGGAGCTTATCGATACCCTTACCACGCGCCCCGATCTTCTCGTCGTGGATCCGCCCCGCGACGGCATCCATCCAAAGGCCATCGACAAACTGGCCGCATTAAATGCCCCACGCATACTCTACATCAGTTGCAATCCTGTGACTCAAAAAAGAGACATCGAAATCCTCAAAGCGAGCGGATACAAAGTGGAACACCTGGAGGCCGTGGACCAATTCCCGAGAACGGCACACGTGGAGAGTGTAGTATTGATGTCAAGAAAATAGAATAACAAGCTATAAAACTGTTGAAACCAATGGCTTTTAGGATTTTAAAAGAAATCTTAAAAGCCATTTTTTTATTTGAAAAATACCTTGCGGGAACATATTAATAGTAAAAATCGTAGGGGTGTGTAGACAGGATAGATATTTATAGGGAGAGTGAACAGAATAGATATTAGGACTTGACACATCAATTAATAAGCTGTAAAATATAAACAAGTTAGCAGATTAGCTAATAATGTAATAGGAGGTAATCATGAACAATCACGAACTGACTTTTGGGGATTTTATTTCTCAGAAGAGAAAGGATTTAAGAATCACCTTAAAGGATATGGCGGACAGGCTTAATATTTCCTCACCGTATCTAAGCGATGTAGAGAAAGGAAAAAGAGATTCTTTTGACTTAGATAGGTTGAACCAAATTGCTAAAATATTAAACTTGGATGAAGAAGAATCATCCATTATGATGGATTTAGCTGGAAAGCAAAGAAATACGGTGGCACCTGATTTGCCAGAGTATATTTTAAAGACTAAAGGCTTAAGCGTAGCTTTGAGAAAGGCTAGAGACTTAGATGTCAAAGAAGAAGAGTGGATAAAATTCATTGAAGAAATTGAAAAAGAGAGGTAGGCATGTATCAATATAACTTCAACAAATCAAGTACAGGTGCTCCATTTATCACTTTAGATCAAATTGAATCACTGACCGAGCAAATTCTCAATAAATATTGTCCTTCTGCAATTGAAAATTTTGAAGCAGTAGATATTGAGGGGCTTGCAGAATTTGATTTAGGGTTTAATGTTGAGTATGCCTACTTATCTCATAACGGATGCTATGCAGGGATGATGGTCTTTAATGATGACCAAGTAATACGAACAATGAAAAGCCTAATGCCAAATATTGAAACTGGACAATGGGAACTAGAATATCTTACAGATAGAGCTAATACTATTCTAATAGATAAGCAATTAGATAATCCAAGAGATAAAGGATTTAGAAGATTTACCCTAGCTCATGAATGTGGACATGGTGTAATTCATCCGTGTGTATTCTATAGAGATCCAAACCAACTATCTTTTTTTAATGAAGAAGAAAAGCCTGCATCACTAGCTTGTAGAACTGGCGATGTTAATAAGAAGAAAAATAAACGCTGGGGATTTATGGATACAATAGAATGGCAGGCGAATACATTTGCTTCTTGTCTTTTGATGAATA
>NZ_CAIJCS010000015.1:30278-31647 GCF_903819165.1 Aedoeadaptatus nemausensis
CGAACTGGCGATGTTAATAAGAAGAAAAATAAACGCTGGGGATTTATGGATACAATAGAATGGCAGGCGAATACATTTGCTTCTTGTCTTTTGATGAATAAAAAAGCGATTATAAAGTATTTATACTATCTGGGCTATGATAAGCATATTAAGGATGAGACTTATCTATTTGATTTCATCATGAAAGTATCAGAGCAATTCCAAGTATCAAAAACAGCAGCATTAGTTCGATTAAAAGTATTAGGCTATGCACCTAATGACTTTGAATTAACAAAAGAACTATATAACGAATTTAGTTTTTAAAATATAGCTTAGCTATATTTTTTTAAGAAAGAAATTAGCAAAGAAGCTAACAAGGAAAGACAAGGAGGTATTATGGAACAAATGGCATGTCCAGTCTGTAAAAAGAGATTTTTTGATGTATCAAGAATTCCTTTAGAAAAAATAGAGATAGCAGCAAAATGTCCACACTGTGGGAAAATCTCAACACTGGAAATATCAAACAAAAATAAGAAAAAACCATACCGAGCAAAGAAGTAAATGTAACTATCAAATAGCCGGATGAGTATTCAAAAGGAAACTCATCTGGCTATTTTTATATTAAGGAGGTGATCCTATAGAAATAAGAAACAAAGAAGGAAAAAGAGTCTGTGATATTAGCGAAGACAAGAAAAAGCTAACTATCAGGCGAGGTAAAAGTACAACCATAGCCTATGTAGTTAAAGGCGAAATTAAAATTTTAAATAAGTAAAAGAGATATCCGCAAGAACGCTAGACGGCAGTCGGAAAACCAAACCATGGTTTTCTATTGCCGTCTTTTTTGTTTTTACGGATGGCCTTCTTGCGGATCTAGATATTTTGCAAGGAGGCAAAAGATGGCAAAGAAAAGATATTTAGAAATAAATGGCAAAGAAATCGAAGTTAGTGAAGAAGTCTACAAAGAATATATGAAACCAATCTGGAGAGAAAAAAAGAGAATCCAAAGAGCCTACAAGAATTTAGAAGAACTACAAGATAAAGACAGAATTAAAACAGTGGCTGAGAAAAATGGAAACTATGTCCAAGCAGGAAGTTTAGAAACAGGCTTTGTCGAAACAAAAGAATATGGTCTTCCCTTATCCCTTGATGTTGCTGAAGAGGAATACGACTTTGAAGTAACTAGCGTTAAAAATACTGAGGATATAGTAACGTACAAACTTCTAGAAGAAGCATTCTTAGAAGTCATTAGTGAATTTTCTGAAAGAGATAAAAAAGTTCTAAAACTACTTTTTCTCTACGAAATGAAAGAAAGAGAAGTCGCAGAAGTAGTAGGAATATCCCAAAAAACAGTTAATAACATCAAAAATAAGCATTTACCAAAGATTCAAGA
>NZ_CAIJCS010000016.1 GCF_903819165.1 Aedoeadaptatus nemausensis
CACCCCTCCGAAGGTCACGATAGCGATCGCAGGACCCGTATGGCGACGCTCCTCCGGCGCCCTCCCCAATAAAAAAAGGCCGACGTTCGCCGGCTCTTTTCATGAATTATAAATTTATAAGCTTTCAGGTACGAGGGAAAGATCGTCGATCACCCCTCCGAAGGTCACGATAGCGATTCCAGGACCCGTATGGCGACGCTCCTCCGCGCCCTCCCCAATAAAAAAAGGCCGACGTCCGCCGGCCCTTTTCATGAATTATAAATTTATAAGCTTTCAGGTACGAGGGAAAGATCGTCGATCACCCCTCCGAAGGTCACGATAGCGATCGCAGGACCCGTATGGCGACGCTCCTCCGGCGCCCTCCCCAATAAAAAAAGGCCGACGTCCGCCGGCTCTTTCCATGAATTATGAATTTATAAGCTTTCAGGCACGAGAGAAAGATCGTGGATTACCCCTCCGAAGGTCACGATAGCGATCTCAGGGCCGGTGTGGGCGCCAATAATGCTCCCGACGCGAAGAGATGTTACGATGTTTTCTTCCTTCACGCCCATTTCATCGATTAAAAAGCGCTTAATGGCATCCACTCGCTCCTCCCAATCGCCGCCATAGACATAGACCGTCTGATTCGGATTGAAGACGCCCCCTTCGCTCTTGCTGTTCATATAGTTTTTAAGCTTTTTAAACAGCCCCTTGAGGCCCCGGTGCACGTCGATTACCTTTAATTCTCCGGTTTCTTTGTTGGTTTCTAATACCGGAAAAATCTGAAGCATGCCGCCGGCCACTTTCGTCGCCTTGGACACGCGGCCACCGCGATGCAGGTAATCTAAGCTTCCCACGGTAAAAAATTCGAAGCTTTCGGTTTTATTTTTTTCGATATACTCCACTATACTGTCTAGACTTTCTCCTCGGCTTCTTAAAACAGACGCCTTAATGGCTAAAAGACCTTCGCCGAAGCTGGCAGCGCGAGAATCTATAACCCGAAGTTTCCCGGGATATTCCTTTTCCAGCTCTCGCTGTAACAACGACGCCCCTTCCCATGTACCGGATAAAGCTGAAGACAGGGCGATATAGAGAATCTCGTCTCCCGCCTCCAAGTATTTCCGGAAAGTGGATTCCATGAGGGGAGCCGACACGCGGGAGGTGGAATAGTGCACACCCGAACGCATATTATCGTAAAAAGTATCCACATCCATGCTACGACCCGCTTCAAATTCGTGATCGCCGTCGGTTAAACCGATGGGCAGTACCTGGATATCATAAGTTTCGCGCATAATAAAGGTTAGATCTGCGCCGTCATCTGTAAAAATTCGTAACATCCATGTCTCCTTTATGTAGTGTATAGGTATAAGCGCACAAATCCATGCGCCAAAATAGCATTTCATTTGGTTTAAATATCTTTATTCAGTTTAAATCCTAGACCTTATAAAGTCAACGGATCCATGTCATTGCCAATATAAAGAGATGAATTCCCGTCCACATGTTTAAATAGCCCCAAAAGAGGTATATATTAACTATAGCTTGTAAAAAGATATTGTTTTACACCATTAACAGTACATTATTCTAGGAGGAATTTATTTGAAACGCACACTTAAAACAGGCGCTCTCGCCTTAGCACTTACCTTAACCCTCGCAGGCTGCGGCAACAAAGCCGAACAGGCGGCCAATAACGCCCAAGCGGCAGCCAATAAAGCGGAGCAGGCGGCCAACGAAGCCATTAACCAAGCCGAAGATACTGCCAAAAACGCTGCCGACGGGGCAGAAGATGCCGTCAACGCTTTCAGAGCAAAAGTAGATACCACAAGCGGTACCTTCGACCTTGCCAAATACAAAGAAGGCATGGAAGAAGTTAAAAAGCTTGACGACAACGACGCCAAGGGCACCATCTACAAAATGACCGACGAAAACGGCGATTACTACCTCTACGAAGGAGAAGAAAACGCCGAAGGTTACAAGACCGTGGCCTATCTTTCCACAAAAGACGGCAAGGTAATGGATACTTTCTATAACTTCATCGACAAGGACAATCAACTGAGAACCAACGACGAAGAGTATATTAAGAACACCTTGGATCAAACGGGCAACGACATGGCGAAAACTGTGGCCTATTTCGAAGAAATGCTCGCCAAACCGGAAGTCGACGATTTAGACGACACCAAGGTAAAAGGCGTTGAACAAATCAAAGAAGAATTCGAAGAAATCGCCGACGAGTTATTCGACGTGGCCGGTCTCGACAACTAAAAGCAAAAGCGACCCTCGGGTCGCTTTTTTATTGCACTTATTCATAAACTACATATTCTACGGAGCCCGTAAAATAAAAATCCATGGTCATTTCCTTCACTTCCTCGCCCAACCAGTAAAAGCCGTTTACATAATAGGAGCGAAAGCCGTCGTATTCGCTGTAGATTTCGATGGCGGCGCTTTCTTCGAAACGGGGAAGAAAATCCTCCAGGGTCATTTTTTCCCCTGAAAAGCGCCCTATATTTTCCACTCTCCCGAAATCGATCATATAAACATAGGAATCGTCGAAGGAAACACCGGTTATTAAAAGATCGCCGTTCACCCCGTCATTTTTTTCAATATCGGCGTAGCCGTAATCCGTCTTTAGGAAAAGATCGTCTCCTCGCCGTTCCATGGCGATAATGCGTGCGTCGTGGAGCGAAAAACGCTGATCCGGGGCTTTCTTTCGAGTGAAATTTGTCATGAATTATTTTGCCAAAAATGTAAGGGCCGTGTCTTTAAAGATGCGGATCGTATCCACATATTCATCCAGCTCGATATACTCATCCACCACATGGGCCTGTTGGGTAAGCCCCGGGCCGTAGACCAGGAGCTGAATATCGTCTGAAATATGAATAAAGCGGGAGAGCTCGCAGGTGCCGATCAAGGGCTTGATCTTTACATTTTTATCCGGCGCCGATTCGATAAGGGCGTCGATTAAGTCGTTTTCCCTGGACGCTTCCGCCGGGTCCAGCACTTGAATAAGTTCCAAGCTTAATTTGGCGCGGCTTTCGTCTAGGTTGTTTTCTTCAATAGCTTTTTCCAAAAGAGCGATGGCTTCTTCCGATGCAAATTCCGGTACCGTTCGAATATTGCCCTTTACTACGGCCTTGTCCGGCACGGAGTTAAATTGCACGCCCCCTTCGATCATAGAAAATACATTGAGGGTCGAGCCCAGGTTTTTATTTTGAAGAGCGGGATCGGCGGTTACCGCGTCGAATGCGTCTTGCACCTTACGGATAAAATCCGCCAGCGCCATAATGGCGTTAATGCCGATTTCCGGCATGGAAGAGTGGGCGGCTTTCCCCGCCGAGTGAACTTCATACATAATAGAGCCCTTGGAGGCGAAAATGCCCTGGTTTTCCCCGTCGCGCTTTGTGGGCTCGGGGGTGATAATGGCGTCTACCTCGTTTAAATAGCCGCCTTCCACTAAATCGAGGGCACCTTGCATGCCCACCTCTTCGCCGACAGTACCGATAAACCAGATTTCCCCGGCGAACTCTGTTTTCGATTCGATAATATCCAAAAGCATGTAAATTCCCGCCGCCACGCCGGCCTTCATATCGCAGGTGCCGCGGCCGTACATTTTATTGCCTTCAATGACCCCTTCAAAGGGCGGATGGGTCCAACCTTCTCCGGCAGCCACCACATCCAAGTGCCCCGAAACGGCGAAGATCTTGCCCTTTTCCTTGCCCTTCAATTTGACGATCACATTGGAGCGGCCCGGGTAAGAGTCTACAATTTCCGTCTCCACATTGTCGTAATCCTTAAATAAATCGGCGATATAGTGGGCGACTTCTTCTTCGCCGTCGTTTACCGATTTAAATTGTATAAGATCCCTTAAAATAGGAATATATTTTTCCATAACTGCCTCCTTTATTTTTCGCTTTTTCCTTGGAAAGGTTCCGCATTTTTATGTGCGAGGAACCAGAAAAAGCCCGTTAAGACGGCAAGACCGATGTTGATGAGCCAAGCCAGGTAATAGGTTCCCGAAGAGTCGAAAATAAACGACACCAGGAGCGGGCCGAAAGCCGCACCGATTTGGGTGGACGATTGTACAAAGCCGTAGGCTTCTCCGTACATAGTGCGCCCGTAAATAGAGGATGTGACCAAGGGCGGCAGAACCGATCCCAGGGCGAGCCCGAAGCCGAAAACGACGGCCACGAGCCAAGGTCCCCACACTTGCCCCGCAAAGAGCATGGACACAAAACTTAAGGCCAGAGTGCCGGCGCCGAAAATAAGGGCGTGATAAATGCCGTATTTATCGGCGATACGTCCCAATAAAAGCTTTCCGAAGACGCCGATTAAGAGATAAATGGACACCACCGTGCCCGCCGTTTGAAAGCCCGCAGCTTCCTGAAGGGCCGGCGGAAACTGAAGGGACGCGCCATTGGCCAGACCGTTCATAACCGAACCTAAGAGAAGGAAAATAAAAAAGCTGCAGGAAAGAGATGCGCTGATGGATAGCCCGACGTTTAGAGATTTATTGGAATCCACAGAAGGGTTCGCCAACTCCTCATCTTCCCCTTTATAGCCGTAGGGCTTCAATCCCTTGTCTTCCGGCCGCAAATAAATCAAAAAGAAACCGAACACTACGGCAAGAGCGAGAATAATAAGGGCGTACACCCGATAAGACATTCTCCAGCCTACGCCGGCGATCAGTCGATTAATAAGCGGGCTTAAAAGAGCGCCCCCTGCGGAAATTCCCGACACGGCAATGGAGGTGGCGAGGCCTTTTTTCTCCGAAAACCAGTTGTTGATGAGCATCATCATGGGAATTTGCGCCGTGGTAATGTAGGCGGCGCCTACGACGAGGCCCAGGGCGTAAAAGTGAAATTTACTTTGCGCCAAGGAATAGCCGAAGACGGCGAGGCCGAAAGTAATGGCCGCCCCCGTCCAAATCCGCTTAAAATTATATTTCGTAAGAATCACCGAAATAACAGGCCCCAGAAAAATCCCCACGGCCTGGGTAATGGTGCCCGTAAAAGAAAAAGCCGTTCTGGAGAAGCCGAGCTCGTTGGTGACGGCGATCTGCCAGCTGTTGGATAGGGAATTCACCACGGGCACGTAGACGCCCAAAACAAAAGTCGCTACCACTAAAATCACCCAGGCGTAATGGAAACCACCCTCACGCTTTATTTCATTATCCATAAAAACCCCCTATCTATAACACGTACATGATTTGGCTTTATTATACCCTTTAAACAAAAATAAACCTAAATTTATTGCAATGTAGATAATTTTACGATTATGTGGTGAAGAAAAAAAGCCCCGAAGGGCTTAGTTTGTAAAAATTTAAAAACAGACTACAGATCATCCATGACATGCTCTCCTCGGCTGTCGTTCGCCCAAATATAATACCCTTCGATTCCACAAAACCGATAAAGGCATCCCAAAAATCATCATATGTTATATTGGGAGAAACTATAACACAGCCATTAATTTCAAATTCCTTATCCACCCCATTTCCTAACCTTAAGCCACGAGAAATCATTTACACCTTTTATTGTTCAATACTGTATCCTAATCTCTTCAACATTTCCGTGCACAATTCAACCATCGTATTTTCCATAATAAACTCATGGCGATCGGTAAATCCGTTTTTCGGCCACGCACTCAATAGCAGAAAATAATACTCCCTGTTGGGTAGATCTCCGTTAATTATGAGTTGGGTGTATTGTCGATCAATTTTTTGAAACGTTGCGATCATCGGGTGTCCGAGACAGTATTTTAATGCAATGTAGAGACGTCGGTCTTCAAACCCCGACATGTGCTCTTCTCCCGCTCTATTCGGAGGCATCGGGGCATAAAAAAGCTTGCCTCGGTCACTCTTCATTACACGGTAAATCGTGTTGTCGTCCGAGCTTTTTGCTATACCTACTCTTGATTTCAGAGCTCTTCTCCAGGAGCGACTCAGTTTTTCATTTGATTCTATGTCAAAGAATAAAAGGTCTCCAAAGGGACACGGCTTAAAATCTAGCGGATCATAGTACAAGGCTACGTATTGACGGGGAGACAGGTCGTCTCTTATCAAAAGATCGTACAAAAAGATGGGCCGTCCGGATTCGCACGTATAGATGCCCAGACCGCTTATTTTATAATCCGTATCGGGCAGACCTAAATGCAGGTGTAGATTTTTTGATATCGAAATGGTCTCTTGACCGGTATTTAAAATGTCGCGATTGTTCTCGAGAGTTATGATATAGCCTGTCTCCTCATACACATTCCGTATGAACTGCCCCAGATTAAAATAAGGCGAGTGCACTAGAAACTCTTCAGATTCACGAGCAAGGTCCAGATATTCTTTCAATAAGTCATTCACCGCCCGTGTAAGTCC
The DNA here is from genome assembly GCF_903819165.1 of Aedoeadaptatus nemausensis. Taxonomy (GTDB): domain Bacteria; phylum Bacillota; class Clostridia; order Tissierellales; family Peptoniphilaceae; genus Aedoeadaptatus; species Aedoeadaptatus nemausensis. The sequence goes on from NZ_CAIJCS010000016.1 coordinate 6,335, forward strand.
TTTTTTACTCATGCCATAAGTACCTTCTCTTATAGATGCTGCAGAGTGAAGACACCACAAGCCGAGAGCAGAATAGATGATTCGATAGGCGTAGGATGAAAGGGATTCGTCATCATAAAATTGAAGATCCATATCCTTAGCCATTACTTTTAAAAGTTCATTCATTTGCCAAACCACTCCAACATACTTTTCTTCTGTAGGCTCTTTCCGTTAACACCTGCGTATTGATCCAGCCTTTTTGATTCCACATAGGGACTAATACCTAAAACTTTCGATGTATAAGGTAAAAGGGTAAATAATAGAGTTGCATCGAGGGCGTCTCCATCTTCTAAGGATGTAATCATAGATCGCACGACCTCTTCGCTTAATCCGCATTCTTTCCCGATTTCAAGTAGAATCGATTGCTTTTTAGCGACAACGGTTTTTTCATCTTCTTCGTAAATATCCTCCTCTAAAGCGGAAGGATCTTCTTTCAATTTCTGGCTTTTCGCCATAAAATCATAACCGTCGAAATTTATATAGTGAGCATAATTTAGAACTTCCGGCGGAACGTAAAATAATGTTCTTTCTGCAGGATACGTCACGATTATTATTTTGTCACGATAATGGCTGAGAAGCGTCAATAAATTAAGCTCTTCCGCGCTACCGATAACATTATGTATGCACCACACTCGTTCAGATAAATTATCCAGTAGAGATTTGAAATCGATAAGTGACATTTCGTAGGAATAATGGATGGAGACGGCGGTCGATTTCCCGCTCAGGGTGTTTGCTAAGCAATTTGCCAGGTTGATGCCCTGGAAGGTCTTTACCAATAGAGGAACTCCTGTAAAAGCTACAGATTCTATGTATTGCAAGAATAGATCATAGGTTGGATCTGACTCCTTAAACCCCATACTTTTGAGATTGTACTCGAAAAACTCTTCAAATATTTCCATTTCCTGCGGTCGTACAGGTTCCTTATGAGGCCATTGCAATGAAACTTCTAAACGATTCGCTCCTTGATCTGATCTTTCATCTTTACGATAAGATTCTAAAAGAACTTGCATATCCTCAACCGTTTGACCATATTCTTTTCTTAAAACTCCCATAGATTCTTCCAACTGCAAGGTATGGGCCCGGAGTTTTTTGAATTTTTCCTCTAAATCTTCACAGTATAAGAGCGTCTCTTCTAAACGTTTAACCGTTTCTCCCTCTTTGTTTTTATAGTGATCCCACTCTTCTTTCAACTCTTCTACAGCGGATGACAGATTCACTATAACCTCGTCTTTTTGATCTCCTTTTTCTTCGTAGCCTTTCAGCCGCGCTTCAAGCTCATTGAAGCTTTCTCTCAGCTTGATTTCTTCTTGCTCTCCGCTAAGTAACTCATTTTCCAGCGATTGAATAACATCTTCCCGTTCGCGATCTTCCCTGCTCTTTTCTTTGTTCATCTCTTTCAATTGAGATGTATAATGCTTTTCGCGACGAATGGCCGCTCCCATCAACTGAATATACTCTTTCGACGGCTCTTCTTCTATCAATTGATAAAACAAATCGACTTTTTCAGAAAATATTGAGTCGGAAAGACGTTCAATATAAATCTCGTAATCCTCTTCTTGTTGACCCGATGTCGTCGTAATATGTTCAATCTCTATCTCGATAAATCTAATGAGAAAAATTCTTATAAACGGATCACGACGATGACGAACTAAGATATTTTCTACTTGTCGATCGGATAATGATTTAGCACGAAACCCCTTTTCCAGTCTCTGAAAGTCTTTTGGATGCTTGTTAAAAAAATCTTTCGCAAGATATGCAGGAATTTTAGAACAAATATATTGCCATTGCACATCTGTTAACGCTTCTATCGATTTCATAGTCTTCCCTCCTCCAGATAGCTCTTCACCACGCTATTGATTCTTCCCCTTTTCTTACAACGTTCCATGTAAGGGGACATATAATCTCTATAACTTAGTTTTTCTAAGTTCTCAGGATCACAAAATTCTTCTTTAGGATAGTAGCGAAGAATATCAAGCAACAAATCTTCTTTAGAAATCTTACGGCGCCCTTTCGGTAATATTATTTTCCTCGGATGTCGATTTTTATAGCCGATTATTACAGAGTCTTTGGATAGGTTTATTTCCTCTCCGGGCGATAAGAGTCTGCAGCCTTTCTCGAATAAGTAAAATTCGTAGTCCTGTAAGATTGCAAAAGGCCCATCCAGCTCTTGCGGATCTTCATTCATAATGTCCAACACTTTACAGCGTGTCGCTAAGTTTTCTTCGATCTCCGAATAGTGATTCTCCTGGTTCTGCACGCTCTTTCTTAAAATCGTAAAGTTTACGTTTTTTTCATGAATATAAATCCTATCAAATAAACTCATCCTTGTAATACTTGACGATTCTTTCAACTGCATGTATGAGGAGCACTCTGTGTTCTTAAATTCCTCGATCGGAAAACTAGATTTTACATAGATTGAATCTTGATCAGTCACAAAGTGTTCGTCAACCATTTTAGATGGCGGCCACAAGAGATAAAGAGACTCCAACTTTTCAATAGTATATTGACCTAAAAACTCATTTAAACTTCGGCTTTTTTCGATAATAACTACTTTTAATCCGTAAAAAACTTTCCCAAGAATTGAATACTTTGAGATTCCGTCGATGCAAGTAACCTCATTGAATTTTTTTAATTTTTTAAGTTTATTGCGATCAGTTGACAGCACAAGGTAGGTCGTCTTTAAGTAGAGAACGTCTCCCTCTATCTTTTTAAATTTTTCTTTTTTTAAAGTTTCTCTGAAAAAATAGAACCCTGCATCATTAGTAAAGGTACTAATAATAGATGTTGTTTCGCCTATACAGAGTTCGTATTTTAAAGCCGATTTATTAATCTCGAAAAAGTGTCTCGTCTCCGGCTTAAACGTTTTCGGCGTAATGTATGTAGAGAGAATAAGATCTCTTCTCGGGATCGTATAAATATCCACTCGCTTATTCGCTTTATAAAACTCATCTATTTCTTCAGCACTGAACTTGATGCCAAATTCAAGTTTCGAACGGTATGTATTAAAGTACAGGACTTGTCGATGATTTTGTAATTTCTTTCTTATCCTTTCAAAATCACCCGCCTGCACATTCCCCGTATAGGCTTCGCATAGTTCGTGATCGCCACCTCGTTTATGTTTAAAGTAAGGTGTCGTAGTCTTGCTGTTTGCAGCTGCTAGGGTAACGTACTCTTCGCAGCAAATACACCGGTAACGGAAATAGAATCGTTCACTGGCTTTTATATCCCTCGCCGATTCTACTGCATAAACCATTCTATTGTTCTTTTCATCATATGCCTTGTCCATTTATCTCACCTACTATCTAGTGGTATGTATTTCCGTTGAAAATAACGTCGATAGGGTCATTTCAATATAGCCTGCGGTCTAAGTCTCAAATCTATTCTATAGACTAAGTCAAACATCTAATTTTATAAACAGCCCTCTCCTCCCTAGGCCTGACCACATATCAAATTTCCTCTATCCCTATTCCCTTTAAATACTCGTAAGTTCCGTCGTAAAAAGCTTTCTGTCTCGTTTGGTCGCTTTCACTTCCCCTCGGAATAAAAAGGATCATCCCTTGGCGAGAGCGTGTCAACAGTACGCGATAGGAGTTTTTAAGATAAAGCTGATCTTCTCGCTTATTTTTATTGATCCATCTAGAACCTTTGAATAATTTATACTCCCATTTTCCGTCAACTAATCGCAAGTCTGCATCCCACGCTACGATGGCATAATCGAGCTCTAACCCTTGTACATCGAATTCCGTCACCACATCTTCTAGAGCGTAGCTAGACCTCACGTCTTCTTTCCCGTTTAAAAACCAATGACTCACATCGATTTTATTCTTTACGAAGATCCCTTCAGGCTTTAAGCGCAAGGCACCGCTCGTGGCGAGGAGTCCGTAGCGCTGAGATCCTCTCGCTTTTGCACGTACCCATTCCTTGGCCCGATCTAAATCTCTCGTTATCATGATAGAGTATTGGCTGCGAATTTTAGCGTAACTTTCTTTGGCCCTTTCCTCGTCGAGATCGAGCATGGATTTAATAAAATCGGCCATATCTGGCGATCGAAATGAGCGCAGCGAAACAGAAAGATGAAGATCTTCTAAAGTGGTTATATTTAAATCCTTCGTCATACCTTCCCAGGTATTGCCGATGACGTATTCTTCTTTTAAATCAGAAGATACATAAACGTCCCAGTCTTTAAAACGATGATTTAGGGCACGGAACCATTCCGGCAGTCCCCCTTCTCCGTCGTGTATCTCTTGGCCCCCTCCCACTAAGCAGACGAGAACTCCCCAATCTCGATGGCGATCCAATGTACTAATGAGAAATTCCGGCTCGCTATAAGGGAAATCCGTAATCCCTTTTTTATCTTTCATAAAACGTGCAATTTTTTCAGCATTCCACGATCGCTGCGCCTCGTCGTATATCACCACGTGCTCCGGCGGAACCTTGTCATTATTTACGAAAGAATCCCGATACTTATGTATAATTTGTATAAAGGCATCGACGGAACGCCGAACGTCGCTTTTTTTTGCTTTTATTCCCTGAATCTCTAGGTGGCTTATTTTATCTCTTACCAATGCCTCTTTTAAAACCTGTACCAAAGGGTAATTCCCCGCTAAAAAGATCGCGTGCTCTCCCTCTTTTGCATCCGCTCTTTGCGTGCTTAGATTGAGGCCGACCAACGTCTTACCCGCTCCGGGAACGCCTGTAACGAAACAAATAGACTTTCTTCGGTTCTGCTTGCTTTCGTCGATGATCTTATTAATGGCATCGGTGGTGATGGTGATGTTCTTAGCTCCGGCATCGTTTCGCGTAATATCCTCTACATCGTGATCGGTATAAAGAGCTTGAGCTGCTTCGATAATAGTCGGCGTAGGACGATAGGCGCTCTCGATCCAGTCTTCATAAGAAAATGGTGCCTGCGAAAAGCGAGAAGAAATTTCTTCGATTAGCTTCCCGATCTCAGAACTATTGCACTTCAGCGGCTCGACAACTCCACTTTCTACTTTTAACTTCTTCTCAACAGCGGGAGCTTCCGTCGCTATTAAAATGGGAACGATCAGCCTGTCCCTGCTCTCCTCGTGGAAATTTTTTAGATCTAGAGCGTAGTCATATACTTGATCATAATCTCCGCTGTAATAATATTCGCTACCACATTTAAACTCTAAAACAAAGATAATGTTTTGATATAAGACGATGCCATCCACACGCTTGCCCATGCGAGGAATAGTGTATTCGAATAGAATTCTGGAATCTTCATCTTTTAAAGGGAGCGCAGCGAGTTCTCTTTTCAAAATCTCGATTTCTTCTTTCCAAGTATTCTTTTGAAGTAGCCTCGTACTTTCCGACGCATCATTTCCCGTAATAATCCCCAGGATGGTCTCAGGACTATCATCTATAAATTTACGAACTCCAGATTCGTAGTATGCATTTAATCGTTTCATGTGAACTCCTTCATGATAAAGTGCTGACTAATTTTGATTATATCATTCTCTCCACTTTACAAGGAAAAATCCCCAAAACCGATCTTTTCGATTTTTGGGGATTTCTTTTTACTCATTTTTCAACAGCCGATAACGGCGCTCTCTATTTTCAATAATTTCTTTATTCCCGTTAACGGCTTCTTCCAGCATTTGAATATCGCCTGCATCTCCTTTTTTAAGTAAGTCGATAATCTCATCCTGCTTTTCTATAATCTCCCGCTGCAAGCTCCATGTCGTCGTAAGGTTTTTGCGGGCAGCTTCCCGACCGGCGAGTGTTCTTTCCTCGAGAACTTCGACTTTTTCTTCGGCTAGAAGGCGAATGGCCTCCCCTTCTTTACGAATACGCTCCAGTCGCGCCTTTACCTCTTCCGTACGGAAGGTCAGCTCGGGATAAGCGTCCATAATCCGCTTATGGAAGACGGAGCGGTTTTCCAGGAGGTAGCGGACTTCGGCGGCGATCTCTTCGCTTTTATTCGATCGGCTCTCTTCCACCCCTCGTTTCAAGAGATTCATTATGAAATAACTCATCAAGACGTCGGCAAGGAAAAGGATGGAAACGGCCGTTAAAAGGGCGCTAAAAAAGATCGGTTCAAATCGCGATGCCATGGCGAGGAATCGAGGGTTCAATATTTCCGCAATAGCGACGCCTCCCAGGCCGAAGAGGATCAGATTGCCGATCCATACGCGGCCGTGAAGGTTCATAGGCTTTTGAGTGTAATCCCACCAGCGGGCGTGAAAATATTTTTCCAGTATGTAGCTCGTAGCATATTCCAACAGGCCACAAAGAACGAAGGCGATGAGAAAACTCATGGCCCAGGAACGCTCGAAAGAAGAGAGCATCCCACACCCTACTGTAATCAAAACGGCTCCGGCGCCGTAAATGGGACAATAGGGCCCGATGAGGAAGCCTCTGTTAATGAAGCGATGATACTGCAAGTATTTCAAAAAAACTTCCGTGACCCATCCTAAAAATGAGTAAATAAAAAACAGCCACAAAAGCTGCCATAAGCCGACATTTGCCATGGCATCCTTCCTTTCTAAGATTAAAATCTCTATTATTTTATATCTTACCCTCCTATAAAACAGAAGACCAGGTTCTTTTTACATTTTATTTATCTAAAAGCTCCAGTTGTTTTAATCATCTAAAATAGGTAAATAGCTCCGTTTCTTCGGAAAATTTTTAGCAAAAAAATGACCGCGACTTCCTTAAGCTACGGTCATTTGCTTTTATTTACTTTTACTCTCGTTCTTCTTTTCCAACTGTACGATATTTCTCAAACCATTCACAATACTAGATTCTATTTTTTAAATATCACTGAACTCATGTAGTTATAGGACGTTTTCAGATTTTAGTCCCGTCCCGGTACCGGAAGAAAATATAATTTCATAAATGTGATCTTTAAGAAAAATCATAATATAACTTCTCAAATTAAAAAATTAGATTTCCTTAGTCCTGTTGCTGAAATTACCCTGTCCTTTGTAACTTAATGATAGAAGACATGGTGCTTAACAAAGTTGTTTTTTCAAATAGATATAAGAATAGAGCTTGTACGATTGTTTTTTACAAGCTCTATTTACAATGGTTTAAATTCTATTAGAATGACTCTATTAGGTCTAATTTTCTTAAAGGAGTCATGACTACATCTATCGTATCTCCATCTTTATCAAAAAATTCAACTTCACAATTTTTATCATCATAAAGTAAAACAATAGTTCCCTTTGTCCCTTGACTTATTTCTTTGTAATCATCTTTCAATCTTACAACATCTAATTCTTTCATTAAATCACCTCTTATCTGGATAAACTGTAATAATCCTATATTTTGTTTTCCCTGAATCTTTTTGGAAAATGCAAACAACATTAGCAGTAATTTCTTTGTTATTTTTGGTTCTATGTCAACCATTGGGGAGTCTAGTGAAAACTAGGCTCCTTTTTGTTTTCCCGTAGATCTTAAATCACTCGTCTTCCGCACAGACCAAGAGTAACTTGGTTCTGAAATGATGAAAGTTGCGCATGCCAAAAGCGACACGCTTCACTGTCTTAATCTTGTTGTGTATTCCTTCTACATAACCGTTATTCCAGGGATAGTCAAAGCTGTTGGTAATCTCATCGAACCAGTTTCTGTAAGCACGCAAGCAGTAGCGCCATTCTTTTTGTCCGCTCTTTTCGGCATCGTCCATCCATTGCCTCAGGGCTGTCATGGCAGAGGTTTTGTTTTGTTGTGAAAGGACGTAGGTATAAAAACCTTCTTTTAAGATATAAGCTGTCCGAATGGCATCACTCTTTTCGAGCATGATGGCGACAAGGTTCTTCTCGTCTTCTGTTAAGTGCTTCGCCGGCTTCTTCAATAGACTGCGGCTCCTTTTAAACCATTTCCTTTCCGTCACCGTCATCCGTTTCTGTTCCCGCTTCCTAACATTTTCCAACGCCCAATGGATTTGACGAATGAAATGGTACCGGTCGATGACATGGGTACTTTGCGGAAAGAAATTCTCCTTAACAGCTTTAAACGTGCTACACATATCGCTGACAAAGATTTCAACCCCTTGTCGTTCCTCACGATCGATGGAAGAAAAATAGTCGGCTAAATCCTTGCCATAGCGAGTGGGAAGAATATCCACAATTTCTCTAGCTTCTCCGTCAGCTAAAGTCGTTTGGTACTTGCTCCCACCACTGTCGCCCTTAAATTCATCCATACAAAAGACACGAGGTAATCTTTTACGCGGTATAAATAAACACGATACAATACGAAAAATACTCGTCAATGAAATACCGACCTCCTTCGAAAGCTCGGCAACCGATCGAATATCCTTAAACGCATCCACCACATAAGCAATTAAACGCTTCGTCATTTGCTTGCCCTTGGCAGCAAAGGAAAGAGGTGCTTCAAAGCGCATTCCGCAATCCTTGCAATCATAACGGGTTTTACGCACACGAAGAAAGACATGTTTTCGACGCATCGGAGCATCCCGAAGCACCTGCTCCCGGTGATCGTGTACCTACGCATGGCACGAGCCGCAGTGAGGATACACCCGATCGTGGATGGGCTTGCAATCAATAACAATGCGATGTTTATCTTCTGAAACATCCATGACCTCAACATCTTGGATTCCTAAAAGTAATGTGTTAATATGACTGTGCACTTGTTTCCCCCCCTTTTATTATGTTGTGGTGATTTAATTTTAGGTGATTGGGAAAACAAGTGCTATCTTTTTGCACAAAAATATCCACTGAGGAGATGACTCCCCAATGGATATTTTAGAACCTTTTTTTGTCCAAATGTAAACCACTTGGAACTATTATTTAGTTTATTCTTTTTTACTTCCAGTACCATTTGAGTACCAGTGGCTATTTTTCATTGTCTTTATAGCTTATAATTAAGCCATTTTATAAAATTTTGCGACTATTCCCATTCAATAGTTGCCGGGGGTTTCGAGGTTATGTCGTAGACGATGCGGTTAATGTGTTCCACTTCGTTGACAATTCTCACGCTCACTTTATCCAGCACTTCGTAGGGGATGCGCGCCCAATCGGCGGTCATAAAGTCGGAGGTGGTGACGGCGCGAAGGGCCAATGTGTAATCGTAGGTTCTGAAGTCGCCCATAACGCCGACGCTTCTATTATTGGTTAAGACGGCGAAGTATTGATTGATATCGTGGTCCATGCCGGCTTTTGCGATTTCATCCCGGAAGATATAATCGGCTTCCCGCAGGATGTCGAGTTTTTCTTCGGTAATTTCGCCGATTACGCGAATGGCGAGGCCCGGTCCCGGGAAGGGTTGGCGCCAAACGAGTTTCGGATCCAGTCCGATGGTTTCGCCGAGTTTTCTTACTTCGTCTTTAAAGAGATCGCGAAGGGGTTCGATTAAGACTTTGAAATCTACGACAGCGGGAAGGCCGCCTACATTGTGGTGGCTTTTGATAACCGCCGCATCGCCCGCCCCGCTTTCGATGACGTCGGGATAGATGGTGCCTTGGGCCAAGAAGTCCACGGCGCCGATTTTTTTGCCTTCTTCTTCAAAGACGCGGATAAATTCTTCGCCGATGATTTTACGTTTTTGTTCCGGTTCCACCACGCCTTTTAAGCGATTTAAGAAACGGTCTTTGGCGTCCACGTGGACGAAGTGCATGCCCGTATCTTTAAAGGCTTCTTCTACTTCTTTGCCTTCGTCTTTACGCATAAGGCCGTGATCGACGAAGATGCAGGTAAGTTGATCGCCGATGGCGTCTGCCAGGAGTTTGGCACATACGGAGGAGTCCACGCCGCCTGAAAGGGCGAGGACGACTTTTTGATCGCCAACTTTTTTCTGTATGGCCGCTTTGGCTTCTTTGGCGTAATCTTCCATGTTCCAATCGCCTTTAGCGCCGCACACTTTTTTCAGGAAGTTGTCGATCATATCATGTCCGTTTTCCGTATGGTTCACTTCGGCGTGGAATTGGATGGCGTATATGTTTTTATCGCGGTTTTCCATGGCCGCCACGGGGCAGCTGTCCGTAGAGGCGACGGTGCGGAAGCCTTCCGGCAGCTCTTTTACGTAGTCGATGTGGCTCATCCAGGTGGTTTGTTCCACTTGCAGGCCGTCGAAGAGTTTGCTCGCCGGATCCACCATGGTCTTGGTCTTTCCGAATTCGCGGCGATCGGATTTTTCCACGACGCCGCCCAGGTTTTTCGCCACGAGTTGCATACCGTAGCATATGCCTAAGATGGGGATGTCGAGCTCGAAAATTTCAGAATCGATGTCCGGGCTTTTGTCGTCGTAAACGCTATTGGGCCCTCCCGTAAAAATGAGTCCGATGGGTTTTTCACGCTTAATGGCTTCCCATGCTTTTTGATAGGGTACCACTTCCGCGTAGACGTTTTTTTCCCGTACCCGTCGGGTAATCAGCTGATTGTATTGACCGCCGAAATCGACGACCAGTATTTTTTCTCTATCCATGGATCTACCTCCTATTTCGTTTTATTATAGCATAATCCTTTTCTCTCATGGATCGGATCCTTCTGTGGCGCGCCCTTAAATTTATGGTATACTATGTTTAATATATTATTTTAAGGGAGGTGTCTTATGTCGAGGAAGTTTTCCGGCCATAAAATCCGCGTGATGCGTAAAGAGCTCGGCATGAGTATTAAGGAATTGGCCGATGCGGCCGATCTTTCAACCGGCCTCATCAGCCAGATCGAACGGGATCTCGTGTCCCCTTCCGTCAATGCCATGCTTCGCATCGTCGATGCTTTGCACACGACCATGGGCGATTTTTTCGACGATGTCCCCTCGCACAAACGCCCGGTCATCTATCGCTGCGGGGAGCACAAGATGATCGACGAAAAGGAAATGCATCGAAGGGTGCGCGTGCTCTCGCCGCCGAAACATATTCACTACCAGGTGGTGGAGATGCGTTTTGAGCCCACGAAGAATTGGGAAGATGCCGTCTTATCCAGCCACGAAGGGCAAGAGTTCGGTTTCGTCCTCTCCGGCAGCCTTACCGTCGTCATCGACGATATTCCCTACGATATTCAATCCGGCGACAGTATCGCCTTCGATGCCACCTCGCTGCATACTTACATCAACACCTCCGAGGAACCGTGCCTCGCCCTTTGGACGTACACCGTGCCCATGTATTAAATAAAAACAGGTTCACTTTGTAGAGTGAACCTATTTTTTTGCCCAATTTTCAAAAAAGTCGTCGTAATAAGCGAGTTTTGTCATGTTTTTTTCTTCGATCCAGCGGGGCAGTTGATCGGCGGTTAAAAAGATAAAGTCCTCCACTTCCTCGGGATCCATGACGATATCTTCTTCTTTGACGTCTTTTTCCACTTTATAAATATAGTAATGGGCGGGAAATTCGCTGATGACGCGATCCAGTTTCAGCTCTTCCCGAGTAAGGATGATTCCCATTTCCTCTTCCATTTCCCGGATCATGGCTTCCTCGGGCCCTTCCCCTTCCTGCACGCTTCCGCAGGCTGTGCAGGACCAAAAGCCCGGATAGTTTTTCTTTTTCTTGGATCGCTTCTGCAAGATGAAGTTCCCGTCCCCCGTGCGGAGCCACGCCTCCACGACGCGGTGGAAGCGGCCTTTCGGGATTCGCTCGCCCCGGTAGATGACCTCGCCTGTGGGCTTATCTTCTTCGTCGTATAGTTCCCAGCGCTCCCTCAACGGTCTCGACGCTCCATGGCGGCTTCTACAAAACCGTGGAATAGGGGATGGATATGGTTGGGGCGGGATTTAAATTCCGGATGGAACTGGCAGGCCACAAAGTAACCCGGCGTATCCAGCTCGATAATTTCCACGAGATCCAGATCGTCGTTAATGCCGACGATTTGAAGGCCCGCTTCTCGAAGCTTTCCTCTGTATTCGTTATTGAATTCGTAGCGGTGACGATGACGCTCTTGAATATGCTCTTCCCCGTAAAGTTCCCGGGCTTTGCTGCCTTCTTTTAAATGGCAGGGATAGTTGCCGAGACGTTGGGTGCCGCCCAAGCTTTCCACGCCGATTTGGGAATCCATAAGATCGATGACGGGATAGGGGGTGTTCACTTCAAATTCAGTGGAGTGAGCATCTCTAAGGCCTGCAAGGTTTCTCGCAATGTCGATGACGGCGATTTGCATGCCGAGGCAAATGCCGAAGTAGGGAATTTCATGCTCTCTCGCAAATTTCGATGCGCGCACCATTCCTTCCGCGCCGCGTTCGCCGAAGCCGCCGGGGACGAGAATGCCGTCCATTTTCTTAAGGATCTCTTCGGTTTTTGCATCGTCTGTAAGCTCTTCCGCATCCACATAATGAATGTTCACGAGGCGTCCCAGTTCGTAGCCCGCATCCAAAAGAGCTTGGGACACGGAAAGGTAGGCGTCGTGAAGTTGGATGTATTTCCCTACGATGGCCACATCTACGGCACCTTCCGCTTTTTTAAAGTGTTCCACCATGGAAACCCAATCGTCGGATTTGTTTTCTTTCGTTTCCAACTTCAGGTGATCCATAATGATCTCGTCGAGTTTTTGATCGCGGAACACATTGGGTAGTTCGTAGATTAAATCCACATGGCGGGATTCGATAACATTTTCTTTGGGGACGTCACAGAAGAGGGAAATTTTATTGCGAATGGACTCATCGATTTCCCCGTCGCTTCGCGTAATGATGATATCTGCCTTGATCCCTTGGCTCATTAATTGCTTAAAGCTGTGTTGTGTGGGCTTGGTCTTAAGCTCGTCGCTTCCCGGGATAGAGGGTATCAACACGGTGTGCACATAGAGCACGTCGTTTACCGCACTTTCCGAGTGGATTTGGCGAATGGCCTCGATAAATGGAAGGCCTTCAATATCCCCCACTGTGCCGCCGATTTCGGTGATAACCACATCGGCGTCTGTTTCTGTACCGGCTTTATAGACGGCCTTTTTTATTTCGTCGGTAATATGGGGAATAACCTGTACAGTGGCGCCGTCGTAATCGCCGCGACGCTCTTTTTTAATGACGCGGGAATATATTTTTCCCGTGGTAATGGAGGCGGATTTCGTAAGTTCTTCGTCGATAAAGCGCTCGTAATGTCCCAGGTCCAGGTCGGTTTCGGCGCCGTCGGCGGTAACGAAGACTTCCCCGTGTTGATAGGGACTCATAGTACCCGGGTCCACATTTAAGTAGGGGTCGAATTTTTGCATAAACACCTTAAAGCCTCTGTTTTTAAGCAAGCGGCCGATACTCGCCGCGCTGATGCCTTTGCCGATGCCTGAGACGACACCGCCGGTTACAAAAATATATTTTGTCATAATGCCTCCTAAACTAATCGTGTAAAAATATCTTCATAGGTGGGAATCGTCCAGTGCTTTCTGGAAACTCTCGCCTCTAATTCGTCGCAAATCTTTCGTATATGAGGGAATTGTGTGATGACCATTTCTTGGAAAAAGCGGGCGCGTTCATAACCTGTAAGGGTCTTGCCCTTGGCATAGGACGCCTTAAGCTTTTTATGACGTATTAGGAGCTCTTCAAATAAGATGTTTAAAGTTTCCAGGCGGTCTTTAAGGGCCGGATTGTCCAGCCGCTCCGTTACGTTTAATATGTCGCTAAGCTCCGCCACAACGGCAGGCTCTACATCTTTTGAGAGCATGGTCATGAGGGTGCGGGCCTCGAGGAAACGGTACACCGATACAGCTTCCATACCCACTTCGTAAATGGCCTCAGCTTCTTCTTCGCTAATGACGCCGTATTCGTCGAAAATCTTCATAAGCTCTTTGTCTTTGTAGACCTCAAGAGCTTCAAAGAAACTGTCGTAAATGGGAAGGCCGCGGCGCTTGGCTTCTTCTCGCCATTCACTGGCGTAGTTATCTTTACTGTAGAAGATGCGCTCGTGATCCCGCACAATTTCCGCCACAAGGCGATAGCCTTCTTTTCTCAGAGCTTCCTCGTCGTCTTGAAGGGGCTCCAGTCGCTCCGCCATTTTTCTCAGACTGTGGCCTAAGGCGGTGTTAATGACGATATTGGCATCGGCGCCTGTCATAGAGGAGCCTACCATGCGGAATTCAAATTTATTGCCCGTAAAGGCGAAGGGGCTTGTGCGGTTTCTGTCGCTTGAATCTCTCGGGGTGTAGCCCAAAGAGTTGATCTTAATGGCCTTGGGCTCTTCGATCTTTGCGTGGTATTCTTCGTGGGCGATGTCTTTTAATATTTCTTCCAGATCGTTTCCGAGGAACATGGAAATAATCGACGGCGGTGCCTCGAGGCCGCCCAGGCGATCGTCGTTACTCGGCCCGCCCGATGCCACGCGGAGCAGAGGCGCATAATCGTCTACGGCCTCGATCATGGCGGCTAAAAACAGGAGGAAGGTGATGTTTTCCTTGGGATCGTCTCCGGGATCAAAGACATTTTTCCCGTAATTGGTAGTGAGGGAGTAATTATCGTGCTTGCCGCTGCCATTCACGCCGGCAAAGGGCTTTTCATGTAAGAGGCAGGCCATGCCATGTTCCCCGGCGGTTTCTTTCAAGGTGCTCATAATGAGCTGATTGTAATCCACGGCGATATTGGCATTTTCGTAAAGGGCGACGATTTCAAACTGCCCCGGCGCCACTTCATTGTGCTCGGTTTTGGCGTAGATCCCGAGTTCCCAAAGCTTATGATTCACATCCTCATAAAAATCCATAACACGCCTCGGGATGCCGCCGAAGTAATGATCGCCGAGCTCCTGTCCTTTCGGCGCGCCCGCACCGATTAACGTGCGGCCGATGCTCTTTAAATCGCTCCGCTGTTCATACTGCTTGCGGTCGATAAGGAAAAATTCCTGCTCGAGGCCCACCTTCGGCTTCATGCGGTAGGTGTACTCTTCTTTTTCGAAGAGGTTCACTACCCGGGAGCCGTAATCACTTAAAAGCTTCATGGATTCGAGAAGGGGTCCTTTTTTATCCAGCTTGTCCCCGTTAAAGGACACAAAGATCGTGGGAATGTAGAGGATCCTGTCGATAATAAAGGAATTGGCCGTAGCGTCCCAATAGGTGTAACCACGGGCTTCGAAGGTGCTCCGCATGCCTCCTGTAGGAAAGCTGGAGCCATCGCTTTCGCCGCGAATAAGTTCCTTACCGCTGAAGCGATTAATGGGCTCGTATTTGTCCGTGCGATCCAAAAAAGAATCGTGTTTTTTCGCTGTCAGGCCGTTAAGGGGCTGAAACCAGTGGCAGTAGTGGGTAGCGCCTTTTTCCAGCGCCCATTCCTTCATGGCGTGGGCGATGGCGTCGGCGGTTTCCCTGTCAAGGGGCGCTTCGTTTCGAATGGCATTTTTCCACCGAAAGTAAATGGCGTGGGGCAGCCGCTCTCGCATCATCTGCTTGTTAAACGCCATTTCCCCAAAGCTTTTGTCTAGATCCATAATTCCTCCTATAAAACAAAAAATTGGTTCTCCCGAAAGACAACCAATATAAAAAACCTATAATCCCTCCCGCTGTGAGGGGTGTTTTCTTTTATAATAGTCAATACACTTTTTGATGTCAAGAATGAGAGCGTGATTTTACAAAGGAGAGCAAAATTTTGAAGTCCTTCTTGACAAGTTTTTTCCAACTTGTATAATGGATGTGTATTCTTAAGACGCTGAAGGAGAAAAGTACGTACCTCACCATGACAGGGAATCGAATCCACCGATTGAAAGGTTCGAGCATGGCACCCTACGGAATCCCGCTCCGGAGTCGCTCATAAACTGAGCCGTTCATCACGTTACGATGTTAAGAACATCTTTTGATGTTGAATTTGGGTGGTACCACGGTTTTTCGTCCCAGAAAAACCGTGGTTTTTTTATAGTCTAGGAGGATAAAATGGCTAAAGACAAAGAAAAATTTGTAAGAGAGATTACATCCCGCGACGACGATTTCGCACAATGGTACACCGACGTCGTCTTAAAGGCCGAAATGGCCGACTACGCACCGGTGCGCGGCTGCATGATCATCCGCCCCTACGGTTTCGCCGTTTGGGAAAGAATTAAAGAAGAGGCCGACCGCCGCTTTAAGGCTACGGGCCACACCAATGCCTACTTCCCCATGCTCATTCCCGAGCACTTACTTCAAAAAGAAGTGGATCACTTCGACGGCTTCGCTCCGGAAGTTCTTTGGGTAACCCACGGCGGCGACGAAGAATTGGCAGAACGCCTTATCGTACGTCCTACATCGGAAACCATCATCAACACCATGTACTCCAAATGGGTACAAACCTACCGCGACCTTCCCATTTTAATCAACCAATGGTGTTCCGTTTTCCGTTGGGAAAAGACGACCCGTCCCTTCTTAAGAACCGTCGAATTCTTATGGCAAGAGGGCCACACGGTTCACGAAACCTATGAAGACGCTCAAGAAGAAACTTTGAGAATGCACGAAATTTATCGCCAAGTTATCGAAGATGAAATGGCCGTTCCCGTTATCTTAGGTAAGAAGAGCGATTCCGAGCGTTTCGCAGGCGCCGACGCTACTTATACTTTGGAAGCCATGATGCACGACGGCAAAGCCCTTCAATCGGGTACGAGCCACAACTTGGGACAAAACTTCGCTAAAATGTTCGACATTCAGTTCCAAGACAGAGAAGGCAAACTCGCCACGGCATGGACCACGAGCTGGGGCATTTCTACCCGCTTAATCGGCGGTCTCATTATGGTCCACGGCGACGACCGCGGCATGGTTATGCCGCCCCACGTAGCGCCCACGCAAGTTATTATCGTTCCCATCGCCCTCCACAAGGAAGGTGTACAGGAAAAGGCGCAAGAACTTTACGATTCCCTAAACGGACGCTTTACCGTCAAGCTCGACGACCGGACAGAATACAGCCCGGGCTGGAAGTTCAACCAATGGGAGCTTAAAGGCGTGCCCCTACGTATCGAAATCGGACCGAAAGATATCGAAAAGAATCAAGTGGTCTTCGTCCGTCGGGATACCAACGAAAAGATCTTCGTTCCCATGGAAAACCTCGCCGATCAAGTGGACGAAATGCTGGAAACCATTCAAAAGGATATGTTCCAAGCGGCGAAAAAACGCATGGAAGAAAATACCTTTACGGTTAAAAACTTCGACGAATTCAAGGAAAGAATGGCCGCAGGCAATCCCTTCTTAAAAGGCATGTGGTGCGGCGACGAAGAATGCGAAGCCGAAATCAAAGACGAAACTACGGCTACCATTCGCTGCATCCCCTTCGACGATAAACAAGAAGAGATCGACACGGTCTGTGTTCACTGCGGAAAACCGGCAAAACACATGGTCTATTACGCAAAAGCATATTAAAAAAACAGGCTCTCGGGCCTGTTTTTTATTGCGATGACTTCCTTTGGCGATTAAATTCTTTCTCTTTTTTGTAGATCGCCCATTTATTGCCGAGACTTCCCCCGCTCTTTTTAAAGATTTCGGCGACGGCGGCTAAAAAGAAGCCGACGGCAATGTAGCGGAATGGCAGGAGACTTTGGGCGTAGCGGTCGAAGACGTAGGCGTAGGCGTACATGTACACCTGAAGGCCATAGGCGAAGAGGAGAAATACAACCTCCGCTACGGTGCGCCGTGCGATAATGGCGGCGGGAAGAGCGGCGAGAGCCAGATAAAAATCCACATGGCGGCCCCATTCGATGGCGCTTTTCGTGTGGGGAACCACCTCATCCCAGTAGAAGGTCTTGTAGAGCATGCTCTTAGGCTTCAAATAAAGATAGCTTCTGATCATGGACTCCCGGTCATTCTTCCACCAATACTTCATGCGGGCACGGGCCTTGGCCTCGTCGGTGCGCATAAAAATATAGCGTTTATGTTTTTCCGAAAAGTTCCCATTCTCATCTCGCAAGTTCTCATATTTTTCCTCTACCGCCTGAATAAGCTGATCCCTATTAAAGGCTTCTTCATCTTCCGGGTAACCTTCCCCTTGATAAGTGCCGAGGAGAAGGGGATTGCCGATGCCGTAAGTAGCGGGAATAAATTCTTTAAAATGATAATAGTTTCGCACCGACCAGGGAACGACAAAGCAGGATATTAAGAACAAGCTTAAAAAGCATTGGCCGTAGAGCCTGGCGCTCGGGTATTTCTTCGCCCATAAATAGGGAATGGGCAGAATAAAGTAAACGGAGGCGTGGGCTTTCAGCATAAAGGCCAAAAAGGCTGCGGAAAACACCATAAAGTAACTCGCCCAATCTTGATTTTCTCCCAGACGGAAAAGGCTGTATAGATAAAAACAGGTAAGGAACAAAAAGGGCGTCTCCGTCAAAATTAAATTATCCTGCCAGGCGAAGTCCGGCGTAAAAAACAAAAGCATGGGAACAATAGCCGCCCATTTCGGTGCCTTTAAATCGATAGCGAGATAAGTAAACCATGCTGCCAAAGAGCCTAAAAGACACCAAAAGAGCTTTAATCCCAGCCACATACCGTAGCCTTCCCCTAAAAGTGCCACGAAACCTCCTATTAAGACGGGAAGCCCCGGCATGATCTGGGCGCTGATAACGCCGTGCATGGTAATGGCTCCCGTATGATAAAAGGTTATCCCGGCTTTAATGTAACTTGCGTCGTCGCTTTGAAGTCCGTAGTCCGCTCCTAAGCGAGACATCATAAAAAGCCGCTCGAAAAAAAGAAGCCACAATATAATAAGGGCGAGCCAATGCTCTTCGAAAAATCCTTTTTTCCTATTTGGGAAAACTTTTCCCATTTACTTCACCTCCTCGTGGGTTTTTCTGTATTTTATGCTATTTATAATACCACCTTTTGGGAAAATATGATAGAATAGGAAGGTAGTTTTAACTTCAGTATGAAAGAGGCGATACAGAACATGAAGCGTTATATTGGAACAACGACCCGAGGTATTCGACTCCCCATCGTCAAAAAAGGTGACGATTTAGTGGAGGTCGTCTTCGATTCGGTCAAAAATGCCATCGAATCCGAAAATATCACAGTACATGACAAAGATGTTATCTGCATTACGGAATCTTTGCTCGCCCGCAGCCAAGGCAATTACGCCACCTGCGACGATATTGCAAAAAATGTCGCCGATAAATTCGACGATTCCTTCGGCGTCGTTTTTCCGATCCTCTCCAGAAACCGCTTTTCCACTGTCTTAAAAGGTCTGGCTAAGAGCGGAAGAAAGCTCCATATTCTCCTGAGTTTCCCCTCCGACGAGGTAGGAAACCATTTAATGGATGAAAACAAACTTTACGGCACGGGCATTAATCCCTACCGCGACGTGATCACCGAGGCGGAATACCGCGAATACTTCGGTGAAGAAGTAAAACACGAATTCACAGGCATCGATTATGTAAAACTTTACAAAGAAATCGCGCCCAATAGTGAAATTTACTTCTCCAACGATCCCCGCGCCATTCTCTCCTACACGAAAGATGTGCTCGTAGCGAGCATTCACACCCGTGAAGCTATTAAGCGGGAACTTAAGGATAACGGCGCCAATCTCGTCTACGGTCTAGACGATATTTTGGCGGAACCCACCGACGCTCACGGATACAATGAAGCGTACGGCCTTCTCGGCAGCAATATGTCCGGCCCCGAATCCATTAAGCTCTTCCCCCGCGACGGCAAGCCTTTCGTCGACGCCGTTCAAAAGCGTTTAAACGAATACTTCGACAATCATTTCGAAGTTATGATCTACGGCGACGGCGCTTTTAAAGATCCCATCGGAAAAATTTGGGAACTGGCGGATCCGGTGGTCTCCCCGGCCTACACCGACGGATTGAAAGGCACACCCAGTGAACTTAAGATGAAGTATCTCGCCGATACGGAACTTAAAGATTTAAGCACGGAAGAAATGGAAAAGGTCCTCATCGATCGCATCCACGAAAAAGATGTGGATCTCCTCGGAAAAGACGAAACCTTGGGCACCACTCCGAGACGTCTTACCGACCTTTTAGGTTCTCTCGCCGATTTAACCTCCGGCAGCGGCGACAAGGGCACGCCCGTCGTCATGGTACAAGGTTATTTCGACAATTACGCCGACAACTAATTCCAACTGAATAAGAGAAACCGCGGAACATCCGCGGTTTTTTCTTAAAGTATCGCTTCTATTACCTCCCTACGGGGAGGTTTTTTTGTTCCATGAAAAAACCCGCCATAGGGCGGGTCTTAATATTCCATTTCGGCGTTAGCGACGAAGAGCCGCGTATAGCCTAAAAAGCGTTCGCAGTCGATTCGAATCGTATCGCTGTCCACATTGGTGTAATAGGGAAAGTACACGTCGATTCCCTCGTAAACCTGCTTTTTATAAATATCCTGTTCCTTCTTCGGCTCACCCTTGGAGACGGATTCGTTAATCACGCCAGGAAAGCCGCAACAGGGCTGCTCTAAAGTGTCCACGGAAATGGCATGAATTTTTTTCTTCTTTAGATAGGCCAGTGCTTTTTCACTTACCTCAACTTTGGTTCCTTGCATGGTCTTCTCCCTCACATCATAGTTTTCACTTCGCCTAATAAATACCCTTATATTTATAGAGTAGTTATCGAAAACAGGATAACTTATTTTGGAATATTTTTATGCTCTTAAGTAAGGGCCATCTCCCATAGTGTAAGTTGCTAAAAATACGGATTTTGTTCATATTGTAAATAAAAGAGAGGAGATTATAATTTGATACTATAGTCTACCATTTCGCGATAGCCTTTATTAGTATCGAACTTCCTAAGTAAATTCTTGATTTTTTCTTGTGCAATAATTTCCTTAAAGCCCATATTGTCAGTTACTGCGAATAAATAAGAGCGAGCAATCATATCATCACTTCTAGTTGGATTCGTGGATAATAATAAATTTTCATCAAGCCAATCATCTATTTGATTAAAGAACTCATCGCCTCTTATTTTAAAGGATTTTTCCTTGCTCTCTATTAGTAGGTTGAGTAATTTTTCTACATATTGACTAGCGAGTTTCAAGTTATTATCTTCAATATAATGAGTTGCCAAGGATAAATAGAAGTTTAAAACGATAGAAATATTTATTTCAATAAGATTAAAAGTTTCTAATAAATCCTCTACTCTCTCCAATGTTTCGACCCAATCGTCATCATGCAAACTACTCTTCATCATAAGAAGGGTGATTAAATCAATTATGTTCTTATAAATCATTACTTGAAGTTTTTGATCTACTTCATTTTCCTTCTTCGTTTTTAAATAAGCTGAAGCCACTAAACAATCTTTTGATATAGATAGCATGTCCGAAGATGGCAAAATATTTAATGCTTCTTCTGGTTTTCCTAAACTAATTAAACAGGCTGCCCTCAAGCTCAATGATTGTTCTTTTAGTATAGGATCTTTAGAATGCTCGCACACTCTTTTTAGTATATTATTTGCGTATTCTAGATATTCTTCTTTCTTGGTAGTGTCAGTTGCTAAACCACAATGGTTCAAAATAAACAAGGCCATGTAGTAAAGAAGTTCAAAGCAAGAATAGTATTGTTTTATTTTGATTTTTATATCTTCCACTATACTATCCATACCTGTATCCGGGACACGACTCTCTAAGTCTATATAAAATTTTTGAATTTGAGATGAAGATAAATCTGGGTCATATCCTATTAATTCATCCACACTTATATTAAAGAAAGTGGCAAGTTTTGGTAGAAGTAAAATATCTGGATAACTTTGACCTGTCTCCCATTTTGATACGGAAGCCTTTGTTACCATCATGAATTCTGCTAATTCTTCCTGAGTTATGCCTCTTTCTTTTCGCTTCTGAAGAATATTTTCTCCAATTTTTAGCATGATATTTTACCTCCTAACTGATTTGCTTTTTATTTATTACAGCAATCGAAATTACGATACACAGTATAAGCAAAATACTTCCTGTAATAATCGGTACATAATAGTCATCATATCCAATTCCTTTAATAAGGTTCACAGGCTTTCCTATTAATGCAATCGGCATGTATTTAACAATTTCATCTCGAATAGATAATACAAGTTGAATCACAATCCCAGCAGTCGTTAATATTAATGTACCTATAACATTTCCTGAAATCACTCCAGCTAATATCTCTAACGATATTAAAAATAGACCAAATATAAAAGGAAGCAAGGCTGCCATAAGTATATTTCTAATAGGAAATGAAATTCCGAAAAAGTACTTTGTGTAAAAATAAGTGAGTATAAATGAGCATATGTAAGCCAAAAACCACAAAATGAAATTGTAAAAAATCTTCGATAGCACAACTTGATACCTTGGCAGTCCCTTAGATAACAAGTTGATCAAGGTTCCCTTTTGGAATTCATTTGCCATTTGAGTACTTAATATAATGGCTAATCCAAACATACCTATCTGACTAATATTTTTAAAGAATTGTGTCCAAGAATCAATTTCTGATGGTGGTGCTACGTTAATATCTATATTTCCTGTCGCTATGGATTGAAGTATCATGGGAGTTAATTTAGCTGTCAAAGGACTTATTAACCCGATGAACAAGAACAGGATAAAGGTAGAAGTCATTTTTTTAGTCCTTGTACCTTCAATAGCTTCTTTCTTTAAAAGAGATAAAAATATCCTCATGCTTTCGTCACCTCCAGAAAAATATTTTCTAATGTAGGTTCTTCTATTTTTATTTCTAGAGGAAATATGTTTAACTTATATAGCTCATATAAAATATCAATATCTTTTAGTTGATTCTCTTCGTCTGTTAAGTATAGAGTATCTCCTTTTTCATTCGTTGCCAGATTTGAAAATTTATCTAGTGACTTAAATGACTTTAGTTCTTTGTCCGACTTAAACCTGATTTTAATTGTGTTTTTCCTCTTTATATTTTTTAGTTCATCTATCGAACCTTCCAGTACATTTTCCCCTTTATCAAGCACCACAACATGATCACAAATCGCTTCGACATCCGATAAAATATGTGTTGAAAAAATAACGGTTGTAGAGTCTTTTATCTTTAATATGATGTCTAATATCTCTTTTCTTCCAAGTGGATCTAGGGCAGAAGTAGGTTCATCACATATTAATAATTTGGGACTATTTAACAACGCTTGGGCAATACCCAAGCGTTGTTTCATGCCTCTAGAATAGCCGCTAATTCTTTTATTGACATCTCTTAACCCCACCAGTTCTAAAAGTTCCTCGCTCTTCTTTTTAATCTTATTTTTGCTAAGACCAGTTATATATCCACATAAATTAAGATATTCTCTAGCAGTCATATAACCGTAAAATTCAGGGACATCTGGAAGGTACCCGATAAATCGATTAGTTTTTGACTGACCAAAGCTTACTCTTTCCCCAAAGACTTCAATAGAACCTTCATCCATTTTCAAAAATCCTAAAATCATTTTCATTGTTGTAGTTTTTCCAGCGCCATTTTTGCCTAAAAACCCAAAGATTGTGTTTTCAGGAATCGACATGGATAATCCATTAATAATCGTATTTTTACCAAAAGATTTATGAAGATTGTCAATTTTAAGCGCTTCCATTATTCGTCCTCCCTACCTATTGTTAAGTATAAGATAGGTCCAATAATTTGGATAAAAATAACAATTAAAACCCACATGGTCCTACTGCCAAATTTATATCTATCGTGTTTTAAAACATGTCTTAAAGAATAAATCATAAGTCCAACTTCTAAAATAATAATAGGTATAAGTATCGGCAGATATTCTCTAACAATATCCATAATAATCCCTCCTTGATTTTATATCTTATGGGTTTACTCAATATATCGTCAAGAAACCTTCAAGAAACATAACTTACTCAAGTTAACCACAGAGAAACTCAACTTTCTATGATTTATGTGAACATCTATTTTCACCAACATCATATAAAAATGACCCTTGAGATTTAAAATCTCAGGGGTCATTTTTGTCGATTCTTTCTTAGTTTTTTATTATTTTTGCTTCTTCTTCTTGCAAACGCGGAGTCCAATTTAAGCGCGGGCGCGTTTCCGTTTGGCCCAGCGAATTTGAAGAATCTTTTTAATATCCCTGGCTTCTTTCAGGCCTAAGAGGTCGAGAATCACGAAGTAAAGGATAGAAGAAAGGCCTACGGTTACGAGGAAGAGTACGAGCTGCAACACGCGATTGGCGCCGATAAAGCTCAGGCCTGTAAAGTAGAGGAAGTAGGCGAAGACGCCCATAACACTTGCGGCCATAAGGGTCTTGACGGTGATCTTAACGTAGCTTCTCATGCCGATATGGCCGATTTTGCGTCTTAAGAGTGTAAAGGAAACCCAGGTTACCACCGTTTGGGCAATGGAGACGGAAAGAGCCAGGCCGTTAATGCCCATGGTGCGGACGAGGATAAGATTACATCCTACATTAAAGAGCACATTGACGATACCGAGATAAAAGGGCGTCTTCGTATCTTCCAAACTGTAGAACACGCGGTTTTGCACATTGTTCACGGAAATGGACACGAGGGCCAGTGTATAGAATCTGAGGCAAATAGCCGTGGCATCGGCGTCGGCTTGTGTAAAGGCGCCGCGCATAAAGGCGAGCTCCACAATGGGCTGAGCCAATACGATGAGCCCTACCATGGCGGGAATGGTAATGAGGAGCACGGAGCGAACGGAGCCGTTCATAATGCGCTTGCCTTTTTCCATTTCCCCTTCGTCGAAGGCCTTGCTCATGGCCGGGTAAATAACCGATGTTATGGCGGTAATGAAAATACCGATGACGAGGACATTTAATTTATTGGCGTAGTCCAGGCGACTCATGGAACCGGAAGCCAGGCCCGATGCCAGCGCGCGGTTTACTAATGTATTAATATTATTGACGCTGACCGTAATAATGGCCGGGATGGCGAGTAATAAAGTCTGCCGCGTATGCTGGTCTTTTAAATCGAGGATCGGCTGGAAGCGATAACCCACCTTGACGGAGCCGTAGAGTACGGCGATAAATTCCGCCACTACCGCCACTACGGATACGATGGTAAGGCCGTAAATACCCCCGCTCGAAGAAAATACGGCGAGGTAAACGAGATAGACCAGGTTCAGCCAAATGGGCACGGAGGCCGCAATGCCGAAGCGATTATGAAAGTGTAAATAGCCCGTAAAAATCCCCTCATAGGCGGAGAACAGGATGACGGGCATACCCAACTGAATCAACTGCACGGTCAGCGCCTTAGTGCGGGCGTCGAATCTGGGGCCCACGAGCATGGTGAGGAGCGGCGCCCCGACGATTCCGAGAATCATAATAAGTGCTGTAAGAAGACTTACGATCACGAAGATATTATTTGTAAATTTATGTTTTCCCTCTTCCCCGTGGCGGGAAAATACGGATTGCAGACCGGGAATAAATACGGTACTGATGCCCATGACGATGTACATACTCACCGTCGATGTTGCCGATTGGGCGGCGACGAACGCGTCTTTTTCAAAACCCGCCCCGAATATGGCGGCCACCATAGATTCTCGAACGAAGCCCATCATCTTCCCGATAAGGGAAAATAAAATAATGAGCACCGTCGATTTGGCGATGGATGTCTTTTTCATAGAGCCCTCCTTACAAACTTACATTATACCAAATGAAGTCCGTTCGATTTCAAGGTTTTCGTTAAGAAAACCAATTTCTATAAAGATTCCTTGTGAAATATATGGTAGAATCGAAATAATAGGAGGATCTTATGAAACGCTTTCTACTTATTTCCATCGTTTTGCTCGCTTTAACAGGCGTCGGGCTGAAACTTTACGCCCGCCACACGGAAACCGAAAATAATTTGGTCGCTCAAAAAGAAGAGACCCGCCGAGAAATTGAGGAAGAGCCGGAGATTCCCGCACCTGAACCGGAGGAAGAGCCGGAACCCGAGGTAGCGGAGCCGGAACCTGCCGCGGAAAACACGCCGCCTGCAAACGGCCCCCTGATCTGCTTGGACGCCGGCCACCAGGAAAAGGGCAATGGGGATCCGGAAACTATCGCCCCTTCATCGACCAAAACCAAGCCGAAAGTCGCCTCTGGCACGCGAGGCGTGGCCACGGGAATCGATGAATACGTCTTTACCCTTCGCTTTTCCATGATCCTGAAAGACAAGCTGGAGGCGGCGGGCTATCGCGTAGGCATGGTCAGGGACCGACACGATGTGGACATTTCTAATCAGGAACGGGCGCAGATCGCCAATAATATGGGGGCCGATCTCTACCTCAGGATCCACGCCAACGGCATCGGGGATTCTTCCGTAAAAGGCATCGAAACCTACTACCCTTCCCCGAATAACCCGGACATCGGCCATCTTTCCGCCCCGTCTGAAAAACTTTCCCAATTGATCTTACATGAAATGGCAAATGCCACCGGCGCCAGGGCCCGGGGCGCTATCGCCCGAGACGATTTAACGGGCACGAATTTCGCTACCATGCCCAGCTGCTTAATCGAATGCGGCTATATGTCCAATCCGGAAGAAGATCGCCTCTTAAACGACGACGCCTACCTGAACAAAATGGCCGACGGCATCGTACAGGCGCTGAATCTTTATTATCAATCGTAAAAAAAGACCTTTCGAGCCAATTTCCGCTCGAAAGGTCTTTTTTTATTTGTAGAGTAAATAGGCTTGTCGCTGTGTTTTAAATAAATTCACATCTTTTTCGTATGCCTTTACGATCTCTTCCGGGGATTTCCGCGCTCTGAAGAGGTTCGCCATTTGTTCCGATCCTTGGATCAGATAGAACATAGAATAGGGTCTTTTACACTCCGGAACATTGATGGGGCGCATTTGATTGGCCACCGCCAGTGTGTAAACTCCCGTACGGGCCGGATTAAAGCTGCGCCAGTCCGTAACCTTTACCCGCACGCCGCCGCGATTCCCTTTGGGCGCCGGGACGAAACGCACGCCGGGAAGGCCCGATGCGTTTAAGCGTCTCGCGTATTCATTGGAGTTTAAGTTTTTGCCGCCGACCCAGTGGAAATACTCGCTTTGGCCGATGCCCGTCTGCTCCCCGCTTCCCGTGGCCATGTACAAAAAGGCGCTTTCAAGATTGGGGATATTCGGGCTGGTTTGAGCAAAGGGCAGGCCCGTGTCTTGCCACACCATGTTGCGGGTCCAGTTTTTCATGGTAACGACGGTGAGATCAGCGCCGATTTCCCGATTGAAGAACTGCCCCAGTTCGCCGACGGTCATGCCGTGGGCCATGGGCATTTTGTCGATGCCTACGAAGCTTTTAAACCGGGTTTCCCTTAAAAAGCCCTCCACAATGGTGCCGCCCAGAGGATTGGGGCGGTCCAGAACGACGATGGGGATGTTATTTTCCTTCGCCGCCACCATGGCGTTTTGCAGTGTGGAGATATAGGTGTAGGTTCGGGAGCCGATATCCTGCATGTCGAAGAGGAGTATGTCCACGTTTTGAAGCATTTCCCTCGAAGGTTTCCGAGTCGGCCCGTAAAGGCTGTAGACGGGAAGATTCATCTTTTTGTCGAAGTAGCTCTTCACATATTTCCCCGCCGGCTGCTTGCCGTCGAGGCCGTGTTCCGGGCTATAGAGGGCCACGAGTTTGGTATTGGGGTAGGCCTTAAGTTTTTCCGCTACGGGCACGCCACTCGCGTCGACTCCGGTTTGATTGGTAATCAGACCCACGCGTTTGCCGTCGATGAGATTTGCGTATTCCGTAAAGAGTCGCTCGTTTCCGAGGACGACGCGGCCTTTAATTTCCGGCGCTTTCGGTGTGTCGGGTGTCGGTGCGACCGGGGTCTGTCCTTCGGACTTCGAGGAGGTGGTGATCAGGGCCTCGTTTTTGCTGCGATCGTAATCGACGCTGAAGCCCAGTATTTCGCCCATGCTCCGAAGTTGGAAGTAGTTAAATCCGCGAATATTGTAAGTTTCCTCTATAATATCCACCGGATTTTCGCCTTTTACGCGAATGTTCATGGTCTTCGGTATGGCTCTTTCTCGCTCGCCGCCGATATTGTCGCCTTTAAAGCTTTTGTAACGGCCGTTTCTGTCCATGGTAATGGTCTTGCTGTCTCCCGTCACGGAAAAATCGACCTTACCTTCCAAAGCTTTGGCCAGATCCCGCAGGCGGTAGTAATTATAACCCTCGATATTATATCCTCGCACATCGGTAAGTTCGCCGTCTACGCGAAGTTTTTGAGGGCTCTTAATGCCTTGGGCGCTTTTCGCTTCCGAAAAATTGGGGAAAAAAGCCAGGCAAAAAACAAGTATAAGTATCCAAAATTGCTTTAATGGTTTCATCGTCCACTCCTTTCGTCCCTATTATAAAATGAAGACGAGAAAAAATCTTTTATTCCTTCTATATGTCTCCAACTTGACACAAAAAAAGAAAGGCCGACCCTTTCTTTTTGATGATTACTTTTTAAGCAGACGTTGTTCTTCTTTTCTGGCGAGTCGCTGTTGGTCTTGAATCTCTTTTACTTTTTCAGATTCGTTAAATAGAGAATCGATGGTTTCCATAGACTTCAATAGGAATTGCAAATCCCCGTCGGTGAGATAATTGCCGAGCTTATTGTAAAGGGGTGCCATGATGCTACTGACTTCGCCTATATAATCCTCCCCTTGTTTTGTCAGATAAATATTCACGACCCGGGAATCTGTCATCGAGCGTTTACGGTAGACATAGCCTTTTTGCTCGAGTACGGTACATACTTTTGAAATATTTCCGTGATCTCTGTGGAGGGATCTGGCGATGGAGCGTATGGATGTGTCCTCCAATGAGTCGATTTTCCCCAAAACGAGGAGTTGAAGTTGCGTCAATGTATAATTTTTAGAAAAATAGTCAGTTAAAGAACTCTTGGTGTCGTATGCTTCTTTCAGTAGATTCCAATAAGTCCATAAAAACTCTCTGACCTCCATGGCCGACCTCCTTCATCGCCATTTCGTTGTATAATTTAGAACTTTACCTTGATATCAGTTATTATATCATATCCCTAAGTTGTTTTATAAAATAATTTCGATTGCATTAAGTTTTTATAAAGTTTTCCTATGATAAAACCCCTCCATCCGGATTCCGGACAGAGGGGTTGATTTATTGAGCAAATTTTTTACGCTTCTAAAATGTTTTTTAAGGTATACCAGGGAAGAACGGCGCATTTTACACGAGCCGGCAGTTTGGAGACGCCTTCAAAGGCCATGGCATCTTCCAATTCATCCTCTTCTTCTTCCGTAATGGCGACGCCTTTGATCATATTGATAAAGGTGTCGGCGAGGTGGATGGCCTCTTCTCGCGTCTTGCCCCGCACGGTGTCGATCATGATCGAGGTGGAGGCTTGGGAAATGGCGCAGCCTACGCCGGTATAGGAAAGATCCTTCAGCGTGTCGTCGTCCATTTTAATTTGCAGGGTAATTTCGTCGCCGCAACTCGGGTTATGGCCGAGCTCTTTATAATCGGGATCGTCTAAATCCCCTTTATTGTGCTCGCTTCTTGATTCTTCCATTATAAGCGTAGTGTAAATATCATCGAGTGCCAAGACCCATCAACCTCCTTACTTCATCGAGACCTTTTAAGAAATAGTCCACTTCTTCAACGGTATTGTAAATGGCAAAGGATGCCCGGCAAGAGAAGTGAATGCCGAAGCTTCGATGCAAGGGTTGGGCGCAATGGTGGCCGCTTCGAATGGCGATGCCTTTGGAATCTAAAATCGACGCTACATCGTGGGGGTGCACGTCTTTAAAGTTAAAGGTAATGAGCCCGCCGCGAGGATTGGTCGGTCTGGAAAGGATGGTAATGTCGTCCATTTCTTTCATTTGATCGTAGGCATAATCCGTAAGATAGCTTTCGTATTCGTGGATTTTATCCAGGCCGATAGCGTTTAAATAATCGATGGCCACGGGAAGGCTGGCTGCCGCCCCTACATCTTGCGTTCCGGCTTCAAAGCGTGCCGGCGCCTGTTGGAAAGTGGTGTGGTCTTCGTAAACGTATTCGATCATATCGCCGCCGTACATATAGGGCTTCATGGCGTTTAAATGATCGAGCTTGCCGTAGAGAGCACCTGCTCCCATGGCGGCGAGCATTTTATGGCCGCTGAATACATAGAAGTCGCAGTCCAGATCTTTTACATCCACGGGCATATGGGGAGCCGCTTGGGCACCGTCGACGACGGCGACGGCTTCCGGGTTTACTTTGCGCAGATGGGCGATCATTTTCTTTACATCGGGCATGGTGCCGAGGACATTGGAAGATTGAGTGATGGCCAAGATTTTCGTCTTCGCCGTTACTTTTTCTTCCACTTCCGACCAGGGAATTTCTTTGTTCTCGTCGATGTAGAGATAGCGGAGGGTAGCGCCTGTCTTTTCAGCCGCATATTGCCAGGTTACGAGATTGGCGTGGTGTTCCATAATGGAAATTACGATCTCATCTCCCGGCTTTAAGTTTTCGAGGGCATAGCTGTAGGTGATAAGGTTCAACGCTTCGGTGGCGTTGCGGGTAAAGACGATTTCCGCAACATCCCCGGCGCCGATAAAGTTCTTCACCGATTCTCTGGCTCCTTCGTAAACTTCCGTCGCTGCCATGGAGAGGCGGTGAGCGCCGCGGTGGGGCCCGCCGTTATGGTAGCGATAATAGTCGCTCATGGCGTCGATGACGGCCTTGGGCTTTTGAGTCGTGGCGGCCGAATCTAAATACACGAGGGGCTTGTCTTTTTCGGATAATTCCAAATAAGGAAAATCTTTTCGAATCTCCTTAATTTCGCTAGGCTGTAACATTTTCGCGCCTCCTCAAGATAGTTTCTAATTGCTCGTAGATCATTGCGCGCTCGTTTTCGTAAACGACGGCATCGATCACCGGCGCAAATTTCGCATCGATGATCATGCGCTCGGCGGTTTTTTCGTCGAAACCGCGGGTGAGGAAGTAAAAGAGCATGTCCTGATCGATTCTTCCCGCACTGGCGGCGTGGTTGCCCTCTACATCGTCTTCGTGGCTCAAAAGTGCAGGTACGGAAAGGCTTCTCGCCGTGGAATCTAATAAAATGGCGAATTCTTCTTCATTGCCTCGGCTGTGTTTGCTGCCTTCCAGGAAGTCGATTCGACTCTTGAACACTTTGTAAGCATTGTCCATAAGGGCGCCGTCTACGACGAGATTGGACGTGGTGTCGATTCCCTCGTGAATCATATCGTAAACCAAATCGTAAGATTGTCCGCCTTTTCCGAGGTAAATGGATTGAATATTGCCGAGGGCATTTTCGCCCTTCAAATAGCATTTCACACTACTGGTTTCGTCGCCGTCGCCCATGTGGAAGATATAGCAATCCAACTTCGCCCCTTCTTCGACGATGGCGCCGAGGGAGAGGTAGTTCGCCACTTCGCTCTCGTCCATGTTCACGAAATAAAGGCGCGCCACCGCATTTTTCTTTACGTGAATGCGCACGAGGGCAGAGCGGTAACCGGCTTTCTTTCTCGATGCGAAGTAGCCGGTGAGGCGGGCGTTTTCCGCGACATTGAAATCTAAAGTTACGATTTCGTCCTCGTCGCCGTCCAATCGGTGGACGCCCAGGTCCTTGGCGCACGTAATATTATATTGCTTGGCGATGGTAGAACTCGTGTCGTGAAGTTCCACCATTTCTTTGCTGATGCCGTAATCGTACTCTTTAAAAACTTCGGCGGCGGAGGCTTGTTCCTCGCCTCTAACTTCAGTTCCCTCTACTCCTACTTCATTTACATTTAAATAGGAGTAGGTTTTGTAATCTAATATATTGCCTGTATGTGCCTTCATTAGCCGATGCTCCCTTCTAATTCCAAGGAGATGAGATTGTTCATTTCAACGGCGTATTCCAAAGGCAATTCTTTGGCGATAGGATCGGCAAAGCCGCGCACTACCGTCGCCCGTGCTTCTTCCTCGGAAATTCCCCGCGTCATCAGATAGAAAATAACTTCGTCGGAAATCCGACCGATCTTCGCCTCGTGGCCGAAGTCCACGTCGCGGTTATTAATGTCGATGGCGGGAATGGTATCTTGACGGGACAGATCGTCGAGCATGAGGGACTCACAGGATACCGTGGACTTGGTGCCCTCGGCATCGTCGGTTACTTTTACGAGACCGCGGTAAACGCCGATCCCTCCACCTTTCGAAATGGATTTCGATTGGATGGAACTCTTGGTGTGGTTGGCGGCGTGAATAACCTGAGCACCCGTGTCGATGTTTTGGCCGGCGCCGGCAAAGCTGATGCCGGTGTATTCGTTTTGAGCGCCGTCTCCGGCGAGAACGCTCATGGGATAGAGCATGCTCACTTTGGAGCCGAAGGATCCGGAAACCCATTGGATCTTTCCGTTTTCACCGACGATGGCTCGCTTCGTATTTAAGTTATACATATTGCGCGACCAGTTTTCGATGGTGGAGTAACGCAGCGTGGCGTCGTCTTTTACGAAAAGTTCCACGGCACCTGCGTGCAGGTTCAGCGCATTGTATTTCGGGGCGGAACAGCCTTCGATAAAGTGGCATTTCGCACCCTTTTCGATGATGATAAGGGTGTGCTCAAACTGTCCGGCACCCGGTGCATTTAAGCGGAAGTAGGATTGTAAGGGCACGTCTACATCTACCCCTTCCGGCACGTAGACGAAACTTCCCCCACTCCATACCGCATAGTGAAGGGCCGCGTATTTGTGCAGGTTCGGATTGATACACTT
Source organism: Aedoeadaptatus nemausensis (assembly GCF_903819165.1). Lineage (GTDB taxonomy): Bacteria > Bacillota > Clostridia > Tissierellales > Peptoniphilaceae > Aedoeadaptatus > Aedoeadaptatus nemausensis. The sequence continues at coordinate 38,791 of NZ_CAIJCS010000016.1, forward strand.
GCCGAAGTATTCCTTTACGATATCTTCGTATTCCCGAAGGCCTGTTTCAAAATCTGTATAAATAACCCCTTGATCCAGTAAGTGTTGTTGAATACTGTGGTAGACCACTTCCGAGTCGTATTGAGCGCCAACGCCTGAGAGCATGGCTTCTTTTTCCGCCTCGGGAATGCCCAAGGAATCGAAGGTATTTCGAATCTCTTCGGGCACATCGTTCCAGTCCGCAGAGAGATCAGCATCCGGGCGAATATAGGTGATGACCTTGTCCATATCCACTTCGCTGAGATCCGGCCCCCATTCGGGATTGGATTTTTCATTGAAGATCTTAAGAGCTTCTAAACGCTTTTCGAGCATCCACTCGGGCTCGTTTTTTTCCTCTGAAATTTGGCGTACGATGGATTCGTTTAAACCTTGTTCTGTTTTCTTCCGATAGGTAAAGGGATTTCGTTCGTCGTAAATCCCCCGATCCATCTCTTGAATTTCTGTCTTTTTTCTCGTCTTACGCATTTTTCTCATCCTTAATCCAGCCGAAGCCTTCTGTTTCGATGCGATCGATGATTTCGTCTCCGCCTTCGGTTACGATCTTGCCGTCGTTAATGACGTGAACGTAATCCGGATGAATCTCTTTTAAGATTTCTCTGTGGTGGGTGATGATAATGGCGGATTTTTCGCCGTCCAAGTATTCTTTTAAACCGCGACTTACGGTGGCTACGGCGTCTACGTCGAGACCGGAGTCGGTTTCGTCTAAGATAGCGAGTTCGGGATCGAGCATAAGAAGTTGTAAGATTTCGGTCTTTTTACGCTCGCCGCCGGAGAAACCTACATTGAGGTAACGCTCGGCATATTCCGGCTTCATATCTAAAAGTTCCATTTTTTTCTTAAGCTCTTTTTTAAACTTAACAATGGAAGTTTTTTTACCTCTCGCCAAGAGAGCTTGGCGAATAAAATTTTCCACGCTGATGCCGGGGATTTCGTAAGGGGTTTGGAAACTGAGGTAGAGGCCTCTTAAGGCACGCTTATCCGTCGTTTCTTCGCTAATGTCTTCCCCTTCAAAAAAGATTTTGCCGTCGGTCATGGTATAGGCGGGGTTCGCCATGATCACATTGGCGAGAGTGGATTTACCACTGCCGTTGGGACCCATAATGACGTGTACTTCGCCCTTATTGACCGTTAAGTTCATTCCTTTTAAGATTTCTTTTTCTTCTACTGAGGCCCGTACGTCCTCAACTTTTAATAATGCATCCATCTATTCTCATTTCCTCCATATATCCTATTGATTTTGTATGATATAAACAACTATACCATGACGACGAAATAGCGTCAATCGCCACTATTTGACCTATTTGTTATAATACCCATATGTGCATTAAAGATAAAATTTTAAATTGGTACAGGCCTCACGATCGAAATTTACCGTGGCGCCACACGAAGGATCCCTACTCCATATGGATCTCGGAAATTATGTTGCAGCAAACACAGGCAAATACGGTAATTCCCTACTACGAGCGCTTTATGGAGACTTTCCCCACAGTGGAGGATCTGGCCCTGGGGGACGAGGAGGTACTCTTAAAACTTTGGCAAGGTCTCGGTTATTATCGCCGGGCGCGAAATATAAAAAAAGCGGCCGTTCTGATCCACGAAAAAGGCATGCCCAAAACATTCGGGGGCTTAAAGGAGCTTCCCGGCATCGGCGATTACACCGCCGCCGCTATTGCCTCCATCGCCTACGACGAGCCTGTGGCAGCCATCGACGGTAATCTCCTTCGAATTTACAGCAGGCTCTACTGCGTCGATGAAGTCATCGACAGGAGCGAGGGCAAGAATAAAATCTTCGCCCTCGCCAATGAAGACATCTCGAGGGAAAGACCGGGAGATTTTAATCAGGCCATGATGGATCTCGGTAATAAAATATGTACACCGGACGATCCACTCTGTCTGCTTTGCCCTTTAAGGGAAGATTGCGCCGCTTTAAAAGAAGGACGCGTAGAAGAGCTTCCCAAAAAAACCCCGAAAAAAAAGCAGGAGCGTTTAAATTACACGCTGCTGCTTTTAGATTTGGAAGATTCTTTTCTCGTGGAAAAGCGGGATAGGGGCCTTTTACACGGTATGTGGGGTTTTCCCCTCTTGGAAGGCCGATTAAAGGTGGAAGATGTTCAGAAGTATTTGACGGAGAGGGATTTTATCCCGAGCTCCGTGGAACATAAGGGAAATTATCGCCATATTTTCAGCCACCGCATTTGGAATATCGACATTATCTACGCCAAGTTGGATGCCCTTTTTGCAAAAGAGAACTCGGGTCTTTGGGTAGAACGACATAAACTGGAAGATTACGCCATTCCGTCGGCGTTTCGACCGGCACTGGAGGTAATTGATGGATTGGATTAAAGAGTATGAACCGAAAAATAAAAAAGAGGCGGAAGACAGGGATCATCTTCTCCGCCTGGACGAGCGATTAATTTCAACTGATCGAAGCGCTCCCTATCACTACACCACATCGTCCATGGTTTTGGACCGGAAAAAGAATAAGCTTCTTATGATCTATCATAAAATCTACCGCTCCTGGTCCTGGCCCGGAGGCCATGTGGAAGAGGGCGAGGAGCTCTTTTACTCCGCCCTTCGCGAACTCTACGAAGAAACCGGTCTTCGTCGCGCCAAACCTCTTTCAGAAGAGCCCATAGCTATGGAGCTTATGCCCGTAGCCTCTCACGAGCGCAAGGGGGAGATAGTAGACAGCCACTTCCACATCAATTTCTGCTTCGGCTTTTGGGGCGAGGAGGAGGACACTCTCCTAAGCCCCGACGAAAACAGAATGTGGGTGCCCGTCGATAAGCTGGACGCCTTTGTCGCCGAAGAGCATATGCTCCCTATTTACCGTGATCTCATTCGACGAATGGGTGACGGTCATGCGTAAGGATGAGCGTAAGTATTCGGAATCACTCCTTTTCGCTACCCTCCTCACTCTGGCCGGAGGCTTACAAGACGCCTATTCTTACGCCGCTCGCGGACAAGTCTTCGTCAATGCCTTGACGGGTAATGTAGTTCTCTTAGGTCTAAGTTTTGTAAGCGGCGATTTTTATCTCATCTTCCGCTATCTGCGCCAAATCATAGCCTTCGCCCTGGGAGTCTATGTCTCCGGACGAATTATATTTTCTCGACGACATTTCTTCGGCATTCATTGGCGACGTTTTATTCTTCTCGGCGAGGGAGCGGCGCTCGTCATCGTGGGATTTTTGCCCCATACTTACGATGCTTTAGCCAATTTTTTAATGGCCACGGCTTGCGGCATTCAGGTCAATACCTTCCAAAAATTTGCCGATATTAACTTCGCCACCACCATGTGCGTAGGTAATGTGCGCACGATTATGCACAATCTGGCGGGTTACCACCACAACAGGAGGAGTATTCACAAACATAAGAGCCGCACGGTGTTTTACATCGTCTTCATCTTTCTCGTGGGGGCGAGTCTCGGAGGATTTTTCCTTCCCATTATCGGGCTGCGCACCATTTGGATTTCCGCACTTTTCCTCTTCCTCGCCTTTGTCCTCTTGCGATTTGAGGAAGAAGAAGAGGAGGAAAGTTAATTACTTTTCCTCATCCGCCCACTTTTTCCATATATCGGGAGCGTGCCCTAAGACGGCGCGCTTTTTGCTTCTTACGATGGGAAGCTTCATAATCGACGGGTGATCGATAATATAGGATTCCTTGCTCTCCTCGGTGGCATAGCGCACATAGGCCAAGCCGTCTTTATCCTTGGAGTCTTCGTCGATCCATGCGTCCAGACCACCGATGGAATTAGTAATGGAATCGAATTCACCCCAGCTCAATTCCTTTTCATTTAAATCAATAAATTGAAATGAAATGCCCCGCTCCTTGAAGAAGCGCTGGGCTTTTTTCGTGTTATTGGATTTCTTCGTGCCGAAAATTTGTATACTCATGGCTACCTCTTTCTTCTGCTATACTGGATAATATGAAACATATACGTACTTTTCTCATTATTTTATTTTTTATCGTCGCGACTTTCTTCCTCACCGATACCCCGGCCTATTTTCCACAAGATGCCGAGGGTTATTACGTAGAGCGTGTGGTGGACGGGGACACGATTATCGCTCAAAAAGGTGATTCTTACCGGGTGAGGCTCATCGGTATCGATACGCCGGAGACCGTCCATCCAAACGGCATCGTGGAACCTTGGGGTAAGGAAGCCTCGATGTTTACGAAGAAAAATCTCGAGGGCAAGACCGTATATCTGGAATTCGACGAAGAAAAGGAAGATCACTACGGCAGAAAGCTCGCCTATGTGTGGACGGAAAATCCGAAGGAAAGCGAGCGTTCTAAAGAAGATATCTTGTTTAATTACCAACTTGTCGCCTTGGGATACGCCAGAGAGCGAGCCTATCCCCCCAATACGAAGTATCAAAACCTTTTAAAAAAGGGAGAGAACGAGGCCATCGACTTTAATAAAGGTCTATGGGCTATCGAGGGCGACGACGGTCCCGCCAAGGGAAATAAAAACAGTTTACTCTATCATATGCCGGGAGATCCTCAATATAATAAAATTAAATCCGGTAATGTAATCATGTTCGAAACGGCAAAAGAAGCGGAAAAAGCAGGTTATCAACGGGCTTTTCGCAGATAGCGGCTCCAAACCGCTTTTTTTATGCTCTTTTATCGGTTAAAGGGCCTATATATTGGATTTCCCCGGGGAGGATTTCTACCCTTACGGGCCCACGCTCATAGAAATTTTCCCCATCTAAATTAATATTTGCCTCTTCCAATAATTCGAATTCCATGGAACTAATTGTCTTTCGAACCATATCTTTTTGGAAAAGGTGGTCCCTTCCTATAAAGAGACAGATTAAAAAAGGAATCACATAAGAGAGTCGACTTCTCCCTGCTCCGAGAAATAAAAGATTGCCGCTGAAGGGATCGGCCTTTTTAAAAATAGGGAACCCCCCGCCGTAATAGCCTCCATTTCCGAAGGTGAAGAGGGTCCATTCTTCTTCTCTATAGCCTTCTAAATGAATCTTTCGAAAACGATAATTTTTTACGGCGTCGAAGAGCTTTAAACTGTAACTTATACTGCCGATCTCCTTGTTTGCCGACGTATTTAAGGCATTGACATCGGCGTCCAATCCTACGGAAGCTATGTTTAAAAAATACCGATCATTCCAGCGACCTAGATCCATGGCGCGAGGCGCGGCGGCTTTAACAGCCTTTAATATTTCCACAGGCTCTCCCTTTAAACCGAGAGTTCGTGCAAAATCATTGCCGCTTCCCGCAGGAATAAGTGAAAAGCGGCGAGCTTTCGTCTTCATCATAAGGTTCACCGTCCGGTAAACTGTGCCGTCGCCGCCTACTGCCACGAAATGATGGTATTTTTCCAGTTCTTTAATTGGAAAGTTCCGTACATAGTCGTCGAAGAAGGAATAATCTTCCTCCGGAAAAATCTCGTCGATGGCTTTTCGTAATTTCTCTTTACGTCCGGTTTTAAGTTTCGGATTGACAATAAATAATATGGCCATAGAAATTAATAATTTTGAATCCTTTGAAAGTGTTTTTCCGCATTTCTTTCGATTTTCACCATTCTATTTTCGTAAGAAGCTTTAAGTTTTTTATCCTTCAAAGATGCCAGGTTTAAACGCACGGTATGGGCTGCACCGCGCACGGCGGTCCTCGCCAGATCGGCGGCAATGAGCGTGTCGCTGAAAGCTTCTTCGCCCATAAGAGGAAGATGCTCCGCCATGAGGGAAAGGATTTTTCCGGCCTCTTCCATGGTGGAGAGGGGCACGTCGATAGCTTTAATATAGCCTCTTTGAATGGCGGCACTGCGGATTTTTTTCTCGTCATCCGTGTCTTTCGGTAGTTTAAAAGCTTTTAATACATCGTCGAAGGAGCTGCTGTCCTTGTCGATATTCTCCTTTAAAAAATCGGAGTGGACGTCATAAAGATCGCAGTTTATGTCGTCTACACCTGAAATTCTTAAAACCATGACGGCGAGGGAGGCGGACAAGGCGCCGCAAAGGGCGGCTACCGATCCTCCTCCGGGAACGGAGCTCGTATCCATGGCTTTTTCAATATATTGATTTAAACTTAGGTCGATAAGTTTCATATGCGCAAAATTCCTTCCATTACGATGCACGCCGTGCCGCCTACATAAATCCTTTCGTTTTTAGAGTGTACAAAGATCTCAGAGGGTCTTCCTTTTTTTCTACCTTGATTAGCGACGAGTTTTTCTTTCGCAAGTTTATTCTTCGCTTTTAGATAATAATACATGGCGCCGCTGCCCGTGCCCGTAGCCGATTCTTCCCAAATGCCGATGGCGGGAGAAAAGTTTCTCTGCTCCGCCGCCCCTCTTTCGGAATCGTAGTGGAAGAGATGAAAGGTGAGGCAGTCGTATTTTTCTGCCAGTTCTTCCATTCGGCGACGCTTCGGATTCAGGTTCAGAAGCACTTCTTTGTTTTTTACGGGTAAGACCATGGTGGCGATGCCATTGTCGATAACAGCCGGCAACATATCTTCATCGACGCCTATATCTTCTCTCTTTATGCTGAACGCTCGAGCTACTTCCTCCACATCTTCTATCTCTTTCATAGAACTCATCAGAGGAAGCTCCACATCCACAAATTTCACCTTATCGCCGTGAAACGCAATGTCTATATGGAGCTGACCGGCTTTAGTATGTTGAAGAATTCGTACGCTCTCTCCTCGACAGTTAATAAAACCCTGTTCCGCCAGAGTCCAAAAAGTAGACAGAGCTGCGTGACCGGAAAGATCCACTTCCTTCGTCGGTGTAAAATAGCGAATATCGTAAATATCTCGGTCCAACTGGCTCACACAGGCGGTCTCCGAGTGATTGAGTTCTTGCGCTGCCTTTTGCATCTCCTCATCACTCATATACCCTTCGATTAATACAATTCCCGAGGGATTTCCTAAGAAGGATCGATCGGTAAAGGCGTCGGTTACGAAAAATTTATATTCTCTAGTCAAGGAGCTCTCCTCCCATAATCAGATCGTAAATTCGAATAAGATCTTCCTTCGAATGGTAATCGATAACGAGGCGTCCCCGATTCATATTGCCCTTTACTTCTGTCTTTGTACCCAGTCGTTCCATGAGTTTTTCTTCGAGATCTTCGTAGTAGGATGATCGCTTCGGAGCGGAAACTCGGGTTTCCTTTTGACTTTCTTCAATAGTCTGGCCCTCTTTAATCATCCGTTGAGCCTGTTTAATCTGCTCATTTCCATCTTTAATGGATAGAAGCAATTTCCCCTGGCTTACGGTGAGTTCGCCTTTTTTGAGCATCTCCTTGACGACAGGTTCAAGCTTTAAAAGACGCATGGCGTTGGCGATATAAGGTCTGGATTTTCCCACGAGACCGGCAATTTTTTCTTGAGTATATCCGTATTTCTTCTTCAAAGTCTCGTAACCTTCGCCTTCGTCGATGGGATTTAAATCTTCTCTCTGAATGTTTTCAATCAAAGAGATTTGATCTACTTCCTCTTCCGTTACATCGATAAAACGAACGGGAACATCTGTAAGACCTGCAAGCTTCGCCGCCCGTAATCTTCTTTCCCCGGCGATAAGGAGGTTTTCATCCTCCTCTTTTTTTATTAAGAGAGGTTGTAAGACGCCTACGGCGCGAATGCTTGCCGCCAACTCTTCCAAACTTTCTTCTGAAAATTGTTTTCTCGGCTGTTTGGGATTAGCTTTTATCTCTTCAATAGGGAGGGCGTTCACTTCGTTCACATCGTCCATGGGCTGCGTACCGAAAAAATTATCGAGCCCTCTTCCCAGTCCTCTTTTCTTTTCCATTACTTCCTCCTGTTTACAATCTCATCAGCGAGAGATAAGTAAGCCTTCGCTCCTTTACTCCCTTTATCGTAGGCGATAATGCTCATACCGTAGGAAGGGGCCTCCGCCAGCCGCACATTTCTTGGAATAACTGTGGAAAATACGTCCTTCTTGAAATAGTTCTTAACCTCTTCGACCACCTGCATACTTAGATTGGTACGTCCGTCATACATGGTCAAAAGTACGCCTTCTATTTCCAATTCGGGATTAAATCCGTTGCGTACCAGTTGTATAGACGCCATTAGTTGGGAAAGGCCTTCCAGCGCATAATACTCACATTGCACGGGAATTAAGATACTGTCGGCGGCCGAAAGGGCCAGAATGGAGAGAACGCCCAGAGATGGCGAACAGTCCATGATTAAATAATCGTAATGATCTAAGTCTTGAATGCGCTTTTTGAGCTCCAACTGCCAATCGGCGCGCTGAGCAAATTCCAATTCGATTCCCGCAAGAGAAGATCCGGAGGGAATAATGTCCAGGTTTTTCTTTACATTTACGATGGGATTCTCCTCGCTACCTAATAGGAAATCGTAGACCATAGTGTCCCGATCTTTATCGATGTTTAAACCGTTAGTGGCGTTGGCTTGAGGGTCTAAATCTATAATTAAGACGGATTTGCCTTTCTCCGCCAAAGCATCTGCAAGATTGATAACGGTGGTCGTCTTGCCGACGCCTCCCTTTTGATTAAATACGGCGATATTTCTACTCATTCTTTCACTTCCTTCTTACACCCATAGTATCAAAAAGAATGATAAATAAAAAGAGAAGGATGTTCCACGTGGAACATCCTTCTCTTTTTATAGTCTTTGTATGCTGATTTTTATAAATGTTCCACATGGAACATTTTGGTTTAAGTGAAGCTCAAAAGCTATTCTTCTTCAGGTTCCTCGACTTCTTCACTTTTTCCTGATGGACCTGAAAGGGTAGAATCTATAACTTCATCTTCCTCGTTCTCGTTTTCTTCAGGCTCAGAAGGCTTATCTGTCTCGGCTTCTTCTGTAGTCGATGTTCCATGTGGAACATTTTCGTTGTTCTCGTCCGTGCCTTTAAGATTGACCGATCTCTTTACGTAATATACCTTCTGTTCTCCGCCTCCCGCATGTTCAATAACGATTTTGTCGTGATTGTCATCTACTGTTCTTTGATTGCTTTCCTCTTTTTCTCTCTTGTTTCGGCGAGTCTTTAGATAGTCTTTCTTCGCTTTTACATACTCTCTTCCGGAGAATATTATACACGCCGGAATTGAGAGGATGCCAATTCCGTAGACTATATAAGGAAGTGGAAAAATCAACTGATCGATAATATCCATATAGCTTAGGAAAGAGAAAATCGCAAACACTAAAAGGGAGTATACTGCCTTGCTTCTCGTCTTTATAGATCGATAGATCAAAAAGGCGAATAGAGGAATAAAGACGATCATAAACTACAGAGGATCCTTTCTCGGCTTTCCGCCCCCACGGGGATATTTCTTAGGCGTTCCCTTTATCTTGCGGAGTACTACTAATATTCTTTTATCGCCGTCGGGTAGAAGAAACTCCTCACAATGGGTGAGTTCCGCTCCCAGGGTTTTAATTGCTTTATCAGCTTCCTCGATTTCCTCGAGACCCTCCGGACCCTTCATGGCAATAAGATATCCCCCGAGTTCTACGAAAGGAAGACAGTACTCCGCTAAAATATTCAGCCTCGCTACGGCACGAGATACGACGATTTGATACTGTTCGCGAAATTCCGGATTGCGTCCGGCTTCCTCTGCACGGCCGTGGAAGGTTTTAACATTATCTATTCTGAGATCTTTCACTACAGCATCTAAAAAAGTGATCCGCTTATTTAAGCTGTCCATCAGATGGAATTCCCGAGCAGGCTCTGTAAGGGCGAGGACCATGCCCGGAAAACCCGCTCCTGTTCCCAGGTCGAGAACTTTGCCCGTACCTTCATACTCTTCTAATAAAAGGGGAGTCAGGGAATCGATAAAGTGCTTATCGATAATTTCCTGTTCATCGGTAATTCGCGTCAGATTCATTCGCTCGTTCCAATCCAATAGGATTTCGCTGTAGCGATCGAAGGATTCGAGGGGCAAGTCTTTATGAAATTGTTCCAGTATGTCTTTACGCGTCTCCCAATTCATTATTTGCCTCCCTGTTTTTCTGCTCTAAATAAATGAGAAGGACATTTATATCCGCCGGGCTTACGCCGCTGATTCGGCCTGCCTGACCGACAGATTCCGGGCGAATAGCGGAAAGTTTTTCTTTTGCTTCATTGCGCAGTCCTTTAATAGCATTATAATCCAAATCTTTCGACAGAATTTTATTCTCCATCTTTCTAAACTTTTGAATCTGCGCCATTTGCTTTTCGATATAACCTTTATAGCGTACTTCCGTCTCCACTTCCTTTATAACGTGGCGGGGGAGGAGGGGACGATTTTCGTCAAATACTGCCAGTTTATCGTAGGTAAGCTCGGGACGCTGCATTAAATTCAAAAGAGGCGTGGCATTTTTTAAGGTAGCCGACCCCAAATCGTCAAGCTTCCGGATATTCTCATCTGTCGGGTTGATTTGAATGGAGGCCAGGCGCTCCCGCTCATTCTCAATGGCGTCGCGGCGCTTAATAAAGCGCTCATATTGTTCGTCGTTTACGAGACCGATAGAGCGTCCGATTTCCGTTAAGCGAAGGTCCGCATTGTCTTGACGCAAAGTCAGTCGGTATTCCGCACGCGCCGTCATCATACGGTAGGGTTCTCGAGTGCCTTTGGTTACGAGATCGTCGATTAAAACGCCGATATAAGCCTGGTCTCGCCTTAAAATAAGGGGATCCTTGTCTTGAATGGAAAGAGCCGCGTTAACGCCGGCTACAAGCCCCTGAGCGGCGGCCTCTTCATAACCGCTGCTGCCGTTGATTTGACCCGCCATATAGAGATTGTCTATGCCCATGACTTCGAGAGAGCGATCCAATCGTGTAGCGTCGATGGCATCATACTCGATGGCATAGGCCGGGCGCATAAATTCACAGTTTTCCAATCCGTCGATCTTTTTGTAAAGGGCCATTTGAACTTCGACGGGTAGGGAAGAGGATACGCCTTGCACATAGATTTCCTTCGTCAAAAGGCCTTCCGGTTCGAGGAAAACCTGATGGCGATCCCGGTCGCCGAATCGAGTGACCTTATCTTCGATGGAAGGGCAATAGCGAGGTCCCGTACCTTCAATATCGCCCATGGCCATGGCGGAACGCTCTATATTCTCGAGAATAATCTCGTGGCATTCAGGCGTGGTGTAGGTTAAATAGCAGTCGATCTGCTCTTTGTCGCTGTAATCTTTGTCGAAATTACTGAAAGAGAAGGGGTGAATTTCCTCGTCCCCCTTTTGAACTTCCATACCACTGAAGTCGATGGAATCCCTATGCACTCTGGCGGGCGTTCCCGTCTTCATACGCATGGTATCGATTCCGATTCCCTCGATGCTCTCCGTAAGCAGGTCGGCAGGCTGCATGCCGTCCGGTCCGCTGGAATAGTTGACTTCTCCCATAAAGACTCTGCCTCTTAAATAAGTCCCCGTAGCCAGGATGGTCTTTTTAGCCTTGTAAATAGCCCCCGTTTTACATACGACACCGGAGAGGTCGTCGTCGATAAAATAAAAGGACGCCACCTCGTCTTGAATGAGGTGGATGTTTTTTTCATCCTCGAGGGTCATCTTCATGGCGCGATGATAATCCCATTTATCCGCCTGAGCCCGTAAGGAATGGACCGCCGGTCCCTTGGAACGGTTCAGCATACGGGATTGAATGAAGGTTTTATCGATATTGCGCCCGATTTCGCCACCCAATGCGTCAATTTCACGGACTAAATGGCCTTTACCCGTACCTCCTATATTGGGATTACAGTTCATGGCGGCGATGGAATTTAAATTCATCGTAATAAGGGCTACATCCATGCCCATTCGCGCCGCGGCGAGGGCCGCCTCGCAACCGGCATGGCCTGCGCCCACGACGACAATATCCACTGTTTTCGCTAAAAAATCCATAATACTCCTTATTTTCCGATACAGAATTTAGAAAATACGTGATCCAATACTTCTTCGCCCGCGGTTTGACCCGTAATTTCCCCAAGTTTAATAAAGGCGTCTTCGAAATACACTTCCGCCAAATCCAGACCGACGCCTGCTAAAAGATCTTCTCGTCCTTTTTCCATGGACTCGATGGCTTCAGTCAAAAGGTTCTTGTGACGGAGAGAGTATATCTGTACCTCGTCGGCGGCCACTTCTCCGGATAAAAACCAGTCTTCGATAAGATCCTCTACGGCTTTAAGTCCTTCCTGCTTAATTAAGCTGGTTTCGAGGACGGCTCCCGGAAAATACTCCTCGAGATCGGAAATACTTACTACAGAGCCTAAATCCTGTTTATTTAGCAGGCAAATTACCCTTTTGTTCCGAATACCGTCGATAATTGTAAAGTCCTCTTCATCTAAGGGCCGAGAAGCGTCGAAAATGGCGATAATTAAATCTGCCGTATCCATGCTCTTTAAGGCCCGCTCGATGCCCATTTTTTCAACTAAATCTTCCGTCTCGCGAATCCCCGCCGTATCCTGCATGCGCAAGTGGATGCCGTCTAAGGAATACGAGGCTTCCAGTACATCCCGTGTAGTTCCCGGAATTTCCGTTACAATGGCCTTGTCTTCACGTAAAATCGCATTTAAAAAAGAGCTCTTCCCTACATTGGGCTTCCCTATAATGGAGGTGGCAATGCCGTCCTGAATCATTTTTCCCCGTTTAAAAGTCTTTAAAAGGGCCTTCATTTCCTCCAGAAGCTCTTCCGTTGTATTTTCCAATATTGACGTATCCACAGGCTCCACCTCTTCGGTAGAAAAGTCGATGTCTGCCACGAGATGGGCCAGAGTATCCTTTAAGCGGCGGCGAAAATCTTCGATTTTACGGTATAAATGCCCCGTAAGTTGACGGGCACTTTGACGCTGAGAGGACACACTGTCAGCCTCGATCATATCCACGATAGCCTCGGCTTCCGTAAGGTCCAATTTACCGTTTAAAAAGGCGATTTTCGTAAATTCGCCGCGCATGGCGGCCTCGCATCCTCCGTCGATAAAAGCCGAAAGAATACGCTCGAGCCCGACGCTTCCGCCGTGGGCTTGGATTTCCACCATATCCTCGCCTGTATAACTATAGGGTCCTCGGAAAGCTACGGCGAGAACCTCGTCGATAATTTCGCCTTCAACGACGAAATGGCCGTAAAGCAGCTTTCGATCGTTTATAGGATCGGATAAGGCACTTTTCGAACGGAAAAACTTCTCTGCTATTGCGATACTGTCCTCGCCACTTAAACGAACAATACCGATACCTGCCGGCGATTTTGCCGTAGAAATAGCGGCTATGGTCATAAGTTCACTCTCTCACTTTCTTTAAAAAAAGCCTTCATAGAGACTATGAAGGCTGTGATGAATCCTTATGAATAACGACGCATCGATGGGGATCTTTTCCCTCGCTGCGCGTGCGAATTCCCTCGACATTTGCCAAGCACGCATGGACGACGCGGCGTTCTTGAGCATTCATGGGTTCCAATTTAATGGATTGATTGGTTTTTAAAACTTTATTGGCGGTTTTACCGGCGACTCTCTTTAAGGCCGCTTCGCGCTTTTTGCGGTAACCGCTGCAGTCGACGATAACCCGTCTGAAATCCTTCGTTCGGCGATTGATCATAGCGGACAGTACGGTTTGAATCCCGTTTAACGTCGCGCCGCGCTTGCCGATAACGATACCCGTCTCTTCTCGCTTGCCGTCGATTGAGACGAAGATCTCACGATCCTTAAATTCTACAGAAAGAGTGTAGCCCAGGCCGAGAGTATCCATTAGACGATCGACAAATTCGCGGATAAAAACTTCCAGCTCTTCGTCGCTAGGTTCTTCAAATGCCTCTTCAGGCTCTTCCATCTCTTGAACTTCTTCCGTTTCGACGATCTCTGTCTCTTCGATTTCAACGATTTCTTCTTCGACAGATTCTTCTACTCGTCGCTCGTCCAGATCTTTTCGAACCGTTTGAATCTCTTCATCTTGTAAAATCGACTCGATAATATCCTTACTATCGAATTTCTTTTTTACTTTAACAATAGCGTCTTTCCCTCCGATCAGGCCTAAAAACCCTGCGGAAGGTTCTTCGATAATTTCGACATCCACTTCATCTCGAGATGCCCTTAATTCCTTCAAGGCCTTTTCGACGGCCTCGTCGATTGTTTTTGCCGATTGGATGGAAAAGTTCACGCTATGCCTCCTTCTCTTTTTCCTTTTCTTTTTCGATAAACTTATTGCTTATCTGCTGTTGGAAAATGGTATAAATGCTGCCTACAATCCAGTAAAGAACCAAGCCTGCCGCCATATTACGGGCAAAAAACAAAATCATAATGGGCATCATAATGGACATGCTCTTCATCATTTGTTCCGATTGCTCCGTGGAAGGTCCTGCGTTGGCCTTTTGTACTAAGTAAGTAGAGAGCCAAGTAAAAAACGCCGCGATAATGGGCAAAACAAGCTTTGTCGGATCCGGATGATCCAATGTAGGTACAAAGAAAAAGTTTTTTTGTATGGATGCGTAAAATTCCGGATTGGTAAAGGCAAACTTCGTAGGAAACATAAAGATCCTATAAAAGGCCAGCAATACGGGAAATTGAATCAACATAGGCAGACAGCCGCTTAAAGGATTAAATTCCGCTTCTTTATAGAGCTGTGACTGCTTTTGAGCTAAAAGTTGGGGATCATTTTCGTATTTTTTTTGAATCTTCTTCATTTCCGGCTGGATTTTCGCCATCTTTAATTGATTCTTCGTTTGGAATAAATTCAAAGGTAAGAGGGCAAAACGCAGCAAAAGAGTCGTTACGATAATCGCAATCGCATAATAGGAAATGGCTACCGGCTCAGAGCCTATACTCGATACGAAATCATAAATATGACGCAATATAACGCCAAAAAAACTCGCTAATGCATTAATCAAATAAACTTCCTCCTAGTCTATGGAAGGGGATCGTAGCCACCTTTATGAAAAGGATGACATCGCAAAATGCGCCTTATGGTTAAATAAAGCGCTTTTAAAAAAGGATATTTTAAAAAAGCTTCGTAACCGTATTGACTACAAGTCGGATAAAAACGACAATGGGCGCCTACTAAAATATATTTGGAAATATATCGCTGATAAAAGCGAATAAAAGCGAGAGCTAGTTTATTCATCATCGCTTTGCCTTATTTATCATTTTAGAGACGCGCATTAAATGGTAAAAAGAAGATTTTATCTCTCCAAATGTCATATCGGCGACATTATTTTTTACCACGACGACCATATCGTAGCCTACCGGTAGTCTGGAATAAACTTCTCCGTAGAGAACCCGGAGACGTCTTTTTATTTTATTGCGAACAACGGCCTTTCCCACCTTTTTATTGATGGAAAAACCCATCCGAGAATGGTCCAGGCCGTTACGTCTGATGTAGAGAGTATAGTTTCGATTACCGAAAGTTTTTCTCTTCTTATAAACTTTTTTAAAGTCGCTATCCTTTTTAAGAAAGTACTTCTTATCCATGGATTAAGCAGAAAGTTTCTTTCTTCCCTTTGCTCTACGAGCGCGTAATACCTTACGACCGCCGCGGGTTCTCATGCGAGCACGAAATCCGTGTTCTCTTTTTCTTTGTTTACGTTTCGGTTGATACGTTCTTTTCATTAGACTACACCTCCTCCGTCGGGATCTAAAAATCGCCTAAACGACCTATTTTTAAAATACACTCTATATATTATAGGGATAGAATAGGGCCAAGTCAATTCTTTTATGCAAAAAAGCCCGAAATAGTCCCGTTTAATGCGTGAAAACGCTTTTGTTCTTTGATGAAAAAGTGAAACCTAAATGCACTTTTTTGACTCTTAGATATGTTGATAACTTTTTATAGATTGTGTATAATTATTTTTAACCTGTTGATAAAAAAATCTATGTGAATAGTTTGTGACTTATTCACAGTCTGTTGATAAAATGTTGATAAGTTGTTTTATTGTGAAAAAATTTCCTGAAACAACGAATTTTTTCAACATAATTATCCACATTATATAGGATCCGAGCCTGTTCATAAAGACTCTATCCCCATAATCCACAAACTTGTGGATTTTTTAATCCCTAGGTTTCTTTTCCACATGTTTATATGTTAATTGTTGTCAAATAAAAGCGGGAGTGAAAAATGGCATTTGATGTGCAAACACTTTGGAACGAGGCGTTTCAATTAATACTTAAAGAAAATCTCTACGATTCTCAGATTAATACCTGGTTTCGCCCCATAACGCCGGTTGCTCTTCAAGGAGATGAACTTATCCTTGGAGTTTCAAGGGAATTTGTCCTGAATCATCTGAAAAAAAATAATAATAATTACAAAAGTTTGATCCAACGGGTCGTAAAGGAAGTAAGCGGCGTAGATTATTCCATTCAGTTTACATTAATCTCCGACCGCCCCGGCGATCCTATTCCGGTAGATTCTACAGCGGAAACTGTCTACCATTTAAATCCGAAATATACTTTTGATTCCTTCGTTGTAGGGCAATCCAATCAATTTGCCCATGCGGCATCCCTCGCCGTAGCTGAAAATCCGAAAGAAGCTCACGCCAATCCTTTGTTTATCTACGGAGGCGTCGGTCTTGGAAAAACCCACTTAATGCACGCTATCGGTCATTTTATGCATCGAAATGACCCTACAAAACGGATTTTATACGTTACGAGCGAACAGTTTACCAATGAATTTATCGCATCGATTCAAACCAATCGAAATGAAGAATTTCGTAGAAAATATCGCTCACAAGATCTTCTTTTAATAGACGATATTCAATTCATTGCCGATAAGGAATCGACTATGGACGAGTTCTTCCATACATTTAATGAACTTCACGGCAGAGATAAACAGATCGTCCTGACAAGCGACAAACCTCCGAAGGATATTCAAAAATTGGAGCAACGCTTGATTTCCCGTTTCGCATGGGGTCTCGTCGTAGATATTCAGGCACCGGATTTGGAAACGCGTATCGCTATTTTAAGGAATAAGGCGCAAAGCGACGGCTTCGACGTACCCGATGAGGTCATAAACTATATTGCCACTCATGTGAAAAGCAATATTCGTGAGCTGGAAGGAGCTTTGTCCCGGGTGACCGCTTACTCCAAGCTCACTACCGGCGTCATAACCGAAGAGACGGCGGCCTATGTTTTAAAAGATATTTACGAAAATAATAAGCCTACGCAAATTACGGTATCCCATATAAAGGAAATCGTCGCAGAAAATTACAATATTACCGTGGAGCAAATGGACAGCAAAAAGCGTTCCAGACCCTTGGCCTATCCTCGTCAAATCGCCATGTACCTGACGCGGGAGATGACGGAACTGTCCCTTCCTAAAATCGGCCAGGAATTCGGCGGAAGAGATCATTCAACGGTTATTCATGCCTGTGATAAAATTAGAAGCGATATAGAAAAAGATACGGAGCTCGCTGTGGAGATCGAATTTCTACAGGAGAAAATTCGGGGCAATTAGAAACCCTGTGGATAAAACTGAGGGTGATACACGGAGTTATAAACACTCTATCCACAGACAGAACCCTGTGGATTTCTTTTTAGAATATTCTTTCCACACATTCACAGGCCCTACTACGAATACGAAGTATTAATCTAAATATATAGAGGAGGTAAACCTTGAAATTTCAAATTGATAAATCAGCTCTAGCATCGATCGTTTCCATTGTATCGAGAGCGATTTCTTCCAAAACCAATATGCAAATATTGGAAGGTCTTTATATGGAAGCAAAGGACGGAAAATTAACTCTTCGCGCGACAGATACGGAAATTTCTATGGAATCTCAACATTCATGTTTTGTAGAAGAAGAAGGAAGTATCGTCTTAAACGCCTCCTTGTTCGGCGATATCGTACGAAAACTTCCCTCGGCTATGGTACACATTGAGAGTGAAGGTCAAAAACTTTCCCTTACATGTGAACAATCTCATTTCGAAATAATGGGACAAAATCCGGATGAATATCCTCAGCTTCCCGAGCTTGGCGGAAGTGAAAAAATTGTCGTAACCGGTGAATCGCTTTTAAAAGCCTTTAAAGAGACGCAATTTGCCACGAGTAACGACGATATGCGCATCGTCTTAACCGGCGTCTTATTAGATGTAACGAAAGAAAATATTACATTTGTGGCTCTCGACGGTTACCGCATGGCCATGAGCAAAATTCAAGGGGAGCAGGATGTCATTCGAGATCTTATCCTGCCCGCGCGAAGTGTCTCTGAAATTTCGAAATTAATCGATGAAAACAAGACCCTTGTTCTGGAAATCGGAAACAATCATATATTGATTCAATTCGACGAGACGAAGTTCTTTACCAAGCTCTTAAACGGAGAATTTTTCCAATACAACAGCTTGATTCGAAAAGATCACGATATGGAGCTTTTAGTGGAACGCAAACCCTTTATGGCCGCTTTAGAGCGCGCCAGTCTTATGACGGGAAAAGAACGCAACGGCCTCGTAAAACTCGATATTCACGATGATGTCATCGAAATCCTTTCCAATTCGGAAGTGGGGAAAGTTCACGAAACCGTAAAGGCGGAGAAAACCGGAAAAGATCTCGCCATCGCCTTCAACGCTCGTTATTTACTCGAGGGAATTCGCGTAATAGAAGAGGATACGATTAAAATGGGCTTTACCGATGCAGTCAATCCCTGCATTATCACCCCTGCAGACGGGGAAGAGTACCTTTACCTCGTCTTACCCGTCAGGTTGGCTAATCTATGATTATAAAAACAGACTTTATTAAACTGGACAGTTTTTTAAAACTCATGACGTGGGTAGAATCCGGCGGCATGGCGAAAATGGTTATAAGCGACGGCATTGTCTTCGTCAATGGAGAGCGAGAAACAAGAAGAGGCAGGAAACTTTATCCCGGCGATATGGTAGAGATGATGGGAATGAAGGAAACTGTAGAAAGAGAGTAATTCTTTAGCTTTGTACAAATCGAACATTTGTACTATACTAGAGGAATATAGAGTCTGCAGGAGGTAGGCATGTTTGTTAAAACGCTGGATATGGTGAGCTTTCGAAACCACGATCACCTATCCATGACCTTCGGCGAGGAGATGTACCGCCTGATCGGGCCCAACGGCCTGGGAAAAACCAATTTTTTAGAAGGCATCTACGTCTCCATGACCGGTCGAAGTTTTAGAACCAATGCCTTAAAAGAAGTGATTACCTTCGGTGAAGAATACAGCTATCTCGCATCGACGGTTCAGATCGATGCTTTCGACCACAAGATGGAGCTGACGGTTAAGGAAGACGGGAAACACTATATGCGCGACAATAATCCCATCAAACGGGCCAAAGATTATGGCCGGGGACTGGGCGTAGTAGTGTTCGAACCGAAACATCTTCAAATGATTCAAGGCTCTCCCTCCGGGAGACGCAGCTTTTTAGATGATATGCTTCGCATGATATCTCCCGCTTATGATGAGAGTTATAGCGGCTATTACCACGTACTCTATCAACGAAATTATGTACTTAGGAAATTAAAAGAACCGTCTTTATTGGATGTGTACGACCGACGACTATCAGCTTATGCTACGGTTTTGTTGAAAGAACGTTTAAGGTTTTTAAAGCGCATGGCACCGAGCGTCTCTAAATATTATGAGATTATATCGGGGGATCGGGAAATACTGGAAATACGCTATAAATCGTCTTTTCCCGTTATGCGTATCGAAGACCTCGAATCGGAGTTTTACGAAAGCTTAAAATCATCTCGAGAATCGGATCGCGAGCGCGGCAGAACGGGGATAGGACCTCATTTAGACGATCTTTCTTTTTTGCTGGACGGTGTGGAGGCTAAGAAATATGCATCTACCGGTCAAGTGCGGAGCATCGTTTTGGCTTTAAAGTGTTTGGAAATCGAGCGAGTAGACGATTTTTTAGGGAGCGCTCCGGTGGTTTTACTCGACGATGTCTTGTCGGAACTGGACGATATGCGGCGGGACGTGCTCTTGTCGGAAATAAAGGGACAGTGTTTTATAACGTCGGCGGAAGAAATAAATAGTCTTAAACAAAGGTCTACGGCTATCGATTTAAATAGATAAGGTTTCTTTGCGGTTTTAGGAGGATTTATGGTTAAGGGAAACGAATATAATTCCAGTAATATACAGGTACTGACCGGTTTAGATCCGGTGCGTAAGCGCCCGGGGATGTACATCGGCTCGACAGGAGCAAAAGGGCTCCATCACCTGGTATATGAAGTTGTGGACAACTCCATCGACGAGATCTTGGCGGGACGATGCGATCAGGTTATCGTCGAACTTCACGAAGACGGTTCCGTCAGCGTATCGGATAATGGTAGCGGGATCCCCGTCGATATTCATCCTCAGACAAAAAAGAGTACGGTGGAAACGGTCTTAACCATTCTCCACGCCGGCGGTAAATTTAATAGCGACGCCTATAAAGTCTCCGGGGGCCTTCACGGCGTCGGGGTTTCTGTCGTCAATGCCCTTTCGAAGAAATTAGTGGCCCATGTAAAACGGGAAGGAAAGGCCTTTGAACAAAGTTTTTCCCGCGGAAAACCTACCTCTTCTTTGGAAGTCGTTGAGGAAAATGTTAAAGAAACCGGAACGACCATTACCTTCTGGCCCGATGAAGAAATTTTCACCGAAACTGTAGAATTAAATAAAGAAACCTTGGCCCGCCGTTTCCGGGAGATGGCCTTTTTAAATAAAGGCGCCTATATCGAATTTATCGATCATCGTCCTGAAAAAGAATTTAAAGAGATTTATCATTATAAGGGCGGCATCCAATCCTACGTGGAATACATTAACCGCAATAAAAAACCTATTCACGATAAAATCCTCTACATCGACGAAATCGAAGAAGGTACGGATGTGGAAATCGCCATTCAATACACTGACGGCTATCGGGAGACGGTTTTAACTTTTGCCAATAATATTAATACGGAAGAAGGGGGAACCCATCTTTCCGGCTTCAGAAGTGCTCTAACGAAGAGCATTAATGAATATGGCAGAAAGTATAATTACATCAAGGAAAAAGAAGAAAATCTCTCCGGTGAAGACGTGCGGGAGGGAATCAGTGCGGTTATCAGCGTCAAGCTTCCCGATCCTCAATTCGAAGGACAGACCAAGGCGAAGCTCGGAAATTCCGAAACCCGTTCCATCGTAGAGAGAGTAGTGAACAATAATCTCTCCACTTTCCTCGAGGAAAATCCGAAAATCGGAAAGATTATTTTAACTAAGGCCCTTTCCGCTCGCCGGGCGAGGGAAGCCGCTCGAAAAGCCAGAGATTTAACCCGCAAACGCTCGATTTTAGACAATACGCCGCTCCCGGGCAAGCTCTTCGATTGTCAAAGTAACGACAACGACATCACCGAGATCTTCCTGGTGGAAGGGGACTCTGCCGGCGGCAGTGCCAAGGGCGGAAGAGACAGTAGTTATCAGGCGATTTTACCCCTTCGCGGTAAGATTATGAATGTGGAAAAAGCGCGTATGGACAGAGTTTTAAACTCCAATGAAATTCGCGCCATGATCACCGCTTTCGGAACCGGGGTGGATAAAGAGTTCGATATTGAAAAATTACGCTACGGCAAGATCATTATTATGACCGATGCCGACGTAGACGGCGCCCATATTCAGACCTTACTTTTAACTTTCTTCTTCCGTCATTTGCCGGAACTTATCGAAGAAGGTCACGTTTTTGTGGCCAGACCGCCTCTTTACGGTGTTAAGCGGGGATCGAAAGTCCTGGAATACTGCTATAACGAGGAAGAACTGAAGGATGCCTTGAATCGTCTGGGCAGAAACAACAATTTAAAAATCGGCCGATACAAAGGTCTCGGTGAAATGAATGCCGAGGAACTTTGGGAAACCACGATGAATCCGGAACACAGAGTGTTGCTCCGAGTGGAAGTGGAAGATGCCCAAGCCGCCGATGAAGTCTTTTCCATGCTTATGGGCCAGGAAGTGGCGCCGCGCCGGGAATTTATTGAAGAAAACGCGATCTATGCGGAAAATATAGACGCTTAGGAGGAAACAGTGGCAAAATTTGCAAATCAACACGGAATACAAGACGTCGTATTAGAAGACGCCATGAAAAAAGCCTATCTGGAATACTCCATGAGCGTCATCGTCGCCCGTGCGCTTCCCGATGTGCGGGACGGTTTGAAACCCGTTCATCGCCGTATTCTATTCGGCATGCAGCAACAAGGTTTATCTGCCGATAAACCCCACCGTAAAAGTGCTCGTCTTGTCGGGGATGTAATGGGTAAGTATCACCCTCACGGCGACTTTTCGATTTACGAGGCTATCGTACGCTTGGCACAAGATTTCAATATTCGCTATCCCTTAGCCGACGGCCAGGGGAACTTCGGTTCCATGGACGGGGACAGCGCCGCCGCCATGCGGTATACCGAGGTGCGTATGTCCAAGCTCGCCGCGGAAATGCTCAGGGATCTCAATAAAGATACGGTAGATTTCGTACCGAACTTCGACGAAGAACTTATGGAACCTGCCGTCCTGCCGGCGAGATTTCCCAATCTTCTCGTCAACGGATCGGCGGGGATCGCCGTCGGAATGGCGACCAATATGGCGCCTCACAATATGAACGAATCCATCGACGGCGTCATCGCCTACATGGATAATCCGGACATTACCCTGGAAGAGTTGATGACCCATATTAAAGGACCCGATTTTCCCACCGGCGCCTTTATTATGGGGCGGGAAGGCATAAAAGAAGCTTATAAAACGGGGCGAGGCAAGATTAAAGTGCGAGCTCGTGCGGAAATCGAACCCATTCGGAGCAAACATCAAATCGTCGTTACGGAAGTGCCTTATCAAGTGAATAAAGCGCGAGTCGTGGAAAAAATCGCCGAACTCGTTAAAGATAAAAAGATCAACGGCATTTCCGATATTCGCGATGAATCTAACCGCCGCGGCGTACGTCTCGTCATCGAACTTAAGCGGGACAGTAATCCCAATGTGGTTTTAAATCAGCTTTATAAGGAAACTCAATTACAAATTACCTTCGGTATCATTAACCTCGCCTTGGTCGACGGTGTGCCGAAAGAGTTGAGTTTGAAGGAACTTATTCACTACTATGTCATGCATCAGCGCGATGTAGTCACTCGCCGTACTGTTTTCGATTTAGACAAGGCGAAAGCCCGCGTCCACATTATCGAAGGTTTAAAACTCGCCATCGACCACATCGACGAGATTATCGAAATCGTCAAAAGCTATCGTACCGACGAAGAAATCAAGGCGAAATTTACCGAACGTTTCGGCCTCACCGATGTTCAGGGCCAAGCGATTTTAGATATGCGCATCAAGCGTTTAAGCGGCCTGCAAGTTGAAAAACTCAACGAAGAACACGAAGAACTTCTCCTCCTCATCGAGGAATTGGAAGCTATTTTGGCGGATCCCGAGGTGCTGGACAACACGATTAAAGGGGAACTTTTAGAGATCAAGGAAAAATACGGCGATCTTCGCCGCACGGTCATTACAAAATCCGACGGCGATGTAGACGATATCGACCTTATCGAAGATGAGGAAATCGTCGTGACGCTGACGAACTCCGGCTATATTAAACGTATGCCCGAGGGAACTTACAAACCTCAACATCGCGGCGGCCAAGGAATCAGCGCCCTCAATAAAAAATCCGACGATTTCGTTACGAGCCTCTTTATTACCACTACCTTGGATACGATTTTATTCTTTACCGATAAGGGAAGAGTGTATAAAAAACTCGCCTACGAAATTCCTGCGGCGAGTCGCAATGCCAAGGGAATGGCTATTGTCAATCTCTTGCCTTTAGAAGAAGATGAAAAGATTCAAGCTATTATTCCCATTTCGGAAGTACAGGAAAATGATCACTTGGTACTTCTTACAAAAGAAGGCTATATTAAGCGTACCAAGATGGAAGAATACGAAAATATCCGCAAAAACGGCTTAATCGCCATGAATTTAAGAGAGGGTGACGAAGTGATCGGCGGTCGTCAAACCAAGGGCGACGAAGAATTGATCATCGTCACGAAAAAAGGTATGTCCCTTCGCTTAAAAGAAGAAGATATTCGAGCCCAAGGCCGCACCGCTATGGGCGTCATCGGTATTCGTCTCGACGACGATGACGAAGTGGTAAGCTTTGTCGGCGTAAAGGACGGCAGTACTCTGGCGGTTATGAGTGAAAACGGATACGGTAAGCGTACGAATATGAGTGAATACAGCGCCCAAAACCGCGGAGGCAAGGGACTCATCACCTATCGAATTAAAGAAAAAACGGGCGATGTCGTGGCGGCCAAGGCTTTAAACGATAACGATCAAATTATGATGATCACAGAAGACGGCTCGATTATTCGCCTATTGGCGGAATCTATCTCCTCCTTAGGACGGGCGACGAGCGGCGTGAAGCTAATGAATATTAAAGACAGCACCATTGTCGCCGTGGCGGAATATGTAGGCGAAGAATAAAAAAGTATAGATAGTATTTCACAATGACCCTATACTATACTTAGAAAGAGGAGGCGCTTATGTTTGAACTGGATGTAAAAAATAGTGGCGACGAGCTGCTTCTTACTTTAAGCGGCGAAATGGATATGTACTATACGCCGAAGTTTAAAGAAGAGGCGCTTCAGGCCTATAATGAAAACCCGAGAGATATTGTCATCGACGCTAAAAAGCTTGATTATCTGGATTCTACCGGCTTAGGCGGTTTTATTCACTTGATGAACGCCGTGAAACAAAACGGCCACACCATTACCTTGGTGGACTTACAGCCCAATGTAAAAAAATTGTTTACTATCACGAAGCTGGATAAATTATTCCAATTAAAAGGAGAGGCATAATGGATAACAAAGTCTATATGACGATTCCTGCGAAACCTCGCTTTTTATCTCTTGCTCGTTTAGCAGCTTCGGGCATTTGCGTCGGTGTGGACATCGATATGGATACTCTCTCCGATATTCGTCTGCTCCTGACGGAAAGTTGCAATCTTTCCTTTGAAATCGGCGAAAGAGAGGCTATCGATATCGTCTTAATGCCGGAAGACGATGGGATTCGTTTCAGCGTTTCGGGGGTTCGTAAAGAGCGCGTCGATTCCGATGAATCCCTTCAAATTACGGAGATGATTATCGAATCCTTAGCCGACGAGCTCACATACGACGAGGATAAGATCATCGTTTACAAAAATTTCGGAGTTTAATATGGACAGACAAGCCTATGACAGCATGGACAAACCCCTTTCCAAGGAAGAGCGAAAGGCATTATTTGCGGAATATGCTGAAACCGGCGAAAAAGAAATTCGAGATATTTTAATTGAGGAACATCTATATATCGCCGAAATTCTGGCAAAAAAATACACGGGAAAGGGCATCGATTACGACGATATTTTCCAAGTTGCTTCCATGGGACTTATTTTTGCCGTGGAACGCTTCGATCCCTCGAAAGGCTTCGAATTTTCATCCTTTGCGACGCCGACTATTATCGGGGAAATAAAAAAACATTTCCGCGATAAAGGTTGGACCATTCGCGTACCCCGTCGCATTCAGGAACTTTCGAAAAAGATCAACGATGCCAAACTTTCCTTGGCGCAGAAAAATCAGCGGACGCCCACCATTCAAGAAATTGCCAAGGCGTTGGATATTACCACGGCCGAAGTATTGGAAGTAATGGAAGCCTCTAAAGTGTATTCGCCGGAAAGTCTGGATATGTCCTTCGATTCCGGAGGAGAGGATAGGGAACTTACCCGTGGAGATCGCATCGGCGTCGAAGAAGAATACTTCAATAAAGTGGAATTAAACGATTTTATTCAGCGGGCCATGGAAAACTTCAACGATGTGGAAAAAACCATTCTGATCGACCGCTACCAGTATCGAAAGACACAGGTTTCCATCGCCGAGAAGTTGGGTATTTCCCAAATGACCGTAAGTCGCATTGAAAAGAAACTTCTGGAAAAAATGCGCAAAGAAATCGAAAAATCCGGAGAAATGTAATGAATCGAAAGAAAAACGTCCTGCGTTTACAAAAATTACTCTATGTTCTGGAGATCATCATGTCGATTTTAATCTTAATCGGCATTATTATTTCCGTTCCCGATCTCATAAAATATATGATGGCCATTGTAGTAAGCGGAAGAAGCTATAGCTACGATCTCTTCCAATCTTTTATAAGCCACGTGCTTTTAATGGTCATCGGCCTGGAATTTGTCGCCATGCTTATTTCTCACGAAGAATATCAGATCATCTACATTATGACCATGGTCGTGGCGCGAAAAATGCTCGTCTACGGAGACGACACCATGTCCCTGTTTATCGGCGTTTCGGCTATCGCCATTTTATTTATCGTGCGGAAATACTTTACGGTGCATAAAATTTTAGCTAATGCAGGTATCGCCATTTTTGAATCTTCCACGAGTATTTACAGCGTCAATGAACATTTGGTTCGGGATATTGAAACCGGTGAAAAGACCATAGGCGATCATGTAACTAAACTCTTTTCAGAGGATCATCAGACACTGAAAGAAGGCGGCGTCGTAGAAGATTCCTTTTATATATACCAGATCGAAAGTTTAGAGGGAGATACTATCGGTTTAATCGCATTGGAAGAAAAGCATAAAACCTTCTAATAAATGTCAAAATGAATTGAAAACATATGAAAGAATGTGTATACTGTTTCGTAGGGAGCTATAGCTCAGTAGGATAGAGCAGTGCCCTCCTAAGGCACGTGCCGGGGGTTCGACTCCTCTCAGCTCCGCCATTACATATACTATATGCTACATATCTTATTCTTAAGGTGTGGGAAGGATAGAACAAACCGGCTTAGAGATTGTTCTATCCTGTTTTAATTTATCAATAACTGTAAAGAACAATAAAAAGATCACACGCTATAAAAGTATATGTTTGAAGAACAATTGCAATGGAACATTAGAGTGAGGTGACTATGGAAAATATTAAACAGTCCTTATCCGATGTAATGAACTCGATTTATCTGAAATATAAATTGAATTTCTATCAAAACCTGTACTACGATAACGGCAGTAGCGAAGATTCACTTACCGTTATGGAAAAATTTTGTGCCGAAGCTATCTTTGCTTTGCAAGGGCCGACGGTTAATCAGCTGGCACAGTTTATTCGCGTAAGTCAGCCCAATGCGGCATACAAAGTAAATAATCTCGTTCAAAAAGGCCATGTAGAGAAAGTGCGGAGCCAAAAAGACCGGCGACAAGTCCATTTATTTGTAACGGAAAAATTTAAAGAACAATACCATGTCAACTATCGCTATGTAGATGAAATCATCGATTGTTTACAGGACAGAGTTACCGATGAAGAATTGGCAACCTTTAAAAAAATACTGGAAATAATGGATGATGGCGTATTAGAACATGTATCGGAAGCTTTAAAGAAAGAAAACAAACGTTTTTAATCTAAAGAATAATAATGGATAAACGGCAAATTCGAAAATATAAACGTATGGTAGAAACCATGCGATTGGCTGAAAGTCGCTATACCCGTTCTCTCGTGGAGTCTATGTCTTCGTCCTGTGGCGACGATACTATAGCTTCTTTGGAAGGGTCTCAGCGTATGCTCGAAGAGGATATTCGGAAACTGAGAGCTTTACTGGACGGCCCCTTCGACGTTTCAGAAGACGAAATTATAAAAACAGATGAGCCCATGAGGCCCATGGATTAAAGATCCCTTTCGGGATCTTTTTTCATGTATAGATATTAATATAATTTTAAATAGAATGATAGAAACTATGGTTTATTTAAAGAATGCTATGATATGATAGAATCAAGATAATAGGGAGGTTTTTATGGATTTTAAAGAACGTGTAGCCGGCGAATTTCAAACGACAGACGGCGTAGGCATTTTTCAGGCGAATATTACGGGAAAATGTAATTTAAGATGCGAACACTGTCACATTATGAAAAACAGCGATTATAAAGAAATGTCGAAAGAGACCATGGATAAATGTATCGAAGCGTTGAAAAAGCACGATTTCCATACGCTCGATATTACCGGCGGCGAGCCCACCACCCATCCCCATCTGGTGGAATTTATTAAGGCGGCGAGCCCTTATGTAGATAAAATTATTTTACGTACCAATGCCGTGGACCTTTCGGAACACGAAGAGCTATTGAAATTAATCGAAGACCTCAATATGCAGATCGTCGTGTCTCTACCTTGCTATACGGAAGAAAATGTAGATTCTCAGCGAGGTAAGGGAACTTTTAAAAAGATCATCCCCAATCTGAAACTTTTAAACGACATGGGTTATGGAAAAGAAAGAGATCTTTCCCTGGTTTATAATCCTCTGGGAGCATTTTTGCCCGGTCCTCAAAAAGGATTGGAACAGGATTACAAAGATCACTTAGGGGAGCATGATGTCACCTTCTCCGAACTCTTTACTATTACCAATATGCCCATCGGTTTTTTCAGAGATAAACTGAAGGAAGAGGGCTTGGAAGATGACTATATGGAGCTTCTCGAAAGTAATTTCAACGAGGATACGGTAGAAAATTTAATGTGCCGTTTCCAAATTTCCGTCAATCCCGAGGGAAATATTTTCGATTGCGACTTCCACTTGGCCGAAGGCGTGCACCCCAAAACCTATCAAACTATCGACGAAGTTTTGACGGCAGACGACTTAAACCGCTCCATTACATGGAGAGAGTATTGCTACGGTTGTACCGCCGGGGCAGGCTCCAGCTGCGGAGGCGCATTAGAATAGCAATAAAAAATCCCCTTGCCGGGGATTTTTTATTTGCTCTGAAATTATTAATTACTCCGCTTCCTTCAGGCGGCGAATGGCTTCTCGCACATCTTCTTCCGTCAGATCTTCTCCCTTTTCCCGAAGTTTTTTTGACCATTCGATGGCCTCTTCCCGCTCTTTTGTGGGGGAGGTCTTTTGTTTTTCCAAGCTGTTTTTCACGATAGGGATCATTTGTGCCCACGCCGTTACTACGGCATTTTCATTTTGAATATGGCGCACTAATCGGCCGAAAGTCCAATCCTTCGTGGTTTCGGTCATGGCCGCTTTATGAGGAAAGATTTCTCCCTTTTCTCGAAGGTCCAAGAGGAATTTTTGCAATAATTCGGAGGAAAAATCTACAAAGATCAGAAGCTCTTCCTTTACGATTTCTTCCTCTTTACCCCTTTTATCGTATCCGGGAAGGCCGGCTAAATAGCCCAGAAACTCCCCTAATTCTTCGGGTTGAACTTCTCTCTTTTCCACCTGGAGACTGTCGGCGGTTTCAAGCAATTTATTTTGACGCTCTGCGTTTTCGATTCCGTAATAGATCAGTGTGCTCATGGTAACTCCTTTATCCCTAATTCTGTAAATATGTCGATAGCCCTTCGGCATATGATGTATCACACGTTTAAAATCCCTTTTCTCGTCAGCGGCGAAAATTACGGACGAGGAGAAGACGATTAATAAAATTCAATTCATCTAGTAAATACCCGTCTCCGATTTTTTTAATCGAGGGAAACCTTTATGTTCGGGAATGTGCCGTCATTCTCTAAAAATGACCGGATATATAAGGAGTGACAAATCGAATATGGAGGTGACTGAATGAAGAAAGATAAAAATCTATCTCAAGTATTATGGATATTTCCTTTCGTCGACTTTTACTGTCACTGGAAATAAGAGGCATAATTATTATAAATTTCAAAAGAGAAAAAGCACGATTCAGAAAAAATTAACTTTTTGAAAACAAAAAGGTAAAAAATTATAAAAAACACAGGTTTCTCTTTTAAATAATGTTAAACTTAAACAGTTTAAGTCATAAAACAAGACAAAAAGATATAAATTATGTCGTAAAATTAATTATTATCGAAAAATAGTGTTATTTTTTATACGAAATAGAAAGATTGAAAATAAAATTTGCATTTTTACTTTTCTTTGCTTACAATAATATACAAAGTACAATACAAAGAATTACAGATTAACGGTAGGTATGGATTGTACTTTGTCTCTTTACGGAGACAGATAGGAGTAGGAAAATTGTTGTTATTCGCAAGAACAACAGATAGTGGAAAGAAGGTTTAGTATGAAGTCATTATTGACCGGAAACGAAGCTATTGCTCGTGGTGTCTATGAGGCCGGCGTAAAATTAGCTGCCGCCTATCCCGGAACACCGAGTACAGAAATTTTGGAAGAATTGGCACAACATAAAGATGTTATGCACGTGGAATGGTCTCCGAATGAAAAAGTAGGGGTAGAAGTAGGTCTCGGCTCTTCAATTGCAGGCATTCGTTCTTTCGGCGCCATGAAACACGTAGGTGTCAATGTAGCGGCCGATCCTATTTTTACATCGGCCTACACGGGCGTAAATGCAGGTTACGTTTTTGTAGGGGCAGACGACCCGAATATGTTCTCTTCTCAAAACGAACAGGACAACCGACACTATGCGGAACACGCTAAATTACCTATGATCGAACCCGGCGATTCCCAAGAGTGTTTGGATTTCGTAAAGAAAGCTTATGAAATTTCCGAAGAATTTAAAATTCCCGTCTTTGTCCGTACGGTTACTCGTGTGGCCCACTCGAAGAGTTTGGTAGAAATCGGCGAACGTGAAGAGGTATCCGTCATCGAGTATAAGAAAGATCCCTCTCGCTTCGTAGCGACGCCGGGAAATGCCTATAAGAATCACCCGATTTTGGAACAAAAATTAAAGGATTTGGAAGAGTATTCTTATAGCAGCGATTTAAATAAAGTCGAAATCAACGGATCCGAAGTAGGTGTTATTACATCCTCCATAGCTTATTATTATGCAAAGGATGCCTTCTCCGAAGATACGTCGTTTTTGAAACTGGGCATGACTTTCCCTATCTCCGAAAAATTAGTGAAGGAGTTTGCTGAAAAAGTCGATAAGATCTATATTATCGAAGAATTGGATCCTTATCTCGAAAAACATATTAAGGCCATGGGCATCGATTGCATCGGTAAGGAAATTATTCCCCTATGCTATGAATTAAATGCCGAAATTATTAAAGAAGCGGTCTTCGGCGAAAAAGTAGAAAATAAGAAGTTGGACATTCAACCGGCTTCCAGACCGCCGGCACTTTGTCCCGGTTGCCCCCACAGAGGTTTCTTCTACTCTATCGGAAAGTTGAACAAAAAGAATAAAGGCAAGTTTGTCGTTTCCGGGGACATCGGATGCTATACTTTAGGTGCCGCACCGCCACTGGCTATGATGGATTCCTGTATTTGCATGGGCAGCGGTTTTTCCGTCGGCGCCGGTATGGCACATGCCTTTGAAATCAGCGGACAGGATAAAAAAGTATTTGGCGTATTGGGTGACTCCACCTTCTTCCACAGCGGTATGACCGGTGCCGTGGAAATTATGTATAATAACGCCAATATGATTCCCGTCGTATTGGACAACCACATTACAGCTATGACCGGACACCAAGACAATCCCTCTACAGGTTATAATTTGGAAGGGGAAGTGGCCGAGGTCGTCTCCATTGAAAATGTATTGAAAGCCATCGGGTTTAAAAATGTTATCCTCGTCGATCCCCAACACTTGCATAAAATGGAAGCGGCTCTCGAAGAAGCTTTGGATGCCGAAGAACGTACGGCCATTATTGCCCGGCGTGCCTGCGTTTTAATCAAGCGTAATCGAAAAAAATTCGGACGTTGCCAAGTGGATCGAGAAACTTGTATCGGTTGCAAGAGTTGTTTAGGCGTCGGTTGTCCGGCGGTCAGCTTCGTCGACGGCAAGTCCAGTATCGATGAAACTTTATGTGTCGGTTGTACCGTCTGTGCACAAGTTTGCCCGGTTCAAGCCATTCGTCGTGTAAAGGAGGATAAGTAATGAGTACAAAAGTCATTTTAGTCGGTGTCGGTGGACAAGGTACTATTACGACAGCCAGAATTTTAATTAACGGCCTTATGGAAAAAGGTTATGATGTTAAAATGAGTGAAATTCACGGCATGGCACAGCGGGGCGGAAGTGTTTCCACCCACGTTATTTGGGGCGATAAAGTCAACTCCCCGGTGGTAGGTCTGGGAGAAGCCGATATTCTCGTAGCGGCTGAAAAAATGGAGGCTGTGCGCTACGCTGAATTTTTAAAACCCGACGGCATCGCCATTGTCAATGATCACCGTACGGAATCGTCCACGTCGGCGGCCGGCCTCGAAGAATATCCCGAAGGCACTTTGGAAGCTATGGAGGAAAACTTTACAACCTATTCGGTGAAGGCCGGAGAAATTGCCGAAGAGCTTGGGAATGCCAAAGTAATGAATGTGGTACTATTCGGTGCCATGGTCAATTATTTGGGACTCGAAGGAATCGACTGGAAAAAAGTCGTAGCAGGTGTCGTTCCTGAAAAATTGGTCGACCTGAACATTAAAGCTTTTGAAATGGGTCAAGAAGCTGCAAAATAATAGCGGAGGTAAGCGTGAACATCATTAGGGAATATCAGTCAAAACTGACCACAGCTGAAAAAGCTGTAAAAGTTGTAAAAAGTGGCGACTGGATCGATTACGGCACGAATAATTCTTTTCCA
This sequence comes from Aedoeadaptatus nemausensis, assembly GCF_903819165.1. GTDB lineage: Bacteria > Bacillota > Clostridia > Tissierellales > Peptoniphilaceae > Aedoeadaptatus > Aedoeadaptatus nemausensis. The sequence continues at coordinate 71,188 of NZ_CAIJCS010000016.1, forward strand.
CACTTGCTGGATGAGGCATTAAGTGAACGAAGAGATGAATTAAAAGGCGTAAAAATTCGCGGAAATTTAATAGGGGGACCTTTAAAGACCGTCGAATCGGATCCGAATCGTGAACATTTTATTTATAGTTCATGGCATTACTCAGCTTATGAACGTAAATTATCGGACAAAGGTTTATGTAATTATATTCCGATGATTTTCCGCAATGAATCTTGGTATATAAAGGAATTTCTCGATATCGACGTTGCCATGTTATCGGTTACACCTATGGATAAGCACGGTTACTTCAATCTTTCATGTGCTACGGGGATGGCCTACACAATTCTGGAAAAGGCGAAATATGTCATTTTAGAAGTAGTGGATAATCTCCCCTATGTATGCGGAGGACTTGAAAATGTCGTGCATATCTCGGAAGTGGATGCGGTGATCGAGGCGGGGGAACAACCCTTAATGTCTTTAAAATCACCTTCTCCCACGGAAAGGGATATGAAAATAGCCGAGCACATCCTTCCGCACATCGTCGATGGCGCGACGATTCAATTGGGTATCGGCGGTATGCCCAATGCCCTCGGAGGGCTCATTGCTAAAAGTGATTTGAAAGATTTGGGCATGCACACGGAATTATGTTCCGATGCCTATTTGGATCTTCATCTCGCAGGGAAGTTGACAAACAAAAGAAAAAATACCGAGCGTGGCAAAGGGGTATTAGGAATCCTGATCGGAAGCCAAAAGTTATACGATTGGGTCGATCATAACCCGTCCATAGCGGCCTATCCCCTCTGGTATGTCAACGATCCGGATGTTATGAGCCAAAACGACAATCTCATTTCCATTAACGGCTGTTTAAACGTAGATCTTTATGGGCAAATTTCCTCGGAAAGCTCCGGTACACGCCATATTTCGGGAACGGGAGGTCAATTGGATTTCGTTACCGGTGCGGCCATGAGTAAGGGCGGAAAATCCTTTATCTGCTTAAACTCCTCTTTCATCGATAAAAAAGGAGTGGAGCACTCCCAAATTTTGCCCACATTTAACGGCGATATTGTAACGACGCCGAGAAGCCAGGCTTATTATATCGTCACGGAATACGGTGCAGTCAATTTAGCCGGCCGATCCACTTGGGAAAGAGCGGAAGCTTTAATCAGCATCGCACATCCTAAGTTCAGAGATGAATTAATAAAAAAAGCGGAGGAACAAAAAATTTGGGTTCCCTCCAACAAACGTTAAAAAAAGCGCCTGTGGCGCTTTTTTTAATGGAAAGATATTATTTTTTACGTCGAGAAACCGGTGTATCGTGCCACTCAAGATGAAGATAACCTTCTGCTTTCACGGGATTATTAATAAGGTAGCGATAGCGGGTAAGTTCCATCATAGGGCGATCGGCGGAAAGGGAATCGCTGTAAGAGAGGCTGTTATCGTAATCGATGGCCATGTTCTTTTCGCTTAAGTGGGCTAAAATATTATTTACCTTTTGCTCGTGGCGGTTGTTTTCTCCCACGAGTTTATAATCTTGGTCGATGACCGTGCCGATAATATGATCGAAGGGCAAACAGTCTTTAACATAAGTGAGGTAATTCTCTACCGAGGCGGAGACGAGCATAAGATAATAACCCTCCGCTTTTAAGCGATGAATTTCGTCTACGGCTTCTTGAAAAGCGTGTTGCATTAAATCTTCGTAGACGAATGCTTTAAGCTCATCCTCTGTATAATAAGAAAGCATCCGCAGAAATTCTTCTTTGACTGTGGTCTTTATTTTCTTGGGATGGCGGGTAAGGGCGCCTTTAAGCAGATTACCGTAAAGTTTTCCCCGAAAGCCCGGCACTTTTTTACAGGTTTTATCGTATAAAATGAGAATGGAATCTCTCGAGATAACGGTTTTATCGAAATCGAATAGAGCAATTTTTTGTTTCATAGTTCCTCCTTCCCTTATTGTAATCTATTGGGAGGAAAAAAGGTGGATTTACGTATACTCACAATATTTGTTATAGTTGATAAGGTGATGAAATGGCTGCAATTTTACATATGGATATGGATGCGTTTTTCGCATCGGTTGAAATATTATTAAATCCCGCCTTAAAAGGAAAGCCCGTGGCCGTAGGAGGGCGCAATCCTTCGGGGATTGTGACGACGGCGAGCTATGAGGCTAGAAAATACGGCATTCATTCCGCCATGCCCATGTTTATGGCCAAAAGCCTTTGCCCTCATCTTATCGTCGTGCCCACGCGAAAGGGCGTCTATAGCGAAAAGAGCCGGGAGGTCTTTGACATTATTCGTTCCTACGGCTATCCCGTGGAGCAGGTATCCATCGACGAGGCCTATGTAGATCTTTCCTCCGCCGAACATCCGGTGGCCGTGGCGAAGGATATGCAGAGGCGCATTATCCGCACCATGAGACTTTCTGTCAGTTGCGGCTTATCTTACAATAAATTTTTGGCGAAAATAGCGTCGGACATGGAGAAGCCGAAGGGCTTTACCATTATTCGAAAAGAAGAGGCACAGGAGATTTTAAAATCCCTACCCATTTCAAAAATTCATGGCATCGGCGAAAAGACGGAGAAGCGACTGGCTCGATTAGGCCTTCATACGGGCGAGGATCTTCTTTTGCTGGAACGCTCCTTTTTAGAGGATGAATTCGGAAAACTGGGTATCGAACTTTACGAGCGCATACGAGGTGTGGATCGGCGAAAAGTGGAGACGGAGAGAAAGCGGAAGTCCATCGGCGGCGAGGAAACCTTTAAGGAGACGCGGAATCGAAAATTTTTCGAGGAGCTCCTTTGGGAAGAAGCGCAAAAAACCGCTATGGAAATGGAGAAAAAAGGCATTACGGGCTATACCGTAACCGTAAAAATGAAGACATTCGACTTCCACACCCATACGCGATCGCGAACCTTCGATGCTCCTGTGGAAGACGGGGAGTCGCTTTACGAGGCGAGCCTCGAACTTTTCAATGAATTGTACGGTGGACAAAAATTACGCTTACTGGGACTCAGTGTGTCTTCTTTAATCGATACCGATGCAAAACAACTACGTTTTTTATAGGAGATAGTATGGTTAATAAAAAGAATCAGCCGGAAGAAATTTTTGCCGGATTCATTACTCAATTTGATATTGAAATTTTGGAACACACAGATCGAGAACTTCGAGCTTATTGGCATGTCCATGAGGCGGATTTAAATCCTGCCCATATTGCTCACGGTGGGGCATGTTTTTCAGTTGCCGATGTTTTGTGCGCCGTCTTAGGATATAAGGATCGACATGTGCTCACGAAAAGTTCTCACTTTTACTACTACCATTCCATAGAAAAAGGAAAAGTTGAAATAATCTGTCGTTTGAGCAGAAAGGGAAGCTTCACTTCCCTTATGGAAGTAGAGCTTATTCAAGGCGGAAAAGTTTGTATGAAGGGCTTTTTCGATATGGCGAAAATGAAAGGGACATTATAATGGCGACTTATCGACGAATCGACGACGGCTTGGACCTCCGTTTAATCGAAGATTCAAAGCTGGAAATATTGGAACAGGACGAGGAAAGTTTAAAGGCCCGCTGGCACGTATGGGACGGGGCCCTTAATTCTATCGGCACCTGCCAGGGAATGATCCACTTCGGCATGGCCGATGTGATCGCCGCTATTTTATGCGATCGTGAGGGAATCGTCGTTACAAAAGACGCCAGCTGTTTCTATCACAGACCCCTTTATAAAGGGGATGTGAAGGTAGAAGCCTTTATCGGTAAAAACGGAAAATCCAATATAATCACCGAGATTTTATTTTACCAGGAAGGCGTACTTTCCTTTCAATCGATCTTTACCATGCACGCCACTAGAAAAACCTATAGCAAATAGAAAAGGAAGAATAGAATGAATCGTACACGTGCGAATCTGTTAATGTTGCTCGTCTCTATAATTTGGGGACTTGCATTTGTGGCTCAGGTAACGGGAATAGACCACATTCATCCCTTTGCCTTAAATATGCACAGAAATTTTATCGCCGGGCTTTTCCTTCTGGCGATCTTGTTGTTTTTCCCGAAACTTCGAAATGTCGGGACAGATCTTAAGGGCACCATTGTCGGCGGTATATGCTGCGGCATCGCCTTAAGCGTGGCCATGGCCCTGCAACAATACGGCCTTCAATTTACAACAGCGGGGAAGGGCAGCTTTATTACGGCTCTCTATATTATCCTCGTGCCCATCGGCGGCATAGTCCTCGGCCATAAAGTATCGAAAAAGACGTGGATTTCCGTTCTCGTCGCCTGTTTTGGGCTCTACTTTATAAGCGTTAAAAAGGACACGGGTTTTTCCGTAGAACTGGGCGACATTTTGGTCTTTCTTTCGGCTTTAGCATTTGCCGTGCATATTTTAGTGGTGGATCACTTCAGTAAAAATGTAGACGGCGTGGCCATGAGCTGCATTCAGTTTTTTGTGGCGGGCATTATGTCTTTTCTCTTTATTTTACCTACCGGCGCTTCTCTTCTCGGCGATTTCACCCGAGCCCTTCCCGCCATTTTATACCTGGGATTTTTATCCAGTGGCATCGGCTTTACCATTCAGATAGTGGCCCAGCGCTACAGCGAGCCTACCACCGTAAGCCTCTTAATGAGCTTGGAATCGGTCTTCGGCCTTTTAGGCGGCATCGTGGTCTTGGGAGAGCTTGTAACGGCGAGAGAGTGGCTGGGATGCGCCCTTATGTTTGCGGCTATTTTACTTGCACAGCTTCCCATTCCTAAAATTAAAAGAAGAGAAAAAATAAAAAGTTAACAATTCTTTGAGAGATCGTGATATTCTACTGTAAAAGGGTATACATTCCCATAATCTATTGATGACAAAGGGGGTCTCTTCAATGAAATGTCGGTATTGCGGTTACGAAAATAATTCGAGAGAAAAATTTTGTGCATCCTGCGGCACGCCCATGGTCTATCATCTGGGTGAAAAAGAGCAGATTCACGATGGGGAAGAGCCGGAAGTCGTGGTCATGAAAGAAGATGTACATAGAGATGAAGTCGAGGTAGGAAATCTCGTCCATGACGATAGGGGCGATGTTTCAGGTGAAGGACAAGAGGTGATTTTAACAGAAGAACCTGTTTCGGAACCTGTGGAAGCCGACACTGTGGACCTTGCCGACAGCGATGCCGGAGAAGTTTTAGACGGTGGAAAAGAGGAAAAAATAAAGGAAGAACCCGACGAAGAGGAAGTTTCAAAAGAAGAAATAATTTCAGAGCCTGTAGAAGAAGTAGCCGTCGTGGATCTCGCCGACAGTGATGCCGGCGATGTTTTGGACGGAGAGACTGATCAAATCCCGGAAGTGGATGAAAAAAAGAAAATAGAGCCTCGGGACGTAGAAAAATTAAATCCTAAAAAGGAAAAGCAGAAAAAGAAAAACCTGAAGCCCGAGGATCTCGCACCTTCTCCGGAAGACGATCCGAGAAAAAAACAGGCCAAGAAGCGTAAGCGCCGCAAGGCAAAGAAAGAAGAGGATCGGGCCGCGGGCCGCGTTCCGGAGAAAAAACCGAAGAAGGTTGAAAAAGATGAGCTCATCCATCCGACAGATAGTGTAGAAAAAGATCTTCAAAAAGCGTCGGCGGAAAATAAGCTAAAAGTCGAAGAGAACAAGCCTGTTAAAGAATCGGAGACTAAGTCTGAAAAAATCGAAACCGAATCGAAACCTTCGACCGGATCTGAAGTAAAACCGAAGCCGAAAAAGAAAGAAGACGCCAAACCGCAGAAGGTACAGCAGACTTCTAAAAAGGTGTCGACGCCCAAAAAACAAAAGTCGAACAAAATCCTCTGGCTTATTTTAGCCCTCATCATTTTAATCTATGTGATTTACAAGGCCGCGTCCTAATGGAAACTATACGGGAAAAATTAATAGAGGCGAGCACGGAACGCCATAGGGATTTTATGAGAAAACTCCTGCCTACAGTAGAGCTGGAGCGTATACTGGGGGTAAAGGTGCCCGTCCTTCGTAAAATAGCCAAGGAGCTTCCGAAAGATTATTTAGATCAACTGCCTCATCAGTACTTTGAAGAGGATATGCTCCACGATTTCGTGATCAATCGCCTGGATCGAGAAGAAGCCTTGGAGGCCGTTCAAAACTTTTTACCCTATTTAGATAATTGGGCGGTAGTGGACAGTTTGGATCCCAAATCTTTTTACGGCGATCCGTCTTTAATGGAGTGGTATTTAGACTTAAGCGAAGATCCGAGACCCTATGCGGCTCGGCTAGGCATCGTCCTCGCCCTTCGCCATATCCGGGAAGATACTTCAGGCGCCATAAATCGCTTGAAAAATATCAGGAGCGATCACTATTATGTACAAATGGCCCTCGGCTGGTTTTTCGCGGAAACCGTGCTCTACGCCCCGGGAGAAGTCCTTTCCCTATTGAGGGAGGGCGAGTTGGAGGCGGGCGTTCACAAAAAGACCATTCGAAAGATCAACGAGAGCCGACGGGTAGCTCAAAGTATTAAAGAACAAGCTTCGGCTTATCGTTAAAGACGGCTTCCTTCGGGAAGCTGTTTTATTGAAAGGAGATATATGATTTACCTCGACCACGCGGCGACCTGTCCCTTGCGTAAAGAAGCATTGGAAGCCATGTTGCCTTATTTCAACGAAACCTACGGCAATCCCTCCAGCCAACACGGAGCGGGACGGGCGGCGAAAAATGCATTGGAAACCGCAAGGCTCGAGGTGGCCACTCTTTTCGGCGTTACAATGAAAGAAGTGTACTTCACCTCTTCCGGAACGGAAGCGGACAATATGGCCATTTTAAGTAGCTATAAGAATCGCAAGATCTCCCCGGGCCATATGGTTACCACCGCCATAGAACACGAGGCGGTCCTCGAAATGGCAAAATATCTGGAGAGCCTGGGCGTGGAAGTGACTTATCTGAAGCCCGATAAAAACGGTGTGGTCTCGGAAAAACAAGTTTTAGACGCCATAAGAGAGGATACCTTCCTCGTGAGCATCATGGCGGTAAACAATGAGGTGGGCTCCATTCAGCCCATAGAAGCCGTTCGAGAGGGCTTAAAAGGTCGGGTGCCTCTTCATGTAGACGGGGTTCAGGCGGCGGGCCATTTGCCCGTAAAAGATTACTCCGGAGATTTTATCGCCATAAGCGGCCATAAATTTTACGGTCCCAAGGGCGTGGGAATTTTAATTGCGAAAAAAGAACTCCATCCCTTTACCCTCGGCGGCGGCCAGGAGCGAGGCATGCGAAGCGGCACAGAAAATATTCCCTCCATCATCGGCATGGTAGAAGCTTTAAAACTGGCGGAAAAAGAACGGGAAACCACATCAAAACATATCGCCGCGTTGTCCGAAGCTTGCAGAAAAGGGTTGGACGCCATGGAGGGCGTTCACCTTACGGTGGAAGGAGCGGATCCGAGAATTGTTCACGCCATGGTCGATGGAATGGAGCGGGATGTGTTATTATTTCAATTAGACAGAAAAAACATCGCCGCAAGCGGAGGGAGCGCCTGTCAGGCCGGCGCCTCCACGGCGAGCCATGTACTTTCAGCCATGGGAATCGACGAAAAGGGAAGAGCGCCCCTTCGAATTTCCTTCGGACCGGAAAATACCATGGAGGATGTGGAAATATTCCTCGAAGCATTAAGAGATATTTTAGAAAGGAAGAGACAGTGAGTCGCGTATTGGTAGCCATGAGCGGCGGGGTGGACAGTTCCGTCGCCGCCTATTTATTAAAAAAGCAGGGACACGAATGTATCGGCGTCACCATGAAACTATACGAAAACGAAACGGTGCAAAATACGGGGCATACCTGCTGTTCCTTAGACGATATCGACGACGCCCGCATGGTGGCGGCGAAACTGGATATGGACTATTTCGTCTATGATTTTTCCGAGCGTTTTCAGGAAGAGGTTATCGAAAAATTTATCGATTACTACGAAAAGGGTTGGACCCCCAATCCCTGCATCGACTGTAATCGCTTTTTAAAATTCAACGATCTCTACAAACGAGCGAAAGATTTGGACTGCGATTATATTGCTACGGGCCACTATGCCCGCATCGAATACGATGAAGGGGAAGATCGCTATACCCTTTTAAAGGGTCCGGACGGAAAAAAAGATCAATCTTACGTGCTCTACAGTTTGACACAGGATCAACTGGCCCACACCCTCTTTCCCCTGGGAGACTTGGAGAAAGAAGAGGTGCGCCGCATCGCCGAAGAAGCGGGCCTCATTAACGCCAAGAAGCACGATTCCCAAGATATTTGCTTCGTGCCCGACGGAGACTACAAGGGATTTTTGGAGCGTTTCCAAGATAAGACCTATCCTGAAGGCGATATCGTCGACGGATCGGGGAAAGTCCTCGGCCGTCACGACGGCGCCGTAGGCTATACCATCGGCCAGAGAAAGGGACTCGGCGTGGCGGCGGGCCACCCGGTCTATGTTCTCGAAAAAGATATGGAAAAAAATCAGGTTATCGTCGGAGCGAAAGAAGGACTGGAGAAAAACAGTTTGGAAGCCATAGACTTTAACTGGGTCAGCGTGGCGCGAAGAGAAGAGACGGAAGTTACGGCGAGAACCCGCTATCACGGAAAAGAAACCCCCGCCACCCTTACGGATCACGGCGACGGCAAGGTCACCGTCGATTTTCACGTGCCCCACGGCGCCATTTCCGCCGGACAGGCTGTCGTCTGTTACGACGGTGATAAAGTCATCGGCGGCGGCACTATTACCTCGTCTCGTTAAAGGAGGAAGCATGTATTTAGATGATTATGTAGAGGGCCTTACCTTTCAATTGAGCCCCATTTCATTCACGGAGCAGGAGATCATTACCTTCGCAAAAGTACACGACCCTCGACCCATCCACGTAGATCCGGAGATGGCGGCGGACAGTCGTTTCGGCGGCATTATCGCATCGGGCTTCCATACCTTTTACGCCTGCTGGGGCAAATGGGTGCATACCAAGCTCGACGAAGGAGGCGTAGTGGCCGGCATCGGCATGGATCATCTCCGTTGGGTAAAGCCCGTCTATCCCCACGTCATGCTCTACACGACCCTGGTCGTAGATAAAATTGAGATTAAAAGCGGGGGAGATTACGGCGTAGTTCACCTGGATGTCTTTATTCGCGACGAAAGCGGCGATCTTTTAATGGAACACGACGCCATCGTCTTAGTAGCTAAAGAAGGCGTGGAAGCAAAAAGAAAAAATAAACAATATTAAATTCAATATATAAAAACCATATGGTTGCTAAACAAATAACTTTCTATCTTTTTTTGGCATTTTGTATTTAAAATGTAAATTTTGTGAAATAAAGGCTTAATTTTCGTTGATTCCGTTGTATTTTCTAAATTTATAGAGTTCTTCTTCAGTATTCTGTATAATTAATCATGTATTATTTAGAAGGAGAGAATCAACGAAAAATAAAAAGATCAAAGAGATGATCGTAGTAGGTTTTGCGTTGTTCGCTATTTTCTTCGGCGCAGGTAACCTTATTTTCCCGCCATATCTTGGATTCCACGCAGGAACTCAATGGAAAGCCGTAACGGCAGGTTTCCTTCTCACGGACCCTGTTATTCCAATTATTACTTTACTTGTCACCATCTTTGCAGGAGGTAAGGCCGTCCACTTGGGCCGCCGCGTAAACTATCCCTTCGCACTTATTTTAGCGGCTACGGCCATGATCAGTGTCGGCCCCGTATTCGCTATTCCGAGAACCGCAGCTACTACTTACGAAGTAGCGTTCTTACCTTTCTTCCCGAACCTTCCCATTTGGATCGTATCGGCGGTATTCTTCTCTATTTCCCTCGCCCTCTGTATTAAAGAAACGGGGGTAGTGGATATTATCGGCCAATACATTACGCCTGTCTTACTGCTATTCTTAGGCATCATCATCATTAAGGCAGCAGTAGCTCCCGTAGGTGTGCCTCTCGACGTAGCTCCCGGCGGACATTTTACACTGGGCGTCAAGGAAGGCTATCAAACCATGGATGCCATGGTATCCCTTCTCTGTACCGCCATCGTCACCGGCGACTTACTCCGTAAAGGTTACGGAGACGCACCGGAAAAAGTAAAGAAACAGATGATTATCGCCGTTTCGGTGATCGCCCTCGTGCTCATTATTTTTATCTACGGCGGCCTCGCCTATGTCGGAGCACAAGCCGGTCCTCACTTCCCGGAAGATGCTACCCGCGTCGAGATCTTAGTCGGCGTCGTAGGTCTCTTGCTCGGCAAATGGGGTAAAGTAGCCCTTGGTATTGCGGTTAGTCTCGCCTGCCTAACCACATCCGTAGGTTTAACCTCCGCAGCAGGTAACTTCTTCAACTCCGTTTCCAATGGCAAGTGGAAATATGAAATCATCGTCTGCGTGAGTATCGCCGTAAGTTTTACACTGTCCCTCGTCGGCGTCGAAGGCATTATCAGCTTGGCAGGCCCCGTACTGGACATCGCTTATCCGGCCCTTATCGCCATGTCCCTCATTATGATGTTCGATCGTAAACTTAAATACGACGGCACCATTATCGGTATGGCGGTGGGTACCCTCGTAGCGGCGACGATCTCTACCATTTACACCAATACCGGTTCCTTCGAAGGAATTGCGAACCTGATCGATAAAATGCCCTTAGCCGAGTTCGGCTTCAGCTGGCTCGTACCCGGTATCGTCTGTGCGATTATCGGTACTGTGTTCGGTAAAATGGGCTACGGAAAAGTTCGCGACGATCACGATATTCAACCTGCACTTTAATAAAACTAAGCATTTCTTCGGAAATGCTTTTTTTATTGCTCATCTTTTATTTTGAACTTTTCGGATTAGAAAATGTTATAAAGAAGGGCATATATTTTAAAATTTCGATTTTCATCGTTATTTTTCGAACTTAAAATGTAAATTATGCAGTTTTCGAAATATTAAAACCAAATTAATTTTGTATACACAATAAAATATAGATTCTTTTCTCATGTTGAAATATTTGGTTCAATTATGGGAACATTTTGTGTATAATGTTGTGCAAGGGCAATATATACATTAAAATTTTCAAAGGAGTTGATTTTATGAATAAGAAAACACAAGATATTTTCGTCAGTGGTCTTGCGCTATTTGCAATTTTCTTCGGCGCAGGCAACTTAATCTTCCCGCCCTATCTTGGCGTCGGAGCCGGAGACGGTTGGTTTGCCGTTATGCTGGGCTTTTTGCTCGCCGATCCTGTCATCCCCATTGTCACGGTCTTTATTACGGCATTTGCAGGTGGTCGCGCCGTCGACTTAGGTAAACGGGTGAGCCCCGGTTTTTCGAAGCTCTTATCCCTCATTGCCATTATCTGTATCGGACCGGCCTTCGCTATCCCCAGAACTGCCGCTACGACCCACGAAGTCGGCGTTCAACCTTTCTTGCCCAACGCTCCCATATTCGTAACATCGTTAATCTTCTTTGCTATAGCATTTGCCCTCTCTTATAAAGAAAGCGGCGTCGTCGATATTATCGGGAAATACATAACCCCGGCATTGTTAATCTTCTTAGCACTTATTATTGTGAAGGCAATTATTGCACCTGTGGGCGAAATCGTACCCGTTCCCCACGAAGGCGGCTTCTTCGTAAAAGGTTTTTATGAAGGGTATCAAACGCTGGATGCTTTGGCTGCTCCTCTATTTACGGGAATTGTGGTGGCGGACCTGGTTCGCAAGGGCTACGGCGATGTCAGCGATAAAGAACGGAAATCCTTTATTATTAAAGTGGGCATCGTCTGCTTCGTTGCTCTCGCTATCGTCTACGGCGGCCTCACCTATTTAGGTGCACAAGGTAGTACGCTTTATACACAAGATAACTCCCGTGTAGAAATCCTCGTCGGTCTCGTCGGCATGCTGTTCGGTAATTTCGGTAAGTTTGCCCTTGCCGTCGCCGTTACCTTGGCATGTATGACAACAGCCGTCGGCTTGATTTCCGCAGCCGGCAACTTCTTCGGCGATATTTCCGGCGGTAAAATCAAATACGAACACACCGTCATCGTCGTAACCTTGATCAGCTTTGCACTTTCCCTATTCGGCGTCGACGCCATTATCGCATTGGCAGGCCCGGTATTAACCATCGTCTACCCGGTTATTATCGCCCTTGTATTCTACATGATGTTTGAAAAACACATTCAATACGACATGGCCTTTATTCTCATGGTAGCCGGCGTATTAGTCGTCGCCATTATCGAAACTATCGGCGGCATGGTGGGATTGGACAGTATGGTTGAAACCATCCAAAACTTACCCTTAGGTCAATTCGGCTTTACCTGGTTCGTCCCCTCCCTTATCTGCTTTGCAGTGGGCTGGGTCCTCGGCAAAATGGGAATCGGAAAAACTCGGAATCAACACCAAGAAACCGGCATTTTCTAGTAAAAACTACTTTAACCCGCTTCGGCGGGTTTTTTATTGGAGAGAAAGATGGAAAAGAGATATGGTAAAATGATAGAGACATAAATTTTAGGAAGTTCTTAAGATTTTACTTGCCATGGACCGCAGAATTTCCATGATGGAAAGAGAAATATAGACTATAATATAAAAACAATGACGCTATTCTAATAATGTAATAAAGCACATAAGGAGGAGATGATGAAAAAGAGCTGCGAACCTAGAAAGGCGACCCTTGCGGAATCGCTGATCGTCTTTCTGGGTCTTGTACTTATAATGTGTGTGAGCATTTTGATCTTTAAGATCGATCCGCACATTCCCATGTTTATCGGCGTAATTTTTGCGGCTTTAATGGCCATGTTTATCGGCTACAGTTGGGACGATATTGAAAAGGCCATGGTAAAGGGAATTTCACAGGCTCTGCCGTCGGTGATGATCCTCATTACTATCGGGATTTTAGTGGGCATTTGGATCGCCACAGGGGTGGTGCCTTCCATGATCTACTACGGACTGAATATTTTGAAGCCCTCTATTTTTCTCGTAGCCTCCTGCCTTATTTGCTCCATTACGTCCCTGGCGACGGGTAGCAGCTGGGGAACGGCGGCTACTATGGGCATCGCCCTTATGGGAATTGCCCAAGGCTTGAACATTCCCGCCCCCGTAACTGCAGGGGCCATACTATCCGGCGCCTATTTCGGCGACAAGATGAGTCCTCTCTCCGATACGACGAACCTGGCGCCTGCCATGGCGGGAACCGATGTCTTTACGCACGTAAAGGCTATGGTGAAGCCTACTTTGATTACTTACATCATCACCTTAATTATTTTCGCCTTCTTGACCCGTCATTACAGTTCGCAAATCGGCATGGCCGACGTGTCGGGCATTGAAGAGTTGCAATCGGGCTTGAAAGAAGCCTTCGTGATCAGCCCTATACTGCTCCTTCCGCCTATTGTGGTTATCGTCACCATCGCCTTTAAAATGCCGGCCCTCCCCGGGATCGTACTGGGCATCGCCGTGGCCACACTGATAGGGCCCATTGTTCAACCTACTGTAGGCTTTAAGGAGATCTTAGGCAGCGGCATGGACGGCTACGTATCCGCCACGGGTATGGAGGGTTTGGATAAACTCTTAACCGCCGGCGGACTCATGAACATGATGCAATCCGTCTCCCTTACTCTTATCGCCATGATGTTCGGCGGTATCGCCGAGCGCACGGGCCAGATGGAAGTCATCGTCCATTCGGTGGTAAAGGGTATTCGCTCCGTTACGGGCCTCGTTGCGGCCACGCTGGCGACCTGCTTACTCTCCAATATGACCATGCCGGAGCAATATATATCCCTCGTGGTGCCGGGCCGCATGTTTGCGCCGGAATATAAGAGGCGAGGGCTCCACCCGAAGATGCTCTCTTCCACTCTCGAATCTTCGGGGACGGTGACCAGTGCCCTGGTGCCCTGGAATACCTGCGGCGTGTACATGAAGAGCGTTTTACACGTATCTCCCATGGCCTATGCCCCCTTCGCCATCTTTAATTATTTAATGCCCCTCGTGGTCATTATTATGACGGCTACGGGACAAAATATTTTCTATGCGAAAGACGACCCCTCCACCATTATCGAGGTGGAATAAATGAACGGGAAGAGGAGAAAAAACACTCCTTCCAAGCGAAAGGGCTCCTTGATCTTTCTGGCTCTTTTCGTCGTCGCCGTGTTCTGGCTCTTTCGGCCCCGTTACAATCCTGATCCCGAAATGATCCACTCTCGGGAAGATTTCTTCGAAACCTACGGGCCCCTGGCTCAGGAGGTGGGGAAGCGCTACAATTTAATTCCATCGGTGATCCTGGCTCAGGCGGCGGTGGAATCGAACTTCGGCGAGAGTCAACTTTCGAAAGAATACAATAATTATTTCGGCATTAAGGGAAAGGGAGAAAATGCCGTCTTCCTCCCCACGACGGAATTTATCGCCGATCGGGAAGAAAATATAAGCGACGGCTTCAGAACTTACGATTCGCCGAGAGAGAGTTTTTACGATTACGGAAAGCTTATCGGAAAGGCTCCTCGCTACGAAAACGTGCGGGAGGCGAAGACGCGAGAAGCCTATGCCGAGGCCCTTCACCCGGCGGGTTACAGTACCAATCCTCGCTACGGGGAAATACTTCTTAAAACCATCGAGCGCTACCACTTGGAGCGCTTCGACGAATAAAAAGGTGGCTCGAGCCGCCTTTTTTTAATTGAAAAATAGCTCGCCATGGCGTAACATAGGAGAGGACACTATATGTAGATGTAAAAACAAAATTAACCACAAGATGTTGATATCCTGTGGATAAGTTATAGGAAAATGGAGTAAGGAGACAGTATGGAAGTTAAAAAGAGAAACGGAGGCGTCGTACCCTACGACGGCGAGAAAATCATTATAGCCGTGGAAAAGGCTATGGCGGAGACGGCAAAAGGCGTAGATCACGAAATTTCAAAAGCGGTCGTAGAGGATGTGGAATCTTCTTTAAGGGGAGAGGTCATCGATATCGAGGCCATTCAAGACGCCGTAGAAATGTCCCTTATGAAGCGGGACCCGGAGACGGCGAAGAAGTACATTCTCTACCGTGAAGAGCGCACCCGCTTAAGAGAACACGGTTGGGACATGACCGATCTTCAACGGGATATTTACGAAAAGAAATACCGCTTCCGTTCGGAAAACTTCGAGGGCTTTTTAGAGCGTGTAAGCGGCGGGCAGTCGGCCATTAAAAAGGCCATTGCGGACAAAGGCTTTATGCCGGCGGGTCGTATTTTAGCGGGAAGAGGTCTTCAACATCACGGCAAGAAGATCACCCTTTCCAATTGCTATGTCATGCCACAAGTAGAAGATAATATCGAATCCATTTACGATACGGCGAAGTGGATGGCGAGAACCTACAGTTACGGCGGCGGCGTAGGCCTGACCCTCAATAAACTTCGCCCGAAAGGCGCCAAGGTCAACAACGCCGCCTCCACTACGACGGGAGCCGTAAGCTTTATGGACCTTTACTCCCTGACTACGGGTTTAATCGGCATGCGTGGCCGCCGCGGCGCCCTCATGCTCAATATGGACGCCTCCCACCCGGACATTATGGACTTTATCGACGTTAAAAACGATTTGGATAAAGTTACCAGCGCCAATATTTCCGTCAACTGCAGCGACGAATTTTTTCAAGCCTACGAAAAAGGCGAAGACTTTACGCTGGCATTCGATGTAGAGGCTACCGGCGAAGAAATCAGAAAAAAAGTCAGCGCACGGGACATGATGAACCGCCTGGCTTACAACAACTGGAACATGGCGGAACCCGGCGTGCTCTTTAAAGACCGCATCAATTCCTGGCATATTATGAGCGAAGACGAAACCTTCGAATACGCCGGCGTCAATCCCTGTGCGGAAGAGCCCCTTCCCGCCTTCGGTTCCTGTAATCTTTCCAGTATCAATCTGGGGAAATTTGTAAAAAATCCCTTTACAGACGACGCAAGCTTCGATTACGAAGGATTCAAAACCCTGGTAAAAGAAGGGGTCATCTATTTAAACGATGTATTGGATGAGAACATGACCCTTCACCCCTTAAAACAGCAGCAGGAGCTCTCCAGAGAACTGCGTCAAATCGGATTGGGGATCATGGGCCTCGCCGATATGTTTATTAAAATGGGCATCGCTTACGGAAGCGACGAATCCATCGAATTGATTCACGAAATCGGCCATGTGCTCGTCAACGAAGCGCTCCGCACCTCCGCTCTCTTAGCGGAAAAAGACGGACCCTTCCCCCGTTATCGCGAGGAAAAAGTATTGGCCTCCCCCTTTATTAAAGAAAACGCCGATGCCGACGTATTGGAGCTGATCAAAAAGCACGGCCTCAGAAACTCTCAGGTCCTTACTATCGCGCCTACAGGTTCCATCTCCACCCTTATCGGCTGCAGCAACGGCGTGGAACCCATCTTCCAAATCAGCTATATTCGTAAATCCGAATCCCTTCACGACGAAGATACCTATTACACGGTTTACACCGATATTATTCGCGATTTAATGGAAGCCCGCAATATTACGAGAGAAGAAGACTTACCGGATTTCGTCATTACCACCTCGAACTTGGATTACAAGGCGCGAATTCGCGTACAGTCCGCATGGCAAAACTATATCGACGCCTCCATCTCCTCTACGGTGAACGTTCCTAACGAATTTACCGTGGAAGAAGTGGAAGACCTTTACGTCTACGCGTGGAAAATGGGCCTTAAGGGAATTACCATTTACCGCGACGGTTGCGCCAGAAGCGGCATCTTGACCACATCGAAAAGCGACAAGGGAAGTCGCATAAAAGAATTACAAGACGAACTGAATCGGGAAATCGCCAAACAAATGACCGACGATCCCGACACCTGCCCCATGTGCGGCGGCAAAATGAACCATTCCGGCGGCTGCGCCGAATGTCAGGACTGTGGCTACAGCCCCTGTGCGATTTAAAACTTTATAAGAAATAAAACGAAAGCGAAGGCGAGACCTTCGCTTTTTTATTGTCTATTTGTAATTTAATTGTAATCGACATGTAGCATAAGCGATATATTATGTCTCGATTCATTTGTTATAATACTTTTCGTGCTCTGAAAGAGTTACAAAAAAGTAACGAAATACATGGGCTGCAAAAGTCAGCACAAAAATATAAATTAATTAGAAAGTAGGCAATTTTTTGAAGACCGTTAGAAACTCATTATTAACTTTAACATTAGCTACAACCCTCGCATTTGGCGGCGTACATACTATAGTAAATGCCGAAGGCGTAAACGACGGAGCCCAAGCTCCCGCAAAAGTAGAAGCTCAAAATCCCGAGAAAAAGGCGGAACGAGTAGAGCTTTATTTAGGCGACGAGGCCCTTTGCCAATTAGAAAATGCCGCGAGTTACGACGCTTTAATCCAAAAGTTACAAAACCATTTCAAAACACAAAATTCCAAAATCGAGTCTATGACCATCGAACCTTCCCTTTCCGTAAAGGGAACGGACAAAACCGAGGAAGGCTTCTTAACCGTAGACGACGCCTTCAAGCTCCTCACCGAAGGAGGCAAGCGGGAAGTGGTCTATGTGGCGGAAAAAACGGAATCCTTAGAATCCATCGCCAAGCGCTTCGGCATGACCCTTGAAGAAATTAAATCCCTAAACCCGAATTGGGAAGATCCGGTGACCAAGGGCAGCAAACTGAAGGTTTTACAAAAAGCACCCTTAATCGAAGTCAGCTTGGATGAAGTCATCGTCAATGTGGAAGAAGTACCTTTCCAAACCGTAACAAAAGACGACGACAATATGATCAAGACCCAGCGGAAAGTAGAACGTGCCGGCGTACCGGGACAAAAACAAACCAGTGTGCGTATTCAAAGTAAAAACGGCCAAACCCTCTCCTCCATTGTAGAGGGTAGCCGCATGAGCCGCGAAGCCGTAGACGAAATCGTCTGTGTGGGCACGAAGGACAGCCTTGCAACGGGTAAATTCATCAACCCGACAGTGGGTCGTTTTACCTCTCCCTTCGGTCCTCGCTGGGGCCGCTTCCACTACGGAATCGACGTAGCCAATAGCGTGGGTACCGATATTAAGGCGGCAGACGGCGGCGTCGTTACCCGTGCGGGAAGAGCGGGAAGCTACGGCAATCTCATCATCATCGATCACCAAAACGGCACGAGCACCCGCTACGCTCACTTGAGCCGCATCGATGTGAAGGTAGGTCAAACCGTAGAGCAAGGCCAATCCATCGCTAAGATGGGCAATACCGGCCGCAGTACCGGACCTCACCTGCACTTTGAAGTGCGCGTCGGCGGTAAAGCTGTAAATCCGCTAAACTATGTGAAGTACTAAAACAAGAAGGAAAATCATCTTTGAAAAATGATGAAAATCCTGTATAATAGACATGTTAACTTAATATGTCTTGGAGCGGTATCGAAGTGGTCATAACGGGGCTGACTCGAAATCAGTTTGCCTTCACGGGCACGTGGGTTCGAATCCCACCCGCTCCGCCAAATGAAGCGATCTCTTAGGAGATCGCTTTTTTAATGAAAACAAAAAAGCGAGCACATAGGCTCGCCAATTACTTATTTACCGCTTCCTAATCTTTTTCCAAAGGGCGGAAACTCCTCTTTCCGCCATATGGCCGAAGTAGTTGAGGCCCGGGGCCATATCGTCCCATGCCCAGGTGGAGTTGGTCTTTCTGAATTTATAGTCGCTTATGATTTTTACGAAATTCATCTGATCGTTTTTTACATAGTGATAGATCGCCGAAAGATCTCTTTCTTTGTTTTTCCAGTGGCAGTGGGTGTCGTGATCGAGGAAAGTTTCCGGTATGTCCTCGCCGAGAGCGTCCAGATAATATATATAGGGCGTTTCGAAGCCTAAGTGGCAGTGCATTTCCGTGGACTCCGAGAATATCGGCTCCGCGCTCAGCAAATATACTTTTCTCGAAAATTCGTCCCGCTTCCATTTGGTCTCGAGGAGGCCGCGAAAGCCCGATTCCTTAAACAGGGGATCTGCCAAATCTACGAGCTCGGGAATCCATTTTTGCTTGGAGTAACTGATTTTCCCGAAGGGATGGGGGTATTTGCGAATGGTTTCGGAGGTGAGACAACCTTTTAGCCCGGAGTTTTTTCCGTAATAAAAGGTGGCGGAATATTCGTGGCCCTCCGGCCCTCGGACGAGGGTTTCGATAAAGCAGCGGGAAGTGTAACCGTGGTGTTCCATGGCGTGGAGTTTGTCTAAGAGATCGGACTCGTTTTTTATGAGGAGGAAATTCTCTCCGAACTTTTCTCTGAAGTCTTCGGTATCTTCGCATTTTAATAGGCAGGGGTAGCCGAGAAGAAGGGGCACTTGCCGGAGGAGATCGTCGCCATTTAAATCGATCCGCTCGGGAATGAGAGTAGGGGCCGTATCTTCGAGAGCTCTTAGGTTTTTCCCGAAGAAAAGTGTGCTCGCTCCATTTTCTGCCATGGGAAAGAGGTAGTAATTTTTAAGCTCGTTCAAATGGCGGTCTAAAAACCGTCTCCACTCTTCCGTAGCGGCGAAGAGCACGGGCTTTTCTCCGAAGTTCTTCCCGTAATCCGACAAAATCTTCAAAAGGTGCTCTTCTTCGTTTACCGAGGGCACGATCATGGCCTCCCGGCAGTATTTGCTGATGCCGTAGGGCGAGGGTGCACTGTCTATGGTGGTGATGTCTATTTTTCGCCTGCCCAAATTGCGTATAATGGCGAGACTTGACGGGCTGTCCGTTCCCAAAACGACGGCGGGATGTTTGAATTCCATTTTTTCCTCCTCGGTTTCCTCTCTTACTATTTATTATAATATAGTTTTTGCGTTTTCAAAAAAGAAAAGCGATAGCTAAAATATGAATTTTCTGTTTGCCGCGACGATTTTCGGATATAAATAGAGAGTAACATGATAAACGATCAGGAGGTATTATAATGTCCAGAGAAAATATTACATTTGGTGGCGACGCTATTAACATTTTAGGTAAAGAAATTAAAGTCGGCGACAAGGCACCCGATTTTAAAGCGGTAAACAACGACTTAAGTCCCTTCGAATCCAAGGATTTAAACGGTAAAGTTCGCATTTACTCCGTGGTTCCTTCCATCGACACCGGCGTATGTGCTCTTCAAACTGAAAACTTCAACGAAATGGCTACCGATCTCGGCGAAAATGTTCACGTGATCACCATTTCCAACGACCTTCCCTTTGCACAAGCTCGTTTCGGCGCTGCAGAAGGTATCGACCGTGCCAAACTCGTCAGTGACTACCAAGAATGTGACTTCGGCGAAAAATACGGCTTCTTAATCGAAGGTCTCCGTCTTTTAACTCGCGGCATCGTCATTGTCGGCGAAGACGACGAAGTTAAATACGTAGAATACGTTCAAGAAGTAACCAATCACCCGGATTACGACAAGGCGCTCGCAGCAGTTAAAGAACTTCTTTAATTCATGCTTCAAATTCGCGTGATTGCTCTCGGCAAGTTGAAGAGCCGGGAGCTCACGGCGCTGACCGACGAATATTTAAAGCGCATTAGGCCCTATATTCCCATTGAAATTGTGGAGCTCAAAGACGAGCGGGCGCCGGAATCTCTTTCTGAAAAGGAAAAGGAGCAGGTGCTCGAAAAAGAGGCCGATCGCATTTTAGGAAAAATTCAGCCCGGGGATCTTTGCATTCCTCTGGTCATCGAAGGAAAAACCATGGACTCGGTGAAATTTTCCGAGACATTATATGATATGATGGAGAGGGCCCAAGGCAGGGTGGTATTTATCATCGGTTCCAGTATGGGAATGAGCGAAAGGGTAAAAGCCCGTGGCGACATGAGGCTTTCCTTTTCTCCCATGACCATGCCACATACGCTGATGCGTCCTGTCCTGCTTGAGCAGATTTATAGGGCAAGCCGCATTCATAGCGGCCATACGTATCATAAATAGGAGGTTATTATGAAAGAAAAAGAAAATTTAAAAGAAGAAAAAGCGGAATCCAGAAGAGAACAAGAAAACCAACACGAAGAATCTTCTCCCGCTTCCGATATCTACGGTAATATCGAAGGTAAGGATCCGGAAACCGGCGTTGAAATTCCCACGGACGAAGCCGTTGAAGAATCCATGGAATGGATGAACGAAAACGCAAAATAATCGGACAGGTTAAAAGGTACCGTTTAAGCGGTACCTTTTCTTTTTGATAAAATTAAGGGGTGACTATGGGCGCAAGGAGACGTCACTATTATTACTATACAAATAAAGAGCCGAATGCCGACGGCATGTTTCCCCTTTCCGAGGAGAAGCTCGCTCATTTGGCGCCGGGAGACGGGTTGTGGCTCGTAGGAAAGGAAGCTATATTTTATAGCGTCGAGGAGATTTTAGACGGTTCCGTACGCCTCGAGCGCAAAGATGCGGAGGGGGTAGAGGATTTCGGCAATATGGAATTCGGTGCTCTATCGGAAACCGACGGCTATCAACTTCCCGCCACTCGCCAGGTCAGCGCTCTTATTCCCACGGGAAAACCTCTCGCCATGGAAGTGGAACACAAGGGCGACGGCAGCGGCCCGGGAGAAATGGTGATCGAACTCTATTCAAAAGACGGGGACGGCTATATTAAACGCTCCACCGACGACGATCTCGATGCTCTGATGGCCGAGGCCTTCGAGACGCTTTTGCGTTTACAATTAAAGACATTGGAATCCACCGCCGAAATCGGCGAACTTTGGATCAAATACTTAAAATATAAGCAAGGGGGACGATAAGATGGATAAATCCATGTTTGAAACGGCGCTGAGTCACCGCACCATTCGCGAATTTACCGAGGAAAAAGTCGATGAGGAACTGGTCGAGACATTGAAAAAGGTCGCCAATCGCACGGCTACTTCCACGGGTATGCAGTCTTATTCCATTATTCGCATCGAAGATGAAAAGACCAGGAAAGCCATCGCCGAGATCGGCGGTCAGGAATACATTGCCCGGGCGCCCGAACTTTGGATTTTCATCGTGGATGTGTACCGCAACAGCCGCATTGCCAGAGAACAGGGCGTGGAGCTTGCCGCCGAGCGGGACGCCGATCGCTTTTTCCAAGGCTTTACCGACGCCGCCCTGGCTGCTCAAAATGTGACCAATGCCATTGAAGCGGCAGGCCTCGGCGCCGTCTATTTAGGGAGCATTTTAAATGATGCGGAGGCCTTGATCGATCTTTTGGATCTTCCCGAGCTTACTTTCCCCGTGGTGGGTTTGGGCTTCGGTAAACCCAATCAATCCCCTCAGCTTAAGCCGAGAATGGATATGGAGCTTAAATTCTTCACCGATCGTTACCGGGAATTCGACAATTATATGGACATTATTGCCGACTACGATGAAGAAATGCAGACCTATTACGATTTAAGAGAAGCCAATCGCCGAGTGGATTCTTTTTCCAAACAGGTGGTAACCCGTCTTGAAAATGCCACGGTCAATCGGGCGAATCTCGCGAAAATTGCCGAAAAACAAGGCTTTAATTTACTGGGTGAGGAGAAAGACCATGCTGAATCTTAAAGAGGAAGGGAAAGAAGTTTCCATCGAGCTCTTGGAATACGAGTATCCCCCGGGATGGGGCGCCGGCATGCCCTATAATACGGACTATATTATCTGTAAGATCCTGGGGAAGGACGGCGACGACGATTTCGAGCTGGAAGACAGTTTTTTCCGCTTTTCCGAAATCGAGTCTATTTATGAGAATTGCGTAGAAGTATTGGACGGCGACAGTTACGGTTTCGAGGCCGTCATAGAGAATCCGAACCTCGGTTTTTACGTGGAAATCGAAGACGATCTCTTGGCGGTTCATTTTCAAATGGCAGGGGACGATCTCTTCACCATTTCTGAGAAGATGAACCCGGTAGAGTTTCGGGAGATGGTGGATTCCATAGACGAAAGCCTCCGTTCCATCGCCGGTATTTGACATGAGAAAGAAATAGATTAGAGTATTGACCGATTCAATAATTCATGTGATAATGGATACAATCGACGGAGCGCTATGCTCGCTTACTCCTAGCTATAAGTTTTTACTTAGAGTTATTTCTTACTTACTGTTGCTTACCAAATATCGGAAGAGCATACCGTCGAGACGACATAAAGTCGCAAAGAAAGGTGACCCGGAGGTCATCTTTTTTTGTGGGCACTAAAAAGGAGTTTTTATGAAACGCAGAGATTACATTACCGCCTTGGCCCTCTATATTACCTATTTCGTTCACGGCATCGGCGTATCCATCCTTTCCCAGTACAAGGAATCCCTGGCAGGGGCCTGGCAGGCGCCGGGCATCGCCACGGTACTCCAGGTTATTGCCGCTCTGGGCCTCGGGCGCCTCGTGGCCCTTCCCATATCGGGCTATGTATCCGACCGATTCGGGCGAAAGGCATCCGGGCTTATCGGCATTCTCTTTTACGCGGTTTACTTTTTCGGTATTGCCGTGACATCCTCGTCTAAAATGGCCTACGGTCTCGCCATTTTCGGCGGCATCGCCAACTCCTTTTTAGATACCTGCGTCACGCCGACGATCCTCGAGATGTTCGGGGAAAAAGGCGGCACCGCCAATATGTTTACGAAATTTTCCATGTCCATCGGTCAGTTTCTCCTGCCCTTTATGATCGGAGCGGCCACGACCATGGCTCTTTCCTATCGCGCCCTCTTTTACTTAATGGGCGGGCTTATCGCCCTCGACGGCATTCTCATCGCTTTCCTTCCCTTCCCGAAGACGAAAAAGGAAGGGGACCATGTGGCCGCGCCCTTTGCCCTGAAAAAAGAAGCTCTTCCCGCCATCCTTATGGGCTTTACCGCCACCGCCACCTTTATTTTGTGGCTCAACTGCAATCAGGAGTTGGGCGCCCTTTACGGCATGGCGGATCCGTCGAAGATCCAATCCTTTTACGCACTGGGTACCATCGTGGCGATTTTAGCTACGGCCTTCATTGTGCTGAAAAAATGGAGCACGGAAGATGTTTTAATCGCCTATCCCGGGATTTCCCTTCTGGCCCTCATAGGGGTTTACTTTATAAAGACCCCCTTGGCCGCCGTGGTGGCGGGCTTTCTCATCGGATACGGCGGCGCCGGCGGCGTTTTGCAGTTAGTGGTGGCCGAAGCCAACAGCTATTATCCGGATCATAAGGGAAAAATTACATCGGTGGTTATGATCGCGTCATCCATCGCCAATTACGTGGTCCTCGCCCTTGCGGGAAAACTCACCGCCCTCTCCGGCGTCGATGCCCCGCGCTATGTATTGGTTTTAAATATGGTTATTACGCTGGCGAGCGTCATCCTCGCCCTTCAACTGAAGCGCCAAAAAAGAGCATAAAAAAATCTGCCGCAGCAGATTTCCTTTACTTCTTATTCAAGCAATCGGGGCAAATCCCTTCCAGCTGAAAACTGTGGCCTGTAATGGCGTAGCCCGTGGATTTGGCGATGTGATCGTCTAAATCCTTCAGAGGACAGTTGTGAATGGGCGTAAATTTGCCGCATTTCGAGCAGACGATGTAGTGATTGTGTTCTTCATTATGGTATTCATAATAAGTAACGTCCTCTTGTTGAACCGAGGCCTCCAAAAGGCCGATTTCCGTCAATTGATTTAAAATACGATAGACCGTGGAAAGAGAAGCGGTGGTCTCGTCTTTTATAGCATTGTAAACATCCAGGGCGCACATGGGAACATGGGCGCCTTTTAAAATGTCGATGACAGCCAACCGCCCCTTGGTAGCTTTCAATCCATATTGTCGTAAAATAGTTTCCATACCGATCCTCCCTTTATTCCATCATAAGGCAAGAGAGGAAAAAATGATAGTTTTTCAAAAAAACGGGTAAAAAAACCTTTAAATAAGAATCGTTTCTGTTATACTTAGAAAGTAAATAATAACGATTTCTATTTAGGAGGCATATAATGAAATTGAAAAAAATCGCCGTGGCGGCTTGCGCCCTGGCACTTTTAACGGCATGCGGTAAAAATCAAAATGCCAATGTAGAAAATACTGCTGCTAATCAAGCGGCGGTGGAAGACAAGGTAGAAAACAAGAGAGAAGACGGCCTGAACATCGTCACCTCCACCTACATCACCCGGGATTTGGCACAAGAAATCGCAGGCGATTCCGGAACGGTTACCTGCTTGATTCCCAAGGGCCAAGGGGTTCACGGTTTCGAACCTTCTCCCAAGGATATGAATATGTTAAAAGAGGCGGATCTCTTTATTTATAACGGCGCCGGCTTGGAATCCTGGGTCGACACGGTGAAAGACACTATGGGAGAAGACGGAGCAGCTGTGGAAGCATCGGAAGGTATCGAACTCTTAGCCGGCGGCCATCACCACCACCACGACGGGGAAGAGGCTCACGACCACGATCATGACGCGGATGAGCACGATCACGATCATGACCACGATGCCGCCGAACACGATCACGATCACGACCACGATGCAGCGGAACACGACCACGATCACGACCACGGCGGGAAAGATCCCCACGTCTGGATGTCGGTTCAAAACGCAAAGCAAATGGCACAAAATATCGCCGATGCTATGATCAAACAAGATCCGGGTAACAAGGCAAATTACGAGGCCAATCTCGCCGAGCTCAACAAAAAATTAGATTCCCTCGACAGTTCCTTTAAAGAAACCTTGGCAAAAGCTAATACTAAGGACATTGTCGTAAGCCACGAAGCCTACGGCTACCTTGCCAAGGAATACGGTCTGCATCAAATTCCCATCGAAGGCATTAATTCCGAAAGCGAACCGGATCCCAAGGCCATGAAGGAAATTATCGAGCTTATGAAGGAAAAAAACATTAAAACGGTCTTTACGGAACCGAATGAAGATGATAAAATCGCACAAACCATCGCATCGGAAACCGGGGCGGAAGTTAAAGAATTGGATCCCCTGGAATACGAAAGCGATCAAAACTATATTGAACGCATGGAAAACAATCTGAAAGTATTGGAGTCGGCATTAGAATGACAAATCTCTATCGTGTAGACGATGTGGCTTTTTCCTATGGAAAAAACCAAGTATTAAAAGGCGTGAATCTCTCTGTCAATCAGGGAGATTTTCTCGCATTTATAGGAGCCAACGGCTCGGGCAAATCCACCTTGGTTAAATTGCTCTTGGGCATTGAAAAGCCGGGTAGCGGCACTATTTACTATAAAGGAGAAGAGGTAAGCGGGCGCACGGATTTTTCCGGCGTAAGCTACGTTCCCCAGCTTATGACGTCCAGCTACGATTTTCCCATTACGATTTTCGAGCTGGTAGGTCTGGGACTTTACGGCGAAAAACTGAGTAAAGTAGAGAAACGAGATCGCATCGACGACGCCCTTTCCCTCGTAGGGCTGCGCAATTTGGACGATCGCCTTTACGGTGCCCTTTCAGGGGGTCAGAGACAGAGGGTGCTTCTCGCAAAAGCCCTTATTTCTCGTCCCGACGTCTTGATTTTAGACGAACCTACGACGGGCATCGATTTTAAATCCCGCAATGCTCTTTACGGACTTTTAAACCATCTACACGATAACCATGGGATCACCATTTTAATGATCACCCACGAAATGCATCTGATCGAAAATCTGGTAGACGAGGTCTACACGCTGGAAGACGGCGTCTTGGAAAGGGGGATGGGTTATGGAAATCTTTCAGTATGATTATATGCTCCGGGCCATGGCCATCGGTCTGATGCTCGGCATCGTCATTCCCTCCATGGGCGTGATCATCGTCAACAGACGTCTCGCCATGATCGGCGACGCTCTTTCCCACGTGTCCCTGGCCGGGGTTATGTTCGGGCTTTTAATCGGCATCAATCCCATTTTAGGCGCCATTATTACCTGCGCCGTCGCCGCTTTTTCAATGGAATGGATTCGCCGCTACTTTCCCTCTTACGGAGAAATCGCCACGGCGGTGATCATGTCCACGGGGGTGGGCCTGGCCTCGATCTTATCGGGCTTTGTAAAGGGGGGCGCCAATTTCGAATCCTTCCTCTTCGGCACTATCGTCGCCATTACGGATTTCGAATTTTACACCATTCTCGCCGTGTCCCTCTTCGTCGTGGTCTTTCTCTATAAAAACTACGACGCCCTCCTCTACCTTTCGTTCGACACTATATCCGCCCGCCTTTCGGGCATCAAGGCCGATAAACTTTCCGGTCTCTTCGTCATTTTGACGGGGCTTACGGTGGCCATCAGCGCCCGCACCGTGGGGGTACTCATTATCTCTTCCTTGTTGGTGCTTCCCGTATCCTGTGCACTTCAGCTGAAACTGAGTTATAAAAAGACCCATATCGCCTCCATCCTCTTCGGCGTCGCTTTTACGGAACTGGGCCTCGCCATATCCTATTACGGAGGACTGAAACCGGGAGGCAGTATCGTGCTCCTCGGCGTGATCACCTTGGTTGCCATTATGATCGGGCGGCAGGTTTTGAAGAAGAATTAAAGAGCCTTGTATAGGCTCTTTTTTAATGGGCGGAGGGAGAGTCTTAAGAAGAGCCAAGAGGTCTACTTTTTTGTTATAATAGCCGTGGAGGAAGAGTAAGTATGAAATTTTCTGCAATTGCCAGCGGCAGTTCCGGTAACTGCCAATATATCGAAACCAATGAAAAACGCATTTTAATCGATGCCGGCCTGAGCGGCAAGGCCATCGAGCGAAATTTAAAAATAATCGGCGTGGATCCCTCGACTCTCGACGGAATCTTCGTCACCCACGAACACAACGACCACGTCAAGGGTGTGGGGATTTTAGCGAGACGCTACGGCCTGGAGGTCTTCGCCAACGAAAACACCTGGATGGCCATGGAGCGCACGGTAAAGCGTATCGACGACCACAAGCGCCACGTCTTCAATTCGGCGGAGCCCTTCCGCTTCGGCGACCTTACTGTCTACCCTATGCCCCTCTTTCACGATGCCGCCGAAGGCTGCGGCTATGTATTCTCCTCGGGAGGAAAAAAGATCTCCATCTTAACGGATACGGGTTGGGTGAATACGAATATGTTGGAACATATGGCCGGGAGCGATATTTATTACCTGGAGAGCAATCACGATCTGGAAATGCTTCAAAACGGACCCTATCCCCGTATATTGAAAGATCGCATCGCCTCTACCCGCGGTCACTTATCCAACGAACACTGCGCCGAGCTTCTCACGAGTCTTCTCGAAAAGAAGCAGGAGCACGTGGTGCTCGCCCATCTTTCCATGGAAAATAATATTCCCCTCTTGGCCGCCCGCACCACCCGGGACACTCTGGCGGATCACAGTATTCACGAAGGAGTGGATTTTATGCTGGAAGTGGCGAAGCCCGACGACCCCACAAAACTCATCGAACTGTAAAGGAGACTTACATGAGAATTTTACTGACCAACGACGACGGTTATTTTGCTCCGGGCATTCGGGCTCTGGCGAAGGAACTGGCAAAAGAGCACGAGGTGATACTCGTGGCGCCGGAAAAAGAACACTCCGGCCAAAGCCACGCCATTACCATCCACCATTCCCTGGTGGTGAAAAAAGTCGAGATCGACGGCCTTTCCATCGACGCCTACAGTGTAAGCGGTACGCCGGCGGACTGTGTACGGGCGGGAATCGATAAAATCGTGCCCTGGCGACCCGATGTGATTTTCTCCGGCTGCAATTTAGGCTATAACGCCGGCATGGATATTATCTATTCCGGCACCGTAAGCGCCGCCTTGGAAGGGGTTCTTCTCGGCATTCCCTCCGTGGCCGTCAGCGCCCAATGGGTGGACGGGGACGCCATGTTTGAAACCGCCGCCACCATCGCCTGCGGCGTCTTTGAAAAGGTAAAGGATTCCTTTTTAAACAATCCCGAGCCTACGGTTTTAAATATTAATGTGCCTTATTTGCCCGTAGACGAGGTAAAGGGCGTGCGGGTTGCCGACATCGGCGAAAACGCCTACGATTATTATTTTGAAGAGGAAGTGGACGGGGAGCGCATGCTCTCTCTTAAGGGCCGAAGTAAAATGGAGTTTAAAGAGGGTACGGACCGCTATTTCCTGGAACAGGGTTACGCTACCTTGACGCCCGTCATCTACGGATCTGCCGATCCCGAGGTTATGGAACGGCTTACAAGTTGGTTAGATGATTAAGGGGCTTTCCGGAGAAGCTAAGGCCGAGCTTCTCCTCTTCGTCCTCGCCATGATTTGGGGCGGCAGTTTTGTGGCCGCCAAATTTTCCATGACGAGCTTCGACCCTTACTATGTCTGTCTCCTTCGCTACGGTCTCGGCTTTCTCGTGCTTTGGTTTCTCTTTCCGAAAGAACGGAAAAAGTTGGATAAGCCCACCCTGATCGGAGGCCTGGAAGTGGGAATACTCTTAGGCGTGGGAACGGCCTTTCAAATGGTAGGTCTCAAGTATACGACGCCGGCAAATCAAACCTTTATTATCGTGAGTTATGTCATTACAGTGCCCTTGTTAAATTATATTATTACGAAAGTAAGGCCCGGAGGTCATATTTTAGTGGCGGCGGTCTTTACGGTAATCGGCGTGGGTTTTTTAACCTTGGGGCCCGGTACGGGCTTTAATATCGGCGACGGTATGACCTTTATTATGGCCCTTTTATTTGCCTTTCAGATTCTATGTATCGATCACTGGATGCCCAAAGTGACGAGCTCCATTATGTTTACGGCGGCGCAGTTTTTTGCGGCGACGGTGATTTCGATTATTCTGTTTTTTATCAACGGTAGGACCATGTACACCGGAGAGATTACGGCGGGGGCCATTACGGGCATTATTTACATCGTGATCTTAAACACGGTAGTGGCCTATGTGATTCAGAACTACGCCCAGCGGGACGCCTCACCGGATAAAAGCGCCCTGATCATCAGTTCGGAATCCCTCTTCGGCACCTTCGCCGCCTACTTTTTCGCCGGGGAATCTTTCCCGCCGAAGAAGATCGTCGGCTGCGTCCTGATTTTAATCGGGCAGTTTATCGCCCAGGTGCTCCCGGCCCTTAAAAAAATGAGACGCAAAAGGAGGGCAATTGATAAAGTATGAGGGGAAAAGGGTATAAACTGTAAGAAGAGTTGAGAACCTAGTAAAGGAGATTACTTATGAGACAAAGCACATCAGATATTTTTAAAAAGATGTTTCCGAGCCTCTTGGTCTATTTAATTATTTTGGCGGCCTATTCGCTGATTACGAAATTAATGGGCCTCGGAACGGATGCCCTGTTTACCACACCGGAACCCGGGCAAATGGCACCGCCAAGCTTTAATCCCGGCGGCGAGAGTTTTTTAGCTATTATTTTACAGTTGATTTATTTCATCGTCATGGGTCTGATCGGCTTCGGCATCATCCTTTCCATTTACAGAATCGCCCGCTACGGAACCGACATCAGTTTCGCCGATCATTTCTTTTTCTTTAATCGCCACGGGGGCAAGGCGTTCCTTACTTATGTTGTGGAAAGTCTTCTGACCCTCGTAGGTATCGTGCTCCTCATCGTTCCGGGGATCGTCTTCTCCCTGGCCATGCTGCCTCTAGGTGCGGTCATGGGCATTAATTATTTAAAAGGCGAATACGGCATTATGCAGTCCATTCGGGATTCCTGGTATCTGACAAAAGGTTTTAAGGGCATGATCTTCGGCAGAGTCGTTCTCGCCGGCGTGATCGTCCTCGTTATCTCCATCGCATCGTCTTTCGCCGTTATGGCGGCAGGTGCAGCAGGGCCCATGGCCTCTATCCAACAAGTCGTCCTGACGATTGTTTCGGGTCTTATTATGTATGTGGCTGTCATCGATATTATCCGCGAACTTGTGGAACGAGGTGCTTTCGAGCGCATCGATAAAAGGGAAGAATCCTTAGAAGAGGGCGAGATAGTATGAGCTATTTAAAAGTTGAAATTTTTGTTCCCAAGAAATATGTAATAGAGCTGGCCAACGATTTAAACGAAGCCGATTTATTGACAGAAGGCTGTTACGACTACGCCTTTTCCACGACGGAAGTAGAGGGCCACTGGCGTCCATTAGAAGGAGCCAATCCCTTCGACGGCACGGTGGGACAGGTTCAAGCCAAGCCGGAAGTTAAAATGGAATTTCGAATCAGTGAAGAGGATAGGGAAGAGGTCCAAAGGATTATCGACCGGGTTCACCCCTACGAGGTGCCCGTGGTGAATTATATTCCCCTGGCCTAATGTGATCATTTTTCGAAAAGCTCTAAGAATCGTTTAACAAGAAAGAGAGAAGTGCCGAAGGGCGCTTTTTTCTTGCTTCTTTCCGCTATACTATTACCGAATAGGACGGAAAGAAGGGGATGGATATGCACGTAGAATATATAATGCTGGCGCTGATCATTATCGTCATGTGGTTGCCCCAAGGGAGGTAAAATGCGTAAAATCGGATATCATACATCGGTAACGAAGGGTTGGGTTCGGGCCATGGAAGAGGTGAAAAACATCGGCGGAGGTTCTTTTCAGTTCTTTACCAGAAACCCGAGAGGTTCGAGAGCAAAAGCCGTAGACCACGAGGATCTGGCGGAGTTTCAAAAACTTAGGGGCGATTTCGGCCCGGTGATCGCCCACGGCGCCTACACCATGAACCTGGCCTCGTCGAAGGAAGAGGTGCGGGAGAGAAGCGTCGACCTTATAGGGGACGACATGGAGCGATTGGCCGCCTTTCCCGAGGACACGGTGTATGTGTTTCACCCGGGAAGCCACACGGGAGACGGTGTGGAAAAGGGAATCGAGCGAATTATTCGCGGGCTAGATGCCGTAAAAGAAAAATTTCCCCACGGGAAGATCTGCCTGGAGACCATGAGCGGCAAGGGAAGTGAAGTAGGGAGCAGGCTCGAGGAACTACAGGCGATTATAGAAGGTGTGGGCGACGATAATCTGGGCATTTTGCTGGACACCTGCCATATGTTCAGCGCCGGCTACGATCTTTCAAATCCCGAGGAGGTTTTAAACCGAATCGAGGATACCGTCGGCCTTTACAAAGTACACGGCCTGCACTTAAACGACTCCATGATGCCTTTCGGCGCAAAAAAAGATCGCCACGCTCCCATAGGAGATGGCGAAATAGGCTTGGATGTGATCGTGAATTTTATCGGGCAAGATGTATTTAAAGATCTTCCCATGGCACTGGAGACGCCCGGAGGAGTGGAAAATTATGAAAGGGAAATCGCCGCTCTTCAATCTGCCCTGTCGTCCAGGTGAACGTCCATGGTCATTTCCACGGCGCGAACCCAGCGTTTCCGCTCTTTTGAATAATCGGCGCCCTTGGGCTCGATAATACGCGCTTTCGAGGCGCGTTTTTTTATGTCCGAAAGATCTTTATAGAGTCCGGAGCCGATCCCCGCCATAAAGGCGGCGCCGAGGGCCGTGGTCTCCACAAGTTCCGGGCGGTGGACTTTACGCCCGATTAAATCGGCGAGACGTTCCATTAAATAATCGTTTTGGCTGACGCCGCCGTCGACGAGAATGCGGTCGTGGCCGTCGTCTAAATCTTTTTCCATGGCGTCGATAACATCGGCGGTCATAAAGGCGATGGCATCCAGCGCAGCCTTAACAAGATGGGCTCTTCCCGTGCTGCGGCTGATGCCGAAGATAGTGCCCCTTGCGTCGGCGTCCCAATAGGGCGTGCCCAGGCCTGTAAAGGCGGGAACGAAGACCAGGGGATTATCCCCGTCCACACTGCGTGCCAAAGCTTCCGTTTCATCCGCCGATTCGATGACCTTTAAATCATTTTTCAGCCATTCCATGACGCTTCCACAGGCGAAGATACTCCCCTCCATGGCGTAGACCGGTCCGTCGCCTATATCCCATGCGTAAGATGAAAGCAGGCCGTAATCGCTGAGCACCGGTTTATTGCCCGTGTTCATTAATATAAAGGCGCCGGTGCCGAAAGTGCTCTTCACTTCGCCCACTTCGAAACACTGTTCGCCGAAAAGGGCGGCCTGCTGATCGCCGATCATGCCCGTAACGGGAATGGACGTGCCGAAGTGAGAGGCCAAAGTGGTGCCGAAGGGGTAAGCCGTAGGCTTTACCTCGGGGAGGCAAGCTCTCGGAATGTTGAAGATTTCAAGGAGCTCATCGTCCCAATCCAGAGTGTGAATATTAAAGAGCATGGTGCGGGAGGCGTTGGACATATCCGTAGCGTGGACTCCGCCGGTCAAGTGGAAGAGCAGGAAGGAATCCACTGTGCCGAAGAGGATCTCTCCCTTCTCCGCCCGCTCCCTGGCGCCGGGGACGGAATCTAAAATATAGCCGATCTTCGTAGCGGAGAAATAGGCGTCTACCTCGAGGCCCGTCTTTTCCCGCACGATGTCGCCGTAGCCCTGTTCCTTAACGGCCTCGGCTCTGTCCGCGGTGCGGCGACATTGCCAGACGATGGCGGGGGCGATGGCCCGGCCCGTTTTTTTATCCCAAAGGATGGTAGTTTCCCTTTGATTGGTAATGCCCATGCAGACTACATCTCGTTTATCGATGTCCGCCTTGGCGAGGGCTTCGGCCACGACGCCGATGGTGGTGGATAAAATTTCCGAAGGGTCCTGCTCCACCCAGCCCGGCTTCGGGAAATATTGTTTAAATGCTTTTTGTGCCACGGTAACCACATGGCCGTCTTCGTCGAATAAAATGGCGCGGTTCGACGTGGTTCCCGCATCGATTGCTAATATGTATTTCATGATTCACCTCGTATCTATTCTAACAGTTTTCCCATAAACGTGTTAATATGGTAGAAAGAATGCATTAGGAGGTCATCATGAAATATAAAGGTAGAAAGGGTAGCAGCAATATAAACGACTTGCGCGGACGCAGCGGCGGCAGAGGAGGCATCCCTATTCCCGTGGGCCGCGGCGGTATCGGATGCGGAGGGCTTGTTCTCCTTATTCTGATCGCTTTGCTGAGAGGGGGCCTTGGAATCGGCGGGCCCGCCACGAGCCAAACGACGCCTACGGAGACCCGGACGGAACAAAGCCAAACCGCTTCCGGAGAAAAAGACGAACTCTTTGAATTTTCTTCCGTGGTCCTCGCCGATACGGAAAGAGTGTGGACCGATGTCTTCGAGAAAAACGGACGGACCTATCATCCCCCGCAAATGAATGTGTTTACCGGCTCCGTTCAAAGCGGTTGCGGATACGCTTCGGCGCAAACCGGGCCCTTCTACTGCCCGGCGGATCAATCCATTTATCTGGATCTTTCCTTCTACGACGATCTGCACCGCAGATTCGGCGCCAAAGGGGACTATGCCTTTAACTACGTTATCGCCCACGAGGTAGGGCACCACGTGCAGCGGGAACTAGGTGTCATGGGTCAGGTGCAGCAATTGCAACAAAAGGTTTCTAAAAAAGACGCCAATCGCTTAAGCGTGGCTTTGGAACTTCAGGCCGATTATCTCGCCGGCGTCGTGGCGAAGTATCAGGAGCAGTACGGCTATTTAGATGAAGGGGATATTCAAGAGGCCATGACGGCCACCCAGGCTATCGGCGACGATACCCTTCAAAAGCGAGGCCAAGGCTATGTAGTGCCCGACTCTTTTACCCACGGCACTTCCGAACAGCGGACCGAATGGTTTATGCGCGGCTACCGCGCCGGAGATCTTTCCGACTGGGATACCTTTAAAGAACTGGGGATTTAACAGACGAAACAGAAAAATTATCTAAAAAGACAAAGTGAAACAAATTGATTTACACACACGATGAAAAATAGTGCGGTTTCCGCGGAAGAAAATAAACTTCTTCTATAGTTTAAGG
Organism: Aedoeadaptatus nemausensis; assembly: GCF_903819165.1. GTDB lineage: Bacteria > Bacillota > Clostridia > Tissierellales > Peptoniphilaceae > Aedoeadaptatus > Aedoeadaptatus nemausensis. The sequence goes on from NZ_CAIJCS010000016.1 coordinate 105,714, forward strand.
CGGAAAAGTTCTAAAACTGTCTTTTTTCTGAATTAGTGAAAGTTTTCACCTTTTTTGCCGAGGGATGTGTTACGATAGCCTCGGAGAAACAATTAAGCATGGGACGATCGAGCAGACGACGATTCCAAAGCATTCAAAAAGGCGCTTCCTTCGGGAGGCGCCTTTTCTGTGTCTAGACGATGAGGGGAAGACATAATTTAAGCCCGATTCCCATAACTGCACCGATGACGATGATGCGAATGAGATCGACTTTTTTGTGATAGAGATAGCCGCCGACGATAAAGGTAATGAGGGCGACAATTTCGAAAGCTCCGTCGGTGGGCCATAGAGAGTTTCGGAACATATCGTAGGATGCGATAAAGATCAGGCCGATAATTCCCGCCTTGATTCCCCGTAGGAGCATGTCCATAAGGCGAAACTTTTTGTTTTTCGTAAAGAGGAAATAGGCCAGGGTGATCATGATCACGGTCTGGGGCGCCGTCACCCCGAGGGTGGCGACGATGGAACCGGGAACCCCCGCCACTTGAGCGCCGACGAAGGTGGCGCAGTTAATGGCGATGGGACCGGGGGTCATTTGGCTGATGGTGATCAGATCGGTGAACTGGGTCATGGTGAGCCAGCCTTCCGTTTCCACGATGTATTGCTGGATCAGGGGAATGGTGGCGTAACCGCCGCCGAAGGAAAAAAGGCCGATCTTGAAAAATTCGAAGAATAGTTTAATTAAGAGCACGTCATCACCTAAATTCCCAATGTCATATCGCCGTCGTGAATCCAATTTTTAGATTTCATAAAGCGATAAATCAAGTAGGATAGGGCGCCGGGAAGTACGACGTGGAGCACCAGAATAACGATCATTAGTTTACCGAAGGGCATGGTGCCCGCCATGGCTTGTATGGTGCCGATTTGGCCCACGAGGCCGCTGGTGCCCATACCGCTTCCGAGGGGCGTGTTTTCCAAGCGGAATATCATGGTGGAAAGAGGCGAGAGAATGGCACCCGCCAAGGTGGGGGGAATCCAGATGCGGGGATTTTTTACGATATTGGGCATTTGAAGCATACTGGTACCCAAACCTTGGGCGAAAAACCCGTCGAAGCCATTGTCCTTAAAGGAAATGACGGCGAAGCCGATCATTTGCGCCGAGCAACCCATGGTGGCGGCGCCGCCGGCCAGGCCCGAAAGGGAAAGCATCATACAGATGGCGGCACTGGAGATGGGGAGGGTCAAAGCGATGCCCACGATGGTGGAAACGAGGATCCCCATGACAAGAGGCTGTTGTTCCGTAGCCACCATAACCATACGGCCCACACTTTCCATAAACCATTGGATGGAGGGGCCTACGAGCTTGGCCACGATCATCCCCGTAAGGACCGTAACCGCCGGGGTAATTAAAATATCCACGCGGGTCTCTTTGCTGATGAGCTTCCCGCATTCCGCCGCGACGATGGCGGCGATGTAAACCGCCACGGGGCCGCCGATATCGTAACTGCCGGCGCCGACGACGGCGGAGGCGAAGAGGACGAGAGGCGGAGCGTCCAGTGCGTAGGCGATGGAAATGGCGATGGCAGGTCCCGTAGCCTGTTGGGCCATGGGCCAGATAAATTCCGTTAAAAAGGGAATGTTCAGCTGAGTGCCGATGGTGTTTAAAATCGTGCCGATTAAAAGGGTGGCGAAGAGACCGTAGGCCATGGCGCCGAGGGCGTCGATGCCGTAGGTCTTAAAGCCCGGATTGACTTGTTTTTTTCGTAGGAATTCTTTCACGAGCGTTGACCTTCTTTCTTGCGATCTTCAAGTTTGGTGACGATAATGCCGGAAAAACCCAGCAATAAAATAATAAAAGCGGTGTTGATATCGGTGAGCATGCCGAGAGCGGTGGCGACGACGATCATTAAGATCGAAAAATTCCTGTCCTCGTGCATGGCCCGCTTGCCCATGCGCCAGGTGGTTAAAAAGAGCACCGCCGAAATAATGCCGCTGATGCCAACGAGGGCGGCGTTGACATAAAAGTTTTCGCGGAATTCCTTGTACGCCAGATTAATCGAAAGAATAATCACGAGACAGGGCAGGACGCTGGCGAAGAGGCAAGTGGCCGCTCCGAGAGGTCCCCTTAGGCGATAGCCCGTTAAAAGAGAGCAGGAAATGGCCATAGCCCCCGGTCCCGATTGGGCGAGGGCTACGATGTCGAGCATTTCCTCTTCGTCGATCAGTTTCTGGTGCTCTACAAATTCATCGCGAATAATGGGCACGATGGTGTAGCCGCCGCCGAATGTAAAGGTGTTAATTTTTAAAAAAGTTAAGAATAATTTCCATAGTGAAATAGGCTTCTCCATGCACAACCTCCTCGGAGATAGTATACTGTAATTAGAAAACTGCTTCAAGAAAGGGTGAACGGTATGAACATCGGCATTATCGGTCTCGGCAATATGGGCCGGGCATTTTACGATTTATTTTTAAAGGCGGGACATACGCTTTACGTGGCCTGTCCCCACGAAAAAGACATCGACACATTTCAAACTCGGGACAATCGGGAGATCGTCGATCGCTCGGATATTATCTTTTTAGGGGTCAAGCCCTATATGGTGAAAACCGTCATGAAAGAAATCGAAGATAAAATCGAAGGACAGACCATCGTCTCCATGGCGGCGGGCGTGGATATCGAAGCCCTTCGCGCCATGGCGCCCACGGAAAAAATTATTCGCGTGCTCCCGAACACGCCCATTACCGTGGGAAAAGGGGTCATCGCTTACACGCCGGGCTACGATATGGCGGACGACGAAAAGGAAAGTTTTGAAGAACTCCTGGCCCCGGCAGGCCTTATTATGGAAATGGACGAGGCCAATTTAGACATCGTCACGGCTCTTGCAGGCGCTGCTCCCGCCTTCGTCGCCATGATCGTGGAGGCTTTCTCCGACGGCGCCCTTCAATGCGGCATGAAGCGGGCGGACACTTATAAAATCGCCGCGGCCGCCATCGTCGGAAGTTGCGAACAGCTCCTTCAGGAAGGGCTCCATCCCGGTCAGTTGAAAGATAAAGTCTGCTCTCCCGGCGGCGCCACTATCGAAGGGGTTCTCGCCATGGAACGTGCCGGCGTGCGGGGCGCTCTTTCCGATGCCATGATCGAAACGGTAAAAAAGGGAAAATCTTTGGCATAATGGCAAAAAAGCCTGAAATATGCGGGAATTAGTGTTACAATAGCCCTTTAAGATGAACGAGAAAATGTGAACGGCACCGCAAACCGGCGGTGTCGTCCTTTGAATGTAAAAAAGAAACGAGAAGGAGGGTGTATGAAACGTGAAAATGTAGACTTGACACAAGGTGTTATCTGGAAGAGTTTGTTGACTTTTACGCTGCCCCTGCTCTTTTCAGCTCTTTTGCAACAACTCTATAACACCGCCGACCTTTTAATCGTCGGGCGTTTCGCCGGGAAAGAGGACATGGCCGCCATCGGCGCCTCCGGGGCGATTACCCTTCTGGTCGTGGCGCTTTTTATGGGGCTTTCCACCGGGGCATCGGTCCTCGTCGCCCAATACTACGGCGCGAAAAACCGCAAGGAACTTTCGAAGGTGGTGCACACCAACTTCGCCATCGCCATTTACGGCGGCGCCGTGCTTTCGGTCATCACGATTATTATGTCCCCGCTGTTTTTAAAGTGGATCGCCACGCCGCCGGAGGTCATGGGGCCGGCCACGAGCTATTTGCGCATCGTCTTTGTGGGCATGGTGCCCATTATGCTCTACAATATGGGATCGGCGGTTTTAAGAAGCGTCGGCGACAGTGTGCGGCCCTTTAACTTTTTGGCCGTATCCGCTATTTTAAACATTATCTTAGACCTTATTTTAGTCGGCATCTTCCGCATGGGGGCCATCGGCGCCGGAATCGCCACGGCCGTCGCCCAGTCCGTATCGGGGATTCTCGTAGCTTACAGTTTAATGCGAACTACGGATATTTACCGATTGAACCTGAAAAAGATTCGCTTCCACAAAGACAGTATGCGGGATATTTTTTCCATCGGCTTGCCCGCCGGCATCTCCGGAGCCATGATCGCCCTTTCCAATGTCATTATTCAGGGGCAAATCAATGTGTTCGGCGCCCAGGCCATCGCCGGCGCCGCGGCGGCCAATAGAATCGACGGCTTCGTCTTTACATCCCTGGAGGCCTTCGCCCTGGCGATTACAACTTTTGTAGGTCAAAATATCGGCGCGCGTAAGTCCAAGCGCCTGTCCGTAGGGATCAAGACATCCCTCCTAATGACCATGGGTTTTGTCGCCGTCGTATCCGCCATCCTCGTCTTTTTCAGAGACGCCTTTATGGGTATTTTCAGCACGGATCAGGGCGTCATCTTCTACGGTGCACAAATGATCTTGATCTTGGCGCCTTTCTATTTGATCTTCTCCATTACGGAAGTTCTCTCCGGCGCCATTCGGGGGAGCGGCACCTCCATTCCCGTCATGGTCATTACCTTGATCGGCATGTTTATCATCCGCATCGGCTGGATCGTCATCGCCATGCCCATGTTTAATTCCATCGACATCATTTACTGGAGCTATCCCATCAGCTGGATCGCCACCTTTATTATGACGGTAGTCTATTTCTTCTTCGGCAAATGGCGAGCCGATCTTCCGGAAGACGGAGAATAAAAAGTTGTAAACAAAAATCGAGTGAGTTTTTTCTCACTCGATTTTTTACTTTTTCTACATAATATCTTCACAGAGAAGGAAACAAGCTGTGTTAAAATATCAAAAAAAAAGAAAGGGGAATGGGCCTATGACTTTGAAAGAAGAATATGTTTCCTTCCTGGGGCCGGGCCACTTCGTGTACTTAACCGGTTTTCTTCTCGTATTCTATTTTTTAATGCGCAAGCGGGAGACTGTCCGCGCCCATGCCGATCGGGCGGATAAAATTCTCGCCGGAATCATTATTTTTCAGCAAATCCTTATGTATGGAACCTACATCTTCCATTACGATTTTATACTTTCGGAATCTCTGCCTTTTCACGTCTGTCGCGTGGCGAGCCTCGTAATCTTGGCCTATCTTTTTACGAAAAAGCGCGTACTCTACATTATCGGAACGGCTTTCGGCTTTTTCGCCCTCTTAAGCTTCGCCTATCCCCTCCAGGTCGTGCCTATTAATCACCCCATCGGCCTTAGCTTTTTTATCAGCCATACGGTGAATCTGCTCTTCGGCCTTTACGGCCACATTACTCGAGGTTATAGGATAAGCAATCGAGATATGCCTAAGGCCCTTCGGGCGTTTTTCGCCTACTTCGTCTTCGTCTATCTCTTTAATCCTCTCGTAGACGGAAATTATTTCTATTTTAAAGAAAAGCCCTTGGTGGGGGATATGCCCGATCTTATGTACGTGCCCCTTTGCCTCGCCGTATCCTTTCTCCTCATTATTTTAGGGATGAAGTTTTATATCTTAATGGATCGACACGTGCTTAAAGATGACGAAAAAATTCGCTTATCTTAGTGTCATGCTCTTTATAGATAAGGACCTTTCCTCCCGTTCTCGTTAAAAACCCCTCTTCTTCCAGTTCCTTTAAATAGCGGTAGAGGCTTCTCGGGGGGATCCCTAAGAGATCGGAAAGATCTTCCCGCGTTAAAGGCAAAGTGTAGGGGAAGGGTCCCTGTGCCATGCGGTAGAGCGTGTGGAGGATCCGCTCCTTGCCGGAAAGATGTTTTTCCCTGGCGCTTCGCCCCATCTCCTCTACATAGAGCGTGGAAATATAGCGGAGCAGAAATTCCAGAACCTCCCGATCCTTAAAGAGAGGATCTTCCGGAGAAAGGGCATAGCAGCTACCCTCCGTAAGGGTCTTCACGCCGCAGAGGAGGGGAGTGTCGGCGAAAGCTTCCACGAGGCCGAAACATTGGGGCGCCGCCATAAAACTCTGCAAAATACGTTCACCATTCGTATCGTATCGGGAGACCTCCACGGTGCCCGATTCCAAAAACAGAATAGCGTACTCTTCGCTGTCCGGAAAGAGGAGCATCTCCCCCTTTTTAAAGCGCCTGCGCCCCGTAAGTTTTCTTTTTGAAAAAAGCGTATAAAAATCCATAAAGCCCCCTGAAAGATGCCAAATGGCATCTTTTTTTATTTTCATTCAGTATATACTATCCTTAGAAAAAGGGAAAGGGAGGCCAAAAATGGAACGTTTTTTTACGATTGAAAGTGTTAGAGATGCAGTGAGAGAGATTCAACAAGACACTGCACAAACTTACGGACAACAAACGTCTCGTCTCGCAAAAATTGCGGAAAATGTAATGGATTACCCGGTGAAAGAAGAGGACGCTTTTTACGAACTCTACGACAAGGGTGAAATCTGCGATTTAGACGAAGGCCACGCGCCCTATGCGCCTCGCTATATTCTCCCCGATTACGAAAAATACCTAAAAGAAGGCAGCGAATTTTTACGCATGGACGCTCCGGAGACGCTTTTGGAAGCGACCACGGCGCTCCTTATTATGTACCATCACGTGCCCAGCGTAACCCGCTTTCCGGTGTACATCGGCGCTCTCGACGATCTCCTCGAGCCCTTTGTACAAAAAACCGATCGCAAAGAAGCTGAAGCGATTTTAAGAAACTTCCTCATTCAGCTGGACCGCACGGTGGACGACTCCTTCTGTCACGCCAATATCGGCCCCTACGAAACGGAAACGGGCAATATTATTTTAGATCTCGTCGAGGAACTTCAAATCGTAACGCCCAATATGACCCTCCTTTATGACGAAGACAAGACGCCGGATAGCTTTGCGGAAAAAGCACTGAAGGCGAGCCTTACCTGCGCCAATCCGGCCTTCGCCAATCACAAATACTATAGCAGCGATTTCGGCGATGTAGATTACGGCATCGCTTCCTGCTACAACGCCCTTCCGAAACACGGCGGCGCCTTTACCTTGAGTCGTCTCCGTCTCAATAAAATTGCGGAAGGCGCCGAAAGCGTGGACGCATTCTTCGAAAACAATCTGCCCCGCGCCATCGACACCATGCTCCACTTTATGGAGTCTAAAATTCAATACCTTGTCGAGGAAACCTCTTTCTTTAAATCCAACTTCCTCGTAAAAGAAGATTTCGTGGACATCGACAACTTTGTCGGTCTCTTCGGCATGGTCGGCCTTGCGGAATGTACCCAAGAGCTCCTTAAAAAAGAAGGCGTCGAGGCGAAATACGGCGTCGACGAAGCGGCGGATGATATGGGTATTCGCGTCATGGACTTTATCGAAGAGCGGGTGAAAAACTTTAAATCCGCCTACAGCCCGGTGTGGAACCATCGCTTCATGCTCCACGCGCAAGTAGGCGCGGCAAACGACCTGGGTACCACGGCGGCACACCGTATCCCCATCGGTCAGGAGCCTGATCTTTATAACCACCTGCGTCAAGCGGCGAAGTTCCAAAAATACTTCCCCTCCGGCGTCGGCGATCACTTCCCCTTCGACGAAACGGCGAAGCGCAACCCGAAGGCCGTGCTCGACGTCTTTAAAGGCGGCTTTAAACTGGGCAACCGCTACCTGTCCGCCTACAACGACGACGGCGATCTCATTCGCGTCACCGGCTACCTCGTTAAAAAATCCGACGTGGAAGCCTTTAAAGCGGGCAAACAAGTAACTTACGATACGGCGCAATATGCGGCCGACCCCTTGACGAAATACGGCATTCTGGACCGAAAAGTCGAAGGCGTCTAATGTTATATGTGAACAAACTGATTCCCATGAGCGTCGTCGACGGTCCCGGGAATCGTTTTGCTATCTTCCTCCAGGCGTGCAATTTTAATTGCATGTACTGCCACAATCCCGAAACCATCCACCGCTGCATCCATTGTGGCGATTGCGTAAAAACCTGCCCGGTATCCGCCCTTTCCCTTGAAGAGGGAAAAGTAGTGTGGGATCCCGTTAAATGTGTGGACTGCGACAAGTGCATCGCCACCTGCACCCACGGCGCCTCGCCGAAAGTGCGGGCCATGGAGGCGGAGGAGATTTTAAAAGAAATCGACGAGGCTCTCCCCTTTATCGAAGGCATCAGCGTAAGCGGCGGCGAATCCACTCTGCAGGCGGAAGGGCTCATTCCTCTCTTTAAAGGAGCGAAAGAGCGAGGCCTTACGGCCCTTATCGACTCCAACGGCGGCATGGATTTTGCAAAAGGCACCCTTAATGAACTGCTTAACATATCTGACGGCGTTATGTTGGATATTAAGGCGTGGGACGAGGAAGATCACCGAAAACTGACGGGGCGAGACAACGGAATCGTAAAAGAAAACCTCGCCTATTTGGCGGAGGCGAAAAAACTGGAAGAAGTGCGCCTCGTGCTTTTAGATCACTTGGATAACGAGCGAACCCTGCGGGGAGTGGCGAATGTACTGGGAGAACATATCGGCGAAGTGGCCATCAAGCTCATCAGTTACCGCCCCTTCGGCGTGCGAAAAGATTACGTCGATGTATTAAACGCGCCGACGACAGAAAGAAAAGCTGAGCTGCTCGCTTTAGCGAAAGAGCTCGGATTCAGAGAAGTTATCGATATTTAAACCTGCCGAAGAGCGGGTTTTTTATTTTCAGAAAAAATTATATTTTTTTTTAAAAAGGGGGTATACTCGTAGTAGATACTTAGTGAAAAGGAGGATATTATGAAAAAATTACTTACTCTCGCCCTGGCTCTCGTCATGTTGCCGAGCCTCGCCTTTGCGGAAACGCGACCGATCTCCCTGTTTGTGAACGGCATCGACGGAGAAGAATTTAAAGAACAACCTGTCATTCGCGACGATCGCCTGTTCCTGCCCCTTCGAAGTGTACTCAACAACATGGTCTTTAAAATCTACTGGGACGGCAAAACCAAAACTGTGAGCATCGACGACGGCACGGTGGAAATGACCGTAGGCAAGAAGGAATATTATGCACGCGGACAAAATAAAACTATGGACGTGGCGCCCTTTATTCTAAAAGATCGCACCTATGTCCCCATTCGTTTTCTCGCCGACGGCATGAAGATCCCCGTAGCCTGGGATGCGAAACACAGAGCGGCGACTGTGGGGGAATATAAGAGCGCGGCCGCCTTTACCCCGGAAAAGACCGTAACCTACGGCAATGTGACGTTCTCCTTGCCGAAAGATTGGGAAAAGCAGCTGATCATTACCTACGATCACAATATGATTACCTTCTACGACAAAAAGAATTACGATGCGGAAAAAGACATGGGGCGCATCGGCGAAGTTCAAAATATAAGAGATCCCTACAAGATATTCGTGCCGAAGCTACTACTGTACAAGGGCAATTGCTTCTACACCTTCCTCACCTACTCGAGCGATGTGCAGGTGGTAGACATTGGGAATAAAGAACTTTCGGAAAGCTACACCCGGTCCAAGGAATTGGTGCGTGAAATTTTAAAGACCGCGGAAGTAAAAGACGATTTCAATGAAGCTGATCGCACAAAAGTTGGCGATATCAGCTTCGTGCTCCCTAAATCCTATCGACAAGGTGTCGGTGCGGAAGTGATTGACGGTAAGGTGACTTTCTACGATAAGGCCAATCACGATCTGAACAAAGACGCCGGCATCATCGGGAGTTTCCAAACAGTAAAGGCGAAAGATTTGGACGGAATAAAAGAAAATTTCCACATTATTCGATGCAAAGAAAATGCCTGCCTCGTCTTCGTCTATGCTGAAGACGGGAAACTTGCCAAAGAAAAAGATCCCGCACTACAAAAAGCTTACGGGACATCCAAAGAAAGAGTGAGCAATATCTTACTTACCGTAGAATAAAGAATATAGCAAACAAAAAGGGCCCGCTCCGGGCTCTTTTTTACTCTTCCATAGATCGAATGGTGTCGATGATGAATTTACGTATTTCTTTAATAATAGCAGGATTTTCCACGGCAATGTTTTCGCAACATACCACGGTCCACTCGATGGATTCCCGCACGGGTACCATGATTAAATTTTCAACCATTTCCTTCGTAAAATAATTGCGAATGCGTTCGGGCATAAGGCTGATGTAATCGGTGCCGATTAAGGTGGTGACCTGAAAGTCCCATACGGATCCTGTGAGGACTACGTGGGCCTCGAGCTCTCTGGAATGCAGGGCGTTTTGGATTAAGTAATAGGTGGAGAATTTGTCGCTGGGGATGGAAAGGGGGTAGTGGGCGATGTCTTCCCAGTCGATGAACTCTCTGTTTGCAAGGGGATGGTTCTTAGAGAGAATGGCGGCAAATTTGGAATGATCCACGGGAATTTTAGAAATTCCCACATTATTATAATCTGTGGGCTCCGTCATCAGGCCCAAATCGATTTTTTGATTTAGCAGACCCTCTTTTAAGCCTTCCTGATTCGTTTCTGAAAAAACAAATTCCACTTGAGGGTACTGTTCCTGAAGGGAAAATAAAATAGAGGAAAGATAGCTGCGCAATAAAAAGGGAGGCGCCGCAATATTAACGGTCCGTGTAAAATGATTTCCTATGCGATGGAGTTGCCCCATCATTTTTTCGTGACGACGCAAAAGTAGCTTGCCTTCTTCATATAAATAACGGCCGCCCGGGGTAAGCTCCGTATAACGTCCCTTGTTTTTTATAAAGAGTGCCACTCCTTCTTCTTTTTCCATAGAGCGAATGGCGTTACTCAGGGCCGGTTGGGAAATAAACAGCTCCTGCGCCGCCTTGGTAATATTAAAATTGTTTTCGACGACGGCGATAAAATAAGCGAGTTTCTGTAGATCGATCATAAGTCCTCCTTAACCACCATTATACGATAACTTTAGGTTATGAAAATGATTACATTTATGTCTTTTTAATAACGAACATAGCTTGATAAGATATTTTCAGAACGAAGTATAAAATATTTAAAAACAAAAAACAAGAGAAGTAAAAAATGCTATAAAAAACAAATGGCTAACTTTTTTTACATCGATTGTTATAAAAAAGTCGTTTTTAAAGCTTCGTCGTCAGAATCTATGCTTTCGTTTTATATATGAAAGGAGTGCAAAATGGGAGTTATTGGTTTACTACTCGCATTGGCTGTGCTTATCGTTTTAGTCTTTAAAGGCTTTCACGCATTGCCGGTGTCTTTATTTGCAGCATTAATTATTTTTATTACCAACCGTTTCGACATTTGGCCCGGTTTTATGGAAGGCTATGCCCCTGCTATGACCGGATTTATCGCAAGTTATCTCATTATGTTTTTACTGGGCTCATTAGTAGGGGAGCTTTTATCGAAATCCGGCGCGGCCAGCGCCATAGCTAAAAAGCTTACGGATACTTTCGGCGCGAAACACGCTTTTTTAATCGTCGTCTTATCGTCGGTTATCTTATCGTACGGCGGTGTTTCCGTATTCGTCATAGTCTTTTCGATTTATCCCATTGCGCTCATTCTTTTTCAGGAGGCGGATATACCGAAGCGCGTTATCCCCGGAGCAATTTTACTGGGTGCAGGTTCCTTTACGATGACGGCTCTTCCCGGCTCTCCGGCCCTTACGAATATTATCCCTACGAAATATCTGGGTACGACGACCACAGCCGCTCCTCTCGTAGGTATCGGCGCATCTATCGTGATGTTTACAGTAGGCGTTATTATTTTTAACGCTTACATTAAAAAGTTAAAGGCCAACGGCGAAAAGTTTGAACTGGGAGAAAAAGACAAGCAAATAGGTATTTCCGCTGAACAAATGGAAAATCTGCCTCCTTTCGGCTTATCCATTATCCCCATTATTGTCATTGTCGGTACGATTTTAGGTGTACGCTTTGCAGGCATCGACATCGACCCTATTTATTCTGTCGTTATCGCTCTCTTAGCGGGCGCCGTCGTCACCTATCTTCTTTTCTATAAACGTCTCGAAGATCCCAAGACATCGATCCGTATGGCCAGTGAAGGCTCCATCAACGCTCTTATGAATACATCGTCCGTCGTCGGCTTCGGAGGAGCCATTCGTCTCGTACCCGCGTTCCAAGCTTTCGTAAACTTCGCCACGGGACTCGCGTTTAATCCTCTCATTTCGGCGGCCCTTGCGGTCAATATTATTGCGGGGATTACGGGATCGTCTTCTGCGGGGATTACGATTTTCATGGACTCCATGAGCCAAAACTTCTTAAGTATGGGCATCGAACCTCAACTGTTACACCGCGTCTGCGCTATTGCGGCCGGCGTTTTAGACTCTCTGCCCCACGCAGGCCCCAATGTAACTTTCTTAATGGTAGCGGGACTTTCGTTTAAGGAAGGATACCCGGGCATCTTTATTGCCACCTGTATCGTACCGCTCTGCGGTTTGATCACGGCCCTCTGTCTGGGTCTTATGGGTATTCTTTAAATCTTAAGTAAATAGAAAGGATGTACAATGAAACGTATTAATGCAAAGCAGGCGGCTGAACTGATACGTGATGGGGACGGTCTGATCGTATCGGGATTTCTTCTCCAAACCACGCCTTCCGAGATTTTAACCGCTATAGGCGAACGCTTTTTAGAAGAGGGAAGCCCGAAAAACCTGACGGTTCTTCAAGCGGCGGGTATTGGGAACAATAGCGACGAGGGGATTTACGAAATTTCCCATCCCGGCATGATTAAGCGCTATATCACCGGCCACTTTGCCAATAATCAGCGGCTGATCGATCAAGCGAATGCCAACGAAGTCGAAGCGTATAACTTCCCCCAAGGGGTCGTCTCTAAAATGTATCGCAACATCGCCTCCGGCTTTAACGGCGACATCACAAAAGTGGGTCTGAAAACTTTCTGCGATCCTCGTCTGGAAGGCGGGAAGATCAATTCCGCAGCGAAGGAGGATTTAGTCGAACTTCTGGAAGTAGGCGGCGAAGAATTCCTTTATTACAAAGCACCGAAAATCGATGTAGCCGTTATTCGCGGCACCACCGCCGATGAGCAGGGCAATATCACCTTCGAAGAAGAGTCCTCAGTCGTCGATGCGCGGGAAATCGCCATTGCGGCAAAGGCGAGCGGCGGAAAGGTTATCGTTCAGGTAAAATATTTGGCCGATTCCAAATCCGTTAATCGCAACGACGTCATCATTCCGGGCATCTTTGTCGATTACGTCGTATTGAGCGAGCAACCGGAAACGAAACATCGTCAAACGCCGGCAAACTTTTACGATCCGGCCATCGCCGGGCAAAGCCGTGTCATTATGGAACAGAGCGCGAGCTATCCTCTAAATGAACGTAAGGTTATCGCTCGACGCGCCGCCATGGAGCTCCGTCCGGGAGATGTAGTTAACCTGGGCATCGGTATTCCCGAGGTAGTAGGAACCGTCGCCAATGAAGAAGGCTTCGGCGACGAGATTATCCTTACTCTGGAAGACGGCATGATCGGCGGCATTCCTTTAGGAGGCGCCAACTTCGGTTCGGCGGTTAACGCCATGGTAGGCCTTCCCATGAATCAGCAATTCGACTTCTATAATGGCGGCGGACTGGATTGTGCCTTCTTGGGCTTTGCCGAAGTCAACAGTAAGGGAGATATTAATGTCAGCAAATTCGGCGATCGTATAGCCGGTTGCGGTGGTTTTATCGATATCTCCCAATCTACTGAAAATATTTATTTCTGCGGTACTCTTACGGCCGGCGGTTTGAAAGAACGGATAGAAGACGGAAAGCTTATTATCGAGCAGGAAGGTAAGCGTAAGAAATTCTTAAAGTCTCTGGACCAAATCACTTACAGTGCCGATTACGGCTTGGAAAACGGACAAAACGTGACTTTCATTACCGATCGCTGCGTTATGAAGCCCTCGGAAAAAGGTCTCGTCATTACGGAAGTGGCGCCGGGCGTGGATATTCAAAAGGATATTATCGATCAAATGGAATTTGATCCCGTCGTGGCGGACGATGTTAAGACCATGGACCTTTCAATTTTTGAAGATAATCTAATGAATCTTAAGGAGCGATTTGCATGATCGATTTAAAAATAGAAGAGCGCATCGCCACCGTAATCTTTAATCGACCGGAAGCGATGAACGCCCTTAACAGTGAGATGTTGGAGGCTCTCGAAGAGGTCGTCGACCGCATCGAGAGAGAAGATGTCCGCGCCATTATCTTTACGGGAGCGGAGAAGGCTTTTATCGCCGGCGCCGATACGAAAGAGATGGAGAACTTACGAGGTATGGAAGTGGCGAAGTTTTCGAAAAAAGGACAAGATCTCTTCCGCCGCATCGAAACCATGAGCATCCCCACCATCGCCGCTATTAACGGTTACGCCTTCGGTGGAGGCGTAGAATTTGCCCTGGCATGCGATCTCCGTATCGCATCGGAAAAAGCGAAGATGGCTTTTCCCGAAGTAAGCCTCGGCATTACACCGGGATTTTCCGGAACTCAACGCTTGCCCCGCGTCATCGGGCGAATGAACGCCATGTACATGCTTTTAACCGGCGACACTATCGACGCTCATAGGGCGAAAGAATTCGGCCTCGTTCTCGAAGTGGCAGCGCCGGAGGATTTAATGGACAGAGCCATGGCGCTTGCAAAATCCATTGTGAAAAACTCAAAGACCGCGGTGGCCATGGCCAAAGAAATGGTGGATCGAGGGTTGGATATGACATTGGACGGCGGAATCGCCCTCGAAAATGCCATGAACGCCACGATCTTCGGCACGCCGGATCAAATAGAGGGAATGGCGGCTTTCCGCGAAAAACGCCCCGCCCGGTTTGAATAGGAGGAGCTATGAGTTACGAACCTAAAGGATTGTATTTAGAAGAATTTGAAATCGGGAAGGTTTATGTTTCACAAGGAAGAACTATTACAGAGGCCGATGTAGTAAACTTCGCCGGCCTTTCGGGAGACTTCAATGTATTGCACACTAATGACGAGTTTGCCAAAACCGGACCCTTTAAAGAACGGGTCGCCCACGGCATGCTCGGCGCATCGATTATGACAGGGCTATCTAATATGCTCGGCATATTCGACGGCACTACCATCGCCTTTTTAGAGCTCACCATTCGTTATAAGAGCCCCCTTCGTATCGGCGACACGGTCCACTTGGAAGTGGAGCCGGTCGAGGTGAAGCATTCGTCCAAACCGGGAAGAGGTATCGTGAACTTCGAAGCGCGCCTCGTCAATCAGGACGGCGTCTTGATTACGGAATCGCCTTGGACGATTATGATGAAGGCAAAAGAATAGCATATAGTTGGTCACAGCAGATGTCGGCATTGCCGGCATCTTTTTTTGTTCGAGATTTGCGAATTGACATTTTTCTCTCTTCCGTTACACTTAAAATGACTGAATACTTAAGATTAATAAGACCGGAGGTTTTTTATGAACAGAATCACGGCGGCGGAAGCTGCCAAGCTTATTGAAGATGGCGACACCCTTGCCGTGAGCGGTTTTTTACTCGCCACGACTCCCAGCGCGATTTTGCGCGCTATCGGCGAGCGGTTTCTGGAAGAGGGCGCGCCGCGGAATATGACCCTTCTTCAGGCGGCAGGTACGGGAAATAACGGCGACGAGGGGATTATGGAAATTTCCCACCCGGGCATGGTGAAGCGCTACATGACCGGCCACTTTGCGCGAAATCGCAGGCTGGAAGCTCAGGCCTTGGATCACGCCATCGAGGCCTATAATTTCCCCCAAGGGGTCTTGTCGAAAATGTACAGGGCTCTCTCCGCAGGTCAAAAGGGCGTACTTACAAAAATTGGCCTCCACACTTTCTGCGATCCGCGCCGGGGCGGCGGAAAGCTTACGGATATCACCACGGAAGATTTGGTGGAGCTGACGGAAGTGGCGGGGGAGGAGTATTTATTTTACAAGGCACCATCCCTCGACGTGGCCATTATTCGGGGCACTACCGCCGATGAAAAGGGTAATATTACCATGGAGGAAGAATCCAATATTATCGACGCGCGGGAGATCGCCATGGCGACGAAGGCCTGCGGCGGCAAGGTAATCGTCCAGGTAAAATACCTCGCCGACTCCAAATCTTTAGATCGAAATGACGTGGTGATTCCCGGAGTTTTGGTGGATCACGTGGTTTTATGCGAGGATCCGGAGAAGACCCATCGCCAAACGGTGGCGAATTTTTACGACCCGGCCATTGCCGGCCACGTGAAGGTTTCCGCCAAGCCGGAAAGTCACTTTCCCTTAAATGAGCGAAAGATCATCGCCCGTCGAGCGGCCATGGAAATCCGCCCGGGAGATGTGGTGAATTTAGGTTATGGCATGCCCGAGGTAGTGGGCATCGTCGCCAATGAAGAGGGCATGGGCGAGGAGATTACTTTGACCCTGGAGTGCGGCATTTTAGGCGGCATTCCCTTAGGGGGACCGAATTTCGGATCGGCTCTTAACGCCGACGCTAATTTTCCCATGAGCCAAATGTTTGATTTTTACAATGGCGGCGGATTGGACAGCGCCTTTTTAGGTTTCGCCGAAGTAAACCCCATGGGCGACATTAATGTGAGCCATTTCGGCGGGCGCTTTGCCGGCTGCGGAGGCTTTATCGACATTTCTCAGCCTACGAGGCGAGTGTTTTTCGTAGGCACTCTAACCTCCGGCGGTCTAGTGGAATCAGTAAGAGACGGAAAGCTCGTTATCGAGCGGGAAGGGTCGCGTAAAAAGTTTATGAAGTCTATCGAACAGACCACTTTTAACGCAGCTTACGGACTGGAAAAAGGACAGGACATTACCTTTATCACCGATCGCTGCGTCATGAAGCCCACGGAAAAGGGACTGATGATTACAGAAATTGCCCCGGGAATCGACATCCAAAGAGATATTTTGGATCAAATGGATTTTGCGCCCATTGTGAGCGAGGAGCTCATCGAAATGGATCCCCGTATTTTCAGAGAAGAGACAATGAACTTAAGAGCATAAAAAGAGAGATCCCCGGAGGGATCTCTTTTTGATTAACGCAAATGCTGCTTCATCCAACAGAGCAGGGCTTTGTCGTCGATTTTCCCCGTTCCGTTAGCGGGGAGGGCGTCGTGAATGACGATGTATTTCGGCATTTTGTAGCGCACGAGCCTTTCCGCTAAGTGTTTGCGAATAGCCTCTTCAGCTTCTTTCGAATTTCGGTCGTCTCTCAGGGACACATTTAGGCAAACTTCCTCGCCCATAATGGGATCTTTTTGCGCCAAGGCCCGTGCCTGATCGATATAGTCCAATTCTTTGACGACATTTTCGATTTCGATGGCGGAAATATTTTCGCCGCCGCGAATAATAATATCCTTCGTGCGGCCGGAAATGTAGAGATGGCCCTTTTCATCGAGAAGGCCGATGTCGCCGGTGCAAAGCCAGTCTTTTTCCGTGTAGGTATTTTTGCCGTTAATATAGCCCTTCATCACATTTTTTCCCCGCACGACGATATTGCCCGCCTCACCTACGGGAAGGGGCTTGCGATCGTTGTCGACAATGGCGATTTCGCAGTCGTCGATCACCGTACCTACGCTTACCGATGCAGTTTCGTCGTCTTCGCTCGGACGGACCACCGTAATGGCGGGGGAAGTTTCCGTCTGGCCGTAAGATTGGGTCAGGTGCTTCATACCGAAGCCTTCTTTAATGGCCAGATATTCCCGTGCCGTTAGGGGAGAGCCTGCCACTATGCCGGAGCGGAGAGAGGACAGATCGTAGTGGCCGAGGTCGTTGTGGCGCATGGCCACGAGAAACAGGGCCGGTACGCCGTTAAAGACTGTAATGTGATATTGAGCGATGCTCGCCAGTAAGTGGGAGGATTTTGTGCTGTCCAAAATTGTGAGCTTTGCGCCGGCCATTAAGGCGCAAAGGGTGGTGGCGGACAAGCCGAAGCAATGGAAGAGGGGAACGCTCAGTAAGAAATTATCCCCGCCGTTCCAGCCCATGATTTCGGACACTTTGGCGGCATTATGTAAAAGATTAATATGAGTGAGTTGCACGCCCTTCGGAACCCCTGTGGTTCCGGAGGTTAAGAGGATGCAGGCCACATCTTCCGGTTGGTTATGAATTTTAAGAGTAAGCAGATGGGAGTACTGATAGCCCCGATTTGTATAGAGAACCGTATACTCTTTCGATATTTTGTGGATATTTTTTATCTGCTGCGCATAGTCGTGAAATTCGTTGGTTACTACGTACTTCGCTCCGACGATGTCCATGATCTGAGCGATTTCCGAGGTGGTGTAGGAGGGGTTGACGGGGACGGTGACGGCGCCGAGCATTTGCAGGCCGAAAAAGGCGAAGAGCCAGTCGGCGGAATTTTTCCCCATAATCAGAACATGATCTCCTCGTTTCACGCCGCTCGTGGCAAAGTAGGCGGCAAAGGAAAGGGAAATATTATGTAAATCTTCGTAAGTATAGGATTTATTTTTGTGAATAATGGCGACATTTTGCGGATGTTTATTTCTCCACTCAAAAGGCATGCAGCCGATCGTTTTATAATAGTCCATCAAAACCTCCGGAAAAACGGGACGCAGAAATTATTTTACTAAGCGCCACGTGGCTATGAATACTAGTATACAAGAATTACTTTACTACAAAATAAAAAATTATCAAGTAAAAATGTAAAAAAACAAACGATTTATTTTTGAGAAAAAGGATTTGCAGATACAAAACAATAAAAAAACAAGGAAAACTATTTCACGTACTACTAATGGAAGGGCAAGAATATACAAAAAGTTAAGGAAGGGTTATAAATGTGTAAATAACAGGACTCCAAAGATATTAACAAAGTATATTTTGGGAAAAACTTCGTTTGTTAATTTTTATAAAATGTTCTTGCAATTGTTTTTCCAAAATAGTAGACTAGTACACAAGAAGGAGACAAGTGTAGAAATGAAGATGAACTCTTATGCTTTGTACGACGACTTGCTCCGGCGAATTATCGACCTTTCTCTTTATCCCGGAATGCAACTCAGCGAAAACGCCGTCAGCACCGAGTATAATGTTTCAAGGTCCGTCGTTCGCGGAGCCTTTGCACGACTTGTTGAAAGCAATCTTTTGAAGGTGTATCCACAAAGGGGAACCTATGTCAGCCTCGTGAACCTAAACTACATACAAAAGGCGTTATTCATCCGCGCAGCAGTAGAAAAAGAAGTTTTGAGGCGTTTTATGACGGGGCCTCTTCCGAGAGAGAGCATCATCGAGAAGATGGAGCTGAATCTTCAAGCGCAGCGCGAGTTTGTCGGCGAGAAGAAGTACGTTGAAAACTTCCGTCTCTTGGACGAACAGTTTCACAACTACATTCTCGCAGGAAATGATTCCGAAGACATTCTTCATTTACTGGACCAGCATCTTCTTCACATTGCGCGCTGGCGTAATATTTACGTCGACAGCGGCGTTTACCTGGCGACGCTCGTCGATCAGCACGAGAAAATTTTGGAAGCCGTGAAATCAAACGATCTCGAAGCCGCTCTATCGGCGACGGACATTCACATCAATACGGTGCACGAAATGGTCGTGGAGGACCCGGAGTTTTCAGATTTTTTCGAGTAGCTGAATTGTTAAGTATTAGTTTTGTCAAACACTTCTTCTGCCCAGGCAGAGCGTGACTTGAAAGGATGGATTAGATGACAGAAAGCAAAAAACTTCTAGAAGGTGTGAAAGTTGTCGAATTGGCTACTTTCATCGCAGCAGCAACCACCGGTCGCTTTTTAGCTGACCTCGGCGCAGATGTAATTAAGGTTGAACGTTCCGGCGGCGACCCCTTACGCTACACCGCTCCTTCTGAAGGAAGACCTTTGGATATGCATGAAAACACGACGTGGGAACTTGAAAACGGAAACAAGAGATGTATCTCCATCGACACCCGCGGGGAAGAAGGAAAAGAAGTCCTCTTTAAGTTACTTGAAGATGCCGATGTGTTAATTACGAACTGGCGTACGAGAGCATTGGAAAAAGCAGGCCTCGACTACGAAACACTTAAGGAGAAATTCCCGAAACTTGTCTACGGTATGTGTACAGGTTACGGCGAATTCGGCCCCGACAGAAACCTTCCCGGTTTCGACTTTACAGCCTTCTTCGCACGTGGCGGTTATCTCGAAACCTTAAGACAACGTGACGGCGTCCCCATGAACGTCGTACCGGGCGTAGGCGACCACAACGTCGGTATGAACCTTGCCGCCGGTATCTTAGCCGCTCTTTACCACGCAAAAATGACCGGTAAGGGCGAAAAGGTTGAAACGAGCTTATTTGAAACGGCAGTTTTCAACATGGGCATGATGGTTCAAGCAGCTCAATATACCGATCACGGCGAAAAATACCCGATCAATATTAAAGAATCTCCGAACCCCTTCTTGGCTTGCTGGAGAAGTAAAGATGACCGCTACGTACAAACCTGTATGCCGGACTACAACACTTACTTCGAAAAGTTCATGACCGCTCTGGGTCTTACGGAATTCTTAGGCGACGACAAGGATAAATACTTCCCGGTTCAAAACCTGATCGAAAACAAATTAGGTCCCGATCTGTACGACGCCATTATGGAACGTTTCGGAACGAAGGACTACGCCGAGTGGAAAGAAATCTTAACCGATGCGGACATTCCCTTCGCCCTCGCTCAAAACTGGGAAGAAATTCTCGAAGACGAACAAGCATGGGCTAACGACTGCTTCCGCAAGATGGAATACCCGAGCGGCGAACGTATCCTCGTCAATCAACCGGTGCGCTACACCGAAATGGGCAAGACTCCCTATGAAAAGGGTCCCCTTATCGGCGAACACACCACCGAAATTCTTAAAGAACTCGGCTACGACGACAAGAAGATCGACGAGCTTTACGAAAGCAAAATCGCTTACGAATGGGAAGACAAATAGTTTAAGTTTTAATTAGTAAGGATGGAAAAGTGGATATTATAACCATGGGCATCGACATCGGCTCCACCTCTTCAAAAGCTGTAATTTTGAAAAACGGAGAAGATGTCTTAGCAAAAGAAGTGGTAAGTCTTGGCGCCGGAACGACAGGTGCCAAACAGGTAATCGATTTAGTGCTCGATAAAACCGGGGTAAAGCGCGAAGAGATAGACTATATCGTCGCCACAGGTTACGGCAGAAACTCTTTTAAAGATGCCGATAAAACCATGAGCGAATTAAGTTGTCACGCAAAGGGTGGAGTTTATCTCTTCGGCGATATCGGCACCATCGTCGATATCGGCGGCCAAGATATTAAGGCGCTGGCCATTCGAGACGGCATGTTACAAAACTTCCTAATGAACGACAAATGTGCTGCAGGCACCGGCCGTTTTCTCGAAGTTATGGCCAATGTCTTAGATGTAAGTATTGATGATTTGGGAGATTTGGATGCACAGGCTACGGAAAAAGCTTCTATCAGCTCGACCTGTACGGTCTTTGCGGAATCGGAAGTTATTTCGGCTCTGGCAAAGGATATTTCCATCCCGAACATCGTGCGCGGTATTCATGCTTCCGTCGCTACTAAAGTCGCAGGTCTTGCGCGGCGCGTCGGCTTGAAAAAGCCCGTCGCCATGACCGGCGGCGTCTCTAAAAACCCCGGAATTGTACGTGCATTGGAAAACGAGTTGGACTGCGAAATTAAAGTTTCAAAGGATTCGCAATTAGCAGGTGCCTTCGGCGCCGCACTCTATGCCTTTGAAGAATGTAAAAAACAGAGTTAAGGAAGGATTGAGTATGTCTAAAGAATCGTTAAAAGAAAGAGAAGCCCAAATAAGAGAGCAATATAAAGATGTGCCGCCTGCAAAAATGATCGGCATGATCGCCGGCCAAGGCTATAAAGACGCCATGGCGGCAAAAGAAGCCGGTGAACCTGTAGGTTGGTGTGCATCGAACTTCCCCCAAGAAATTCTGGAAACATTGGACATTAAGGTCGTTTATCCGGAAAACCACGCGGCAGCTGTAGCAGCTAAAGGCGGCGGGGAAAGAATGTGTAATGTAGCGGAAGACAACGGCTACTCCAACGACATCTGCGCTTACGCCAGAATCTCCATGGCGTACACGGAAGAAACCGATATTCCCGAACTCAACATGCCGCAACCGGACTTTGTCGCATGCTGTAACAATATTTGTAACTGCATGATCAAATGGTATGAAAACCTCGCGAGAGATTTAGATGTACCCTTTATCATGATCGACGTTCCCTACAACAACGAATACGAAGCCGGATCCGACCGCGTAGATTACTTAAAGGGACAATTCGACGTGGCTATTAAACAACTGGAAGAAATTTCCGGTAAAAAATGGGATCAAGAAAAATTCGAAGAAGTCATGGATATCTCCGCCAGAACCGGTAGAGCATGGCTCGACGCTACATCTTATTCCAAATACACTCCCTCTCCCTTCAGCGGATTCGACATTTTCAACCACATGGCCGTTGCCGTTTGTGCGAGAGGTAAGTTAGAATCGGCTATCGCATTCGAACGCTTAGCTGAAGAATTCGACGAAAAAGTTAAAAAAGGCGAATCCGGCTTTAAGGGCGAAGAAAAATACCGCATCATTTTCGAAGGTATCGCTTGCTGGCCTCATCTACGTCACACCTATAAAGGCCTTCAAGGTCAAGGCGTCAACGTCGTCGGTACCGTTTATGCCGATGCATTCGGTTACGTTTACGACAACACGAGAGAACTTATGGAAGCTTATTGCGCAACACCGAACGCCATCAGCTACGAACGTTCCCTCGATATGCGCTTGAAACTTGCGGAAAACAACAATGTCGACGGCATGCTCGTTCACATCAACCGTTCCTGCAAACAATGGAGTGCTATTTCTTACGAAATGGAAAGAGACTTCAGAGAAAAGACCGGCCTCCCCACGGCAACCTTCGACGGCGACCAAGCCGACCCGAGAAACTTCTCCGAGGCACAATACGACACACGTGTTCAAGGCCTTATCGAAGTTATGGAAGCCAACAAACAAAAGAAATCTAAGGAGGCATAAAAGTGACAGCGGTAGATCTTATTCAATCATTAAATACAGATGTATTAAAAGCCATCGACCATTATGTGGATGAAGGCAAAAAAGTAATCGGTATTTCCGCTCCGGGCGTCGTTCCCGAAGAAATCATTCACGCAGCAGGCCTCGTACCCGTTACCGTTTGGGGCGCCGAAGGTGAAGTCGTAGAAGCTAAGGAATACTTCCCGGCATTCTACGCATCCATTATCTTGAGAACCATGGACTTAGGTCTTCAAGGCAAATTGGACAAACTTTCCGGTATGGTCATTACCAACTTGAGCGACGGTTTAAAAGGTTTCAGCCAAAACTGGAAACGGGCTATTCCCCAAGTACCCATGCTCTACATCCCCTACGGCCAAAACCGTAAGATCGAAGCGGGTATCGAATACAACGCTCGCCAATTCGGCCACTTAAAAGATAATCTCGCTGAAATCGCCGGAAAAGACATTTCCGACGACGCTATCGAAGAAGCGATTAAGCTTTACAACGAACATAGAAAAGCTATGCTCGAATTTAACGCCTTGGCAGCTAAACACTTAAATAGCATTACGCCTTTACTTCGCAACCGCGTCTTTGCAAGTGCTTACTGCTACGCAAAAGATGAACACCTTGCGAAAGTTAAGGAAATCAACGAAGCCCTTAAGGCAATGCCCGAAGAGGACTTCAAAGGTAAAAAAGTCGTTACGACCGGTATTCTCGTAAACTCCGAAGACATCCTTAAAATCTTCGAAGAATTCAACTTCGGCATCGTAGACGACAACGTACTCCACGAAAGTTTACAATACGAAGCACAAGTCAAAGAAGGAACGGGCAACCCCCTTCACGCATTGGCACAAGCTTTCGCCGACATCGAAGGCAACACCTTCGTATTCGACGAAAAGAAATTAAGAGGACCGATTATCGCGAAAAAAGTGAAAGAATCGGGAGCTGCCGGCGTCATCTACTTAATGACGAAATTCAGCGACACCGACGAATTCGACTACCCGATCCTTCGCGACGATCTTCAAAAAGAAAACATCCTCTTGAATATGGTAGAAGTAGACCAACAAATGGTCAGCTTCGAACAAGCTAAGACTGCATTACAAACTTTTGCAGACATGCTCTAAGTTATATACGGTGGTCCGTGTATATAAATTGTTTAACCGCTCCCAAAAAGGGAGCCGGTTAAACTGTTAGGTGTAGGAAAACTATTTCACTGAAAAAAAGAAGGGTTCTGAAAAAGGAGGACAAAATGTTAAAGATCAGAAGTACCTGTAACAAGAACTATGTTGAAAAATTCGGCGTGGAAAGACCGGCTGAATGGGACTACCAATACATCAACTACCCCTGCAGCGACGAAGAATTAGTCGAACAATGTAAAGATGCAGACGTTATCCACTGCGGACCCGTAGACTATATCCGTAAAGAAGTCATCGACAAATTGGAAAATGTAAAACTTATCCAATCTTTAGGCGTAGGCTTCGACAAAATCGACCTTGAAGCAGCTAAAGAAAAGGGAATCTACGTATGTAACAACCGCGGCGTCAACGCTCGCCCCGTAGCAGAACTTGCCGTTACCCACATGTTGACCAGCCTTCGCAGAATGCCCGAAGCCGACATGAAGATCAAACAAAACGGTGCAGCAGGCTTTAGAGAAAGCTACAAAGAATACACCGAAAAAGGACAAGTCGAAATGGGTTCCCGTACCGTCGGTCTTATCGGCCTCGGCGCTATCGGTCACGAAGCTGCAAAACTGTTAAAACCCTTCGAATGCAAAATGTACTACTATGACGTTGTCCGTCAAGAAGACTTCGAAAAAGAATACGGCGTAGAATACGCTACTCTCGACGAAATCTACGAAAAATGCGACATTATCTCTTACCACGTACCCGTACTCGATTCTACTCGCGGCATGATCAACAAAGAAGCCATCGATAAAATGAAAAAAGACGCTATTATCGTAAACGTAGCGCGCGGTGACTTAATGAACAACGCCGATGTTGCAGAAGCCCTTAACGCAGGTAAAATCTACGTCGCAATGGACGTTATCGCTCCGGAACCCCCGAAGGATGACGACCCCTTATTCAGCTTAAACGAAACCGGCTTGGCACGTTTCTCCATTACGCCTCACATTGCCGGAACCACCGACGATTCCTTCATGCGTATGAGCCAATGGTCCTATGACAATATGAAGCGTATCGAAGACGGTGAAAAACCGATTAACATCGTAAACGGTCTGTAATCTAAACTCAGGCTAATCACAAACGTCCGAAAGGACGAAGGAGTGCTTATGGAAATTAAAAGAAAAGACATAATCGTCTGCGGTTTTGCCCTGTTCGCCATCTTCTTCGGCGCAGGCAATATGATCTTCCCGCCCTATCTAGGCGTACTCGCCGGCGACCGTTGGTTTACAGCGGCAATCGGCTTCCTCATGTCCGACCCCGTACTACCTATTCTAGGCGTTATCGTTACCGCTCAACTGGGCGGTCGCGCCATCGACCTCGGTAAACGCGTCGGCTGGAAATTCTCAGCGGTCATCTCCGCCATCTGTATCTTGATTATCGGCCCCTTCTTTGCCGTACCGAGAACAGGCGCTACGACCCACGAAATGTTCGTCGCACCGAACCTTCCCGCCGTTCCTGTGGTCGTTACATCCGTTGTATTCTTTGCATTAACTCTTTACCTCGTATTAAATCCAGGTAAAGTACTCGACTACATCGGCCAATTCTTGACGCCGGGACTGCTCATTATCTTGGCAGTCATCGCCGTCGTGGCCATCGTAAATCCGCCGGGACCGGCCATTACGACCGACGCACCGGATCTCTTCAAAATGAGCTTTAAAGAAGGTTACCAAACCATGGACGCTCTCGGTGCATCCCTCATGAGTGGTATCGTCTTAACCGACCTTATCCGCAGAGGCTATACGGACGAAGCGACACAAGTAAAAGCGAGCATCCAAATCGGTATTATCGCTTTCATCTGCTTGGCCCTCGTTTACGGCTCCCTGACCTATGTCGGATCCACTGTAAGCTCTATGTTTACACCGGATATGGACCGTACCGCCATCTTACTCGGCACCGTCGAAACTCTACTCGGTCACGTAGGACGCTTCCTACTGGGCTTAGGCGTAGCCTTGGCATGCTTAACCACATCCACAGGCCTTATCTCTACTTGCGGTAACTTCTTCAGTGATGTAACCAATGGAAAACTTCCCTATAAAAAGGTCGTTACTGTGGCTACCATCGTTGCCTTTGCTATTTCCCTACTGGGTGTAGAAGGCATTATCAACATTGCAGTTCCCGTACTGACAGCTGTATTCCCCATCGTCATCTGCTTAATTCTTCTCTCCATCTTTGATAAAAAGATCAAGTACAATGGCGTATTTATCGGCGGCGTTATCGGTGCCGGCCTTGTCGGCATCATCCAAGCCATCAACCTGTTCTCTCAAATGCAAGGTGGAAACGCTCTCGGCAGCCTCGCTGAAAAAGTAGCGAACTTCCCCTTAGGAAACTTTGCCTTTGAATGGCTGATTCCCGCACTCGTATGTGCCGTAATCGGCGGCCTTCTCGGTAAATTTGCAAACTTCGGCGGCACCCGCGAAGATGTTTACCGCGAACAAGCTATCCGCGAAGAGAAAAGAGCAAAAGAACTGAAAGAAAACGCATAAACCTTATATTTTATAAAAAAAGGAGCATCTATTATGGCGAATAAAAAAATGACATCCCTCGGCAAACAAAAATCCGTTATCCGCGAACTCGCAGGATTTGGCGCCGAACGTGCAAAAGTTGTAGGACCCGAAAATGTATTGAACTTCTCCATCGGTAACCCCAGTGTTCCCGCACCGAAGGAAGTACAAGAAGCCATTATCGAGCTTACCAAAAACGAAAAACCCCAAGCAGTTCACAGCTACTCTGCAGGTAACGGTTTTGAATCGACACGTCAAGCCATCGCCGAAAATTTAAACAAACGTTATGGCACCGACTATGACGCAAGTAACCTTTACATGACTTGCGGTGCTGCAGCATCTTTGAACATCTCCCTTGCAGCTCTTATCGAAGAACCCACAGATGAAGTTGTCGTATTGGCACCCTTCTTCCCCGAATACACCGTCTTTATCGAAAGCCAAGGCGGTAAAATGGTACTCGTCGAAGCTCGCGACGACATGCAACTTCACGCTGAAGACGTTGAAAAAGTTCTTACGGAAAACACACGTGCCGTCTTGATCAACACACCGAACAACCCGGCAGGCGTTATCTATTCGAAAGAAGCTTTAGAAGAATTAGCAGCTGTTCTCGAAAAGAAGAGCAAAGAAATCGGTCACCCGATCTACATCCTAAGCGACGAACCCTACCGCGAACTCGTACTCGTCGACGATGCTGAAGTTGCATGGGTACCCAGCATCTACGACAACACCGTCGTATGCTACAGCTGGTCCAAATCCCTATCTCTTCCCGGCGAACGTATCGGCTACATCCTCGTTCCAAACACTGTTGAAGATAAAGACTTAATGCCCGCAGTCGGCGGTGCAGGCCGCTCCTTAGGCTTCGTATGTGCTCCGACCTTAATGCAAAAAGTTATCGAACGCTGCGTCGATGTCGAACCCGATGTAGAAGTTTATAAAAAGAACAGAGACCTTCTCTTTGACGCATTAACCGAAATCGGCTACCAAGTCGCCAAACCGGCAGGTGCTTTCTACCTCTTCATTAAATCTCCGGACGGAGACAGCGAAACCTTCTCCGAACGTGCAAAAGAATACGACATGCTCGTCGTACCCGGCACCGGCTTCGGCTCCAAAGCCTTTATGCGCTTGAGCTACTGCGTCGATACGGAAACCTGCGAAAAATCGATCCCCATCTTCAAAGAAATGATGGAAAAATACTACAGCTAATTCCATAAGAAGAGTCTGTAAGTATTGATAAATGCAAATCCGGACCCCTTTAAAATGTCCGGATTTTTGCATTTATTGCTTGTTAAGTTAATACTTATGCGTTATACTGGTATACAAGAAGGTTTTCATTTCCTTCGCTGTGACCAAATCTATAGTAGACAGTAGTATTTAGCGAATGCGTTATGTGAATGTGAAAAATTTTTCCAATAAAAGGAAAACGTATTATATTCACTCAGCATCGCCGGGCGTACGCAAGGCGTACATAACCTACAAATAGGAGGAAAACATGGAATTTAAGCAAGAGCACAAATTAATTCGCGATCTCGCTGCTAAATTTGCAGATCAAGAATTAACCGATGAAGTACTCGATGCAGCAGAAGAAACGGGCTGTCTCGACCTCGATATCGTCCGCAAAATGGGCGAAGCAGGATTTTTCGGCATTAAGACACCGAAGGAATATGGCGGAGCAGGCGGCGATCACGTATCCTACGTTATCGTTATGGAAGAAATCGCAAAACGCAGTGCAGTAGCCAGTGTTTTCGTATCGAGCCCGAACTCCCTTTGCGGTTCACCGATTCAATTGAGCGGTACCCCCGAACAAAAAGAAAAGTACTTAAGCAAGATCGCTACAGGCGAACTTACCTTCTGCTTCGGCTTAACCGAACCGGGAGCAGGTTCCGACGCCGGCGGCACCAAAACCACGGCTGTTTTAGATGGTGACGAATGGGTTCTTAACGGACGTAAAACCTTTATCACCGGTGCGCCCATCGCCGATTACGGTGTAATTTATGCCAAAACCGATACGACGGCAAAAGGCAGCGCAGGCATTACAGCATTTATCGTCGACTTAAAGAGCGAAGGCGTTTCCTTCGGTAAACCCGAAGAAAAAATGGGTATCATCGGCTGCCCCACCTCCGACATCGTACTCGAAAATGTCCGCGTACCGAAAGAAAATATGCTCGGTAAAGAAGGCAAGGGCTTTACGAACGCTATGAAGACCTTGGACGTCGGCCGTATCGGTATCGCCGCTCAATCCATCGGTGTTGCAGAAGCCGCTCTTGAAGAAGCCATTAAATTTGCTAAAGAACGTGTTCAATTCGGTCGTCCCATTGCAAAACTTCAAGGCATCAGCTTTAAGATCGCAAGAATGGCTGCTAAATTAGAAGCTGCAAAACTTCTCGTTTACGAAGCGGCAGCTGCTAAAGACAGAGGCGAAGACGCATCCAAGCTTTGCTCCATGGCAAAATATTTCTGTGCCGAAACCTGTAACGAAATCGTCTACGACGCCCTTCAAGTACACGGCGGTTACGGCTACATTAAAGATTACAAAATCGAACGCCTTTACAGAGATGCGCGCATTACCTCCATCTACGAAGGTACCAGCGAAATTCAACTTCTCGTTATCGGCAGTCAACTTTTGAAATAAGAGGAATCAGGAGGTTATCATGAACATAGTGGTATGTATTAAACAAGTACCTGACACGACCGAGGTTCGTTTGGATCCGAAAACCAATACTTTGATCCGCGAAGGCGTCCCCAGCATTATCAACCCGGACGACTTATCCGGCTTGGAAGTAGCCCTTCGCATTAAGGACAAAGATCCCGAAAACGTAAAAGTATACGCTCTTTCCATGGGTCCGAACCAAGCGGAATACGCCCTTCGCGAAGCCCTCGCCATGGGTGCTGACGAAGCGATTCTCGTAAGTGACAGAGCCTTCGGTGGTGCCGACACTTGGGCAACTTCCTGTACGATTACAGCCGCCATCGAACACATCGACTACGATTTGGTCATCGCAGGACGTCAAGCAATCGACGGCGACACCGCGCAAGTCGGCCCTCAAATTGCAAGACACTTGAACATCCCGGCTATCTCCTATGCTGAAGATGTCGATGTAGAAGGCGATAAAGTTATCGTAAAACGTCAATTCGAAGACCGCTACCATATCTTGGAAGCTGAAATGCCGATCCTCATTACGACCCTTGCAGAATGTGCTCAACCTCGTTACATGACCATTCGCGGTATTTATGAAGCACAAGAAAAAGACATTACCGTTTGGGGCCTCAAAGACATTGAAGATAAACTCGACTTGTCGAATATCGGTCTAAAAGGATCGCCGACCCGCGTTAAAAAATCCTTCCCGAAAGAAGGAAAGGCTGCCGGCGTATTACTCAACGACTTATCCGCTGATGAAGCTGCACAAGCTATTCTTGCTAAATTAAAAGAAAAATACATCATTTAAGGGGAGGACCAAATGAGTAAAGATATATACGTATTTATCGAACAAAGAGATAACAAACTTGAAAAAGTAGGTATCGAACTACTCGGCAAGGCGAGAGAACTTGCCGATGACCTCGGTCAAGAAGTAGTGGGCATGTTAATCGGCGAAAACGTAAAAGAAGAAGCTGAAGTCTTATTCCGCCACGGCGCCGACAAAGTCATTGTCGTAGAAGACCCGAGACTTAAAGAATACCTAAGCGAAGATTACGCCGACATGGTATACGGCATCATCGAAAAATACGAACCTGAAATCGTATTATTCGGCGCTACCTCCATCGGTCGCGACCTTGCACCGAACCTTGCAGCTCGCGTTCACACCGGTCTTACCGCCGACTGTACAAAACTTGAAATCGACCCCGAAAGCAAACTTCTTATGATGACTCGTCCGGCATTCGGCGGTAACTTAATGGCTACCATCGTCTGCGAAGACTTCCGTCCCCAAATGGCCACGGTACGTCCCGGCGTTATGCCCAGTATCGAAGTCGAAAAGACCGACGGCGAAGTTATCGAAGACAAATTCGAATTTTCGCATAAAGAACCCGTCGTTCGTTTAAAAGAAGTGCTTAAAATCGAAAGCTCCAAAAAAGACATTACCGAAGCCAATATCCTTATTTCCGGCGGTCGCGGCATGGGCGGCCCGGAAGGTTTCGATACTTTAAACGGCCTTGCAAAAGAACTTGGCGCAGAAATCGCATCCTCCAGAGCCGCAGTCGACTCCGGCTGGATCGAAAAATCGCAACAAGTCGGACAAACCGGTAAAACCGTACGTCCCGAACTTTACTTGGCACTGGGTATTTCCGGAGCCATCCAACACTTGGCAGGTATGGAAGATTCCGACCTTATCATCGCCGTTAACAAAGACGATGGCGCACCCATCTTCGACGTAGCGGATCTCGGTGTCGTCGGCGACTTAAACGCCATCGTGCCCAAGCTTGAAGAACTCGTTCGTAAAGAAAGAGAACTAAGCGAACAACTGTAAACCCAAAGATATACAGTCAAAGACCTCCTTCGGGAGGTCTTTTTTTATGGCAAAAACGATGGCGACAAAAGACAACGACTATTTCGCAGAGGCAACACTTTCGCTCGTTATGAGTGATTGTTTCGGGGGGCTGATGCACAGAATGTCACAAAAATAAAAATGATGCATCGGCAGACTGTGTTGCAGGCGTATTGGCGGGCACGCCCCTACGAATTGAGAGGAGGAACCCCTTCGTCCGTTATACATAGAAAGGCGAAGAAAATATAAAAGAGCCCGATTTATATCGAGCTCTTATTGAAGGTCGGAAAGAACTATAAAAACAGCCCCTTCCGAGGAAAGGGCTGCTCATATTTTATTTAACGGCGTCGTGTAAAACTTCGCCTAAGCGCTTAATACCTTCTTCGATTTTATCTTCAGGCATGCAGCTGTAGTTTAAGCGGAAGTGGTTTTCTTCCGGGCTTTCAGGATAGAAAGCGCCGCCGGGTACGAAGGCAACTTTCTTTTCGATGGCTTTTACTGCGATATCGCGAGCATTTAAGCCTTCGGGTAAGCTGACCCATAGGAAGAGGCCGCCTTCGGGATTGGTGAAGGTAACTTCTTCGGGGAAGTATTTCTTCATAGCGTCGACCATGATGTTTTTACGTTTGCCGTATACTTCGATGATCTTTGCAATGTGTTCTTCGAGATCGTTGTCGTCTAAGAATTGAGACAGGATCATTTGAGTGGTGGTAGAGGTTTGAAGGTCGGCACCTTGTTTAACCATGTTGAACTTTTCGAGAACTTCGGGAGCGGCGTTGAACCAACCGACGCGGATGCCGGGGCTGAAGATCTTGGAGAAAGTACCCATGAAGATGACGCGGTTTTCGGTATCTAAGCTGCGAAGGGAAGGTTGGATTTCGCCTTCGAAACGTAATTCGCCGTAGGGATTGTCTTCAAGGATCATGACATCGTATTTATTGGCAAGTTCGATAAGGCCTTTTCTTCTTTCCAAAGTCCAGGTTTTGCCGGAGGGGTTTTGGAAGTCGGAAATAACGTAGATGAACTTCACATTGTCGTGGTTTTTAAGTTTTTCTTCCAAGTCTTCTAAGATCATGCCGTCTTCGTCGAGGGCAACTTGCAAGAACTTCGGTTCATAAGCCTTAAATGCGTTGAGAGCGCCTAAGTAGGTGGGGCTTTCGACGATAATATAATCGCCCGGATCGATAAGAACTCTGGGAACGAAGTCGAGACCTTGTTGGGAACCGGAAAGAATTTGAATGTCTTCAGGTTTAACATCTTTGCAGCCGACTTTTTTCATGCGGGTAACGCAGTGTTCTCTTAGGCGAGCGTAACCGTCGGTGGGGCCGTATTGAAGGGCGGCGGCGCCGTTATTCTTCATGACTTTATTGGATGCTTCGATCCAAGCGTCGATGGGGAAGAGTTCGGCGGCGGGAAGGCCACCTGCAAACGAGATAATGCTGGGGTCAGCCGTTAAAGCTAAAAGCTCGCGGATTTCAGAAGCTTTTAGATTGTCCATTCTTTTTGCAAATTTAGGCATTAAGAACTCCTTTCGTTCATATAATAGGTTGTAGGGAAACGTTTACGTGTCTATTGTATATCGTGTTTCATTCAAAGTCAATAAGAGTAGTTTGCTAAGATAGAAACAAACAAAGCCCATAATTTAGGGGAGGAGAGAGCTTTTTATATGAGATGAAATTGCAAGGGAAGGCGTGGCGATGAAGACCTGCGGAAGGAAAGAAGAAAGCAAACGATACTCCTCCGATGGGAAAAAAGCAACAGAAGAGATGTTTGTTAATATAAATGAGTGACCTTTCGATCCGGACAGTACTTTTAACTCGAACCTTCAGCATCCCAAAAGGAGTTGACGATTCACCTGAAAGCTCTACCCACTTAAGATATAATACATAATGAGAAAACAATGAGTAAAATTAGAGGAATCGATCGATTCGACGGAAATGATGAAATATTAGAATGGTTTAAGTTCACGAACGGAGAGGATAAAATGACCCTTAACCGGAGCAGGAAACGTGCAGCACAAGAATTTATCGAACGCTGGAAAAACAAAGGCAACGAAAGACAACATAGCCAAGCCTTTTGGCTCGATCTTTTATCTAACGTATACGGAGTGGAAAACCCGTCGGAATACATAACCTTTGAAGACACCGTTATGATGGATCACACGAGCTTTATGGACGGCTACATCGACAAGACGAAAGTATTGATCGAACAAAAGGGAGCTAATAGAAACTTAAACTCCGGCATTCGCCAATCGGATGGCACTTTTCTGACGCCTTTCCAGCAAGCTAAACGTTATTCTGCAAACCTACGCTATTCGAAGCGTCCTCGTTGGATCATTACCTGCAATTTTAAAGAATTCTATATTTACGATATGGAAAACCCCAATGCGGAACCCGCCATATTAAAGCTGGAGGATCTGGACAAAGAATACTATCGCTTGGAAATATTACTGGATAAAACCAACGAGCAAATCGAAAAAGAGACGAAAGTCTCCTTAGAAGCAGGGGAGTTGGTAGGAGAAATCTACAACGAACTCCTAAAACAATACAAAAATCCCGACGATCCCCACAGCCTTCGAAGCATCAATGTATTATGTGTCCGATTAGTTTTTTGTTTTTATGCGGAAGATGCGGAACTGTTCGGATCCCACGGGATGTTCGGCGACTACCTGAAAGATTTCGACGTGCGATTTTTTAGAGACGCCATCATCAATCTATTTAAAGTACTGGATACAAAACCGGAAGACAGAGATCCTTACCTGGATGAAAAACTCGCCCAATTCCCCTACGTCAACGGCGGACTATTTGCCGAAGAAAACATCGAAATCCCCCAATTTAATGAACAATTGCGGGAACTTATTATCAAAAACGCCTGCAGCGATTTCGACTGGTCGGAAATCAGCCCGACCATCTTCGGCGGCGTATTTGAAAGCACATTAAACCCGGAAGAACGCCGATCCGGTGGCATGCACTATACCTCCATCGAAAACATTCACAAAGTAATCGACCCCTTATTTTTAAACGATCTGAAATACGAATTAAACCAAATTAAACAATTAAAACAAAAATCCGCCATCGTAAAACAGGCGAAAGCCTTTCAAAACAAGCTGGCAAACTTGCGGTTTTTCGACCCCGCCTGCGGCTCCGGAAACTTTTTAACGGAAACTTATTTAGAACTGCGCCGTTTGGAGAACGAAGCGATCGTCTTAATACATTCCAATTACACCATTATGATGACCGAAGCCAAAGACGACCATGTTATAAAAGTAAGCCTGGATCAATTTTACGGCATCGAGATCAACGACTTCGCCGTGTCCGTCGCCAAGACGGCTCTGTGGATCGCAGAAAGCCAAATGTTTCAAGAAACGCGAAACAATCTTTTCTTCGATCAGGAATTTCTTCCCCTTAAATCTTCCGCTCATATAAGAGAAGATAATGCCCTTACCTTCGACTGGAAAACTTTCGTGGATCCTTACGAGATCGACTATATAATGGGCAATCCGCCTTTTGTAGGCCATTCCATGCAATCGGAAAAGCAAAAGAAGGAAATGCGGTCGATTTATGTAGATAAGAGCGGAAAAGAATATCGCTTGGCGGGAAAAATCGACTATGTGGCGGGGTGGTTTTTCAAGGCAGCCCAATTTATCGAAAATACGACGATTAAAGTAGCCTTCGTCGCCACCAACTCCATTACACAAGGGGAACAGGTAGAAGGCGTGTGGGAGCCTCTCCATGAGCGATTCCACATTTCTCCGGATTTCGGATATAAGACATTTGCATGGAATAGTGAAACACTTTATAAGGCAAATGTGCATGTGGTCATCGTAGGATTCAGTTACCATAGATCTGAAAAGGGCGAGAAGCTAATTTTTTCAGATAATGGAAGCTTCGAAATAGCAGATGAATTAAACTTTTATTTAAACCCGGGTCCCATTATTTTCGTCAAATCGAGAAGAAAACCGATTTCGAATGTTTCGCCTATGATTTATGGAAACAAACCGACAGATGGCGGACACTTTTTCTTAACGGCAGAGGAAAAAGATGAATTTATAAAGCGTGAGCCCATCACGGCAAACTATATTCACCGCGTCATTGGAGCCAGTGAATTTATTAATAGAACAGAACGCTACTGCTTATGGTTGGCGGGTGTAGCGCCGCAGGAGCTGCGCAAAAGCCGTCTAATTATGGATCGGATAAATAAAGTTAGGGAATTCCGATTGGCGAGCAAGGCAAAGTCTACTGTCAAATTCGCAGATGAGCCCACGCGATTCAAACAGCTGGCGCAGCCGGATACCCCTTATTTAGTCGTGCCGGCGGTTTCCTCGGAGCGCAGACGCTATATTCCCATCGGCTACGAAGATGCTTCAGTTATTGCAACAAACGCCCTTCAAATCGTTCCCGATGCCACCTTGTATGAATTCGGCGTCATCACTTCGAATATTCATATGGCGTGGATGCGTATGTTAGCAGGCAGATTGAAAAGCGATTATAGGTACTCCAATGTATTGGTGTATAATACCTTCCCGTGGCCGGATGTAACGGAAGCGCAGCGGGATAATATTAAAGAAACGGCGCAAAGCATACTCGACGCTCGTGCATTGTACCCCGATGCTTCTTTGGCAGATCTATATGATCCCTTGACTATGCCGCCGGAATTAATTCGCGCCCATCAGGAAAATGACCGCGCGGTGATGTATGCCTATGGCCTAAAACCCGGGAAGGATCTCGAAAGTGACGCCGTCGCACTGCTGATGAAAATGTATGAGGCGCAAGTTACGAAGTAAGGGGATGCATTCCCTGTGAAAGAGGACGTGTGCGGCATTATTTTGTGGCGATCATTTAAAGGTTTGCCTTTAATAGGCAAAAAACATCCCCGAGCTAGAGCTCGGGGATAATTTATTTGTCTTCATTCATAAAATGTAGTGCCGAGGTTACTTCCGCGGCGATGCCGTAGTAGAGGGCGTCTTCTTCCGGATAAAAGTTCGCCGTGTGAATGGCGGATCTTTCGCCGGGGCGGCCCACGCCGAGATTAATATAGGTTCCGGGCGCTTCTTCCAAATAATAGGCGAAGTCTTCCGCCGCCATGGTGGGGGTCGGGAGGGTGATGACGGCATTTTTTCCGAAGGTTTCTTCCAGGGCAAGTTTCACGGAGGCCGTGGCCTTTTCGTCGTTAATCAGGGGAACGTACCCCTTTACGATCTCCACACTGCACTCACATTCGTGTGCTTTTGCCGTATACTCCGCGATCTCTGTGAGATGGCGGCGAAGCTTGTCGCGATTTTCCTTCGTATTGGCGCGAATAGTGCCTTCGATGGTCATTTCGCCGGGAATAATATTGTGCTTGTTGCCCCCGTGAACGGAGCCGATGGTGACCACCGCAGGCGTAAAGGGGGAGAAGCGCCGGGCGACGATGGTTTGCAGGGCCACGATCACGTGTCCGCCGCAGACGATAGGGTCCACGGCGCGTTCGGGATTGGCGGCGTGGCCTCCTTTTCCTCGAATGGTGATTTCAAAATCTTCTACGCTCGCATACATAAAGCCCGTCAAAATGCCGAAGGTACCCGCCAAAAGATCGGGGGAGACGTGGAGGCCCATGACGTAATCCACATCTTTCATAACCCCTTCTTTTACCATAATTTCGGCGCCGCCATCTTTTTCTTCATTGGGTTGAAAAATCAGCCGAAGGCTTCCGGGGAAATCGCGGTGCTCCGCAAAATACTGCGCCGTGCCCAATAGACAGGCCATGTGCATATCGTGGCCGCAGGCGTGCATAAGCCCGGGATGTTCGGAGCGAAAGGAGAGATCAGTTGCCTCTGTAATGGGGAGAGCGTCCATATCGGCGCGAAGGGCCACCATCGGGCCCTCGCCTTCTCCTTTTAAATCGCCGTGAAAGCCGAAATTATCGTAAACCGTAATCTCGTAGCCCAAGGCTTTCATTTGCTCCTGTAAAAAACGGGAAGTTTCTTTTTCCTCGCCGCTGATTTCCGGATGGGCGTGGAGGTAGCGGTAAAGAGGCTTTACACCTTCGGCTATAGTTTTTATTTTTCCAAGATCCATATATGCTCCTATTGGACCAGGCCCTCGTAAAGTTCGGGTCGGCGTTCTTTATAAAGGTCGAAGAAGGCTTTTTCTTCTTCGATCTGTTCTAAATTTAAGTTTACGGTCTTTACCGCCTCTTCCGTTCCGGTCATAAGAATCTCCTCGCCGGCGGGCCCGTAAATGCAGCTTCCGCCGCCGCCCATGGCGTGGTAATCTCCCATTTTCGTGCAGTTGACTACCACGACGAAACATTGATTTTCCACGGCCCGAGCCTTGGCGAAAAGATGCAAATGGGGCACGCGGGAAAGGCCCCATGCCGCGGGAACGAAGAGAATCTTCGCCTTGCCCGATACGGCGAGGCGCACCCATTCCGGCATGCGCAGTTCGAAGCAGGTGACGATGCCGCAATCGATCCCGTCGAGGGAGAAGGAAAGATTATGATCTCCCGGGGTAAAGAAATTTTTCTCCTCGCCTACGGGAAATAAATGGGACTTGTCGTAGGTGCCCAAGAGTGCGCCTTTTCGATCGTAGATAAAGCTGCGATTGGCGCGGCCGACCTTCTCGCGGACGGTCATGGAGCCGGCGACGAGATTGACCTGATGATGGCGGGCGAAACGGGAGAGGGCTTCTTGAAGCTCCTCTTCTTTGTAGTCGTCGTCATCGGTAAATTTTTCGGGGAAGAAGCCCGAATTCCACATTTCGGGGAGGACGATAATATCGGGCTCCGATTTCATAGCTTCTTCCATGCCCTTAAAGATCACTTCACGGTTTTCCGAAAGGGTCATGGGGCCGATGCCCGCCTGTACGATGGGAACCTTCATTAGCGGTCTGCCAGGAGTTTTTCCAGAATTTGAATGGCGTTCAGGGCCGCACCCTTACGAATATTATCGGCGACGACCCAAAGGTTTAAGCTATTTTCGCAGGAGTCGTCTTTGCGGATACGACCGACGAAGACTTCGTCCTTTCCTTCGGCTTCGATTTGAAGGGGATAGACAAGGTTTTTCACATCGTCTTGTAAGACGACGCCGTCCATTTTCTCGTAAGCCTTGCGAAGTTCATCGAGATCTACGGGATTTTCGCAGGTAACATTGACGGAAATAGCGTGGGCGCCTTTAACGGGCACGCGCACCGCCGTCGCCGTAACGGCAAGATCCGGGCGGTGGAAGATCTTGCGGGATTCGTTGACCATCTTCATTTCTTCTTTTGTATAGCCGTCTTCTAAAAAGTCGTCAATATGGGGAAGGCAGTTGTAGGCGATGGGATGGGGATAAAATTCAGGCTCGCCCCCTTCGATGCCTCGCTCCAAATCGGCGATGCCGTTGACGCCGGAGCCGCTGACGGCTTGGAATGTGGTAAAGACGACGCGTTTCATCTTGAACAGATCCTCGACGGGCTTTAATGCCACTACCGATTGAATGGTGGAGCAGTTGGGATTGGCAATAATGCCCTTGGCTTCGATGCCGTCTTTTGCGTTGATTTCAGGTACGACCAAGGGAATGCCTTCTTCCATGCGGAAGTGGGAGCTGTTGTCGATGACGACACTTCCCGCTTCGGCAGCCACAGGGCAGAACTTGCCGGCCAAACCGCCGTCCAGAGCGCTCAAGACATAATCGAATTTGCCTTCTCTTAAAGCTTCTTCCGTAAGTTTCTGAACCGTGTGTTCTTCGCCTTTAAAGGTAAAAGTTTTGCCGGCACTGTTTGCCGAGGCAAACATGGTAAGCTCCAAGGGGAGATCTTTTTCTTCTAAAATGCCACGCATCGTCTGTCCGACGAGACCGGTGGCGCCTAAAATTGCTAAACGATAGACCATAAGATGTACCTTCTTTCATATTAAACAATAGTTTTTCTTGACTATAACAAAAACTCTCTAGTATAGTCAATTCATAATACGATAAAGGACGAAATGGAGGAGAGATTATGAAATTAGCACTTATCGGGTTTGGAACCGTAGGTCGAGGGACCTACGATATTTTAAAAGCACGTGAAAATATATTAAAAGACACCGTAGGCGGCTTGGAAATCGCTTATATTGTGGCCAGCGATCGCAGTGCCGAACGCCTGGGGAAAGAACTTCCGGAGAAGGTGGTTACGGCAAAAGATTACGACGCCGTCCTCGAGGAAGTGGACATCGTCGCCGAAGCTACCGGTGCCATGGACATGGCCTACGATTATATGAAGCGGGCGCTGGAAGCGGGGGTCGCCGTGGTTACGGCTAACAAGGCGGCGGTGAGCGCCCATTTCGAAGAGCTGAACGGGATCGCCGAAGAAAAGGACGTTCCCTTCTTATTTGAAGCGGCAGTAGGAGGGGGCATCCCCGTCTTAACACCGCTTCGGGGACTCTGCCTCGAAAACGAAATCGAAAGTGTACAGGGGATTTTGAACGGCACCTGCAATTATTTAATCAACGCCATGTTTAAAGAAGGGGCGGAATACGACGCCACCTTGAAGCTCTGTCAGGAACTGGGTTACGCCGAGCAGGATCCCACCGACGATGTGGAAGGCTTCGACACCCGCCGCAAACTTCATCTCCTCATCGAAATGGCATTCGGTCACGTCGACGGCGACGCCATTCCCACCCGGGGCATCGCCCAATTAAACGGCGACATCGTCAGCTTTTTAAATGAGAAGGGTCAAAAGGTAAAACTCGTAGCATCGGCAAAACCTGTAGAAGACGGAATCGAAGCCGTGGTGGAGCCGGTGATCCTAGATGCAGCCGACAGCCTGGCTATTTTGCCCGACGCCATTAATCAGGTGAATGTAAAGGGATCCTTCGTAGGAGACCTGGCCTTTACGGGCCCGGGCGCCGGCAAGGAACCTACGGGCAATGCCGTGGTCGCCGATATTATCTCCGCGGCGACAAAAAGTGCCATGCCCCTCTTAAAGCGGGGAGTGAAAAAACTCGCTCCGGTGAAGGGCCGCTACCTCGTGGCGAAAAAACTTTCCGGCGACGTGGCGGAAAGGGAAGAAGGCGACTTTACTATTACAAGAGAAATTTCCAGGGAAGAGCTTTTAAGCTTAATCGACAAAGACACCTTCTTTGCGCGCATCGAATCCCAAAGCCTATAGACGAGAGCCCTTCGGGGCTCTTTTTTACTGCAAAAAAATAAAGCGAGTGATGGACACTCGCCTTATTATTTTTCGTGAATTCGAATGGAGTTGTGCTCTCTGATATCTTTGCCCTTTACCTGATTCAGAGCGCCGATGGTGTTGGTGCGTTTAATGGAGATCATATCTCTTAAGCGCATAAGGAAGTCGTCCAGTGATTTGGAAGAAGTGGATTTAATGCGGATCAAGAATTGATATTCTCCCATTAATTTCCAGCAATCGGTGACTTCAGGTGACGATTGAACGTAATTGATGAATTCCTCGATGGTATTATCCTC
Source organism: Aedoeadaptatus nemausensis (assembly GCF_903819165.1). GTDB lineage: Bacteria > Bacillota > Clostridia > Tissierellales > Peptoniphilaceae > Aedoeadaptatus > Aedoeadaptatus nemausensis. The sequence goes on from NZ_CAIJCS010000016.1 coordinate 146,058, forward strand.
TTCCGATATGTCGATAAGGCAGAAAGAGTGGATATACGAGTCGTCTTCTTCGCCGCCGAGTAAAATAGTGTAACCTGCGATGACCCCTGCATCTTCCAAACGGTGGATGCGGTTGCGAGTTGCGGAAACGGATAAACTCACCTTTTTTGCAATATCGCTTAAGGACATACGGCTGTTCTCGTTAAGGAGCGAGAGAATATAAGTATCGATGGAATCACCGGTATAACGATTAATGTGCATAAGATGCACCTCCCTCAAATAAAACAAATATGTTCACAGTGATTATACCAAAAATGTGGAGAAATTTCATCGTATAATGAAAAATTTTTCCAAGAAGTATGGTTATCTGAAAAATGATAAGCTTTCGAAGGTTCCGATTCATATTCAGCGAAGGAAACTTTAGAATAAAGTATATCTTAACATAAAATACTGTAAAATGTGCAATTTAAGGGATGCATAAAAAAGTGGTCCCTTATTTTGAACTTTTAATCGGTTTCGATGAAGGATTCTGTCTATTTTTTACACTTTATCTCTATATTTTAGAAAGGCTCTTTTTTGATTTAAAAACCGCCAAGTGCTAGAATGAATCTGATTGCAGGCCTTTATTGCGAGGTCTGCGAGAGAAAGATTAGAAAGGGGCGTATCTTTGGAACAATTGATTCGAGGCGTCATCTCCTTAGATGAAAAAACGGAAAAAATGGTTCGGGATAAAGAATCCTCCATTGAAGCTGAAAAATCCGCTCTGCAAAAGCATTTCACAGAAATGGAAGCGGACGAGCGGGAAGGATCGAAAGACGCTGCCAAGGCAGGCTACGATAAAATTTACAGCGAAGCCATGGAAGTCGTCGACGAAATTCGAAAAGCGAATCACGAAAAGCTCGATGAGGTCAGTGCGGTCTACAAAGAGCATAAGAAAGAACTGGTCGAACAAGCCTTTCAGCTCCTCGATTTATAGGAGGACCTAATGAATTACTCTGCAGTAAATACAAAGGCGGTCGCGGTCTATGCCAAGTACTTAAAATCGGAGGTTCCTCTCAAAATCCTCGCCGAAGGAAATTACAAAGACGGTCTGGACGTCGTAGCAAAGGAATGGGACATCGACCTTTCGGAGGATGCCCATCTGCTCGAGGTTAATGTCAAGATGGAGCAGAAGGTATTCGAGGCTTTGAAAAGTTTTGAACACTACCTCCAAGGACCTGCCCGTCAGTTTTACGCCTCCCTTTTGGAGCGCTATACGATTCAAGACATTAAGCGCATATTTCGCGCCGTCTACCACGACGAAAACATCGACATCGTAAGGAACAGTCTCCTATCCTTCGATCCCGGTCTTCTACCTAAGGCTCAGGAGGTTCAGCCGGACGATCTGTTTAAAACTTTGGAGATGACAAAGTATGGTCGCTTGCTTTCATCTTATAAGGATGTGGCGAGGGATCGCATTTTATTTTACATCGAAATGGAACTGGATCAGTCCTATTACGAAAACCTCGTACGGGAAGCGGAACATTTGCCGAAGCAAGATCGTAAAGCGGTGTTGGCTATGCTCAATCGCCACATCGACCTGTTAAATATCTTCTATATTTATAGGGCGAAAAAGAATTACGATATTATGAAATCGGAAATGGAAAACTTCGTCATTCACGGGGGCAATATTCCGCGGCCTCTCATTAAGGAATGGGTCTATTCGGACAATGTAGATAATTTAGTGGAATCGGTACGCCATTCGAGCTTCTCCTTCTTATTTCAGAAGAAGCGCGACAATCACATGACCGACGTACTGGCTTCCAGGGATATTTCGAAAATGTATACGACGTTTTATCAAAAAGAAACCATGTCATTGGGGCGCATCGTCGCCCTGTCCCTCCTGCTCGAGTTCGCCATTCGCGACGTCTCCACGACTCTCGAGGGCTTGCGACTTGGCTTCGGGAAGGACATGATACGGAATCTGTTGACGATTCCCGAGAAAGAAGGTGAAGTATGGCAGTAGAGAGAATGGTCATGCTGAGCGTCGTGGGTCGATTGGAAAACATGGAGGATATTTTATTCGAAGTGCTTCAATCGGGCACCCTCGATATGGTAGATGCCATGACGCAGCTATCGGAAAATAGCAATATTTACTCTCTCGAAGATAATGTGGAAATGGTCGTAGACCTGAACAATCTCGCCCCTTTTCCCATTAACAGTGATGTGCGGCAACGCACCCAGGATGCAAAAAAACTCGTCGACTATTTTAAAATCGACGATTTAAATTTAAGCGATTTCGATCCCAATGCAGATGTCCTGGCATATTATAAAGAGCTTATGGATCGCATCGGGCCCATGCAAAAGGAATACGACGAGATCTTAAAGCGCCTGGACGATATCGCCATGTTCGAGGAAAACTTGGCGCTTTTTGAAAACGTGGACGTGGATCTTAAAAAGATTAAAGATCTGAACTATTTTTCCACCCGTTTCGGCCGTTTGGAAAAATCCGCCCGCGTCCGCTTAAAGAGCAGTTACGAAAACTTATTGGCCCTGATTTTCCACACGGGCTCCTTCGAAGACGAAGAAGTTTACATGATCACCTACCCCAACGAGGTAAGCGAGGAAATTGACAGGGTCTTGAAATCCCTTCACTGGATCGACGTGCCTATTTTAGATTACGCAAAGGGCACGCCCCGGGAAACTTTGCGGGAATTTCGCGAAGAGGAGGAAGCCCTCCATCGTCGGTTGAAAGAAATCGAAAAGGAGAGGGATCAAATCTATAACGACGACCGGGACAAGGTGCGTAAGATTTTAGCCCATATCCTCTTTTTAGGTCGCGTGGAAGAAGCCAAGGAAAAAATGGCCGTCTCCAAAAAATACTTCCTCATGACGGGCTGGACCGACGAAGCGGGCATCGAAGAGGTGCGTCGCCGCACGGAAAAATATCCCGATGTGGTCTTGACCATACAGGAAGAAGATACGGCGGCTAAGGGTATTACCCCGCCGACGAAACTTACCAATCCTAAATTTTTCAAGCCCTTCGAGCTTCTCGTCAGAATGTACGGGATTCCCAAATACAATGAAATCGACCCGACGGTATTTGTGGGCATTACCTACCTTCTCCTTTTCGGCGCCATGTTCGGCGACGTAGGGCAGGGGCTTATCTTTGTTCTGATCGGTTGGCTGGTCTCGAAGAAAAAGCAAAAAGACATGGGCGGCCTCCTTATGCGAATGGGCGGCGCCTCGGTCATCTTCGGCTTTTTATACGGATCGGTCTTCGGCAATGAAGAGATTATCGACGCCCTTTGGATGCGTCCCTTCCAAAACATCGAGCAAGTTCTCGCCGTGGCCATCGGCTTCGGCGTCGTGCTCTTAGTTCTCGCTTACGGCATGAACTTTGCCAACGCCATTAAGAATAAAGATCTGGCGCGGGGACTTTTCGGAGAACACGGCCTCTTCGGCTTTTTAGTCTTCGCCATGCTCCTCATTATGATCTTAGACGTGGCGGGTGTGGTTACCATCGTGCCCATGGCCGTCGCCGTCGCCATTTTGGTCCTCTCTATTTTGCTTATGATCTTTAAGAAGCCCATTATGGCGAAAATGCAAAAGACCGAGGTTCAATACGAAGGCGGAAAGAGCGGCTACTTTATTGAAAGCTCCTTCTCCATGATCGAACTTTTAATCTCTACACTTTCGGGGATCGTCTCCTTTATTCGTGTCGGCGCCTTCGCCATTAACCACGTGGGCCTCTTTATGGCCTTCCATACTATGGCGCAAATGGCACCTCATAATATCGGCGGTGTCATCATTTTAATCCTCGGAAATATTTTAATCATCGGGCTCGAAGGCCTTATCGTCTTTATTCAAGGCCTGCGCCTGGAATACTACGAACTCTTCAGCCGCTATTACAGCGGAAGCGGACGGGAGTTTAAATCCGACAGCTTGAGCCTGAAAAATCACTAAAAGCAGCAAAGGAGAATTACAATGGAAAAAATTTTATTCTTAGCATCTCTCGTCGTCTTATCGACGATTATCGCAGGTTTTGTCTTTTTGGAACGTGGCGTTTCCACCGATCGTAAAAAATTGAAACGTGCCATGCGCACCAATCTCACCGTCTTTATCCCTACCGTCGTAGCGGCCTATGTCCTTCTCGTACCCGGCGTCGTAAACGCCGCAACCCAAGCTACGGAAGTTAACGGCTTGGGCCTTCTCGCTGCCGCTCTCTCGACGGGCCTTGCCACCATCGGCACGGGCTACGCCGTAGGGATCGTAGGTTCCGCCGCTCTGGGCGCCGTAAGCGAAGACGACTCCATCTTAGGTAAGACCCTGATCTTCGTCGGCCTTGCGGAAGGTATTGCGATTTACGGCCTGATTATCTCCATTATGATCCTAGGCAAACTCTAATGATTTCCAGAGTCATTTCCAGGGACGACGAGCTCCTCGTCGCCCTTCGCATGAGTGGCTTTGAAGGCGTGTGGTGTGCAGATGCATCCGACCTTCACGACGCCTTTCAACAGGCCCTTGAAGATAAAAACATCGGCATGATCATATTAAACGAGAAAGACTTCCGCGAACTGGAAGAAGAGGTGCTCGCCGTAAAAGAAAAGAAGCGCAGTCCCTTTATCTGCACATTGCCCGGACGAGATGGCTATAGCGAAGACGACTTTATTTTAAAATACGTCCGCGAGGCCATCGGGGTGAAATTGGATTAGTAGGTGAGAAAATGCTGCAACTTGAAAATAAATTAGAACTCTTTGAAGATGTCGTCTATAAACGGCGTCTTCTGGATTTAGAAAAACGAAGAGAAGCGTGGGAAGAGGAAAAAGAAAACCTCATCGCCCGCAAAGATAAACAACTCTCGGAAGAAAAACGACATATTGTGGAGCGGAGGGAAAACCTCGCCCGCGTTATGGGAAACGAAGAAATCGCCAAAGCCCGCGAAAATGAACGGGTTCTGGAGCTTAAAAAAATCGACGAATTGGGCGACGACTTCATCCTCGCCATTCGCCGCCGGGTAAGAGATTACACGGAAACCGACGAGTATAAGAACAACTTCTTAGACCGCATCATGGAAACTCTCGACGAATTGGAGCCGGGAGAATACCATATCGGCATGGTAAAAAGAGATTTGGATACATTCGAAGATTCCGTATTGGAATCGGCGAGCCAAAAAGGCTTTACACTTCATCCCTATGTGCTCCCCGACGATCGCATCGGCGGACACACCCTTATGGACATGAAGAAAACCTATAGCCTGAATTACGATTTAGTTACGAAGATTATAGAAAAGCGCTACGAGATCGGTAAGCTTCTCTACGGCCTTTTCCGAAAGGAGATGGACCATGCGTAAAGAAGCGAAAATTGCCAAGATCAACGGCCCCGTCGTCATCGGTCGCCCCATGGGGAATTTCTCCATGCGGGAAATGGTACAGGTCGGGGAGAAAAAACTTATCGGCGAAGTCATTGCCATTCACGGCGACGAAGGTACCGTACAGGTTTACGAAGAAACCGAAGGCTTAAAGCGGGACGAAGAGATCGTCTCCACAGGAGGCCCCCTTTCCGTCCGCTTAGGGCCCGGTCTTATCGGCAATATGTTCGACGGCATCGAGCGCCCCTTGAGCCGCATTAACGAAGCATACGGCTTCTTTATTCCGGAAGGCATCGGCATGATGAATCTGGATCTGGAGAAAAAATGGAGCTTCAAACCCCTGGTTAAAGTAGGGGACGAAGTTAAGGGCGGCGCCATTGTGGGCACCGTGCCGGAGACCTCGATAATCGAGCACCGCATTTTAACGCCCCCCAATGTGTCCGGGAAAATCACCTGGGTGGCGAGGGAAGGGGATTACAATGTTACGGAGCCCGTCGTCAAACTGGAAGATGAAAAGGGTGAAGAGCATGAAGTCGCCATGAGTCAAGAGTGGCCCGTGCGTATCCCCCGGCCCGTCAATGAATTTTTAGACGCCAACGAGCTTCTGACCACGGGTCAAAGGGTACTCGACGTATTCTTCCCCATCGCCAAAGGCGGTACCGTCGCCATTCCCGGCGGTTTCGGTACGGGAAAAACCATGACCCAACACTCCATCGCTAAATTCTGCGACGCGGACATTATCGTCTACATCGGCTGCGGCGAGCGGGGCAACGAAATGACGGAAGTACTGGAAGACTTCCCGAAACTGATCGACCCGAACACGGGCAAACCCCTTATGGAACGTACGATTTTAATTGCCAATACGTCCAATATGCCCGTAGCGGCGCGGGAAGCCTCTATTTACACGGGCATTACCATCGCCGAATACTTTAGAGATCAGGGCTACGACGTGGCCATGATGGCGGATTCCACTTCCCGTTGGGCGGAGGCTCTGCGGGAAATCTCCGGTCGTCTGGAAGAAATGCCCGCGGAAGAAGGCTATCCCGCCTATCTTCCCTCCCGCATCGCATCCTTTTACGAACGAAACGGATCGGTAACCACCCTTTCCGGGGAAAAAGGATCGGTCACCACCATCGGCGCCGTCTCCCCGGCGGGGGGCGACTTCTCCGAGCCGGTAACGGAAAACACCCGTCGCTTCGTCAATGTCTTCTTGGCTCTGGATAAAGACCTGGCTTATTCCCGTCACTATCCGGCCATTCACTGGCTCAACAGCTACTCCGGCTATGTAGGCGCCCTTTCCAATTACTACGACAATCGACTGGAAGGCGACCTGCCCACCCTTCGGAAAAAATTCTTAAACATTTTAAACGAAGAGGCGAGACTCCAGGAAATCGTCATGCTCGTCGGGGAAGACGTTCTGCCCGACAAGGAACGCTTCCTTCTGCAAATCGCGCGGATGATTAAAGACGCCTTCTTGCAACAAAATGCCTTCAGCGACATCGACCAATACGTTCCTCTGGAAAAACAATTTGCCATGATGGAAGTCATCGACACCCTTTACGAAGAGGGCAAGACCGTATTGGATCAGGGCATTTCCATCGAGGAAGTAAAGAACGAGGCCCTCTACTCCAAGATAGTCAATATGAAATACAACATTCCCAACGACGATATGAAGGCCTTTACCCACTTAATGAACGATATTCAGGAACACTATCGCGAACTTCGCATCGAATACGATATCGTCGACGGCGATGACGACGCTCTTGCGGCGAAAGACGGAGAGGAGGCGAAGGCATGAAAAAAGAATATTTATCCCTAGATAATGTGGACGGTTCTCTTATCGAACTATCCGGCCTTCACCACGTAAAATACGGCGAAATTGTATCCATTACCAATTCCGAAACGAAGGAAGAATTGGTAGGCCGGGTGATCGGCATTGCAGACGACAAAGCGACCGTGCAGATCTTCGGCGAATCCATGGGGGTTTCCACGGAAAATCTGAGGGTCGTCTTCGAAGGGCGCCCCTTTGAAATCCCCTTGTCCCCGGCTATATTAGGCCGCCGCTTCAGCGGCATCGGCCAAGCCATCGACAATGGCGGACCCATTTATTCCGGCGAATTTTACAATGTTAACGGCCAGCCCATGAACCCGGTGGCCCGGGAATATCCCCGTAACTTTATTCAAACGGGCATTCGCGCCATCGACTCGGTTATGACCCTGATTCGCGGACAAAAACTGCCCATCTTCTCGGGATCCGGCCTGCCGCACAACGAGCTCGCCGCCCAAATTATTCGCCAGGCCAATATTGCCGACAGCGGAAAAGACGGCGAAGACTTTGCCGTCGTCTTCTGCGGCATGGGGCTCAAGCGGGAAGTGGCGTCCTTCTTCACCGACAGCTTCATGGAAGCGGGCGTCATGGACAAGGTCGTCATCTATATGAACTATGCCGACGACCCGATTATGGAGCGTATCATCGCGCCGAAATGCGCCCTGACCGCGGCGGAATATCTGGCCTTTGAACAACACAAACACGTCCTCGTCATTATGACGGACATGACGAGCTACGGCGAAAGCTTGCGGGAAGTTTCCTCGCAACGGCAGGAAGTTCCCTCCCGTAAAGGCTATCCCGGCTATTTATACTCGGATCTCGCCGCCCTTTACGAGCGCGCGGGCATGATTCGCGGCGTGGAAGGATCGGTTACCTTAATTCCCATCCTGACCATGCCCTCGGACGACATCACCCACCCGATCCCCGACTTGACGGGTTACATTACCGAAGGGCAGATCGTTCTTTCCAGAGACTTAAACGGACAGGGCATCTACCCGCCGGTCAATATTCTCGACTCCCTGTCCCGTCTGATGAAAGACGGCATCGGCGAGGATTACACCCGTAAAGATCACGCCGACGTGTCGGCTCAGCTTTTTGCGTCCTATTCCCGTTGTATCGAAGTGCGTTCCCTCGCACAGATCATCGGGGAAGAAGAGCTTTCCGAAGGGGATCAGAAAATCCTCGAATTCGGTAAGCGCTTTGAAAGCGAATTTATCGGCCAGGATTTTAACAAATCTTCTACGATCGGGGAAACTCTTGATAAGGCGTGGGAGCTTCTGCGCATCCTGCCGAAAGACAGTTTGGTTCGCGTGGATCCCAAGCTCTTGGAAGAATTTTACTAGAGGTGGATCATGGCAAAACGTGTTACGGCGACAAAAGCCAATCTTTTGAAAGTCAAAAGCGCCTTGGAATTTGCCAGAAAAGGTTACGGTCTTCTGGATAAAAAGCGCGCCGTCTTAATGCGGGAAATGATGCGATTAAACGAGCGCGCCCAAACCATCCAACAGGAAATCGAACGGGACTTTACCCGCTCCTACGACGCCTTTACCATGGCCTCGGTCACTATGGGCTGGGAGGCGGTCGTGGATATGAGCAAGTCCATGCCCCCGGAGGAACCTTACACCATCGGCTACCGCTCCGTTATGGGGGTGGAAATTCCGGAGATTCACTACAAGGAATTTTCACCGAACACCACCTTCAGCATGTTCGAGAGTAACTTCGCCTTCGACGAAGCCTATATTCGCATGCACGATATGAGGGCGAGGATCTACGAATTGGCGGAGCTCGAAACCGACCTGTACCGCTTGGCGAAAGAAATAAAAAAGACGGTGAAGCGGGCCAATGCCTTGGAAAAAATTCAAATTCCAAAGTACGAACAGACGAAAAAAGAAATCGAAGAAATTTTGGCGGAAAAAGAGCGTGAAGATTTCTTCCGCTTAAAACGCGTCAAAAGCAATGTATCGGAATAAAAGAAGACCGCTTCGGCGGTCTCTTTTTTATAAGGAGGATATGATGGGTGAAATGCGACGAATTTACGACGAAGGTTTTAATTTTCAGGGCTATATGAAAGAGCGCTCGGAAACATTGGGGCCGGAGGAATACTATGTGGTGGCCGGGGTAATGGTTTTGAGCCGCGGGAAACTTTTAATTACAAAGCGAGCCGCGGGAAAAACCTTCGAGCATCAATGGGAATTTACCATGGGAAGTGTCGTCGGGGAAGAGACGCCACTGGAAGGCGCCCTACGGGAACTTTCGGAAGAAGTGGGGATTCACGTGACGAAAAATGACGTGGAACTCTTGGGCACGCTAAAAGAAGAGGGGAAATTTTCCAAGATCTTTCTCCTTGAAAAAGAAGTGGATTCCATTACCATGCAGGCGAGCGAAGTGGAAGATTATCAATTCGTCGGCAAAAAAGAGCTGGAAAATATGCTCGCCGGAGGAGAATTCGCCCCGCCCATGGCGAAGCGGATCAGAACCTATTTCCCGAAGATCGAAGATAAATTAATCGATTGATAAAAAAATAAAACTCGTTCAAACCGAAGAAGAGGAATCTTTTAGAAAGGGCGAGCTCGGCGGCCTCGTTTGTGGTATTGCAAAATCTTCTTTTACATTGTAGTTTTTTGTGTTAAGATAGTTCTATGCAAAAAACGCAATACTAAAATAAATTATTAAAACGAGGTGACTATGGAACTTTTATTGACCATCAACGGGTATCTTTACTACCCTATTCTAATAATTGTCCTATTAGGCGCGGGCCTTTATTTTACGGTTCGCACGGGCTTCTTACAAATTTCCATGTTCGGAGAATCCCTTCGCGTGTTGCGGGAAAAACCCCACGAAGGAGAAGTCTCTTCCTTCCAGGCGCTTATGGTTTCTACCGCGTCTCGCGTCGGCACGGGCAATATCGTCGGTGTGGCACAGGCCATTTGCATAGGCGGCTACGGCGCTATTTTCTGGATGTGGATTACGGCCATTATCGGCGGGGCATCGGCCTTTATCGAATCCACTCTCGCCCAAATTTATAAAAAACGCGGAGAGAACGGAACGAGCTACGGCGGCCCGAGCTACTATATCGAAAACGCACTGGGTTCCAGAACCGTCGGCGTTATTTTCGCTATCTTCTTGATTCTCACTTACGCTGTGGGCTTCAATATGCTCGCATCCTTCAATATGACCGACTCCTTCCGCGTATACGATTTCTTTACCGAAGGCAAGACCAGCTGGATCATCGGCGCATTGCTCGCCATCGTCGCGGGATACTGTATCCTGGGCGGCGGCAAGCGCATTATCAAGGCGACCTCCACATTGGTTCCCATCATGGGCATTATCTTCGTCGCCATGAGTTTGTTTATGATCTTCAAAAACATCGGCTACATGCCCACCGTATTTAAAAACATCTTCAACGACGCCTTCAACTTCAGAGCCATCTTCGGCGGCCTGGCAGGTTCCGCCCTTGTGCACGGCGTCAAGCGCGGCCTCTACTCCAACGAAGCCGGTATGGGTTCGGCACCGAATGCCGCAGCATCGGCGGATGTGTCCCACCCGGTAAAACAAGGTCTCGTTCAAATGTTTTCCGTCTTCTTAGATACGCTCGTCATCTGCTCGGCCACGGCCTTTATGTCCATGGCATCGGGCATTGAAGCGACTGAAGAATTGGCGGGAGCTGCTTATGTACAGGAATCTTTGGCGACCGTATTCGGACACGGCGGCTATATCTTTATTACCCTGTCCCTTACCCTCTTCGCCTTTACAACCCTTCTGGGCAATCTCTACTACGTAGACAACTGCCTCACCTATCTCCACAAGAAAACACCGTCGAAAGGTTTTATGATCTGCTACCGCATCGTGGCGATCCTCTTAATCTTCGTGGGCTCCAGCATTAAAATGGAAGCGGCATGGAATATCGCCGACTTCTTAATGGCTCTTATGGTACTTGTAAACATTCCGGCCATTCTGCTTCTCGCCAATCAAGCCTTGGCGGCACTGAAAGATTACAAAGAACAAATCCATGAAGGAAAAAATCCCCACTTTATCGCCAGAAATGTGGGTATCGACGACAGCAAATTGGATTATTGGAAATAAAACAAAGACCTCTGCATGGGCAGAGGTTTTTTCTATTCTTAAGTTTTTAAATTAACTAACATAAACCTTACTCAATCTTTTCTTTTTGATATAATGGAACCGTATGAACGAATTCTAATCTTTGGAAGGAGATGTTATGGCAGACGTTAGTTCCTGGTCTCAAATCAACTGGCACTTTATCGCCGGCGGATTGGGGCTGTTCCTATTCGGCGTCAAGATCATGGGCGACAGCTTAACCAAGTTTGCCGGCACCAAGATCCGGGACTATATTGAAAAATATACGTCCAATCCGATTATGGCCATCATCGTCGGCATCCTTATGACGGGGGTCATTCAGTCCTCATCTGCGGCTACGGTCATCGCCATATCCCTCGTGCGCTCCGGCTTAATGGGTCTTGCCCAAGCCATCGCCATTATTTTAGGGGCGAATATCGGGACCACGGTTACCTCGATCTTAATCGGTTTTGAGCTGGATTATTACGCCTACTTTATCTTACTCGTCGGCGTGTTTTTAGTACTTATGGCCTCGAGAAAGAAGACCATCTACCTCGGCGAAATAATTATCGGCTTCGGGCTTCTCTTTATAGGCTTAAACACCATGGGAGATGCCTTAAAAGATTTACAATCCATTCCCGGATTTGAAACCCTCGTCGTGCGCATGAGCTCTCAACCGGCACTGGCCGCATTGGCCGGCGCCGTTTTAACCGCCGTGATCCAATCTTCATCGGCCATCGTCGGGATCGTCCAATCTCTGTACAATACCGACTCCATTACCTTTGTGGCGGCCCTGGGCCTTGTCTTCGGCGCCAATATCGGTACAACCATTACGGCGGCCCTGGCGGCCGTCGGAGGAAGCTTGGCGGCGAGAAGAACCTGCCTGTTCCACTTCCTCTTTAATGTAATAGTGTCCGTCTTCTTCCTATTGATTATCGGCCCCTATTCAAACCTCATCCTGAAATTGGCCGGGCTTCTCCACATGAACAAGATGATGACCATCGCTCTGGCCCACTTTACCTTTAACATGGCGGGTATGCTGATCTTCTTACCGATCATTCCCCAATGTGTAAAGATACTGGAAAAAATCATGCCGGGCAGAGAAGACCTTTCCCTGCAACTGGGCAAAATCCAATTAGACGAAACCCTCGTGGAAGCTTTGCCGGCTGCCGCTTTAAGCCAAGCCAAGGCCGCCATGTTACAAGTGGCGGAAATCGTCTTGGAGGCTATGGAAGATTCCAAACACTATCTCACCACCAAGGATAAAAAATACTTCCACGAAGTCAATCAGTTGGAAGATATGATCAACGCACTGGATACGAAAATCGAGGACTATTTGCTGAAAATCTCCAAACAGTCCTTAACGGAAGAACTGGCGGACGAATATTCTTCCAATCTGCAGGTGCAAAAGAATTTCGAACGTATCGGCGACCTGGTGCAAAACCTGGTGGAATATTACGAAATGATCTACGATTCCAGAGAGGAATTTGACGAAGAGGCCATGGCGGATTTAATGGCCATGTACGAACTTCTGCTCCACATGTTCTCAAACGGCGTGGCCGTATTCGACGGCGGCGACCACCATCTCTACGAAATGATGAAAGAAGACGAGAACAACTTAAACTACATGGAATACCAACTTCGTGCATCTCACTTCAGACGGATGACATCCGAGCACGAAGAGGCCACCGTCACCACATCCTTGTATGTCGACATTTTAGGTACGCTGGAGCGTATCGGTGACCACGCCTTTAACATCGCCCGCTTAACTTTCGACCCGATCAAGAGCCACGGTGAAAAAAGTTTGGTGGCGGAAGAATTACAAAAAAAAGAAACGGCATAGCCCCATCTCCTCGAGGACAATCCCTCGAGGATTTTTATTGCAAGAAAAAAGAGCAGGTTTTCCTGCTCTTTATCTCTCTTCGTTTTGACGGGCGAGAAGACGGGTCTTTAAATCCTGCTCCAGAATTTCCAGTTCCCGCTTCGCCTTTTCCCGATTGTCGTGGCCTTCCATTTGAATGTGGCGCACTTCGTCTAAGGCGGCGATCAGTTGCTCGTTGGTGTGGCGAATGGTATCCACATCCACGATGCCCCGCTCGCTTTCCTTCGCCACATTTACCGTGCTTTGGCGGAGGGTGTCGGCATTTTTCTTTAACAACTCATTGGTAAGATCGGACACCATTTTTTGCGCCTCGGCGGCCTGTTCCGAATGGTGCACGCCTAAGGCGAGGACCATTTGATTCTTCCAAATGGGAATGGTATTCACGATGGTGGATTGAATCTTTTCCGCCATCACCGTGTTGGACGCCTGCACCATGCGAATTTGAGGCGCCATTTGAAGGCTCACCATGCGAGTCAGCTCCAAATCGTGGATCTTCTTTTCAAAGCGATTGGCCATGTTCTGAAGATCGTTCACCTTTTGCGCCTCGATGCTCCCGGGCTCCGTATTCGCCATCAGGGCGGGGAGCTCCTTGGTGCGCACTTCCTCGAGCTTTTGATTGCCCGCCATAATATACATGGTGAGTTCCTTGAAATACTTCTCGTTTAACTCGTACATTTGATCCAACATGGAAATATCTTTCATCAGTGTGATCTGATGATTTTCAAGGGCTCGGGCGATTTCATCTACGTTTTTTTCCGCCTTGTCGTATTTTACCTTCATGGCGGTAATTTTATTGGCGGAGCGTTTAAAGAGCCCCTTAATACCCTTTTCGTCCTCGTTTTCAAAGCTCTTAAGCTCCGTCACTACGCCGGAGAGGAGACCTCCCACCTCGCCGAGATCTTTCGTACGTACGGATTCCAGTGTCTTTTCGGAGAAGGTGGAGATTTTCTTTTGGGCGCCCACGCCGTATTGAAGCACCACCGAGGAATTGGTAAGGTCGATGGTCTTGGCGAATTCATCCACCTGGCGCTGTTCCGCTTCTGTCAGCTGAATCTCTTTTTTCGGAGCTTTTTCTTCCAATAGAATACTTTCCTCTTCGTGAGGCGTATCGTCTAAGCCGTCTAATGTTAATTTTATTTCGTCGCTCATTAAGATTCTCCTTTAAGATCCTGATCGAATAAGCCGTCTTGTTTCATTACCGTCTGCATCACATTCATTTCCGCCTTCAGTTCCAGGAGATCGTCTTTATAGAGGGTATCCAAAAGCTTTTCGTAGGCGGCGGTTACCGTGTCCAGAGAGTGCAATATGTCGCTCATAGTGGAGCGAATGGAATCCGTTATCACCGAGGAAGATTCGAACTGGATGTAGCGGTGAATAAGCTTCATGGTAGTGGGGGCGTAGTAATCGGTAAACTTATTGAGCTCTTCCACCCGGCGGGGATCCCCCTCCACGGCGTGGTCGATAGAGGCGAGGAGCTTCTCCAGCCGCTCGATGCGCGCCTTCAGTTCGGTGGATGTCGTAGCGGATTTATACTCCGAGAGTTTGTCGCCGTAATCCGTAAGGGCCTTGGCCCGGTCGTCTTCGATGGCCTCCCGCTCTTCTTCCTTCTCGATAGGGCGGGGCGTCTCCTCCACATACACGGAATGGCCTTGATAGTGCGCCTTATAGGCATCGTATGAGGGCCGGTCCAACAAGAGGAGCTCCCCGTTTTCCACGACTCGCCCTTGGGGAAAGAGATCTTTTTTGATCATGGCGTTTAATTCCTTTACCACCTCGCTCTTCGGCTTGTTGAGGGCGGTGGAAATATCGTCGGTGGCTAAGATGGGATTGTCGCCGATCTCTCTGCGAATGCGGAAAAAATCCCTTGCGAGAATCATTTGTTGATGGGTGTATAAAGTGGCCAGTCCGAAGACTATCGTGGCGATAAGGATGAAAAGGGCGGCGAGGAAATAAACTCCATCGAAAAATCGTATCCATTCTATAAGAGCAATTAGCGTAATAAAAAGAGATCCTGCCGCACCCAGTGCCGCCGTATTGCGCAGCCAAAACCACGCCCCGGGCGTCCTGGCTTTTTGGGACACCTTGGACGGATCCCGACTCACCTTCAGCGCTTCTTCTTCCTTGTTCATTCCCCGGCGAAAACCCCTCATCACGGCGCCGGCGCCGGTTTTTGTATAGTAAATAGCATTTTCCACGCTCTTTTCGATAACATCGGACACATCCTTAAAATTATCGTCCTGTAGGGCGCGGTCTAATTTTTCTTTTAATCCGTCGTCTTTCAACGCAAAGCTCCTCTCTCGAGTCTTTTAATCGACTCTATTCTACTCTAATTGTAACACAGCCTTCATTTTCTTCGCCTTAAAATCGGAGGGTATAGCTTATATTTACCACATCTTCACGGGGAGTTTGCCGTTTCTTACATTTTGTTTCTCTTGCACTTTCATAGATTTTCCTCGATAATGGAAGAAGAACAAAGATTATCGACCAGCGAAGTAGTCCTCGGGACTGCTTTTTTTATGATACTTTTAAGCAAACTAGGAGGAACGTTTGAAATTTAATGAATTTAATTTGTCGCCGCAACTTTTAAAGGGCGTGGAAGCCATGGGCTTTGAAGAGGCCTCGCCCATTCAGGCTCAAAGCATGGAGCCTATGCTCGCCGGCCGCGATGTGATCGCCCAGGCTCAAACGGGCACGGGGAAAACCGCCGCCTACGGCATTCCCATGCTGGAGACGGTGACGAAGGAAAAAAAGGTGCAGGGTCTCGTGCTCTGCCCCACGCGGGAACTTTGCCTGCAAGTGGCCGAGGAACTGGGGAAACTGGGCGCCTATAAAAAAGGCATTAAGATCCTTCCAATCTACGGCGGCACAAGCATCGAACGGCAAATCCGCTCCCTAAAAGGGGGCGTGCAGATCGTCGTGGGGACACCGGGTCGTGTTATGGACCATATGCGCAGAAAAACGCTGAAATTCGACGATCTCGCCATAGCCATCTTAGACGAAGCGGACGAAATGTTCGCCATGGGTTTTCGTGACGACATGCAGACCATTTTAGATCAGACGCCTAAAACCCGCCAAACCTGTTTCTTCTCCGCCACTATGGAGAAGGAAATTATGGACTTCTCCGCCCGCTTCCAATCGGATCCGGAAATTATCCGTATCAAACATAAACAGCTCACAGTAGAAAACATCAAGCAATATTACTTGGAAATGAAAGCGTCTATGAAGCCTGAAATCCTAAGTCGCCTCGTGGATATTTACGATCCTACCCTCGCCATCGTGTTCTGCAACACGAAAAAGCGGGTAGACGCTCTCGTCGCCGATATGGCGAGCAGAGGATACTCCGTGGACGGTCTCCACGGCGATTTAAAGCAAAATCAACGGGATTCGGTAATGAAGCGCTTCAGAAATTCCTCTATCGACATCCTCGTGGCCACGGACGTGGCGGCGCGGGGAATCGATGTAGGCAATGTGGACATGGTGGTAAACTACGATCTTCCCCAAGACGAGGAATATTACGTCCACCGCATCGGCAGAACGGCCCGCGCCGGCAGAAAGGGCCTTTCTTTCTCCTTTATCGTGGGACGGGATATTTATAAACTAGAAGACATCGTCCGCTACACTAAGGCCGATCTTCACTATATGGAACTTCCCACCATCGAGCAGATGGACGATAACTATAGGGAAAATTTTGAAGAGCGGGTCATTGAAGCATTGAAAAATCCGGGAGATTTAAGCGAGTACAAGGCTATGGTGGAATCTTTATTGCGTCTTGAGTACGGCGCTGTGGAGGTGGCGGCTTCTCTTATGAAACTCTTAGACGAAAGCCAACAAAATCGTAAACACGACGCCTTAGAGCAGGTGGACTACGGCAAGAAATTCCGCGCTCGAGGTCTTAGAAAAGATAATCGCAAGGATAACCGAAAAGGGGGAAAGGGCAAGAAGAAAGGCGGCAAAAAGCGCTTTTCCAATCAAGCCAAGCTTTACTGGAATGTGGGACGAAAAGACGGCGTCAATCCGAAAGTGGTCCTTGCCGTATTTAACAATGAAACCAACTTGGGCCGGGATATCGTAGGTAATATTTTGCTTCGAGATCACCACACGGTCATCGAAGTGCCCAAGGATATGGCGAAGGCCGCCATCACGCAGCTGCAAAATAAAGAAGTGGTGGGTCAATCCCTTCACGTGCGCCCGTACAGAGATTAATCTCCCGCCCTTTCTTGTGGTACAATCGTAAAAAGAGAGGGGCGATGAGGTGAATCTCATACCTTTAGAAGAACGTCATGTCGTAGATTTTTTGAACTGGGAGGATCACACCGATCCCCTCTACGCCATGTACAATTTCGAAGAAACGGCGGAAACAATTGGCGAATGGTATCAGTGGAAGACCGAAGATAAGCGGGATCTTTACTACGCGATTATGGAAAAAAGCCGCGCCGTCGGCTACATCGGTTTAAAAAATATTTCGCCCATTACCCGCAAGGGGGAAGTGGGCATTATTATCGATCGGGCGGAGATGGGAAAAGGCTACGGCAAAGAGGCCATGGAGGAATTGCTCCGCCTGGGCTTTGAGGAACTTAAGCTTGAGACTCTATACCTGGAGGTCCTTCCCTGGAATGAACGGGCGATTAAGCTCTATAAAAAAATGGGCTTTCAAAAGACGACGGCCATCTTCAGGCCCGTGGATCTTCCCGAGGACGAAAAGAGCTTGCGGGCCTTTATGCCCTATAAGGATAAAATCAGAAAAGGGCGGAGCTACAGCGCCGTCTTAGTGGATCATATGGAACTTACGAAAGGGGTGTGGCGACGTGGAATTTAAAATCGACCCGTTGCAATTAGACTTGGGCGACACGCCCATCGAAAACATCTTTTTAAACGACTATATGCCCGGCGCCGACGGCGATTTTGTAAAAGTCTATCTAACGGGCATCCAAATGGCACACAATGGAGGCGAGGGCGATCATCAAACCATCGCTTCTCGCCTTAATTTATTGGAAAGCGACGTTTCCCGCGCCTGGGATTACTGGGAAGGGGAAGGCATCGTAGAAAAAATCTACGAAGGCGAAAGCTACGGCATTCGCTTTTTGCGCCTGAAAGAACTGTATACCAAGGAAATCTACACGCCGGACAAGACCAAGAGCGATTTCGTAAAGCGCCTTGAAGACAGAGAAGTGGCGGATATGTTTACCCGCTGCGAATACTACATGCGCCGCCAAATTCCCTATCAGCAAAAACTGGACATCGCCTCCTGGCGAGAAGTTTACAATATGCCCATCGACATGATTCTCGAGGCCTTCCGCTATGGCACCGAAGAAAAAAACAAGCGCTCCGTAGCCTATATCGAGGGCATCGTGCGAAATTGGGCGGACGATAATATTCGCACCCCGGAAGATCTCGAGAAAAACTTCATGGAGCACGACGCGAGCTATTACCGCTACCGTCATCTCCTACAGCTTATGGGTCTTTCGAGAAAGCCCTATATTCGCGAGGAATCGGACATAGTGGAAGAATACCTGGAGATTATGAGCTTCGAGCTTATGGAAGAGGCGGCCAAGCGCACAGGCGGCATCGCCAGGCCCAATTGGCGCTATTTTGAAAGCATCTTAGCCGCCTGGAAGGCGAAAGATATTCTTAAAAAAGAAGATCTTTCGAAAGATGTGCGGGAAAAACCGGCACCTCGAAGCGCCCAAAAGCCCATTCAAAACTCCGCCACCTCCAAATACACATCCGACGATTTGGCGAAAATGGCGGAGCGGAAATGGAAACAGTTTCAAGAAAGGCGGGGAAAGTAAATGGCCCATTACTTCGACGACATTCGCAGAGAATATGAAAAAACCCGCCGAGACAACGAGCGCATGCAAGGGGACAGGCGGAAAGAAGCCTACCATATGGTCGACGGTCTGGAGGAAGTGGAAGACAATATCCGCTCCCTGGGCTACGAAGCCGCCAAGGCCGGTCTCCTGAGCGGCGATGAAGACGTGGCGATCTCCGCCCAAAAAGAACTGAAGACATTGGAGGGCATTCGCCGTTCCCTCCTTTTAAAAGCGGGCCTTCCCGCCGATTACTTAGACCCCATCTATAACTGCCCCCACTGCAAAGACAAGGGTTATTTGGAAGACGGCAGCCGCTGCCAATGTTTGGAGCGCCGGCTCACCGCCTATCTCCACAGGGGGAGCCATATCGAGCGGCAAATCGAGACCAATAATTTCGGCAACTTCCGCATGGATATTTTCTCCGACATGCCCTACGGGGAAAAAAACATCTCCCCGCGGAAAAACATGGAGGAGATTCTCGAGGGCGTGGAAACCTTTATGGATACCTTTAAAGAGCCCAACGACATGAACCTTCTCTTCTACGGCGCCACGGGTCTCGGCAAGACATTCCTCTCCCACGCCGTGGCGGCGGAAATCATGGCGAAGGGCGTGTCCGTCGTCTACGAAACCGCCTTCGGCATGATCCGCATCTGCGAAGACAAAGTCTTCAACAAAAGCGGCGATCGGGAAGCGGAAATGGCTTACGACAGCCTCTTTAAAGCCGATCTCCTCATTATCGACGATCTGGGCACGGAAATGGTGAACGCCTTTACCAACGCGCAATTTTTTAATATTCTGAATACCCGCCTTATTGAAGGCAAAAAGACCATCATCAGCACCAATCTGAGCCCGCGGGAAATATCCTCGGTCTACGGAGACCGCATATTCTCGAGAGTCTTCGATAAATTCGTGCCCATGGAATTTATCGGAGAAGACTTGCGCTGGGAAGCGGACCGAGTGTAAGGGCTAAATAAAAACTCGGTAAAAGACCCATATTTCACAAAATATAGAAAATACATCGTTATAAAAGAAACTATACAGCCCATTGTATTGAGTATTCGAATTATATCCACTATAATGATGGTAATGAAAGTTAAGAAAGAGAGAGGAGAATTTTAATGAAATTATCTAACCGTATCGAATCCATGCCCTACAGTGCGATTCGTAAACTTACCCCCTATGCAAACAAGGCGAAAGAAGCCGGCAAAAAAGTATACCACTTAAACATCGGTGCACCCGACGTTGAAACGCCCCAAGAATTCTTCGACGCCATTAAAAAAATCGATATGAAAGTATTAAGCTATGCTCCCTCCCCGGGACTTCCCGAACTTCGCGAAGGCATGGCAAAATACTACCAACGTCGTGACATCCCCATGACCGCTGACGACATCGTCGTAACCGCAGGCGGCTCCGAAGCCCTTCTTTTCACCCTGCTCGCCATTACCGATGTAGGCGATGAAATCCTTACCTGCGAACCCTACTACACCAACTATCTTTCTTACTTTATCGAAACTTCCACAACCGTCACCACTTTCCCGACGGTCGTAGAAGACGACTTCCACCTCCCTTCAAGAGAAGTCATCGAATCCAAGATTACCGATAAAACCAAAGCCATCCTTCTTGCAAACCCCGGCAACCCCACAGGCGCCGTTTACACACAAGAAGAAATCGAACTCATTGCCGACATTGCAATCGAACACAATCTTTGGATCATCGCTGAAGAACTTTATCGCGAATTCATCTTCGACGGCAAAGAATTCCACAGCTTCGGTACCATCGAACGCATCCAAGATCGCCTGATCTTACAAGACTCCATTTCCAAACGCTTCAGCGGATGTGGCGCCCGTATCGGTAACCTCGCATCCATGAACAAAGACTTCATCGCCGCTGCAAACAAACTTGCAACTGCACGTCTTGCCGTTCCTACCGTGGACATGATCGGTGCTGCAGCACTTTACGAAATGGACGATTCCTATCTCGAAGGCATTAAGGACATCTACCAAGAACGTCGCGACGTTATCGTAGAAGAACTTAACAAAATCGAAGGCGTTAAATGCAATATGGCAGGCGGCGCATTCTACACCGTAGCCGACCTTCCCGTAGAAGACGCAGAAGACTTCTGCCGCTGGTTACTGGAGGAATTCGACGTAGACGGCGAAACCTTAATGATGGCACCTGCCGCAGGTTTCTACGAACACAGCGAAAACTTCAAGAGCCAAGTACGCTTAGCTTACGTTCTCAATATCGATGCCATTCGCAAAGCAATGCACATCTTAGACGAAGGCTTAAAAGCATACAAAGCAAAATAAGAGCATATAAAAACAAGCCCCACGAGGAGGGCTTGTTTTTTGTTGCAGCAAAATATGAAAATCGGGGCTATCTAAAACTCGTGAAAAGTACCCTTTATAAACACGCCCTCGATCTTACCGTCGAAGTTTTCTCCGATCAGCGGAGAGTTCCGGCTTTTGCCGTGGAAGAAATCATCGTCCACTTCGGTCTTACCTGCCGGATTAAAGAGTACGAAGTCGCCGCCCTTAACACCTTCGTGGGGAAGTTTATAAAAATCGGCCGGGATCTTTGTAAGCGAGTAGATCAAGTCCTTTAAACTGCACTTTTCTTTTTTTACGAGTTCCCTATAGAGAAGGGGGAAGGCGGTCTCAAGACCTACGATGCCCGAGGGGGCGTCCTTCATGCTCTTCGCCTTTTCATCCGACCTGTGGGGCGCGTGGTCCGTGGCGATGGCGAAGTGATTCTTGCCCACAAATTCTATAAGCTCGTCCCGGTCCTTTGCCGTACGGAGGGGCGGATTCATCTTCGCGAGGGTTTCGTGAATAGCCACATCTTCGCCGGTCATGGTCATATGGTGGGGCGTAAGTTCGCCGAGAACGTCTCCGCCGGATTTGGCGAAGGCTTCTACGAGGCTTGCGGTTACGCCGCAGGAAATATGCTGAATATCCAGCTTCGCGCCCAAATAAAAGGCCAGGGCTAAATCCCGCGCCGCCAAGGAATACTCCGCCATAGCCTCGGCGCCCTTTAAGCCGAAGGGCTCCCCGTAGCGGCTGTCCACCCCGGGATTGTGGACGTAGTTCGGATCCTCCTCGTGTAAACTGACGGGGAGATCCAGGGCCTTGGCTCGGCGAAGCCCCTCTTCCAGAAGAGCTATACTTTTGAGGGGCAGGCCGTCGTCGGAAAAGCCCACGGCCCCTCGGCGAGCGGCGTCTTCCATATCCACGAGGACCTCGCCCTTCAAGCCCTCCGTCAGGGCGCTCACCGTGTAGGCATGAATGGGAAGATCTTTAGCCCGTTCGTAAAAAGCGCTTATTTCCTCTCCCGCCATTACGGGCTTCGTATTGGCCATGCACACCACGTGGCCGAAACCTCCGTGAAGGGCGGCGGCGCTTCCCGTCTCCAAAGATTCCTTGTGGGTAAAGCCCGGATCTCTAAAGTGCACGTGTACGTCTACAAAAGAGGGGAAGAGATAAAAGCCTTCGCCGTCGATGGTTTTCCCCTCGCCGTCGTAATCGAAACTTACAGTTTGAATTTCGTCGAGACCGTTTATGGGGTCCAGAATATGTGCGTTTTGAATGGTGAGCTTGGCCATAAGAACCTCCTGAAGATAATGAATAAACTATGATAAAATAGACAGGCAAGTAGCAGTAAACATCCATGGATTGAAATGAGGAGACAATGAAAAGATACAAGGCATTCGACGTGATCGGCCCCGTCATGGTGGGCCCGTCCAGTTCCCATACGGCGGGAGCCTGTAAAATCGGCAACGCCGCCCTCGCCATTTCCGAAGGGGATCCCTTCCATAAAGTCGTATTTCGCTTACACGGTTCCTTCGCCTCCACTTACAGAGGCCACGGCACCGATCTCGCCCTCGTGGCAGGTGTCCTCGGCATTCTGCCCGACGACAACCGCCTGGGCCACAGCTTTGAAATCGCCAAAGAGCGGGGCATCGACTTCGGCTTTAAAGAGGTGGATCTCGGAGATGAGCGCCACCCCAATACGGTGGAAATTATTTTCTATTACGATAACGGGGGCCATCTTTCCGTAACGGGATCCTCTATCGGCGGCGGCAATATTTTAATCGTCGCCATCAACGATATCGAAGTGGAATTTAAAAATGAATACCCTACCCTTATTTTACAATATCAGGAGCAAAAAGGGGTCATCGCCATGGTATCCACTAATTTAACGGCTAACGGCTACAATATCGAAACCATGGTGACGAAAAAAATCGAAGACACGGTCACCTTGGTCACGGAAATTACCCACGCCGTGGATAACAAGACGTTGGAGCCGATTTTAAGCGACGGACGCTTTGAATTTGCCAAATACATCGGCACCTTCGACGAAGAAGAACAGGAGGCATTATGCTAAAGACAGCGCAGGCCCTTATGGAAATCTGCCGGGAAAAGAATTGGAAGATCTCCGATTATGTATTGGAAGAAGAATCCAAGGGCGATCCGGAAAAGAAAGAGCAGATTCTTTCCGAGCTCAGCCATATGCTCGGCATTATGAAGGAATCCACCTCCCGTACCTTGGAAGAAGGTTCCGGCTTAAAACAAAACATCATCAACGACTTCGGCAAGAAGACATGGGACTATTCCAAGAGCGGGAAAAAATTCGTCACCGACGAAAAGACCCTTCGCGCCATGGCCCGCGCCTTCTCCACCTTCGAGTCCAATGCGAATATGGACGTCATCGTGGCGGCACCTACGGCGGGCAGCTGCGGCATCGTGCCGGCGGCTCTCGTATCGGCACAGGAAGATTTAGGCGTCAGCGACGAGGACCTTGTCAAAGGACTCCTGACCGCCATCGGCATCGGCCAGTTTATCGGTGGCTACGGCACCTTCGCCGGCGCCGAAGGAGGATGCCAGGCGGAATGCGGCGCGGCTTCCTCCATGGCGGCGGCGGCCCTCGTGGAACTTTACGGCGGCGATGTGGAGGAATGCCTAAACGCCGCTTCCATCGCCATAGTAAACATTTTGGGCCTCGTCTGCGATCCCCTGGGCGGTCTCGTACAATACCCCTGCACCTTTAGGAACGCATCGGGCGTATCCAATGCGCGCATCAGCGCCGATCTTGCCATGGCGGGCACCTTCAGCATCGTCCCCTTCGACGAAGTCTGCCAGGCCATGAAAGAAGTCGGCGACGCCATGCCCGCTTCCCTGCGAGAAACCGGCATCGGCGGATTGGCGGGAACCCACACGGCACAAAAAATGTGTCACCAACTATTTGATGAATAAATCAAAGGCATGGTAAAGAAAGGTAAAAGTCTGGACTTTTGCCGATCCGACGCTCCTTTTATCGGGTACAATACAAATAAGTTATTGAAGATAAAACGAGGAGGCAATAGATTATGATTACCATGGAAAAAATTGATTACGTAATTTCCGTCACCGGCGCCGATTATACGGTGGTGCGCGACGCACTTTTAGCCGCCGACGGTGATGTGGATCGCGCCATTCGCCTGATTATGGGCGAAGAGAAGAAAGAAGAAAACTTTGAAGAAAAAGCGGACTTCGACTTCAAAAATGCGAAAAAAACCAAGGCGGAAGATTTCGCCGATTCCATTACGAACATCGGCGAAGAGATTATCGACGCCGTGAAAGAAATTTGGGAAAAAGGCAATGCCACCAAACTCATCGTCATGGACGAAAACGACGAAGTCATCTTAAATGTATCCATGAACCTGGGTGCCATCTGGACAGTGATCGCTCCCTTGGCGTCCCTTATGGGCGTGGGCATCGGCCTTTTAAGTCGCTGGGAATTTTACATCTATCTCGACGACGGCAAGGTTATCAATGTAAAAGACTATATTACGAACAAACATCGCATGAGATAAAAAGACTATATTACGAACAAACATCGCATGAGATAAAAAGACTATATTACGAACAAACATCGCATGAGATAAATAAAAGCGAGGCAGATCGAAACCTGCCTCGTTTTTTATTGCCCTATAAAATTTTCCGCGATCATACAGCGGGCACTGCCGCCGCCTAATGTAGAGATGACGGGGAGGGGCGTGTGCAAAATCTTATTATACTTTTCGAGGATCTTTATTTTTTCGGGAGCCAGATGTTCGTAAGCCTCCTCGCTCATAACGAGGAGGTGTTCGCTCCCCATAAGCTCCAAACAATTGCCGCAGAAATGATCCACCTCTTGGGCCGTCAGGGGAATAATCTCCTTGCCCGATTCCTTCAGCCGGCGGATCACATCCTCCCGGCCCTCCGTAATAAGTTCCTCGGCGATCAGGGCGAAATGCTCCGCCACGGTCATAATCACATTGGTGTGGTAGACGGTGGCGCCGTGATGGCGGGCGCGAAAGGGAACGGGAACAAGATCGTAAGCTTCCGAAAAGCGGTTCAGAAGCTCCTCGTCGCAGCGGTTGGAAAGAGCGCCGTAGCAGATATTATGAAAGCGGTCGATGACCATGGCACCCGTGCCTTCGAGAGCCGCCTCTTCCTTCGAAAAATCCACTATATCCAATTGGGAAAAATCGAAGAGCGCTTCATACTGAGGCTTCAATTTAGGAAACTCCATTTTTCGATTGTCGCTATACATAGGCGAGAGGAAGAGCTTTCCGGGGAAAGTGACGAAGGTATTGTTCGGGAAAATAGAATCCGGCGTATCGTCGGAAAAATCCTCCACTACGTCCACGTGGACGCCGGCTTCCCGAAGAGCGGCTACGAAATTATCGAATTCCTCCTCGGCAGCTTTGGCTGGGTCGTCGAAATCTTTTCGATCACTTTGATACTTATTGTCCTTCGCCGTCTCCGCATTAAAACGGAAGGCGGAAGGTTTAACCATAATAATATGATGGGCTAACATATAATTCACTCCTTTTCTTCATACATTAAGTGTAAACGAGTTGAATAAAAAAATCTCGAAAATTTTAAGAAGGCGAGCCGAAGAAAGCGGAAAAAGATTTCACAAAAACTCCATAGAAACTTAATGAAGCTCGGGGAGTAATCTTTTTTACACCGTACATTTCAAATAACAAAAAGAATGTACAAAAACAAAAAGGAAAACGATTCATATTGTCAAATACTGCATACAATGGCTAAAAATGGCTTGCCAAGCCCACTCCGAAAATGTATATAGAATAAAAACCCCATGGAAATTTCGTTTTCTATGTGTTATGATGAACACGTTAGAGCGATAGGGCCGATCTGTTCTGTGGCGATAAAAAGAAATTTTTTATTTTAGGAATAGGAAAGCCTTTGCTCTTTATACGAAGACTTTAAAGTCTACTTACTTTCTTTAAGGAGGAAATTGTATGAGCTATCTTGAAAGTGTAATCGAACGTGTTAAAGAAAGACACGCGAGCGAACCTGAATTCTGCCAAACCGTTGAAGAAGTATTAGGTTCTTTAAAACCGGTTATCGACCAACACCCCGAATATGAACGTGTCGACCTTTTAGGCCGCATGGTTGAACCGGATCGTCTTTTCAGCTTCCGCGTAGTATGGCAAGACGACGAAGGCCAATACCACACCAACATCGGCTACCGTGTACAATTTAACGGAGCGCTTGGACCGTACAAGGGCGGTATTCGTTTCCACCCCACCGTTAACCAATCCGTTGTTAAATTCCTCGGTTTCGAACAATGCTTCAAGAACTCCATGACCGGCCTTCCCATCGGCGGCGGCAAGGGTGGTAGTGACTTCGACCCCCGCGGAAAGAGCGATGACGAAATCATGCGCTTCTGCCAATCCTTCATCAGCTCCCTTTACCACTACATCGGACCGGACACCGACGTACCGGCAGGTGACATGGGCGTTGGCGCAAGAGAAGTCGGCTTCATGTATGGTCAATATCGTCGCTTAAAAGCTAAATTCGAAAACGGTACCTTCACCGGTAAAGGATTCAGCTACGGCGGTTCCCGCGTTCGTCCCGAAGCTACAGGCTACGGCGCAGTTTACTACCTCTTAAACGTACTCGATCACTTCGGCGAAGACATCAAAGACAAGAAGATCGCCGTTTCCGGTTTCGGTAACGTAGCTTGGGGTATCTGCAAAAAAGTTCAACAACTCGGCGGTAAAGTCGTTACTATCGCAGGTCCCGACGGATACATCTACGATAAAGACGGTATCAACACCGAAGAAAAAGTTGCATACATGCTCGAAATGCGCGCATCCGGCCGCGACAAAGTACAAGACTACGCAGACAAATTCGGCGTAGACTTCTTCCCCGGCGAAAAACCCTGGATCAACGCAGAATACGACATCGCTATGCCGGCTGCTTACCAAAACGAAATCACCATGGAAGAAGCAAAAGCTATGGTTGAAAAAGGCTTAGAATACTACATCGAAGTAGCTAACATGCCCACAACCAACGAAGCACTCAACTACCTCATCGAAAACGTAAAAGTAGTTGCTCCTTCCAAGGCTGTTAACGCAGGTGGCGTTGCAGGTTCTTCCCTCGAAATGAGCCAAAACAGCTTACGTCTAAGCTGGGAAGCTGAAGAAGTTGATAAACAACTTCACACCATTATGGACAACATCTACAAAATGTCCGTTGAAGCTGCTGAAGAATACGGCCTCGGCTACAACCTCGTTGCAGGTGCAAACATCGCCGGCTTCGTACGCTTAGCAGATGCTATGATGGCACAAGGTGTTATCTAATCAGTAGACTACAAGATAAAAAAGATCGCGAAAAATCGCGATCTTTTTTTCTTGCCCTACATTCTGCAAAATGTCATAAAAACGCCATGGAAATGTTACCCATTTGTTATCGAAAAGAGAACCCCACTTGATAAGATGAAACTGGCGGATAGCGTCGCCATCGGCGCGAAAGCCCGCGGCTTTTAAGGCGTCGGTCACGCCCTGAAGCGCCACCATTCCCCGGCATATTCTATAAAGGATCTCCTTATGAATGGGGAAATAAAAAACTCGACATGAAAAAATGTCGAGTTTTTTATTTGAGGAAGATGATCATCTTATACGGTTAATTTTTCTTCCAAAAGTATAGCATTCATTCATAAGATTTTTTAGGAGGAGGGAATAGGCCGTTGCGATTCGGCCTCTTTCCCTCCTCCTAAAACCACCTCCCATTCCACCCTAACGCTTTCTATATGTCCAAACGGCTTACGCCGTTTGATTCCTGTTGGGCTGCGTCGCGAGAGATATATTCTGAGTTGGATTTTTATTTTCGTCTCTGCCTTTCGGGCGAGCGTCCGTCTAATCTTACCGATCAGCCTTCGCTACGCTCGGCTTCTCGGAGATTATTGAATTGAGACCTGCCACGAAATCAAAGATTTCGGGCTAGGGCTTCAGCTCGCCCCTACAAATCACGATCTCAGCTTTCGCACACGTAGGGGCGGGCCTGCCCGCCCGCAAGGGGTATGCGGAAATACTCCCCAAAATATAAAAGATATTTCCTCTGAACAAAAAAATCCATTGAGGATTCCTCCCCAATGGATTTTCTCATTACATTCTATTCTTTCTCATAAATGGAAATGGAGCGGTCGCTCTTGCCGTAATAAACTTCCATCCCCAAATTTTCCACCACAAAACGCAGGGGAATCATGGTGCGGTCGTCGCGAATAGCGGCCCCCACATCGAGAGGCACGTTCTTCCCGTCGATGCGGGCCTCCTTGCGATCCACAGGTAGCTCCAAGGTTCGCCCTTTGTAATGGACGGTGGCGACCCGTTCAGCACGATCCCATTCCACCTCGGCGCCGTAACTTTCCATAACGAAGCGAAGGGGCACGAGGGTGCGATCCCCTTCGATCGTGGGCCGCGTATCCATGGTCATCTTCTTGCCGCCCATAGAGTAATCGGTTTTGCCCACCGTCATGGCGAGCTTCCGATACCCGGGAGCGTCCATCAGATAATAACTCCGTTGAGTGCCGAAAGACGCCTCGATGGCCACATAAGCCTTGCCCTCGGGGCGGAGCGTAAACACGGCGGCGGGAGGATAGAGCCCGCTTCCCGTAGGCTTCTTCCAACTCTCCGTATTGATGGCGGCCTTGGCGTTTACCACATTCCAATTCATTTGATTGGGATCCAGCGCGATGTTACGACCGGCCTTCGTTTGGCCCTTGGGCGCCAACGACACGCGATTTCCGTTTCGCGTAGAGGCGAAATTCAAAGACTTCATGGCCGCAGGGCTCGAAATCGTAACGGGAAGCTTGATCTTAGCGCCGTTACTCATGGTCAAGACAATATCGGTTTTTCCCGTACTCGGGGAAAGGAAACGACTGTAAACCCAGGCGTCATTGCCGAAAGCCGTGTCGCTTAAACCATAGGTCACGGAAGAAGGTTGCACCGGATGGTAATTAGTATCCCAAGCCTTCTTCAGCTTGTAGGTGGCCACCTCGCCGATAACCACAGACTTGGGCCCGTCGATTTCCCCGCCGGCCACGGCCGTGCGCGGCGCCTTATTCATAACGCCGATGCCGTTGACGATCCGCCGCTGAGACGCGTGGCGCTCGGGATGAGCCACTACGGAATTCTTGAAATCCCCGTGGCCTCTCGCCACCATGGTCGTAGACCCGCCGCCGTCTAAATTAATCGCCTTGTCCACGCCGAAAGACGACACCGCCGCCGCCCATTCGGCGAGACGCATACCGCCGGATTTGCGATTGCGCCCCTCCGTCGCCAGAAGATACACCGTCTTGCCGTCCTTTGAAATAGCGGCGGCACTTCGGGCCCGCCGGCCGTCGATAGAATCGGCATCCATGGTGTAAAGCTTCGGACGCCCGTTTTCCACGAGGAGTGCGTGGCCGCCGATTAAAAACTGCCAATTTCTGTCCGGCGCAATGCGGTAATCCAATTTCAAAGTACTTCCGACCCGCACATGCTTCCGAATAAAATCCTTCGCCCGGCCGTTTACCTGCAAAATAAACTTACCTTTAGGCGTGGCCATAGGGAGCGGGCCGTTTAGCGAAATCTTTTCCACCTTGCCGTTGCCCGCCACGAGAACCTCGCCGCTGCCCCTAAGCCCTCTCGAGCGGGACGTCCAGAAATCATTATAAAGCTGGATCGAATCCTTATGAGAAGGCACCTGCGTGTGATTAATAATATAATCCGTCTTATTTAAGCCGCTAATGGGATAACTGGCCCCGTCGCTCGCGTAGGCCCCGCCGGAAAAAGTAAAGGATTCGATATGAGCCCTTCTGTTGCCGTCTACGCCGAAAGCGTAAAGCCCGATAGACTCGAGAGGCGAAGACTGAAGTTTGCCTTCCACCACCGACGGGCCGAAGGGCGCTCCCTGCTTCGACATATTAAAGAAATCCCCGTTAATGGCGGCGTAAGCGTCCGTGCGATCGGCCATATTGGACACCGTGTCCCGCCGAGTATAGGTACCTGCGCCGGCCATCACCTCGAGAGAAGCATAGGGATTATTGAGATCCACCTGAATCACATCCACCACGTGATTCCTTCCGCCGACTTTCACCTGCACCTCCCGCCGAATCACGCCGGGAGAAACCTGCACCCGCCCCTTCTCCTTTAAAGCGGCGGCCTCCGCCGGGCGAGACACCGCCAAAAGGACAAAGAACAATGCGAATAAAAGAACATGAGCCTTGCAATCTTTCAAAATAACACCTCTTTCTCCTTACCATTATAATGCAGAAAAGCGGCGAAACGGACCATAATATAAAACGTATTAAAAACGTAAAAAACAAAACCCTTCATAGGAAAGCGAAGAGGAAAAGAAGAACCCTTCTCATTCCCTGAATAAAGCCAAATAAAACGTTTTTTATCTTGTATACCTACCACCTATTATATATAATGAACAGATAAAGAAGTTTATGTTACTTCTTTAAATACACTATAGAAAGGAGGGAGAAAATGAACAGGAAATTACGTCTATTCATGCTATTTTTAATGCTGACACTTTTCGCACACGGCACAGTTTATGCAGCCGACGAAAAAGATTTAGGCGACGACGCCCCGGTGGCGGTGGAAACTTCAGTTTCTCCCGATACGACAGAGGGAAAGGATGAACAAGATCCGATTCCGACGGAAGCGGCAGAAACAGAATCCGCTCCGACTATAGAAGAAAAAGACGGGACTCCCGCAGATGGCGATCTCGCAACCGAAGAAAAGGACCTTGCAATCGAACCGAAGACGGCGACACAAAACGCCCCCAAATCGATGGAAGATGCAGCAGGCGAAACGGAAGCGGACGCTAAGGACGAGGCGGATAAAAATCCGGCCGACACACCTAAAGCAGACTCCGAAGAGGATGCAGGCGATAAAGAAGTGACGGCGGATGGAAAACCGGCCGACGGTACGGAAGCAAATTCTGAAACGGAAACAACCGAAACCGGCAAAACAACCGAAGCCGACCAAAAAACGGAAGCGGCGGCGGAAGAAGAAAAGCCCGTCGAGGTTAAAAACCAGGTGGAACCTTCCGAGGATCTTAAAAAACTCGGCGAACAGATAAAAGCCGAGAAAGACAAAGAGAAGAAGAAAAAACTTCAAAATGAGTACAATGAAAAGTACTTGAAAGAAGTTGAGGAGTCCGCTTCGGGTAAGCTGACCGACGACATGGATCAACGCTTAACCGATAAAGAGGAGATTGCACGATACAATCAAATCAAGGAAAAGCGTAAAGAAATCGAACAAAAAATCGCCGACGGTAAGTTGACGCAAAAAGACGTCGACGAACTGAACAAACTTTTAGGCGGTTTCGAGCCTCCCCGCGCATTAACGGACGAGGAAAAGGCGATCCGAAAAGATCTCGCGACGAAGCCTTACATTAATATCGACGAGAAGAACTCTTCTGAAGAAGGTAAGAAACTTTACGAAGATTATAAAAAGGTAAAAGATGCCTTGGATAAGGCGCTGGATCCCGATCAAGACGGACTAAGCCAGGAAGAGCTGGAAGCCCTCGGCGTTAAAGATCTTCAAGAGCTCAAGAAAAAGTTCGACGATCTCAACAAGCAAGTCTTGGACGGCATCAACTCTACGGATCCGAAGAAGAAGATTACTCCGGCCTTCGGAGAGAAAAATGGAGACCCGAGAATTAATGTCTATCCATTCGATTTTTCCGGCGGTGTCGGCGGCCAATTGGAAGGCGATACCTACTACGTTCCCGATAATACCCCCCTGGATCTCTTAGTCCAGGTAGGGAAAAACAATGATGGGAAAGAACTTACCTTTACCATTACGCCCAATAAAGTGGGCAATCCCTTAGGGGAAAATCCCAAGGCTGATTTAAATAGCCTTGTCTTTTTAAACGGCAATGCAGTAGAACTTACAGCCAATGAAGATGGATCCTATTCCTTTACTACGGCTGAAGATTTCGGCGTAGCTCAATTAAAATTCCAAATTCCCGGATTTTACGGCAATTTACACGAAGGCTTTTCCATAACAATGAAAGCCGGAGATAAAACGATTAAGAAGAATTTCTTAATTACGAAAAAAGGATACGATGAAAATCCGGAAGTAGGGGAAATCGGGTCCGATGATCCGGCGAAACCCAAGGAATTCGACGGCGGCAACATCACCGATGGCTATGTCAACGACGACACGGATAAAGTAGCCAATATCTTCACTCTTTTAAAGAAGAGCAACGGCTACATCGACGATGTGATCGTAAACTCTTCCAACGGGGAATCTCTTCCCTTATCTCATGTGAAGATCACCATGAAGTTGCCGAAATACAACGATAAATTTGCCGAATATATTCATAAATCCGGCTTAAAGTATCACAAAGTAGATGACGGCACTTACGTTCTCGAGATTGAGAAGAGAAATTTTGAAAAAAATCTTGAAGGGAAAAATCCCAAAGAATTAACTCAGGATGAACTTAAAAACCTTCTTCTCGACGACGGAACCAATAAAAAATACGTCGATGACAATGGCGACGTTTACGAAGTTAAAGAAGTTCTTCAAAAGGACGACTTTAAAGTGGACGGCAAGACCCTTTATAAAAAAGAAGGCGAAAGCTTTGTAAAAGTCGGCGACTTTGATGAAAAAGGCAAGTTGACGAAAGACGGCACTACCTATATCTTACAAGGGGACAAATTGCTCACCTACACATCGGAAGAAGATGTTTACGAAGGCAATGTGGCCAACAATAAGGATGGCAAGGCGGATACCAATGTAACCCCGAGCCTTGAAGGAAAACAGGTTACCATTGAAAAAGATGGTAAAACTTCTTTTGGAGGCACCATCGTCGGCGGAAAAGACGGCGGCGCGATCTTTGATTCATCCCATCGCTTTAAGCAAGTTCCCGACGAGAACTTTGTAGGGGTTGAAAAAGCCCTGGTAGATTCGAACGGGAAACGAGTGCATGGTAAAACTTATGAAGAAGCCGATGTCAAAACCGATGCGAACGGCAACAAGACCGTTACCATCGACGGCGTCGAGTATAAGATTAAAGAAAACGCTGTATTTAACAAAGCAGGCTATCTGCTGAGCGGCTATACCTTCAGACCGGGAGAAGTCCTGGTGGATCAATACGGCCGCTTAATGGAAGATATTACCGTTACTAAGAATGATAAAGGGAACTACTCCTTTAGTAAAAAAGGAAAGACACCTAATGTTACATTCAATGTTAGCGAAACTATCGACCGAATCTTTGTCAATAATAACAATTATGTCGAAGACAAAGATGGTTATACTGCTATCGTCGGCAAGTATTATTACGACAAAGAGAAGGATCAGTTCGTCGAAGCAAAAGACGGTAAAGTGATCGGCGATAAATTCTTCGCAGGCTATAAGGAACTCAAACTCGATCCAAAGCTAGGCTACGGAGAATCTCTCGTTCCCGACGAGGCCACGAAACTTAACGGCAGCTTAGATCCTAAGGATTATTACAAAGTAGGCGACGCTTACTATGTAAAGAAAACCTTAGGTGAAGGGGACAAGGCGAAAGAATATTATGTTCGGGCCGACGGTAAAAAAGATGATCTCATTTTGTCCAAAGAGGACATGAGCTTCTACGTTCAAAAACTGGGCGATGAAGAGAGAATCGTCTCCATCGAAAGCATTTTCGATGCCGTCAACAACGCCAAATTCGGCTTGCGCTTCCCGGGCTTCTTAACGGGCAAGGACATCGGCTACACTTTAAGAGCCGAATTCCAAGCAAGTTATGAGCGCCTTAACGATAAGGGAGAAACGGAAGAAGTTTCCATCTTTAAAGATAAGGACGGAAAGCAAGCGGCGAAAGACACCACGAAAGTAGTCAATCGTTACTTCTATCTGAAGGAAAAACCGACAGGTGAAGCTTTATTCTTTAAGAATGCGCCTGCCGATCTGTCGAAAAATCTGGATTATAATTTCTTCAATATCTTCTATCGCGACGGCAGCGATCGTCAACGAGACCAATACATTATCGGTCTTTTAGATAAAGAAGCTAAGGCGAAAACAGATGAAGAAAAAGCAAAGATTGAAAAAGAACTAAAATTCTTAGATCTTTTAAGAAGAGAGTTAAAGAAACTGGACCCCAAGGCTGAGTTTAAAGTTGAAGGAGAAGACGAAGATAGAACTCTTTCCATTGTCGACGGCGATGGTAATGCTTTAGATTTACCACGTACCCTACGTTGGACCCTCGGGTTCAATAATAAGGGCGGCGGTCTCTTCCCGGAATATCCCGGCGCTTCGATTATTGTAGAAGATCACAACATGGACAATCGCCTGATTTACGATGAAGTGATCATTAACGATACGAAAGAAAACTGGGAAAGAATAAAGGAAGAAAAAGGCAAAGAATTTGCAGGAACCGATGAGTATTTCTTCTTAGATCAACTGGATAAGATTCGCCTCGGAATCAATCCCAATTACGTCGAAAGCTATTTTGTCGCCGTCGACGGATTTGAAATCTCGGCTGATGAGATTAAGGGCGCTCTCGGTGACAATCAAAAGGCGACCTTAAAGAAACACGGTGTCGATTTCGAAATCACCCGCGACAAAGACAAGGGACAAATTCACATCAAGGTATTAAATGCCTTCTATAAGAAGAATGATACTGAAGATAAGAGTTTTAAATTCTATAGTCCCGTACAAAAAGCTTATGCAGAACAGATTAATGAAGTACTAAAGACTAAAGAAGGCGAAGATCTTCTCAGTGTCGAATCAAAAAAAGCATTAAAGGATTCATTTGATACTTTGCTTGGGAAAGTTTATAAGGGAGGTACTCCCTGCTATAACAAGCTTTCCATCAAATTCGACAATCTTCTCAAAAAAGTCGATGACACCACCGAGGATGGACAAAAACAGCTAAAGACCATTCAAGAATCCATGATTCGCGAATTAAATCGTCTCAAGCTTTCCTATCTCGATAGCAAAAAAGGCGACTACCGCCACGACGATATGCGTTTTAACGCCATTCAGTTTGAACTGAAACCGGGCACCACTATCGGTGGGGCGACGGATTCGTCGAAGCGTAAGATCATCGGCATCACTTCGGTGATCAATCCCATGGTCGACATTCCCTTTACCGATGAATTTGGACAAATCCTCACGAACAAAGATAAGTACGTGAAGGAAGAAATTCAAAAGATTCTGAAGGATAAGGATGACAACTTTAAAGAGAATTGGAATAAGCAGGAATCTTCTTATCGCGATGTGATGAAACAAGCATTCGACAGCGTCAAAGATAAGATCGATAAGGATACAATCGAAATAAAAGATCTTGCGACATTTGATTCAAAGGCAGACTATAAGAAAAAGTTACCTTATTCTGCTAAAAAAGGCAGTGAACTTTTCTACGGCGATCTCGCTACCGGCGAAGGTAAAAACCGTAAGAGCTTAAAGGACAGCAAGGGCAATCCCATTAATCCTTACCATGTCGGCGACGGCGAAAGTATTACGACGGTTGATAAAAACATCGATGCAAACCTCGAGAAATACAAGGGAAAAATCGATGTAGATAAGTTCAAGAAGTCTCAAGCTTATAAAGAACTTACCAATCCTTCCATCGACCTTGCGGCTTATTATATGAGCAATCAGGGCTATGACCGCGCTTTCTACAAAAACTTTGCGAATTATCGCCTGTCTTTGGCAGGTCAAGGCCCCGGTTTATTCGAAAAAGATAGCCACTGGAAGAATAAGGTTTGTCCGTCGGGCATCGGTCTCGGCCACTGTATTGAAAAAGCAGGGGAAGATGCCGGCGTTGAAAAAGAAGACGGAGCTGACGGCAAGGGCACATCCGGCGCTACCGATGCAGGCTTCAAGCTCGTCTACGAACCTTCCGTTCCCACACCGGAAAAGGAAAATCCGAAATTCGATAAAACATCCAAAACGAAGGAACTCGATCTTTCGAAAGATGGAAAAGATAAGGAAGGAAAAGACAAAGATATTACCGTAGACTTTACGGTAACAGTCAAAGTCGACAAGCTAAACACGACGCAAAAAGTAACCAATGAAGCGCTGAAGCCGGTCAAAGAAGAAAAAGAAACTTCCGAAACCGATAAGAAATCTGAGAAACTGAGTGTAAACGCTAATTATAATGAAAAAGGTTATTACGTTTACAAAAATAGTTTAATCATCGATTTCTTGCCGGAAATTTTCCAATTGCAAAACGGCAGCCTACTGACCCTAAAGGTCGATGAGGACGCTATGAAGCAAAACGGCGCCAATAAAACGCTGGATTTGGAAGAGTTCCAAAAGAATGCCAAGCCTCTTTATGTAGAAAATATTTATGACTATGTAAAGACCCTAGATGGAGATAAGAAAACAGTTTTAGAAGCGGCCATTAAAAAAGCTGAAGCGGAAGGCAAGCTGAAAGAAGGCAAATTAACCCGCGCCATCTTGGCGTGGTTGCCCGAATTCGAAGCACCTCACGGTGATAAGACACAGTTTACTTTAAGCCTTAAAAACTTGCTCGTGGACAGGAAGAAATATCAAGAAAGCGAAGCAAAGCAAAACAAGGGTCAAAAGTATACGAACCGTGCCGTCTTCGGAAATGTCGGAGAATTTTTCTACAGCGATCATCCGATCACCATTACCGACGGCCATAAAGGCAAGGTCAATAAGTATTTGAGGATCTATGACGAAGAGGGAAATCCCGTAACGGAATCCGATGCAGGTGAATGGTTTAAGGGGAACACCACCCTTCATTTCGGCGACAAATTCGATTACAAAATCAATTACACGCTGGAAAAATCTCTAACCGATACGGATATTTCATCGAATCGCGATCAAAAGTGGTTCTTAACCGATGACTTTTCAAAGATGATCAAGAGAGGTCTTCGCCCGGTTTTAAGAGATTTTGTCGAAGAAAAAGATGGCTTTAGAGTCACTTATAAAATCGGCGAAAAATCTTACTCGAAGACTGCGTTAGAAGCGCTCATTAAAGAGGGAAAAGCTAAACTTGCCGATGTCGACGGTATTACCATCGATAATAAATTTGGATATCCCATCGGCCAATCGAAAGAATTCATCCTTCCCATGATGATTCCCGAGCTCGATGCAAAGATTGAAGACGGCAAGGTCGTCTATATCGGCATCGACGGCGAGAAGCATGAACTGGGCGAAGCTAAGGATTTCTTCAATCTTGATAATCTAATCGATAAGGATAAAGATCTTTCCGCTTCCAATAAGGTGGAAGGTTCCAATGAGGTCACCGTTTACTTGGAAAAGGAACGTTTCATTAAGCTTTACAAGGAATTCTTTGAAGCCGACGGCACGACGGAAATTAAAACCGATCGTCCCGAGGTTAAATTCAATATTATTCAAATTGTAAAAGACAAAGATGGCAACGTGATCGAACGAAAAACCTTGGACAAACAATTAGTTCTCAACGAAAAGAATGAGTTTGTCGGCAAGGTGGACGGTTTGCCCTTATTCAAGAAGGTTACGACGATTGATAAGGATGGCAATGTAACAGTCGAAGTTCGCTCTTACACTTATGAAGTGGAAGAAGTGGCCATGGACGGTTACACCGGCAAGGTGTTTAAATTCGACGAAAACGACGAATTAGGCTTTGTCTTTAAAGCGAAGAACACGAAGAAACCGGAAACTCCGCCGGAAACCCCTCCGGAAGAGCCTAAGACTCCGCCGGAAGAACCTAAGAATCCTCCGGAAGAGCCTAAGACTCCGCCGGAAGAACCCAATACACCTCCGGAAACTCCGGAAACCCCGGATCAACCCGGAACACCGGACAAACCGAACAAACCTAATCGCCCGAACAAGCCCAACAAACCTGTACGCCCCGGCCTTCCCAAGACCGGCGTGGCAGATGAAGGCATGCTCTTATTGGCGAGCGGCGGTTTGCTCCTTGCGCTCTTGGCTTATCGGAGAAAGTATGCAGTAAAATAAGCGAGGTTTTATGAAAAAGCGACGAATTCTACTCAATGTATTGATTCTTTTGGTGGCGATATTTTTCGTCTACCGCGCTTTTTCCTATCTTCGCTTGCGCCGAGACGGCGACGCATCCGAAGCGCTTTATCGCTACGCGGCGGAATCTTTTTCGAAAGATGCCGATCCGTGGCGCCATGTGGAATCGCAGTTCCCCCATGCCGTCGGTTGGATTCGCTCCTCCGACGGAAAGGTGGATTACCCGGTGGTGCGAGGGGAAGATAATGAAACTTATCTTCGCCGCGCAGCCGACGGGGAGGAGAATGTGTTCGGCAGTATTTTTATGGATTACCGAAACACGGGGTTCGCCGATCCCTTCGTCATGGTCTACGGCCATATGACGAAAGACGGCAGTATGTTCGGCTCTCTGAACGCCTTCAAAGCAGACGGCGATGTGCCCTCCTTCGAATATTCGGAGCGAGAGGGCCATTACCGGGGAGAGCCCGTGCTCGCCGCCATTATCGACGGCGAAACCTTAATCGATCCGAGAGATTACGGCGATTTCACGAAGCGACGGGAATTTTACCGGAAGCTGAAACAAGATGCCGTGTTCGACACGGGTTATGAATTAAAAGAAGAGGATCACCTGGTGGTCCTCGTAACCTGCAGTTACGAACGGCACAATGTAAGGCTCGTGGTCGTAACCGTCAGCGGCAAATAAAAGATCCCCCACATGAAAAAATGTGGGGGATTTTTGTATGAGGAAATAATGGTCGGCGGGGTCATGAGATGGTATTCATACGGAAGATATGTGTTTCAGTTGGGGGTAGATCTTCGCGCACCCCTTGCGGGCCTGCCCGCCCGTCAGACGTGAGCGACGATAGTTGCCCGATTCAAGGATTTCTTAATTCGGTTTACATAACCCGAGAAGCCTGTCGCGGGGAAGGGGAAAGGGCTCAGAGGCGAAGGTAACCCGGTCCCCAAGATTTGGACATTTCCCCTACCTTAATCGTGTATAATTCAAATAAGGAGGTAAACCATGGGACGAGGAAAACTAACAACTGAAG